>NZ_JAUETR010000002.1:0-600000 GCF_032484785.1 Bradyrhizobium sp. SZCCHNS1050 | reverse complement strand
GCAGCCTGGTAGCGCGGCAGTTTTGGGTACTGCAGGTCGTTGGTTCGAATCCAGCTGCCCCGACCATCTCCGCAGCGGCGCGGCTTCCCAGGTGAGGCCAATTGCTGGTGCGAACTCCGGCTCGACGCTCACGATAGCGAGAAGGATTTCGGCCAGGCCGCCAGCCGTCAATCGGCACGAGCGACCGCGAGCGCGGCTGGGCCAAAAAAATTCGGATGCTCCCGCAGCGGCAAAACCCGGGAGCATCCGAAGTGTGCGGGTGAATCCGGGGAAGGAACATCCGCTGGTCGTCAGCATCCTCTGAATCGAAATCTCGCGTCTTTGCGCTAAATCAAATCAGGCGCAGGAGGCAGTTCGCGCGTCGGCCGTGCCGAGGTCGCCGGGGGCGGATCAGCGCGCCAGCTCGCCCTGCGCCAGCCGGCCGTCGATGATGTGCACGCGCCGTTGCATCTGAGCGGCGAGGTTGAGATCGTGCGTAACCGCGACGACGGTCTTGCCGCGCAGCGTGACCAGATCGCGCAGGATGCCGAACACCTGCGCGGTCGCGGCGGTGTCGAGGCTGCCGGTCGGCTCGTCGGCGAGGATCACCGGCGGATCGTTGGCGAGCGCGCGCGCCACCGCCACGCGCTGGCGCTGGCCGCCCGACAATTTGTCCGGCGTCTTGCGCAGATGCTCGGCCAGCCCAAGCGACTCCAGCAGCTCCTCGGCGCGCTGGGTGATGGCGCGGGGCGACAGCCGTGCCAGCGCGCGCATCGGCAGCGCGACGTTCTCGGTGATCGAGAATTCCGGCAGCAGGAAATGAAACTGGAAGACGAAGCCGAGCCGCGACAGTCGCACCTCGGCGCGCTCATCCTCGCTCATGCCGGTCGTCGAGCGGCCGTCGATCAGCACGTCGCCCTGGCTCGGCAGGTCGAGCAGGCCAAGCAGGTAGAGCAGGGAGGATTTGCCCGAGCCCGACGGTCCGGTGATGGCGATGAGCTCGCGCGGATGGATTACGAGATCGATGTTGGCGACCAGCGTCACCGGCACCTCGCCAGGCAGCACCTTCGTCACTTGCCGCGCCTCGATCAGGGGCGGGCTCACGTCGCCCCCCGGATGATGTCGACCGGATGCAACCGCGCCGCGGCGCGGGCCGGAAAGTAGCCGGCGACCGCGCTGGAGATCAGCGCGACCGCGCCGGCCAGCAGATAGTGCTTCAGCGAATACAGCACGGGCAGATGATTGTAGTCGGAGAACGGCGTCTTGAACTCGAGCGAGGCCAGCCCGCGGGTAAGCAGGTAGCCGAGCGCCCAGCCTAGGGCGGCACCGGTCAGGCCGATGAACAGCGCCTCGACGATGAAGATGGTGCGGACCGTGCGGTCGCGGAAGCCGAGCGACTTGAGGATGGCGATGTCGCGGGTCTTCTCGTGGGTGATGGTCGAGATGATGTTGTAGGTGCCGAAGCTCGCGACCAGCAGGATGGCGCCGACGATGGTGTACATCAGCACGTTGCGCAGCGTGATCGCCGCCAGCAGGTCCTCCTGCGCCTCCTGCCAGGAGACCGCCTTGTAGCCGGTCTGCTCGCCGATGCGCTCGCTGATCAGGCGCGCCTGCATCGGATCGTTGGTGCGGACGCGGATCTCGTTGATGATCCCAGTCTGGCGCTCCAGGATCTGCGCGGTGCGCAGCAGCACGTAGCCGGTGGTCTCGTCGGTGCCGCGGAAGCCGGAATGGAAGATGCCGACGACGGTCGCGTTCATGCTGATGCCCTGGGCCGAGGCGAGCGTGATGTTGGAGTTCACCCGCGCGCCGATCTTGGCCGCGAGCCGGTCGCCGAGCAGGATCGCGTGCGAGGACCGGTACAGCGAATTGAGATTGCCCTGCCGCATGTGGCTCGCCAGCGTCGAGACTTGGCCTTCAGTGCGCGGATCGATGCCGATGATTGCGACCGTCAGGTTGCGGCCGGCGAAGCGCAGCACGGCCTTGGACTGCACCGACGCCGTCAGCGCGCCCGGCACCCAGCCCTGCAGCGAGGCGATGGTGGCCATCGGGTTCTTGATGCCGGGGCGGCGGACATTCGGGGTCAATCGATGATATTCGGCCGCCGCATAGACCTGGTCGGCCGGCTGGCGGGTCGGCTGGCGCAGCTCGTCGGTGATCGAAATGTGCGGCAGCGCGTCGACCAGCGTGCGGATGAAGTCGTCCTGGGAGCCCTCCATCATTGCCGCCATCATCACCGAAAACGCCACGCCGGTCATCACGCCGGCGATCGCGACCAGCGTCTGGCGGGCGCGATGGCGCACATGGGTCCAGGCGATGGTCAGGACGAGGCTCATGGCACGGACGTCTCGGGCTCGATCACGCGAATCCGCTCGCCGTCCTTGATGTCGGCCGTCGCCGGCGCCGCGACCAGCTCGCCCTCGCGGGCGCCGTCGAGGATCTCGACCGCCGCGGAGCCGCGGATGCCGATCCGCACCGCGCGCCGGTGCACACGGCCGCCATCGATCACCATGAGGCTGTTGTTGACGACGGCATTGGCCGGCGCGAGCAGCGTGTCGCCCGTCTCGCGGCTGACGATGTTGGCCTCGACGCTCATGCCGACGCGCAGCGGCGTGTTGTCGGGCAAGCCGATCCGCACTCGGAACGTCTTGGCCACGGGATCACCCGCCGGCGTGATCTGCTTCACCGTCCCGGGCAGGGCCTGGTTGCCGAACGCATCGGCGCGTAGCAGCGCCTTCTGCCCGACCTGGACACGGGGGATGTCCTCCTCGTTGACGTCGGCGACGACCCAGAGCGGCTTCTCCAGGCCGACGCGGTAGAGGATGGTGCCGGGATCGACCATGTCGCCGACCTCGCCGTCCTCCTTGAGGACGACGCCGTCCATCGGCGCCACCAGCTTGAAGTAGTCGAGGCGCTGGGTCTGGGCCGCGATCTGGGCGCGGATGCGGGCGAGATCGCTTTCGGAGCGCTGGTACGCTTGCGATGTGGCCGCGCCGCGGGCCAGCAACTGCGACTGCCGCTCGAACTCGTGGCGCTGGAATTCCTCCTGTGCGCGCAGATCGTTCAAGGTGGCCAGCGCCTCCTTGTCGTCGAGCCGCGCCAGCACGTCGCCGGCCTTGACCAGCTTGCCCTCGCAGCGGCAGCGCTCGACGATGCGGCCGCGGACCAGGGGCGTGCTCCGCGACCACGTCTCAGGCTCCACCGCGCCGGTCGCATACACGATCTCGGCCGCCGTGCCGCGGGTGATGCGGGCGGTCGCGATCAGCGGTCCACGCACCCACCATGTGGCAAGCCCGGCCAGCGCGCCGAACAGCAGGATGATCGAGAGCAGGCCGCGCCACGGAAAACGACGCCGGCCGCGATCGACGGCCGGCGGGGCAGCAATGGCGTTGGATCGGTCCGGCGTCAGCATGTCCATGATCGAACGGACCCTGCGACGGGAGAAAGGCTATACTTAGCCGGCAGTACCCGTCGCCACGCGGGGCGGAGCCATCTTGAAGTGCTGTTTGGCATAGGCGACGATCTGGCGATCGGTCGGGTGATCGGCAGCTTCGACGCCGACGATGCGCTTTCCGACCGCAGGATGCTTCTCGTGCAGGTACTTGGCAAGCTCGGTCTTGGCGCCGGCCGGGCCGATGATCAGGATCTCGCCGGCGTCATCGAGCGCGTGCGCGACCTCCTCGAGGAAATTCTTGTCGGGCGCCGCGTGGCCGCTGCCGATCTCGTTGGCCTTGTGGTGCAGGTGCTTGGTCTGCAGGTGTGGATGCAGCGTCAACTCGTCGGCACCGGTCAGTCCGATATGGAACACCTTGGCCTCGCTGTGATCGAGCCACACGACGGCATGGAAATGGGTGGGCATATTCTGGTCCTTGTCAGCAAATCGCCGCGTGGCGGCCTTGCGCGTTCGCCATGGAACGCGCGCCGCCGAAGGCGGCACCCGTTGTGAAGCAAACCTTAGCGAGCCCGATCGTGGCCGGCTTGATGCAGGTCAACGGACGCGGGGACCACCCCCCGCGCCCATGATGCGCGGGGTTTACTTCGGCGCAGGCGGCTTCGGCAGCGGCTTGTCCTGCCGCTTCGACCAGGAGATGTAGTAGGCCACGGTGGTCATGATCGCGATGCCCGCCGCGCTGACGAGGATCTGCGCCAGCAGCGAACCTGAGCTCAGCATCAGGGTGAAGTGGCCGATGAAGGACAGGAACACGCCGACGCAGAACACCGCCAGCGACTGTTGGCCGCAGACGATGAGGGGATCGAACGCCTTCCACTCCAGGCCCGGCCATTCCTTCGGCACGAACCGGATGACCAAAATGACGATCACCACGAAATGCAGGAAGCGGTACGGCGCGAGATTGGTCTTGTCGTTGGGATTGAAGGCCGAATAGAGCCAGTTCGGAAACATCGATCCGAGCTCGGGGAAGCGGCCGGCCATCGTCATGACCAGGGCGAGCACCATATAGGCGATGCAGAAATACAGCGTGGCCGGCGCCATGATGATGCCCATCGAGCGGCGGGCGCCGCCGAGCGCGCACCACGAGCCGAACACGAACAGCACCTGCCAGCAATACGGATTGAAGTACCAGGTGCCCGCCGGATAGGCCGCGAAATTCCAGCCCATCTGTCGCGCCACGAGCCAAAGCACGATCGAGGCGATCATGGTCAGGTCGGGCTGGCGCAGCATCATCCACAGCACCGGCGGGAAGAAGCCCATCAGCACGATGTAGAGCGGCAGCACGTCGAGATTGACCGGCTTGAACTTCAGGATCAGTCCTTGGGCCAGCGTATCGCTGGCGTGGTCGACCAGGCCTGCGACGTTGAACTCGTCGATGATCTCGGAGACGCCGAACCGCGTCGCCAGATAGCTGATGGCCACGATATAAATCACGAACAGCACGATGTGGGCGACGTAGAGCTGCCACACCCGCTTGAACAGCCGGGTGGCGCCGACGATGAAGCCGCGGTCGATCATCATGCGCGCATAGACGAACGAGGCGGTATAGCCGGAGATGAACACGAACAGGTCGGCGGCGTCGCTGAAGCCGTAATTCCGCGTGGTGATCCAGTTCACCACGTTGTCCGGGATGTGATCGAGAAAGATCGCCCAGTTGGCGATTCCGCGAAACAGGTCGAGCCGAAGGTCGCGCCCTCGCTCGGGCAGCGTGGCATTGATTTTCATGGCCGCTTCAACGCACTGTTTTGAATGGAAAGCGTTCGGGGAGCAGAGGCGCCGTGGCAGTCGACCGAGATTGTCACGGGACGGCAGAATGACTATACGGGGCACGATAGACGGTCATGTCCAGGATGGGAATCACCGTTCCGTGCCGACGCTTGCCTGTACCCCATCCCGGCCGTTTCCGCCAAACGCATGACGACGCAGCTTCCAGGGGCTCTTCCAGCCATGACCGCACGCATTTTCAAGCCCGCCAAGAACGCGATGCAATCGGGCAAGGCCAAGACCCGGGACTGGCAGTTGGATTATGAGCCGGAGCAGCCGCGTTCGGTCGAGCCGCTGATGGGCTGGACGTCCTCCTCGGACATGAAGCAGCAGGTCACCTTGCGCTTCGACACCAAGGACGAGGCGATCGCCTATTGCGAGCGCAAGGGCATTCCCTATCAGGTGATCGAGCCGAAGGAGCCGGTGAAGCGGCAGATCGCCTATGCCGACAATTTCTCGTTCCGCCGCGGCGAGCCCTGGACGCATTGAGGGGCCGGCCCGGCCGTCGTCCGTTCACCCTGTTTGAGGCGGCCCGCCGGGGATGGGCAGCGGCGCGTCCTTGGACAGGCCGAGCACCGGGAAGCTCCTGATGGCCCGGACGCCGGGCAGGGCGGCGAACTGGCGGAGCTGGCGGCTCATGCCTTCGACCCCGGTCGACACGCATTTCAGCAGAAAATCCGCATCTCCCGACAGCCGCCAGCATTGCTGGACCCAGGGCAACGTCACGATCGCGGCCTCGAACGAGGCCAGCGCCGTCTGGTGCTGGCTGTCGAGCTGAATCGACACGAACGCGACCACCTCATAGCCCAGCGACCGTTCATCGACGCTGGCGCGGATGGACTTGATCACGCCGCTGCTGCGCAGCGTCCGCACCCGGCGCAGGCAGTTCGGATGCGAGATCCCCACCCGGTCGGCGAGCTCGTTCATGCGGATCCGGCCATCGGCCTGGAGCTCCGCCAGGATCCTGCGATCGATCGCGTCGAGCTCCGGGCTGCCAGCCATCGGCGCGGCCCGTTCAGCCGGTCGGGTGATCAGGCCGGCCACCGCCAGCCTGATCAGGCCCAGCGGTGCGCGGCATGACGCCCGAGAGCACGAGCTTCTCGTGGGCCGCGATGATCGCCTCCCTGGTGAGCCGGCCGCCAGGACGGTACCAGCTGCACAGCCCGGTCAGGAGCGCGATGATGGCAAAGGTCGCGACCTGGATGTCGTCGACGTCGAACACGCCTTGCGCCACACCGTCGCCGAGGATGTCGGCCAGCCGGCGCTCATAGGCGCCGCGCAAGCCCACAACCGCCTCATAGTTACGGGGATCGAGGCTGCGCAGCTCCGAATTGGCGATAAAGACCTCGCGCTTCCGGGTCATGTGATAGCTGACGTGGAAGGCGACGAACGCCCGCAGGCGTTCGACGGGGCCATGGGTGCCGCGCAGCGCTTGGTCGAGCTCGCGCAGGAGGTTGTTGATGTGGTCCTGGATCAGCTCCGCCAGCAGCTCCTGCTTGGTGCTGATGTGATTGTAGAGCGAGCCTGGCTGGATGCCGACCTCGGCGGCGAGCTGGCGGAGGCTCATGGCCTCATAGCCGTGCTGGAAGATCAGCCGCAGGCCGGCCTTGCGGATCGCCTCCATCGTCGTCGGACCATGTGACCCGATCGTGCGCGCCATCTCGTCCTCGCTGGACCGTCCCGGTGCCGATCGCGGCGGATCCACCTCGGGAGGGGCCCCGTAGTGAAGTCTGAAAATTCCGTGGTCTCAAGCAAATGCTGCTCACCCCGGACCCTACAACAATCCGCTTGAGAATAGAATTTAAAAACGTATGATTGTTTAATTCGAGAAGGACGGACGGCCGCAGACCGGGCCGCCGACGGGCAGGGAGGACAGCATGCGGGCAAAGATGGTACACCCGGGCTCTCAGCGGCCTGAACGGCCGCGACCGCTCTGACGCGTGCTCCCACGGCTTCCCCCTCCAGCCTCGCAACGAAGACGCCGGTCATGACGCTTCACTCCACGATCGATCCATCGTCCTCCGATTTCGCCCGTAATGCCGACGCCATGCGCGCGCTGGTCGCCGACCTCAGGACGAAGCTGGGGCAGGTCGCCGAGGGCGGCGGCGAGGCCTCGCGCAAGCGGCACCTGTCGCGCGGCAAGATGCTGGCGCGTCAGCGTGTGGACCTGCTGCTCGACCCTGGAACGGCGTTCCTGGAGCTGTCGCCATTAGCCGCGCACGGGCTCTATGGCGGCGACGTCCATTCGGCGAGCATCGTCACCGGCATCGGCCGCATTGCCGGCCGCGAATGCGTCGTCGTCGCCAACGACGCCACCATCAAGGGCGGCACCTACTACCCGATGACGGTGAAGAAGCACCTGCGCGCCCAGGACATTGCGCGGCAGAACAACCTTCCCTGCGTCTACATGGTCGATTCCGGGGGCGCGTTCCTGCCGCTGCAGGACGAGATCTTCCCGGACGAGCGGCATTTCGGCCGCATCTTCTACAATCAGGCGCAGATGTCGGCGCAAGGCATCCCGCAGATCGCGATCGTGATGGGCTCGTGCACCGCCGGCGGCGCCTATGTGCCGGCGATGTCGGACGAGAGCATCATCGTGCGCAATCAGGGCACGATTTTTCTTGGCGGCCCGCCGCTGGTGAAGGCGGCGACCGGCGAGGTCGTCACGGCCGAGGAACTGGGCGGTGCCGACGTGCATTCACGCCAGTCGGGCGTCACCGATCACTACGCACAGAACGACGCCCATGCGATCGGCATCGCGCGTCGCATCGTCGGCACGCTGAAGCCGCCGGGCGCGCGCAGCGCGCTGAATATGCGCGAGGTGCGCGAGCCGCGCTATGCGGCGGAAGAGATCTACGGCGTCGTGCCGGTCGACGGCCGCAAGCCGTTCGACGTGCGCGACATCATCGCGCGGGTGGTCGACGGCTCGGAGTTCGACGAGTTCAAGAAGCTCTACGGCCAGACGCTGGTGTGCGGCTTCGCCCACATCTGGGGCCATCCGGTCGGCATCATCGCCAACAACGGCATCCTGTTCAGCGAGAGCTCGCTGAAGGGTGCGCATTTCATCGAACTGTGCTGCCAGCGCAACATTCCGCTGGTGTTCCTGCAGAACATCACCGGCTTCATGGTCGGCAAGAAATACGAGGCCGGCGGCATCGCCCGCGACGGCGCCAAGCTGGTGACTGCGGTCGCGACCGCGTCGGTTCCCAAGTTCACCGTGGTGATCGGCGGCTCCTACGGCGCCGGCAATTACGGCATGTGCGGCCGCGCCTATGCGCCGCGTTTCCTCTGGATGTGGCCGAACGCGCGCATCTCGGTGATGGGCGGCGAGCAGGCCGCGATGGTGCTGAGCCAGGTCCGCCGCGACGGCATCGAGGCCAAGGGCGAGAGCTGGCCTGCGGAAGAGGAAGAGAAATTCCGCAGCCCCATCCGTGCGCAATACGAGGCCCAGGGCAATCCCTACTACGCGACGGCGCGGCTGTGGGACGACGGCGTGATCGATCCCGCCGATACCCGCCTTGTGCTCGGGCTCGGATTGTCTGCCGCCGCCAATGCCCCGGTCGAGCCGACCAAATTCGGCCTGTTCAGGATGTGATCATGGCTCGTCCCGGATTGTATCGTCGTTTTCGCAAGCTCCTGATCGCCAACCGCGGCGAGATCGCCGTGCGCGTCATCCGCACGGCACGCGCGATGGGATTGAAGACCGTCGCGGTCTACTCCGAGGCGGATCGAAACGCGCTGCATGTCGCGCTCGCCGACGAGGCGGTGCTGCTCGGCCCCGCACGCGCCCGCGATTCCTATCTCAACATCGAGCGCTTGATCGAGGCTGCGAGGCAGACAGGCGCCGAGGCGGTTCATCCCGGCTATGGCTTCCTGTCCGAGAGCGCCGAATTCGCGCAGACCTGTCTCGACGCGGGCCTGGTGTTCGTCGGGCCGACGGCCGCGATGATCACCGCGATGGGTTCCAAGTCCGGCTCCAAATTCCTGATGGAGCAGGCCGGCGTGCCGCTGGTGCCCGGCTATCACGGCGAGGCGCAGGACGAGGCGACGCTCGCCAATGAAGCCGCGCGGATCGGCTTTCCCGTTCTGATCAAGGCCTCCGCCGGTGGCGGCGGCCGCGGCATGCGCGTGGTCAATGCAGCCGGCGATCTCGCTGATGCCGTCACCAGCGCCAAGCGCGAAGCCAAGGCGGCGTTCGGCGACGATCGTGTGCTGATCGAGAAATTCGTCCAGAACCCGCGCCACATCGAGGTGCAGATCATCGGCGACAGCCACGGCAATCTGGTGTCGCTGTTCGAGCGCGAATGCACCTTGCAGCGTCGGCACCAGAAGGTGATCGAGGAGGCGCCGTCGCCGACGCTGACGCCGGAGCAGCGGGAGACGGTCTGCGCCGCGGCGCGTCGCGCGGCCGGCGCGGTCAACTATGTCGGGGCGGGCACCATCGAGTTCGTCTCCGACGGCCGCGACGTGTTCTTCATAGAGATGAACACGCGCCTGCAGGTCGAGCATCCCGTCACCGAGTTGATCACCGGCGTCGATCTCGTCGAATGGCAGTTGCGCGTCGCCTTCGGCGAAGCGCTGCCGCTGACGCAGGACCAGATCCGCTTGCATGGCCATGCCATCGAGGCACGCGTGTACGCGGAGAATCCCGCCAAGAATTTCATGCCCTCAGTCGGCACGATCAAGACCTGGCGGCTTCCCGCTGAAACCGGCGGCCTGCGCATCGATGCCGGCTATCGCGAGAGCGATGTGGTCTCGCCCTATTACGATGCGATGCTCGCCAAGATGATCGCCTGGGCGCCGACCCGCGAGGTTGCGATCGAGCGGCTCAACCGCGGCCTTGAGGACACCGACGTCCGAGGCATCGTCAGCAACATCCCGTTCCTGTCGTCGCTGCTAACGCATCCCGACGTCGTGGCCAACGCGATCGACACCGGTTTCATCGAGCGCCATCTGACACATCTGACCCAGTCGGGGGCGGTGGCCGGCGACCTCGAGCTCAGTGCCGCCGTCGCGGCCATTCTCATCGGCGAGCAGACCGCGGCCAAGGAGCAAGGCTCGCCGTGGCGCGCATCCGGTTGGATGCCGGTGGGACTGCGGCAGCGCGTGTTCTCGTTCCGCCAAAGCGCGGCGAATGAACCGCGGACCGCCACGCTGGCCTATGGTCCCAGCGTGCAGCGCCTGTCGATCGAGGGCCGTGAGACCTCGTTCTCGGCACTTCCGACTGATGACGGCGGCTTCGACCTTGTGTGCGACGGCGTCAAATCCCATGTGGTGGCCGTCATCGAGGGCCATGAGCTGTACCTGCGGACCCGCAACGGCCGTTTCGATCTGCATTGGATCGATCCGTTCGGCGGTGACGACGAGGAGCAGGCCGGCGAGGACAAGATCGTGGCGCCGTTGCCGGGGACCGTCGTGGCGCTGCTTGCGCAGGAAGGCGCCGTCCTGGAGAAGGGTGCGGCGATCCTGACGCTCGAAGTCATGAAGATGGAGCAGACCCTGCGAGCGCCGTTCGCAGGCCGGCTCAAGGCGATCAAGTGCAAGGTCGGCGACATCGTGCAGGAAGGCGTCGAACTGGCGGACCTCGAACCGTCCGCCTGATCCTCGAACCGAAGAGGTCGGCATGAGCGAGAGCGTGCGCATCATCGAAATGGGCCCGCGGGACGGCCTGCAGAACGAGAAGATGTCGATCAGCGTCGCCGATCGCATCGCCTTCATCCGCGCGCTGGTCGCGGCGGGCCTGACCACGGTCGAGGTCGGCGCCTTCGTCTCGCCCAAGGCGATCCCGCAGATGGTGGGCTCGGACGAGGTCATGCGCAGTGTGGCTGCGCTGCCCGGCGAATTCCATGTGCTGGTGCCCAACGTGAAGGGCTATGAGGCCGCGCGCGCTGCCGGCGCCAAGGTGATTTCCGTGTTCACTGCGGCCTCCGAGAGCTTCTCCCGCGCCAACATCAACTGTTCGATCGCGGAGTCGCTGGAGCGCTTCAAGCCGGTGATCGCCCACGCCAGGACCGACGGCATCAGGGTGCGCGGCTACGTCTCCTGCGCGCTGGGCTGCCCGTATGAGGGCGAGATCAAGCCGCAGGCAGTAGCCGGCGTGGCCAAGGCGCTGTGGGATCTGGGCTGCTACGAGGTCTCGCTGGGTGACACGATCGGTGTCGGGACGCCGCTCAAGGCAAAGCAGATGCTGCGCGCCGTCTGCGACGACGTGCCGGTGACGCATCTGGCGATGCATTTCCACGACACCTACGGCCAGGCGCTGGCCAATCTCTATGCGGGCATGGAGGAGGGCGTCCGCGTCATCGATGCCGCGGCCGGCGGCCTCGGCGGCTGCCCGTTCGCGCCGGGCGCGACTGGCAACGTCGCGACCGAGGACGTCGTCTACATGCTCGAAGGCATGGGCATCCGCACCGGCGTCGACATGACGAAACTGCTGGCCGCCACCAACGACATGAGCCGGCTGCTCGGTCGGCCACCCGTCAGCCGTGTTGCAGCGGCGCTGAACGCGAAGAACATGCGAGCAGCAAATGGCTGAAGGGGCGAATAGCGAGTAGGGAAAGGCAGACTCGCCGTATTCCCTATTCGCCACTCCCTATTCGCCATTCGCCGCGTGTCAGCGGCTGAGATCCGGCCCCATCACGAGATCCGGCAGCGCCGTCGAGATCTGCGGCACGAAGCAGAGCAGCAGCACGGCGGCCATCATCAGCAGGACGAACGGCAGCGTGCCCCAGATCACCTCGCGCAGCGGGATGTCCGGCGCGACGTTCCTGATGACGAAGATGTTCAGACCCACCGGCGGGTGAATCAGGCCCATCTCCATCACGATCGTCATCACCACGCCGAACCAGATGATGTCGAAGTTTGCTGCCCGCAGAGGCGGGAGGATGATCGGGGCAGTCATCAGGATGATCGATACCGGCGGCAGGAAGAAGCCGAGCACGACCACCATCAGCAGGATCGCGAACAACAGTTCCCAGCGCGGCAGGTGCATCGCCACGATGGACTCCGCAACCGACTGCGAGATGTGCAGGTAGCTCATCACGTAGGAGTACAGCAGCGACATGCCGATGATCAGCATCAGCATGGTCGATTCGCGCAGCGTCGCCTTCATGATGGGCGCGAGATCGGCCGGGCTCCAGACGCGGTAGATGATCGCGATCAGCACGAGCGCGAGGATGCCACCGAGACCGGCTGTTTCCGATGGCGTGGCGAGGCCGCCATAGAGCGCGACCATGACGCCGGTCAGCAGCAGCACGAACGGAATCACGCGTGGCAGCACGGAGAAGCGCTGCGCCATCGTAAAATCGTCCTTGGTCAGGATGTCCGACCACGCGCCCGATTTCTCATAGACGGCTTTCGCGCGCGCATATTCCTGCCGGAAGCGCACCACCGAATAGACGCCGAACAGGGTCACCAGCAGCAGCCCGGGGCCGATACCGGCCAGGAACAGCCGTCCCAGCGATTTCTCCGCCGCGATCGCGAACAGGATCATCGTAATCGAGGGCGGCAGCAGAATGCCGAGCGTGCCGCCGGCCGCGATGATACCGGCGGCGAAGCCCCCGGAATAGCCGCGCTTGCGCATCTCGGGAATTCCGGCCGAGCCGATCGCCGAGCAGGTCGCGGGGGATGATCCCGCCATCGCCGCGAACAGCGCGCAGGCGAACACGTTGGCGACGCCCAATCCGCCGGGCACGCGATGCAGCCACGCATGCAGCGCCGAGTAGAGGTCCTGGCCTGCGCGGGAGCGGCCGATCGCCGCACCCTTGAGGATGAACAGCGGGATCGATAGCAGCGTGATCGACGCCATTTCCTCGTAGACGTTCTGCGTGACCGTATCGAGCGACGCGGCAGGCATGTAGATGGCCATGAACACGACGGCCACGGCGCCGAGCGCGAACGCGATCGGCATGCCCGCGAACATCGCAAACAGGGTCGAGAGTCCGTAGGCAACCCCAATTCCGAACACGCTCATCGACGCGCTCCGGTCAGCGGAGCCACGATCTGCAGCAGCATCTGCAGGCACAGCAGGGTCATCCCGGCGGCCATCAGGCCGTAAGGAATCGCCAGCGGCGGCGACCACATCGAATTCGAGACCTGACCATCGACCCAGGCCTCATGTGTCAGGGTCCAGGATTTCCAAGTGAAGAAGGCACAAAACAAAAAGCTCGCGACGTCGACCAGCCAGAGCCTGATCTTGTTGGCGAGCGGCGACATCAGCCCAACGAAGGCTTCGATGCTGACGTGGCCGCGATGCTCCTGCACATAGGCCGCAGTCATGAAGGTGGCGCCGACGAGCAAGAACACGGCGGCTTCGTCCTGCCAGTAGTTGGCGGCCTTGAACAGTGCACGGCCCGCCACGCTGTAGCTCAGGATGAGGCAGGCCGCGACCAGTGCGAACGCGGCCAGAACCACGATGATGCGATTGAGCAGCGAGACAACACGCTGGAGCGGCGCCAGCGGACCGCTGGCGCCGATGGCTGTCGTGGCCTCGGTATCGATAACGGGCGCGTGCATCAATCAGGCCGCGACGTCGGAAGCGAGCTTGAGGAGCTTGGCGCAGTTCGCAGACTTGCCGCCATAGTCCTTCCAGGCCGTGTCACGGGCAATGTCGCGCCATTTATTGACGGTCTGGACATCGAGCTCCACAACCTTCGCGCCCGCCTTTTCGTAGACCTTGGCAACTTCGATGTCGTCGTCCTGCGCGCCCTTGCGCCCGAACGCCTCCATCTCCGCGCCGACCGCGAGGAGGATGTCCTGCTGGTTCTTCGGCAACTTGTCGAACGAGGCCTTGGACATCATCAGCGGCTCGAGCATGAACCAGTACGACGCCTTGGCGCCGGAGGTCAGGGCCTTCGACACTTCCTCCAGGCGGAACGAGATCAGGCTGGTCGACGAGGTGATGCCGGCATCGCAGGCGCCGGTCTGCATCGCGGTGTAGATTTCGTTCGATGGCACCGACAGCACCGAGGCGCCGGCGGTCTGCAGCACCATGTCCATCTCGCGCGAGCCGCCGCGCACCTTCATGCCCTTGGCGTCCTCCGGCGTCACCAGCGGCCGCGATCGGCTGGCAACGCCGCCCGCCTGCCAGACCCAGGTCAGCAGGATGATGCCCTTGTCGGCCAGAAAATCGCTCAGCGTCTTGCCGACCGGCTCATTCTTCCAGCGCATGCCCTGGTCGTAGGTCGTGACCAGACCCGGCATCAGCGCGATGTTGGTCTCAGGCACTTCGCCGCCGGCGTAAGGCATCGGATAGAGGCTGATGTCGAGCGCGCCCTTCCGCATGGCCGAGAACTGCGCGACGGTCTTGATGAGCGAGGAGTTGGGATAGATCTCGGTCGCGATCTCGCCGCCGGAGCGCTTCGCAACCTCCTCGGAGAACACCCGGCAGAGCCGGTCGCGGAAATCGCCCTTGTCGATGGTGCCGCCGGGAAACTGGTGAGAGATCTTCAGCGTCGTTGCTGCGTGGGCCGTACCGGTTCCAAAACGCAGCATGGCCGGCGCAGCGAGCGCGGATGCGATGACATGACGGCGTGTGAGCATGAGATTTCCCCTGAACAACTTCTGGTTGGGTTCCCGACCCGGTTCGTTGGCGTGACTTATACCAGCCAATCTGTCGAGCTTACCTCTAGCCGAACTAGACAGTTCGTTCGAGGCCAAATGCATGGGAAGCGACATATTGCTGCGGCGCACGTACCGGCCTGTGAATCCCTTGCGCGGTTGTACTAACATGATCTTGCCGGGCAAAATTGTGTCCTCGATTCCGGAACGGGACGCATTCGAGTCAAATTTGATCGAACAAAATTCTCGCCCGCGCTCGTAACAATCGCCTTCATCGGAACGTCGATATCCAAGAACGGCGCGTCCGTCGCCGTCGAACCCCGTCATACGAAGGAGCGATCATCATGACCAATCGTAGCCGCCTCATCCTCAGTATCTCCGCTGCCGCCCTCGCGTTCAACGTGGCCGTCGCGCCGGCGGCCTTCGCGGAAGACAAGATGAGCAAGGACGATGGGATGAAAAAGGGCGCGATGTCCCACGACGGCATGAAGAAGGACTCGATGGCGAAAGACGCCATGAAGAAGGACGATGCCATGTCCAAGGACGGGATGAAGAAGGACGACGGCATGATGAAGAAGAACTAGCTCGTCTCGCACGGCATCGTGCGATGGGACGACCGTATCAGTCCCATCGCCGATGAATTGAGGAGTCGCGCGATGCCGGACGCGACGACACGCAGGTCTGGTGGCGGCGGCGTCGCTGCTTACTTCTTCTTTCCACGGGCCTTGCGCGCGGCGTAGCGCGCATCACGCTTCGCCTTCTGCTCGGCTTCCATCTCGGCCAAGCGGGCGGCTTCTTCTTCCGCCTCGCGCGCAAGCCGGGCACTCTCGGCGGCCTTGGCCTCTTCCTCGAGACGCTGCTGCTCAGCCTTGGCGGCCTCGCGCTCCAATCGCTGCTGCTCGCGGCGGGCGGCGGCGGCCTCGCGCTCCTGCCGTCGCTTCACGACTTCGGGATCGTCCGGTCCCGGCTGCGATTTGAACTTCTGCACGATGCTCTGGCGGGCCTGCTGCGCGGCCTTCTGCCGATCGGCAAATCCAGGTTCCTTGAATCCTCTCATGGAGACGTCGTCACTTCGCTATTTGGGTGTTCGATCAGGGTGTGGTCGGTCAGGGGCTGCACGCGCCGCCAGGCAATTCTTCCACGAGATCGTGAACACGAGCGGAGGCCGACGCGAGCCCGTGTGTATAGGATCGCATGCGTCGATGACAAATGCTTTATCGCCGCTCCTCCGCATCCGTCCTGCCTGGCGCTTGCATGGCGCTCGCCGGAGGCTATGTAACCATCCCCGTCGCTGACGCAGGTCGGCCGGCCGTGAGTCGCTTCACGCCTCGCGGGCACCAGCGCACCGCCCGGGTGCGACATCCAACGGAGTTGACCGGCATGACCTCTGTTCGCCGCGGGCGCATGGCGCTCGGCCTCGCGCTCGTCGCTCTCGTGGTCAGCGCATGCGTGATGACGGCGGTCCTCGCCCGCCCGAGGCCCGTTTCGGCCGGTGTGCTGGGTTCCGAATGGGAATGCGGGCAGCTGTTCTGGGTGACGAGCTGTACCCGGATCGAATCGATCTTGCCGGCATCGCGCCAGCAGCAGCAACCGCACGGTGAGGCCGCTGGCCTGCGTGCCGCCTAGGCGCACCGGCGATGAGTACGCAGGGGCCGGATAGACGTGGCGCCGTGGCGGCACTCGTGTTCGCGGCGCTCGTCGTGGCCTTCGGCTTGTGGCTGGCCCGCAGCCTGACCTCCGCAAGCCGGATGCAGGACTGCCTGATGTCGGGACGAACCAACTGCAATGTGATCGTGCCCGACCGGTGACCGCCGATCTGCCCGTACCGGATCGGCAAGGCCGCGCCGGCGAGTTTGCATGATCGGAGCGGCGAATCAGCCGGCGTCTCGGTTAACCTGACGGCAGCAGGTTGACGGCAGCAGGTTGACTTGGCCGCAAAATCGTCGGGATTTTACCCGTTTGTCGCGCAAACTATGGTGTGTCCGGACCATCCACGCCGAAGCCGGCGATCCGGGATCATCAATCCGCATCACACCCCGCGTGCGCGGCAACCAGCGCAGACGGCGGGCGATCAAGGGTAGGGGAGAATGACGTTGTCCAACCAGAGCACACGGTGGCTGCCCGCGATCGCGATCCTGACCGCGGTCGTGATCCCCGCCCAAGCCTGGGCGCAAACCCAGGACCAGGCTGGTCCTGGCGCCGGGCATTCGCCCCAGGCCCGCCCGCCGGGTGTCATTCGCCAAGCGCCGACCCAGGGTGGGCAACCGGCCGGCCAGCCCCATGTCCAGATCCCGCGGCAAGCCGGCCCCATGGCCGGCCAGCCGCAGGGAGCACAGCCGGGCGCACCGCCGCGGGCTGCCGTTGGCCCTCAGGGACGTCCGCCGGGAGCCGGTCAGGGCTTCGCAGCGGGCCACGGCCCGGGCCCTGGTCCGGCGATGGCCGGGCGGGGACCGGATGCGCGTTATGCGCACGGCCGGGTCGCGGTGCGCGACTATGGTGGGCAGTCTTATCGCGGCCGGGTCGGCTGGGAGGGTGGCCGATGGCGGCACGAGGTTCACAACGGCCGCCCGGGCTGGTGGTGGGACGTCGGCGGCGTCTGGTACTATTATCCCGAGCCCATGGAAGGGCCGCCGACCTACGTGTCGGAGGACTATGCTGACGATGTGGTCTATGCGCCGTCGGCGGCCTACGAGGCGCCCCCGCCGGTTGCCTACGAGCCGGCGCCGCCTCCGGCCGAAGTCGATCCGGGCGCCAGCGCGCTCGGGGGCGCGATCATCGGCGGGGTGCTCGGCGGTATCCTCACCGGCAAGGCGGGCGGTGCCGCGGCGGGCGCCGTGCTTGGTGGTGCCACCGGCGCGATCGCCGGCGCTACGGCTGCGGCGCGACCAGGCTACTATCTATCGCAGGGCGATTGCTACTATCGATATCCGTCGGGAGAGTATGTGGCGGTCGATCCGCGCTCCTGCTACTGAGCGCTGCCGACGGTCGCGCTGCAGTGAGCTTGGTTGGCCGCTGCGGAGCTCTGGCCGAATCTCCGCAAAGCTCCGGAGCGGGAGTTGGAGCGAATCTTGATAGACTCCACTTCATTGTTCGTCACTGTTCGAGAGGTGAGAGCTCCGGGGCCATGACCAAGGCGTCCAAGCTGGTTGCCGCCAAGGGCGGAAGGGTTCTCCTGGTCCGGCGCCGGGCCGACGGGCGCTGGATGTTTCCGGGTGGCCGCAAACGCGCGCAGGAGACGGCGAAGGACTGCCTGAAGCGCGAAATCAAGGAGGAGCTTCCCAAGCTCAAGCTCGGCCGGCTGCGGCTATGGAAGGAAGTCACCGCCAAGAACAAGCGCTCGGGTCGCAAGATGAGCGACGCCATCTTCATCGCCAAGCATGCCAAAGGGCGCCTGGAGATCGGAGACAAGAAGGAGATCGACCGCGCGGTGTGGCAAAAGCCCTACGGACTCAGCCTGACGCCGACGTCGCGCTACATCCGCGACCAGCTGTTTCCACGAAAGTCGGACTGAACCATCGTATGCTGGGAACATCCCGGCCGCTTGGGCGTTATCTGCCCATGCCTTACGATAGCACAGACAGACAGCCTCGCGTCCTCACGCCGGAAGAGCGTCGGGCGCGTGACGCCACCCGCAGGGCTGATGCCGAGCAGGCCATGCGCGATCACGAGGCGGCCCAGCGGGCCTTTTACGCCAACCGCGAGCGGCTCAGGGCCGAGCGTCTGGCGCGGGAGGCCGCCACCAAGTCGGGCTGACGGGCGTTCCTGTCAGCTCGCCTTGCGGCTCCGGAACGCGTTCGCCATCCGCAGGAACGCTTGATCCAGCAACGCATACATGTCGCCGGTGATGTCGCAATCGAACATCGCGCGGCGCATGCATGTCATCCACTCGTCGCGCTCGGCGTCGCCGATCGGATACGGACGGTGCGCGGACATGATGCAGCGATGTTCGGCCCGCTCGAAATAAAGCGCTGGCCCGCCCAGCCATCCACTGAGAAATTCGAACAGCAACTGCTTGATCGGACCGAGATCGGCGTCGTGCATCGCGCGGATGCGACTGGCGCCGGGCTCCTGGTCCATGATGGTGTAAAAGCGCTCCGCCAGACGGCGCACGCCGGCTTCGCCGCCGACGAGCTCATAGGGCGTCGCCTCGTTCACCACTGCTTCTGCTTCGCTGGCCGAATTCGCTGCCGTCATCGCATCTCATTTCCGCTCGCCCCTCTGCAGCCAACAAGCGGCAGAGGTATGGCGCCTTGATCTGGATCAAGCGGGAAAACGAGCGTGCGTTCGGGCTAGCGGATGCTGGCTTTGACGAGGCGCTGCCGGTCGGTGTCGGCGGCGATCTGGCGCAGCGTCTGTCGGAGCAAAGCGAGATCGACCGGCTTGGAGAACGGCGGATAGACATTCAGGCCGAGGATCTTGCCGGCGCGGACCGTGACGTCGCGGGTCTGATCGTCGGAGCCGCTGATGATCAGCACCGGGGTGCGGGATTTGATGTCCGCCAACAGCTGCAACACCTCGGTGCCGGAGCGCTCGCCGAGATTCAGGTCGAGCGTGATGCATTCGAAATTGCGCCGGCGAAGCACGCTCATCGCGCCGTCGACCGAGTTCACGCCGGTCGTCGCAAAGCCTGCCTGCACGGCGATCTTGCGCAGGATCGACAGATGAACGTCGGCATCTTCGATCACGAGAAGTTCGTTCAGCATGGTCCCCGCGCGGCTGGTGTGTCGGCTACAGATGGACCCGCGGAACTTAAGAGGGGGTTTCTGATTTCCTCGTAAACATTCGATCCCGTAGAACAACGGAAAATCTGCACGCTATCCGCCATTGCCGCGGCGTCGCGCGGCTCAGAACGGCCGCCGGCTCGACATCGCGTTGGAGGAGCCTGGCAGATTGGTCGTCGGCGTCGAAGCGGGCGGTGGCAAGCGGCCGCGCGATTGGCGCCAGTGCTGGACGTGCAGGAGGATGCCGGCCACCAGCAGCGGCGCGACGGCGGCCACCGCCAGCAGCGGCGACAGCGGCTTGGGGGTGACCATCTCCATCGTCATCTCGCAGACCATCCAGATGGCTGCGGACGCCAGCACGAAGTCGCGGGAGGGGATGCGGAGCCAGTACAGGAAGCCGGTGATGATCGCGGCCGGCGCAATGATCGGGCCGATCATGTAGAAGTTCAGCTCGGGCGGCGTCACGGCGTCCAGAACCATCGATGCCAGCAGCCACAGGCTGAGGAACATCACAACGCCGTCGACGTATCTCATGGCCAACCTCCGCCGCGACATTTTGGCGCAATCTTTGTCCGGTTTATGGCTGTTCCGTCAAGGGCCCAGGCGTCCCGGGACGATTTGCAGCCCGATTCGATGGATTATCGCCCGCGGCCAGGCATACCGACCAGTTCCTGGTTCCACGACCATCCCCTGCTCAATCCGCCGAAAACCCGAACGGAACCGACGACGTCCGGAAATCGTCCGGCAGGATCTCGCGCCCGATCGGCGGCGCGGAGCGTGCCGCGCATTTCGGCCGGTGGCAGACCCGGCAGGCGACGCCGATCGGGGTCGGCGCGTCGGCATCAGGCCCGTGGCCGTCGCGGGTATAGATCAGCTGCCCCGCATGCTCGGCGGCGCAGCCGACCGCAATCGCCCGCTCGACGCGGACGGCGCCGTAGGAGCCACCGCCGGCGGTCACCGTGCGGGCGATCGAGAAGAAGCGGCGGCCGTCGGGCAGCTCCAGCCATTGCGTCACGATCTGGCGCGGCGTCTTGAAGATGCCGTGCACCGACCACAGCGGGCAGGCGCCGCCATGGCGGGCGAACGGGAAGCCGGCGCCGTCGAGCAGCTTCGACACGTTGCCGGCGGGATCGACGCGGATCAGGAAGAACGGGATCCGTTCCGCGCCCGGCTTCTGCAGGGTGGTGACGCGATGCGCTGTCTGCTCGAAGCTGGTGCCGAACTGCCGCGCCAGCGCCTCGAGATCGTAGGCCCTGGCATCGACGGCTTTGGCGAAGATCGAATAGGGCATGATGATCGCAGCCGCCGCGTAGGCCGCGAGCGCGCGGCGCGCCAGCAGCTCGGCGGTCTTGCTGGCGAACTTGCCATCCTCGAGCGCCGCGCCGATTTCGGTGTCGAGCTCGAGATAAGCGAGCTGCCGGGCGAGCTCGAATTTCAGGCTCGCGCTGTCCAGCGAGTCCTCGATCAGCAATTGCCGGCGGTGCAGGTCGAGCCGCCTGAGCGAGCCGAGCATCACGTTCGGCGGCATGTAGCGGACCTGGAGATTATGCCGGGCGCGAAAGCGCTCGATGAAGCCGGCCGGCCCGGCGGAGACCTGCGGAGCCCCCGTCGGCGCCCCCTGGAAGATGGCCTGCGCCAGCCGCTCGGCGGCATCGTCGAGCTGGGCAAAGTTGTTGCGGCGGGCGGCGAGGAAGCGGCGGACATCGGCGACGGGATCGTTGGCGTCGAAGCCGTCATTGCCAACGCGGGGCGCGCTGCCGGCCGGCACCGGAGCGCGCTGCTCGGCCAGCGCGAGCTGCTCCTCGCGATACGCCGTGTAGAGGCGCAGGAACGCCTCGGTCATGCCGGGATAGCTGACGGCGAGATCGGAGATCTCCAGCGCGGGGATGTCGATGTCGGAGAACATCGGGTCCTTGAGGACCGACTGCATCCGCGCGGTGTGGTCGGCCCCGCCGTCGCCGGCGAGATCGGCGAGGTCGATCTTGTAGGTCCGCGCCAGCCGCAGCAGCATGTCGGCCGTCACCGGCCTCTGGTTCCGCTCCAAGAGCGCCACGTAAGGCGCTGAGATTTCGAGGTCCGCGGCCATGTCGGCCTGGGTCAGGCCGAGCTCGCGCCGGAGCCGGCGCAGGCGCGGGCCCATGAAGATCGATCGTGCCGTGGCGGTGGTCATGGCCAAATTCCGGTCTTGTAATCTCCTTACAGCTATACACGAGAAGTTTGTAAAGTGTGACAAGCTTTCCGCGCAATGTCTGGTCCGCCGGCGCCGGGTGCTTACAACAGGTCCCAGGTTGTCCTTAACCAAGGGATCACGGACATGAACTTTCAACCGCGTGGACTGAACGACCAGGCTCTCCAGGGCCCCTCGTCCTACCAGGCCGAGGTCGAGGCGGCGCGTGCGCTGCTCGAGACCAACCCGACCTGGAACGGCGTCACCGCCGAAGCCGTGGCGCGCATGCGCCTGCAGAACCGCTTCAGGACCGGCCTCGACGTCGCCCGCTACACCGCGGCCGTGATGCGCGCCGACATGGCCGCCTATGACAATGATAGCACCAAGTACACCCAGTCGCTGGGCTGCTGGCATGGCTTCATCGCGCAGCAGAAGCTGATCTCGATCAAGAAGCATTTCGGCAAGACCGACCGCCGCTACCTCTATCTCTCGGGCTGGATGATCGCGGCGCTGCGCTCCGAGTTCGGCCCGCTGCCGGACCAGTCGATGCACGAGAAGACCTCGGTGCCCGCGCTGATCGAGGAGCTCTACACCTTCCTGCGCCAAGCCGACTCGCGCGAGCTCAATGACCTGTTCCGCAGCCTCGACGCGGCCCGCAAGGCCGGCGACAAGGCGAAGGAGACCGAGATCATCGCCAAGATCGACGGCTTCCAGACCCACGTCGTCCCTGTGATCGCCGACATCGACGCCGGCTTCGGCAATGCCGAGGCGACGTATCTGCTCGCCAAGAAGATGATCGAGGCGGGCGCCTGCGCGCTGCAGATCGAGAACCAGGTCTCGGACGAGAAGCAGTGCGGCCATCAGGACGGCAAGGTCACCGTGCCGCATGACGTGTTCCTGGCCAAGATCCGCGCCTGCCGCCACGCCTTCCTGGAGCTCGGCGTCGAGGACGGCATCATCGTCACCCGCACCGACTCGCTCGGCGCCGGCCTGACCCAGCAGATCGCCTTCTCGAGCCAGCCCGGCGATCTCGGCGACCAGTACAACAGCTTCCTCGACTGCGAGGAGGTCACGCCCGAGAACGCCCGCAACGGTGACGTCATCATCAGCCGCGATGGCAAGATGCTGCGTCCGAAGCGGCTGCCCTCCAACCTCTACCAGTTCCGTCCCGGCACCGGTGAGGACCGTTGCGTGCTCGACTGCATCACCTCGCTGCAGAACGGCGCCGACCTGTTGTGGATCGAGACCGAGAAGCCGCATATCGAGCAGATCGCCAAGATGGTCGACCGCATCCGCAAGGTGATCCCGAACGCCAAGCTGGCCTACAACAACTCGCCGTCGTTCAACTGGACCCTCAACTTCCGTTGGCAGGTCTATGACGCGATGAAGGAGGCGGGCCAGGACGTCAGCAAGTACAACCGCGCCGAGCTGATGAAGGCGGAGTACGACGACACCCCGCTGGCGAAGGAAGCCGACGAGCGCATCCGCACCTTCCAGGCGGATTCGGCCAAGCGCGCCGGCATCTTCCACCACCTGATCACGCTGCCGACCTACCACACGGCCGCGCTCTCGACCGACAACCTCGCCCGCGAGTACTTCGGCGAGCAGGGCATGCTGGGCTACGTCAAGAACGTCCAGCGCGCCGAGATCCGCCAGGGCATCGCCTGCGTCAAGCACCAGAACATGGCCGGCTCCGACATCGGCGACGACCACAAGGAGTACTTTGCTGGCGAGAAGGCCCTGAAGGCCGGCGGCGCGCACAACACGATGAACCAGTTCGGCTGATCTCTGCCGGGTGAACTGCTGAACTGATGAGACCCGTCTGGAGCCAATGGCTTCAGGCGGGTCTCGCTTTTTGATGGTACGCCTAACGGCGGAGTGCGGTCGCGTACGCGGCTTAAGGTTTGTGGCGCACTCGCTCCACACCGTCATGGCCGGGCTTGTCCCGGCCATCCACGTCGATCGGCGTCCTTGGAACGCCATGGATGCCCGGGCCTTCGCCGCGCCGAAGCGGCTTCGGCCGCGCAGGCGGGACAAGCCCGGGCATGACGAGTAACAAATTGACCAACTCGTGTGGCTGAGGATTGTCTCGTCATCCGCGACCGCTTCGCCCCAGCGCGACCACCTCAGCGCTCGCTCAGCGCCAGCCGCGCGCCGAGCAGGGCGAAGCCGCCGGCGAACGCCCGGCGCAGCCACGCCATCACCTTGGGGCGGCTGACGACGCGATCGCGCACCGCTGAGGCGAACAGTCCGTAGACAACGAACACCGCGAACGTCATCGCCATGAACGTGGCCGACAGCTCGAGCATGGCGGCGAGCGGATGCACTTCGTCCGCGGCGATGAACTGCGGCAGGAAGGCGAGGAAGAAGATCGACAGCTTGGGATTGAGAATGTTGATCAAAAAGCCGGTCAGCACCACGCGCCCAGCCGAGCGCGCCGCGTCCTTCGCGTCATCCTTGGCCTCCACCGAGAGCGCGCCACGCTCACCGAGCGTCTGCCAGGCCATGTACAAGAGATACGCAACGCCACACCATTTCAGCGCGGCGAAGGCCAGCGCGCTGGTGTGCAGCACGGCGGCAAGCCCGACGATCGCGGCGAGCATCGCCGGGATGATGCCGAGCGTGCAGCCGAACGCCGCGGCGACGCTCATCCGCGACCCCTTCGTCAGCGCCACCGCGAGCGTGTAGAGCACGCCGGTGCCGGGCGAGGCCACCACGATCAGCGAGGTCAAGAGGAAGGCGTAGGACATCGGGGAAGCTCCTTGGGCGAGACGAGGCGCATCAGCCCGCAAGGCGCGGCAGCAGCCTCAGCGCGTCGCCGCGCTCGATCTCGTCGGGCTGCCGATCGCTGACCACGGGTGACGGCCACGATGTCAGGGCGCCCTCACCATTTCAACCGGCTCGGGCGCCCGATGCGGCCGCTGCATCGCCTCGAGGTGAGGACCGGCGGCGTCCGCCTCGCCGCAGCCGGCGAGCATGACCGCGCCGATCGTGAGCCGTGGGCTCGTGCCGCAATGCGAAGGCCAGGCGATGATGGCGGCGATGTTGCCGAGAAGGAGAACGGCGAGCAGGACGAGCGTGGCCCGCCGTCCTGTTGGCGTGGGTGACGACATCGGGACTTCCTCACGATACGGTTGACGCGATCGCGGCTGCACCGCGACGATCGCCATCGGTTCGATCGCGTGCGGCCACAGATGCGAACACACGCCGCGGACGCGGCGCTTTTGCGCAGGTCGGATGTCGCCATGTAAGATCTTGTTGCTGTTCGTGCGCGCACTCCCGGCAGCCGGTGATTGCAAGCCGCGTGCGTCCGCACCGCAGGGACGCAACGGGCGCCGGCGCTCAGTCCCGTCGTAGGACGATCGATCGGCATGATCATCTGAACCTCATCACGATGCAGGAGGGGGGGGCGGGGCAGGGGACGCGTTCGACCGTCATCGCGACGCCTTGCGCGCCCGAGCTGTGCCGGTCGTCTCGCCCTCCAGCAAACAGAGGGCGCGGGGAATGCCGGGCTGCTGGCCGCAACCCATGGCCCGCCTGCAGAAGAAAAAGCAGGCGGCAGTCACCACAGGTTCAGCCGGATCAACCGGCGGATTCAATTGGTCGTCGCAACACTCGATGAGGAGGTTGCGATGGGCATTCGAAAGAAACGGTCAACGCGGGGCAAGCTGGGATCATTGGGGCGCCCACCAGTTGCGGGGCGTGCGGAACAGCAGAAATTTTGGCGTGGGATTGCCGCTGGGTTGAACAGCGAGAATGCTGCGCTGGCTGCTGGATTATCGGATGCTGTCGGCCCCCGATTATTTCGAAAAGCGGGCGGCGTGGCACCGGCAATGTTCCGACCTTCAGCGAAGCCGCTCTCCGGACGGCACCTCTCTTTTTCTGAGCGCGAAGAGATTGCGCTGCTGAATGCGCAGCGCCATTCTGTACGAGAGATAGCGCGGCGTCTCAATCGATCTCCCTCGACCATCTCCCGTGAACTCGATCGCAATGCGGCCACGCACGGCGGCAAGATGGCCTATCGGGCGACGGCCGCCCAGTGGCATGCAGATCGATCGGCCCGGCGTCCTAAGCCGAGCAAGCTTGCAAGCAACGCCGCCTTGCGCGCTTATGTTGAAGAGCGGCTTGCAGGGTTTGTCGCACCTCCAGGCGGCGTTCGGCGGAAGGCCGGTCGTGCGGGCTCTAGCCAGGATCAGGGGTGGACGAAAGCGTGGAGTCCCGAGCAGATTGCCCGGCGCTTACCGATCGACTTCCCGGATGACGAGGCGATGCGCATCAGCCACGAAGCCATTTACCAGGCGCTTTTTGTTCAGGGCCGAGGAGCGCTGAAACGCGAGTTGTCGTCCTGTTTGCGAACGGGACGTGCGCTGCGCGTGCCCCGAGCGCGTACGCGGAAGCGCAGCAAAGGCTTCATATCGCCAGAGATCATGATCAGTGAGCGTCCGGCCGAAGTCGCGGATCGAGCTGTGCCGGGACATTGGGAAGGAGATCTGATCGTCGGCTCCGCCAGCTCGGCAATCGGCACGCTGGTCGAACGCAGCACGCGGTTTACAATGCTCCTGCACCTTCCACGGCTGCCGGGGTTTGACGATGGCCCACGTACGAAGGATGGGCCTGCGCTCTCCGGACACGGAGCTGAAGCGGTACGCGATGCGATCACGCGCACCATCGTCACCTTGCCCAAAGAACTCCGCCGCTCGCTAACCTGGGATCAGGGGACCGAAATGGCTCAACACAGTGACCTCAAGATCGATACAGACCTTCAGATCTACTTCTGCGATCCAAGAAGCCCCTGGCAACGTGGCACGAACGAGAACACGAATGGCCTGCTGCGGCAGTACTTCCCGAAAGGTACCGATCTGAGCGTCTACGATGCTGACGAGATCGCCGCCGTGGCCGCAGCGCTCAATTCCCGACCGAGAAAGACGCTAGGATGGAAAACTCCAGCAGAAGCGCTTGACGAGCTGCTGTCACGAATGAAAACACTTGGTGTTGCGACCACCGCTTGAGCCCGCCACCCGGCATTCCCCGCGCGATGGTCTTCACGCTTATACGCGATCTCCCCGGTGTCCGGCTTGATAGCCACCGTCGCCCGCGGGGGTCATCATCCCCCAGGACTTGGCGCCAGCTTCGGGGCGCCAGGACCACGCGATTTCACGTCCGCAAGGAGCCGTTCGTCCGCGTACATCAAGCACGCTGCGACCCACCTGCGGCCACCGCATCCCGCGCCCAACGTCCGTGACGATCGCGAAGCGCCCCTCTCGAGAAGCACGGGATGGGGACAGTCAATCATAAAATTCGGAAAAAGGGAAGGCAGATATTTGTGCTCTGACGACTGGACAGGGGTGATCGTGTTGAGCGGCCTGATGAAATGAGTTTGTCCGCGCATCCTCACGGCACATGTTGCTGGAAAGCGCAGCGCCGTCGCGCCATGATCCGGGAATGCCCACCGGTCACTGCAACCTGCGCGGGTGCCAAACGTGTCGCCCATTGATCGCGAGTAAGGTTGTGGCTGAGCAACCGCGTCATGTTGATGACCCTGAATTCCCGCCGCTGGCGATCGTCTGACACATCCAGCACCACCGACCTCATTGATGCTGGAGGTGACAGCGACTGTGTCCTGCCCGCAACGTAGTCGGTTTTTGATAGTTGCTCTATTCCCCCTGAGGTTGCGGCTATTGTTCCCCAGATCGGCCCCTGCTACCGCTAGTCAACAACAGTAGGGGTGCTGTGGGGGCTCAAATGGACTATTTGCGTTGGATGGCCACCTGGCTGGCCATCCTTGGAGGGGCGTGTCTTGGCGGGTGTGCTGCGCCGCTCGCAGTCAACAACGTGACCGACATCAGGTCGAGCACGGGCAGCCGAGGGATCGACGTCTACGAGCCGAAGCGCCGAACCGACGCAAGCGTGCCCGAGTTCGCGGGTGACCAGCTTTTGGAGGTGCGGACGTTTCACAATCCCGGCGGGGGAGGCGAGGTCGAGATGGCCGGAGCGTCCTGCTCACTGGAAGCCTCCGGCTTCAGCGCAACCATGACGAGCCCCGCCAAGGTGCGCGTGCCGCTCTATCGCGGACAGTCGAGCACGCTTGCCGTGACCTGCCAGAAGCCCGGCTATCAAAAGCGGATGATCACGGTCGCGCCCTTCGATTCGACGCGCCAGGCGCGTCTGGCCAGCGGCATGAACGGCGGGATCCTTGGTGCGGTGATCGTGGCCGGCATCGACGCCGCCGCCGACAACACGAAGAACGATTGGCGATATCCCGTCGCGAAGGTCGTGCTGGAGGCCGATCCCTCCGGCAGGTAAGGGACGGATCTTTCGTCATTGGCGGTTACGGTTGCAGTGACAGTGAATGAAACTGCCGCGCCAAGTAGCGAGGTCAATTCAGCGCACCGGAATTCTCGCTCAAGGCCGCCCGACCGGAGGCAGTCCCCGGGCCTGCCGCAAGCACTCGGTCTCGGACTGTCCGCGCCACCGGCAGTCGTCATACTTGATACTTGGCCGACAGGAGCGCGACCATCAGGACAGCGATCAGCACCATGCACGCCAATGCCTGACGATTGTCCGCCTTCATGGATGGCTCATGCCAGTCTAACCTGTCCCGGCGCGTCACGCTGGAAAACGTTGCGCCGTCGCGCCATGATCCGGCCGTGGCCGCATTTCATGCTGGCCGGCCGCTGCAACCTCGGCAGGCGCCATGCGTGGCGACGGCGCGTCGCCGGACGCTGAATCCTGGAGTGGACGACCATGAGAGCCCTCGCGCTGATCCCCCTGATCGCATGCCTCGCCGGCTGCGGGATGGTCGACGCCGTTCAAAACGGACTTGCCTACAGCCGGGCTGTCGAAGCCGACCTCCTCGCCGAAACCGGCGTGCGTCCCGCAGTCGGCTTCAACTGGAACAACGGCACGCTGACGTCGGTCATGGTGACCTTCCCCAAGCTCTACACCGCCAAGCCGCTGCCGGAGCTGTCGGAGAAGGTCCGGGCCGCGGTGATCAAGGAATTCAAGCAGAGCCCGAAGCAGCTGGTGCTTGGGTTTGCAGTGAGCGGGTGAAGGGCTAAGGCAGTGCGGCCGCGTTACCTGAGGTCGATGGAAGTTTAGTGCACTGTCACCGTAACCTCCTAGTCGGCGCGTAGCGCCACAGCCTAGCACGACAACGGATCGCTATTAGGACTAAACACAAACCGGCAGGTAAATTGCAGTCGAGAAGACCAACGATGAAAGCGCTCAGCGCAGATATGTGGTGAAGAAATCGACCGCAAGTCTGATCGTCTCGGCATGAACTGCCTCACGGTCGGCGCCATCGGGATCGCGGCACGTGCTCCGAAAGAATACGCTTCCGACCAGAGTGCACGTGTCCAGAAATACGAAGTGGCCGGCCTTCGGAAATATCTTCAGAGTCGAATGCGGGATCAACCTAGCGAATGTCTCGGCAGCGGCGGGTGTCGGGACAATTTCGTCGGCGCTTCCGGCGACAATCGCAACGGGAATCGAGATTTTCTCAAGGCTGTTCGGTGCGAAGATCGGGCCTGGCCCGGGCGCCATGGCGAAGGCCGCGCGGATGCGTTCGTCCCGATAGGACTTGCCGGCCTCGCTGTAGCGTTGCCGGAAATCGGGATCGACGCTCAGACGTGCTAGGGTCTCCCGGCGCATGACGGCAGCGGGCGGCGGCGGTTTGCATGACGCGTCGGCCGCAGGCGAGCGGCAAAACACCTGCAGCAGTTCCGGATTGCTGATGCCACCAGCGGCCGCGAGGACAGTGTAGCCACCGAGCGAATGACCGGCGGCACCGATGCGCGCGGGGTCGACTCGGCTGCCAAAGGTCTTGTCGACGAGCATCGCATCGATGACGGCGCTAACATCCACAGCTCGCAGCCACCACAATGACATACCCTCGACGGTATAGTCCTCGAGAGCGCTATTGCCGGGGTGATTGACTGCGACGACGATAAAGCCAGCCCCCGCGAGTGCTGTGCCGAGCCATGCGATTTGGAGCGCTGCGCCGCCGTTACCGTGGGACAGGACGACGAACGCACGCCGGGGTCCTGATGCCGGCTCCGCATCGGGCGCAGCGCTGCCGGCGCTGAAGAACGGGATGATGCGCGGCCCGATCCATTGCGGTCTCTCGGGCGCATCCGCTGCGGCCGGATACCATATCGTTGCGCGGAGCGCATGTGTCTGGGCGCCGCGCCAATCGTAAGGCTCAGCAGGAACAAAATCACGCTTGGTTACACCGACCCTAAAGACTGCTCCTTGTGCGCAAGCACCGTTTGGCGCTGCGAGAAGGGCCAGCAACAGGGCCAGAAATTTCATCAGCTGTCCGATCCTAGACGCGCAAAACATGTAGGCCGGCAACCCAATGACCACTGCGAAGTCGGCCAGCTCTTGATACCACGAGGCCCTTCAGCTTCGAAATACTATCGCGCCTGGCCTTACCTCCAAAGTGGACCTGATCGAGCTTTATGAGTACGCGCTCTTAACTAACTGGGTGAAGGCGACGGCTAATATTGTGCGCTGTCACCGTAATTCGTTTCGGTTTCTGGCGATTGAAGAGGCTTCTTTGGCCGAATATGAAGCTGCGGCTGTGGAATTGATTTCGGAACTGGTGGACGGGCGGATTCTTCGCCCTTATGCCTGCGACATTCGCAGCTCAGATAATACAACCAATCGAGGGTATGCTCAAAGTATTCGTACTGTTTTTGGAGCAGCTCGAGATTGGTTGGGTAGGGATTTACGATTAGTTCCCCTTCCAGTGAGTCTCGGCCGTCTCGATCCAGGTTAATAAAATACAAGTTATGTGCGTCCGGGTGCCATTGGCAATGGGCGTATTGATTGCGAACATTCTTGCAGAACCTTAGAGCGCCTAGCGCATTGCCCCATCGGCCACCCAAGGTTAGTTTGTCGAAGAACGGTCTCAGGATTGCATCCGCCACATCTAGTCTGGCGGCCTCGCCATTCACACGAAAGAAAATGCGCGCCGCGGTATCTGGCCCGCCGTCAATTGCGTAGCTCATGATTCCGGCAACTTCGAACTCGAATTCGCCGTAGGCCATTATCATTAGACCCACTAGCTCTCGTGCTTTAAGGTGGTTCGTGAAATTGATTAAGAGCCTCATATAACAATCTCGGTGATTGCGGTGACAGTGCACTTAATAATTCCGATGGGGTGGGTTACGGGAGACGCATGAAGCCGCTCCTGATCAACTTGATGACCCGATGAGTCCCTTGCGCTGCAAGTCGTCAAAAATGGCCGCGACGGAACTTGACGCGTTTGCGCCGTCGCCGACGAACAGGAGGCCGCCGGCGTTGACCTGACCGTTACCGACCCAGAGATTTCGTCCGGTGCTTGCCTCAAGAAGCCGCGCCGTGAACGTGGTCTGACGCTTGTAGCGGTAGGTCGGCGTCGCGGTGGCAACCACCATGCCTGATGACGTCCCATTCATGGATATGGTCGACGTGTTGCCGAAGGTGTTGACGGTACCGATCGAGCTCGATGTTCCGGTGTATTGGCCCGACAAGATCGTCCCGGCGTATTGTTGCTGCACACCGCTATCGCCCACGCTGATGACGAGGACGCCTTCAATCGCGTCACGCGCGAGTCCCTGTTGAACCTCGGCATTGGTGTAGGTCCGTGTCGGTGGGAACAGCATCAGCGCGTCGTCAGCGACGACGCCGCGTTTCCGCGCCTCCTCGGCGATGTTCGTTTGAATGCTCGTGACGAGCGGACCGGGTCCAGAGACGTAAGCGACCATGCGGCCGATCGGCTTCGCCGGCAATTGTCGGTCGGCATATCCCTGCATCGATGTCGTGATGCAGCCCGACAAGGAAATGGCAGCCAATGGAATCGCGACGACCGTTCCTACCCAATTCATCGAAACGCCCCGGCAATAAATCAAAGACTGCAACGCTCGATTGTGCCTTGGATTGGCCGAACAAGCCAGTCGGCATGTGGACAACCTTACGCCGTCGTCATCCCAAAAAACCGCTTCACGGTGGCGGTGCACAAAAATGGAGCTATGCGGCGCCACGTCCGACGCACAGCCCCTGACGCCGATGGTGGCTTGATGATCAGGCCTTGCCCTGTGGGAAGCGCGAGAATAGCGACGCCATGCTGAGAGGCCCAAGCGTCGAACGCACGCTTCTGGGCCTCGTAGCGGACGAAACCATAATCGTCGAGCAGAACCGGGGCGCCGGGCTGCAGCTTGCTCCAGAAGTGGTCGATGGCCGCGATCTCGGGCGTGACGTTGTTCATGTCGATCGACAGATAAGCGACGGCATTGATGTCGACGGTCGACAGGCTGGATGGGACACTGCCACGAATGATTTCGACGTTGTTGTATTCGGAGAAGTTGCGAACGGCATCCTCATAGATGTCGGTCTTGTACATCTCTCTGAAGTAGCCGAGGTTGCCGCTTGCGGCCTCCTCATCGGTGACGAGGCGCTCGTCGACCCCGGTAAACGTATCAAACAGAAAAAATCGACGTTGGAGGTTGTTCCAGTCGAGATAGTGCATGATCGAAGAGCTGAGCATGCCGCGACAGACGCCGTGACCTTGCCCCCAAGTTTTATCCAGGTCTGAGTTCGTTCGGGCGGTTGGATGTGCCCATCCGGGCGGTGGTAGCGGCGGGAGCTGGCGCGGAGCTCTCGGCATAGCGCAACGCCAGATCCCGACGCGGATTGCAGGTGGCGGCGAACTCGGATGGCGTCTTCCATCCGAGCTGGGAGTGCGGCCGAGCGTCGTTATAGTCGGCCTGCCAGCATCGGAGCGCAACGCGGGCCTGGGCGAGCGAGGTGAACAGCGTCTCGTTCAGCAGTTCATCCCGCAGGCGGCCGTTGAAGCTCTCGATGAAGGCGTTCTGCATGGGTTTGCCCGGCGCGATGTAGTGCCAGGCGATGCGGCTCTGATCGGCCCATGTCAGGATGGCATTGCTGGTGAGTTCGCTGCCGTTGTCGCTCACCACCATCTTGGGCTTGCCGCGCTCGGCGACCAGCCGGTCCAGCTCCCGAGCGACCCGGGCGCCCGAGAGCGAGGTGTCGGCCACCAGCGCCAGGCACTCGCGGGTGCAGTCGTCGACCACGGTCAGGACGCGGAAGCGCCGGCCGTCGGTCATCTGATCCGACACGAAGTCGAGCGACCAGCGATCATTCGAGAGCAGCGGCACCGTCATCGGTGCTCGTGTGCCGAGGGCCCGCTTGCGGCCACCTCTGCGGCGCACCGCGAGCCGTTCCTCACGATACAGCCGGAACAGCTTCTTGTGATTGACCAGGTAGCCCTCCCGCTTGAGCAGGACGTGCAAGCGACGATAGCCGAAGCGGCGGCGCTCATGGGCGATCGCCCTCATGCGCTGCCGCAGCCCGGCATCATCGGCCCGGCTCGTCTGATATCTGACCGTCATGCGGCAACATCCGATGGCTTTACACGCCCGCCGTTCGCTCAACCCGTGAACACCCACGAGATGTGCGACAGCTTTCCGCTTCGCAGCGGGCGTCACCACTTCTTTCCCAGCAGATCCTTCAGCGCTGCATTGTCCAGCATGGCCTCCGCCAGCAGCCGCTTGAGCCGCGTGTTCTCGTCCTCCAGCGTCTTCAGCCGCTTGGCCTCCGAGACGTCCATTCCGCCGAACTTGGCCTTCCACTTGTAAATGCTGGCGTCGCTCACGCCATGCTTGCGGCAGAGATCGGCGACCGGAACGCCGGCCTCGTGCTCCTTCAAAATCCCGATGATCTGCTCTTCCGTAAAGCGGCTGCGCTTCATGCTCTGGTCCTCGTTGGGCCAGAACGAACTTCAAACTGGATTAAGCTCCAGGGGCAAGGGCAGCCGCATTCGACGAAATCGCCGCCAAGGCTGACGCCGATGCTGGCGCACCAGAGCGCAACATGCGTCCGCCAGAAATAGCGAGGCTCATAGCCCTCGGCGGCGGCGCCACGTTCGTAGGCGGCGACAAAGCGGGGATCCCGCATGAAGTCATGGTTGTGCACGATCGCGGGATCGGTTCGCAATCCCGCGTAGTCGTATACGGGCGTGTAGAGCCGGGGGCCGGCAACGTCCGGAGTCGAGGGCTCGCTCGTGTTGGTACCGTCGTTCGCTCCGGCCAGCTGCAGCTTGAGCTTAATGAGCTCGGTCGACATCTCACGAAGCGCCAAACTCTCGCGCTGCAGGTTCTGGAGATAGCTGGCCGATACCGTCTCCGTCGGTTCGCTGGCTTGCGAATCCGTTCGGACTTGATCCTCACCTTCGTCGTCCTGCTCGCTTGCATATCCATTGCGGGCCGACGAGACCAGCTGATGGAGCGTCGATTGGCGAATGAGTTGGAAGCCGACGCCGTTGAGCAGCCGGTTGATCACGGCGCCATAGCTTGCAGACATGCTGGCTCCACTGGCGCGAACGCCTTGCCAAAAAGGCCTTACCGGAATTCGATAAAAATGACTTGCGATACCTTTGGTTGTCGACCTTAGCACCCTGCTTGCGCAGACTGCAATTCCGGCAGACGTGGAGGTGCCGACATGATCGAGCTGACGCGCGGTGATCGGGCAGCTTCTTCGTGACATCGCCTTGGTGGAAGAGATCATGGAGACGTCCCGCCAGCTTCGCACGAGCATCGTAGCCAAGGAAATGACTGAGGATGTAAAGCCGCGTGAGGATCGAGCGCGTTCGACTCATCGAGTATGAAATCGAGGTTCCGATCGAGACCCATCCAGCCCGCCGCTTACGGGCGATCGAGGCCACGCATCGTCTTACCGATGTTCCGACGTGGCCAAGGGAGGCGTCTGCCAGGCTGACTATTCGATCGTTCGGGATCTTGGTGAGCGCGCCGGGACTCGAACCCGGGACCCCATGATTAAAAGTCACGTGCTCTACCGGCTGAGCTACGCGCTCGCTTCCAAGAAGCGGTGCGACGGCAGGGCCGTCACTGTCCGGATCGTCGGCAGGTCCCCATCGGAACGCTTTAGGCGTGGCCGTGGTTCACTGCGGCATGAGATCGGGGCGGCAAAAAACCCCGACCTTGGGCCGCATGCTGTCGTGGGCGCTGTGTAGGGGGTGGGTCCGTTCCGGTCAATAGGGCGGGCGGGGGAAACCACGGGAGATCGACGATCGTTTCGGGGGCGCGGCGATGACGGTGCCGTAGCCCGCCATGAGCCGCCATCATGAGCCGCCGTCGGCGCTCGAGAGAGCGGCGGCGGAGGCGACCTGCGGGGGCTCACGGGCCGTCGCAATGACCCCGGATGTCGCTGCCGCCTGCGCCCGTCGGGCCCATGCGTCCGCTCATCCGGGCTACGCTTCGCTTCGCGTTACACCTTGTCCGCCGCCTTCGTTGCCGCCGCGCTCAGCGGCGCCGGTTGCATTCCGGGCCCGGCCAGCTCGGGCACCCATACCGGGCGCAGGCCGATCAGCTCGGCGGTGCGGACGGTGGCGTGGCGCCAGAACTCGAAGGAGTTGATGCGGGACATCTCCAGCAGCGCGATGGCGACCGCTGAGAGGAACGGCAGGCTCTCCAGGATCAGGACGGCGGCGAAGATGTAGAGCTCGGTGATGGCAAGCGTGTTGGTCACGATCAGAATCGTGGCGCCGATCAGGAGCAGGGCGCCGATCACGGCCTCCCAGAACGCCTGGAACTCGATCGACATCCGCGACAGGCCGCCCTTGGACGTGCGGGCGAACGCCAGGTGCTCGGTGATCAGGCCCTGCGCCACGGCGCGGCTGACCGTCCACTGCACGCTCATCGCCGCGACCATCGCGCCCAGCATCTGCCACGGCTTCACCGCCACCCGCAGCCGGTAGAGAATCAGGAAGTGGGCGAGCGAGACCACGAAGGCGGCGAGGATCGGGATGGTCAGGATCTTGTCGGGAATGGCGATGCCGGCGAAGGCAACGATCGGCGTCCAGATCAGGTTGAGGATCGCCACCACGACGCCGAGGCTCTCGGCGCCGAGCCAGTTGAGCCAGCCGAGCGAGAACTCGCGCTTCTGGTCCGAGGTCAGCCGGCTGTGGCCGGGCAGGAAGCGGCGCCAGTGCTTCTTGACGATCTGGAAGCCGCCATAGGCCCAGCGATGGCGCTGCTTCTTGAACGCCTCGTAGGTGTCGGGCAGGAGGCCCTGGCCGTAGCGGGTGTTGGTGTAGTGGGTCTGCCAGCCGAGCTCCTGGATCGCGAGGCCGAGATCGGTGTCCTCGCAGATCGTGTCGCTCGACCAGCCGCCGGCCATGTCCATCGCCGCGCGCCGGATCAGGCACATCGTGCCGTGCACGATGATCGCGTTCTCCTCGTTGCGCTGAACCATGCCGATGTCGAAGAAGCCGGCGTACTCGCCGTTCATGATGTAGTGCATCAGCGACAGGTGCTCGTCGCGATGCTCCTGCGGCGCCTGCACCAGGCCGACGGCGGGGTCGGCGAAGGCCGGCACGAGGTCGGAGAGCCAGTCCGGCGTCACGACATAGTCGGCGTCGATGATGCCGATGATCTCGGCATCGACAGCGGTGCGCTCCATCGCGATGCGCAGCGCGCCGGCCTTGAAGCCCTTGACCTTCTCGGCGTTGATGAACTTGAAGCGCTCGCCGAGCATGCGGCAGTGATCCTGGATCGGCTGCCAGAACGCCGGGTCGGGCGTGTTATTGATGATGCAGACGACCTCGTAGTTCGGGTAGTCGAGGCGGGCCAGCGCATCGAGCGTCTGCTTCATCATGTCGACCGGCTCGAAATAGGCCGGCACGTGGATCGACACCTTGGGGCAGTAGTCCGGCGCGGCGGCGCGGTCACGCGCGGCCTTGTCGCGGGTCAAGAGGCGCCGCGGCTCGCGGCCGAAGGCGATCGCGGCGATCTCCTCGATGCGGGCCATCGCGATGAGGATCAGGGGAACCAGGAGGATCAGGCCCAGCGTCAGCGCGAAGGTCGAGCCCCAGACGAAATAGTGCACGTTCCAATAGGCGAAGACGTTGGAGACCCAGGCACCGACGCCATGTGCCGTGATGGCGAGCATCATGGCCTGCAGCACGGTCGGCTGGCGCAGCCGCACGATCGGCAGCGACAAGAGCACGCCGACCAGCAGCGCGATGGCCGCGAGCTGCCAATAGTCGGGATTCACGATCGGGCCGGTCCAGGCGAATTTCGCCTCGCGCGCGGCATTGAGGACGCCCCAGTACGGGCCGACGCCGCCTTCGAAATATTTCCAGGGCTGATCGATCGCCTCGACGATGTTGTATTCCATGCCGATCGAGGCGGCCTGGGCCAGAAAATTGCGCAGCACCTTCGCCTGCCGGAGTGGGCCCGGCACGGCGGGCCCGCGGTTGTCGCCGCTGCGGCTGTAGCCCTGGCTCGGCCAGCCGAACTCGGCGATCATGATGCGCTTGCCGGGGAACTGCTTCTTCAGGAGCTGATAGCGATCCACCGCCTGATCGACGGCCTGGTCGTCGGTGAAGAATTCCCAATAGGGCAGGACGTGCGCGGCGATGAAGTCGACATTGGCCGCGAGCTCGGGGTTGTCGCGCCAGGTGTTCCAGACGTCGCCTGTGGTGACGGGCACGTTGACCGACTTCTTCACGCGCTTGATCTTCTCGATCAGCTCATCGACCTTCTGGGTCGCCGTGAGGATGGTCTCGTTGCCGACCACGATGCCGATGACGTTGCTGTTGCGGCGGGCCAGGGTGATGGCCGACTGGATCTCGCGCTCGTTGCGGTCCGGATCCTTGTCGATCCAAGCGCCGAGCATCACCTTCAGCCCCGCCTCCGCCGCCAGCGGCGGCACTATCTCGAGGCCGCCGGTAGACGAGTAGAGCCGGATGGCCCGCGTCATCGTGGCGAGCTTCTTCATGTCGGCGCGGATGCGTTCCGGCGAGGCCACGGTGTTGGCGCCGGGAGCCCCGGTTCCTTCATGCGGATCGTAGGAGACGCTCTGCAGCAGGCCGGTAAAACTGGGGGCCTCCTGTTTGTCCTGCAGCAGTCCCCAGAGGGCGGCGTGCACAGCGGTGACGAGGAGCAGGACGGCGACAACGGCACGCATTGGAGGGGCAACCATTCCTAGGATCAAGTCAGCGGTGAAGCGGAGCGGTCGATCGCCGTTCCATCTCGGGTATCCGATGCTACCGGGATCACGTTCGCGGGCGACGTCCGACGACGAGCGGCGAAGGCGATCATTCTCACGCCGTCACAGCCGAAGGCCGCGACATCATATGTCATCCCAACAGAGCCCAATCCTGCTGAACGGTGCCTGAACCGGGGCGAGGCTCAGGCGCGCGTCGAGGACCTCGATCGTATCTCGGCCGTATCCTGCCACGTGATCGGAGCGCTGTCATGCCGCAGCCGCGCATGGCGCCTGGTCGTCGGGATCGTGCGTCCCGCCTGCCTTCAGGCGCCGGTCACTTCGCCGGAGGCTGCGCGGGCGAGGGCGATGCCTGGGGAGCGGGCTGCTGCGTCGGTGCTGGCGAAGCCTGCGCGGCCGGGGTCGAGGCCGGGCCTGGCGCAGGCGCCGCAGCCACCTGCGGCTTGGCGTCCGGATTGATCCAGCAGCCGTGGACGTGGTTGTTCAGCGAGTTCGGCACCTTCGGATCGATCTGCGGGATGAAACGCGTCAGGCAGCGGAAGGCGGCCTGAACGTGGCCGCCGGGGCAGCCGAACCGGTCATAGAGATCAAGGTGGCGGAAGGCGGTATCGAGGTCGTCGTTGTACATCAACTGGACGACGCGGCGGCCGAGCCAGACGCATTCGGGATTGCCGGCCGGGCCGCCACTGAGCGCCTGGGACGCTTCGGTGAATTCGTCGGCCTTGCGCTGGTTCTCCTTCGACACGTCGGCCGGATTGGCCGCCTGCGGCTTTTGGTCCTGGGGATGGTCGCTGCCGCTCTGGGCGAGCGCGCCGGGCGCGCCGATGAGGAGCACGAGGCCCAGAGCCGCCGACAGGCGCGAAACCGAAAACTTGGAGTGGAGCACGCGTCGACCCATAAATTCCCCGATTGTTGCCTTCGTGCCGTCCCCTGACGGACGCAGTGTTGATGCCGATCAAATCAGCCCCGATTGCGGCGGGAGATTGATTCCGACTGTCGCAGAGCGTTCCTAACGGGCGCTTGCGCAGGGGCCCAATCTGGGTTGCGACGTTGCGACGGCCGGGGCCAACCGGGATTCCCAATGACCGGAATCTCGGATTTTGTCCAGCAACGTACCAACTTTCTCGCGTCATCGTAAAAGGGCGATGTGGAGCGGGTACGCCGGGAGCGCCGGAGGGCCCGATCGCCTACTTGGCAGATCGCCGCCGACCGGGTAATCGACACCACCCTGCCTGGAGACACGGAACTGAAATCCCTTCCTACGCCGCTGGCGCTTCTGCTCATATCCTTGGGTGTCATCGCCGCCGCGTGGTGGTGGCTGGCCCAGCCGATCATGCTCGCGCGCGCGCCGATCGAGCCAGCTTCGAAGCTGCAGTGCGTGTCCTATGCGCCGTTCCGCGGCCAGCAGAGCCCGCTGGATCCGACCACCCATATCGACGCCGAGCAGATCGAGCAGGACCTGGTGCAGCTCGCCAAGATCTCCGAATGCGTGCGCACCTATTCGATCGAGAACGGTCTCGACCAGGTGCCGGGAATCGCCGCCCGCGTCGGCATCAAGGTGATCCAGGGCATCTGGCTCGGCTCCAACAAGCTGAAGAACCAGCAGCAGATCGGCATCGCGGTCGACCTGATCAAGCGCTATCCAAAGGTGATCACGGCCGTCGTGGTCGGCAACGAGGTGCTGCTGCGCGGCGAGATGACATCAGCCGATCTGGCCGCGACCATCCGCGGCGTCAAGGCGCAGGTCACGGTTCCCGTGACCTATGCGGACGTCTGGGAGTTCTGGCTGCGCAACCGCGAGCTCTACGACATCGTCGACTTCGTCACAGTTCATATCCTGCCGTACTGGGAGGACATCCCGGTGCGCGCGAAATTCGCCGCCTCCCATGTCGACGCCATCCGCCAGCAGGTCGGCGTCGCCTTTCCGGGGAAGGAGATCCTGATCGGCGAGACCGGCTGGCCGAGCGAGGGGCGCATGCGCGAGGGCGCGCTGCCGTCGCGGGCCAACCAGGCCCGCGTGGTGTCGGAGATCCTCAGCCTCGCCAAGCGCGAGAACTTCCGCGTCAACCTGATCGAGGCCTATGACCAGCCGTGGAAGCGCAAGCTCGAAGGCACGGTCGGCGGCTATTGGGGCCTGATCAGCGACGATACGCGGGCGCTGAAATATCCGCCGGGCGAGCCCGTCAGCAACTATCCGCTGTGGAAGCTGCAGATGGGCGGCGGCATGATCCTGTCGTTCGTGGTGTTCCTGGCCGGGTGGCTGACGGTGCGGCGCCGGCCCTGGCCGCCGCACGTCTCGGCCTGGATCGGGGTCGGGTTCTCCGCGACGACAGCGGGCGTGCTGTTCGGCATGGCCGCGGACAAGATGTTCTATGAGAGCCTCGGTGTTGGCGGCTGGCTGCATTGGGGGGCGCTGCTCGCGGCCGGCGTCCTGGCGCCGATCCTCAGCGCCAATGCGACGATGGCCGGGCGGCCGTTGCCGACCTTCCTCGACCTGCTCGGACCGAATGACGGCCGCAAGCAGTTGAAGATCACCTACCTGCTGGGCCTGGTCCTCGTCGTGACGGTGCTGATTGCGGCCGAGACGGCGCTCGGCTTCGTGTTCGACCCGCGCTACCGCGATTTCCCGTTCGCCAGCCTGACCATGGCGGTGGTGCCGTTCGCGATGCTGCTCGGCAATCGTCCGGCGCAGGGTCCCCGGCCGATCGCCGAGGCCAGCTTCGCCGGCCTGCTCGCGATCTCCTCGGTCTACGTGATCTACAACGAGGGCCGCGACAACTGGCAGGCGATGTGGACCTGCGCGATGTATCTGCTGCTGGCGTTCACGCTGTGGCGGGCGCGGGCCGCGCAAAGCCGAGGATGAGCAGGCCGATCGCCAGCCCCGACAGCACGATGTTGTAGAGCACGATGCCGAGGCCGGCGGCGATCAGCCCGCCGGTCAGCAGCACGATCGACGGCCGCATCACGTGCAGCACTGCGATCACCAGCGCCGTGGCGCCGAACACCGAATTCTTGAACAGCGTGGTCGCAACCGCCCGGCTCTTGCAGGCCAGCGTCTGCAGGCCGGCGTCGCAGGCGAGCGCGACGCTCGACAGCTCGATCGCCAGATAGCGCAGATAGAGGGCATAGCCGACGGTGACGAAGCCTATGATCAGGAGCCATTGCACCTGATAGGGCGAGAGGCGGAACGGGGTCTTTTTCATGCGCGGGACTATGCTGCGGAAAGGACGTGCGGACAAGCCGCAAAGCCGGTTCGCGGACTGCTTTCACAATCCGTCCCAACCGGCTTTGGCCGCACGTCGATTCGAGCCTCAGGAGCGGCGGAAGAACGACGACAGCGCCGACGGCTGTTCGGGCTTGGGCGCCTCTGCCGGCGGCGGTGCCGGCGCGGCCGCGGCCGGCGGCTCCTCGCGCTTGCCGTGACGCTGCTGCTGGGCCTGTGGCTGATACGTGCGCCGGCGCTGCACCGGCTTCTGGGCGGCAGCCGCGGGCGCGGCCGGCTTGGCCGCCTCCGGCTCCTCGCGGACCGCGAGGCGTTGGCCGTCATAGACGGTGGTCTCGCAAGCGCGCTGGCTCTCGGCGAGGACCGCGCAGATCTTCGCCGCCGTCGCCGCGTCGCCCAATGGGCCGGCGCCGAGCCGCAGTTGCATACCTGGACCGCCCCGGCCTTCCTTCAGGATGATGATCGGCCTGAGCAGGGCGAGGTCGGCATGGGTCTTCACGAGATCCCGCCACAGCGCCCGCAGGCCGCCGAGCGAGTTGGCTCCGCCGAGATCGACGGCGAATTCGGTCTTCTGGACCGCCGTGACCGCGGCGTCGGTGCTGTCACTGCCCTTGGCGCCGGCGGCCTCTGCGGGTTCGGCTCTTGCGAGCTTGTCGGTCTCGGCCGGCTTGCCGGCCGGGTCCGAGGCACCACCAGTCGGCTTGGAACCGGTCGCAGCCGGCGATGCGGACGAGGCTGACGGTGTCGGCGAAGGGGCGGAAGAGACGGGCGGTGACGAAGCCCCCGATAGCCCGGCCGACATCGGCTTGGCCTGCTCCTGTTTCGTCTTGTCGGCGCTCGCGGCAGCCGGCGGGGTACTCGGCTGAGCCGGACTGGTTCCGGCCGCCCCGTTGGGAACCGGCATGAACGGCGACGCGTTCGCATATGCGGGCAAGGGGCCGGGTGGCGGGGAACCCGACGGGGCCGCCACCGGGGCCTGGGACTCGACGGCAGCGATCTGTGGCGCGGGGGGCGCCTTGCTGCCGGGGGCGGGATTCGCGGTCGCCTGGGCGCTCTGCTTGGCCAGCGCGCCGGTCACCGAGTCCAATCCCTGCTCGAGCACCGTCACGCGCGCGTACAGCCGGTCGCGATCGGTGTTGAGCGTCTCGATGGCCGCGCCGAGCTGGCGCGCCTCGCCCTGGGTCTCACGGGCCAGCGACTGCAGCAGTTGCGCCTGGCGCGACAGATCGGCCGCGGAAACACGGTCCTGCCGCCATCCCTGTGCAGCCTGATTGGTGAAAACGGCCAGGCCGACGGCGCCGACGGCGCCAGCCCCCCACCAGCCGAGCCGCCACAGCGCGCGGCGATCGAACTCGTTCTCGTCAGCAAACAGTCCGGACAGAGTTGCGCCCGTCTTCTCAGCTCCATTCGTGCCGGCGGATTTGCGGGAGTCCCTAGCCATGAACCTGCCTTAATCGAATCACGAAGCGAACATTAACAGGAAAACCACCAGGGGCTTGAGCCGGTGCGGCTTGCCCCGCGCAGAAAACGCATTATGACAGCGCGACCTATGCGCTCCCTTCATCCCAGGTGTTTCATGACCGCTCGATCCAGTCTGACCATCGTGCTTGCGGCAGGCGAGGGCACCCGGATGCGCACGAGCGTGCCCAAGGTGTTGCATCCCATCGCCGGCGAATCACTGCTCGCGCACGTCCTGGCGGCGGCGCCGCACGGGGATGGCGCCAGCATCGCGGTGGTGGTGGGGCCGGGGCACGACGCGGTCGAGAAGGAAGCCAGGCGCCTGCGCGCGGATGCGGATATCTTCGTCCAGCACGACCGGCTGGGGACGGCGCATGCGGTGCTGGCGGCGCGGCAGGCGATCGCGCGCGGCGCAGACGATCTGCTGGTCGCATTCGGCGACACGCCGCTGATCACGGCCGAGACGTTCGCGCGGCTGCGGGCGGCGCTGGCGCAGGGCGCAGCGCTCGCCGTGCTCGGCTTTCGCGCCGCCGATCCGACCGGCTACGGTCGCCTGCTGCTCGACGGATCGAAGCTGGTCGCGATCCGCGAACAGGCCGATGCGAGCGAAGCGGAGCGGGCGATCACGCTGTGCAATGCCGGGGTGATGGCGATGGACGGCCGTTGCGCGCTCGCGATCCTCGACCGGATCGGCAACGCCAACAGCAAGGGCGAGTATTATCTCGTTGACGCGGTGGCGATCGCGCGCGAGCAGGGGCTCGACGCGGTCGTGATCGAGACGTCTGAAGACGAAGTGCGCGGCATCAACACCAAGGCGCAGCTCGCCGAGGCCGAGGCCGTGATGCAGACCCGGTTGCGCCGCGCGGCGATGGATGCGGGCGTGACGCTGATCGCGCCGGAGACCGTCTATCTCGCCGCGGATACGACGTTCGGCAAGGACGTGACCATCGAGCCGTTCGTCGTGATCGGCCCCGGCGTGTCGATCGGCGACGGCGCGGTGGTGCATTCGTTCTCGCACATCGTGCAATCCAAGCTCGGCCGCAACAGCCTGCTCGGGCCGTTCGCGCGGCTGCGGCCCGGTACGTCGCTCGGCGAAGGCGCCAAGATCGGCAATTTCGTCGAGGCCAAGGCCGCAGTGCTGGAGGCGGGCGTGAAGGTCAATCACCTGTCCTATATCGGCGACGCCCATGTCGGCGCCAATTCCAACATCGGTGCCGGCACCATCACCTGCAACTATGACGGCTTCAACAAGCACAAGACGAACATCGGCGAGGGCGCCTTCATCGGCACCAACACCTCGCTGGTGGCGCCGATCAACATCGGCGCCCGCGCCTATATCGGCTCAGGCTCGGTGATCACGCGCGACGTGCCCGACGATGCGCTGGCGCTGGAGCGCAGTCCTCAGACGACGCGCGAAGGCGCCGCGGCGCGCTTTCGGAATGCCAAGCAACGCCACAAGAAGTGAGCTGAAACATCAGCTTTCGTCGTCCTGGAACTCGGCGAACATCGCACGTGTCAAACGCCAGCCGCGGCGGGTGGCGTGCTTGACCGGCTCGTTCGTACGGTGCTTGATAGGCATCGGCTTGAGCTCGTTGCTCAAGGTCGGCGGCGGCCAGTGCGCCAGATGGCTCCCGGACGTCGGATGCGACAGGCTCAGCGGGCTGGTGCCCTTGGGATCAGTTGGGCGGCGGCTATAGGTCATGGCGTCCTCTCCGACGCGACAGTCTCTGCGCAAAAGCGTTGACCTGGCGTTAAGTGCGCTCCGAACTGGACCTCCGCATCGAACCGGAGTTGCCTGCAGGCCCTCGGTTAGGGCTCTCACTTAACCCTGTCGCAATCCGCAATAATTATTGAATCCTGAAAGCGCGCCGTTTTCGTTAAGACAATGCCACGCTTTTGAATCTCTCTCGACGATTTGGGGACTGGCGCTGATGTGCGGAATCATCGGGATCCTGGGACGCGGGCCGGTTGCTGCGCATCTCGTCGATTCCCTGAAACGTCTCGAATATCGCGGCTACGATTCCGCGGGCGTCGCCACGCTCGAGGGCGATCATCTGGACCGGCGGCGCGCCGAGGGCAAGCTGAAGAACCTCGAGAAGCGGCTCGAGCAGCAGCCGCTGAAGGGACACGCCGGCATCGGTCACACCCGCTGGGCCACCCACGGCAAACCGACCGAGAGCAACGCGCATCCGCATGCGACTGACAACGTTGCCGTGGTGCATAACGGCATCATCGAGAATTTTCGCGAACTACGGGCCGAGCTCGAAAAGCAGGGCGCCAAGTTCGCATCCGAGACCGACACCGAGACCGTCGTCCATCTGGTCAATTCCTATCTGCTGAAGGGCCACACGCCGCAACAGGCCGTGGCTGCGTCGCTGCCGCAGTTGAAGGGCGCATTCGCGCTGGCCTTCCTGTTCAAGGGCCACGGCAATCTCCTGATCGGCGCCCGCAAGGGCTCGCCGCTGGCGATGGGCTATGGCGACGGCGAGATGTTCCTGGGCTCGGACGCGATCGCGCTGGCGCCGTTCACCGATACGATCAGCTATCTCGATGACGGCGACTGGGTCGAGATCACCCGCGACGCCGGCATCATCCACGATGCAACGGGCGCGGTGGTGAAGCGCGAGGTGCTGAAATCCGGCGCGTCGTCGTTCCTGGTCGACAAGGCCAACTATCGCCATTTCATGGCCAAGGAAATCCACGAGCAGCCGGAGGTCGTCGGCCACACCTTGGCACGCTACGTCGACATGGGCACCGAGCGCGTGATGCTGCCGGCGCGGCTGCCGTTCGACTTCAAAGATATCCAGCGCATCTCGATCACCGCCTGCGGCACCGCAAGCTACGCCGGCTTCGTCGCCAAATACTGGTTCGAGCGCTTCGCGCGGGTGCCGGTCGAGCTCGACGTCGCCTCCGAGTTCCGCTACCGCGAGGCGCCGCTGCGCAAGGGCGATCTTGCCATCTTCATCTCGCAATCCGGCGAGACCGCCGACACCCTGGCGGCGCTGCGCTACGCCAAGTCGCAGGGCGTCCATACGCTCTCCGTCGTCAACGTCCCGACCTCGACGATCGCGCGCGAGAGCGAGATCGTGATGCCGACGCTTGCGGGCCCCGAGATCGGCGTCGCCTCGACCAAGGCCTTCACCTGCCAGCTGATGGTGCTGGCGGCGCTGGCGATTGCCGCCGGCCGCGGCCGCGGCGAGCTCTCTGAGGCCGACGAGGCCAAGCTGGTGCACGGCCTCGTCGAGGTGCCGCGGCTGATTGCGGCGGCGCTGACGGTCGAGCCGCAGATCGAGAAGCTCGCGCGCGAGATCGCCAAGTCGAAGGACGTGCTGTATCTCGGCCGCGGCACCTCCTATCCGCTGGCGCTGGAAGGCGCGCTGAAGCTGAAGGAGATCTCCTACATCCATGCCGAGGGCTATGCCGCCGGTGAGCTCAAGCATGGCCCGATCGCGCTGATCGACGAGACCATGCCGGTCGTCGTCATTGCGCCCTATGATCGCGTGTTCGAGAAGACGGTGTCGAACATGCAGGAGGTCGCCGCGCGCGGCGGCAAGATCATCCTGATGACCGATGCCAAGGGCGCCGAGGAGGCGACCGTGGACTCGCTGGTCACGATCATCATGCCGGACATGGCCGCGACGTTCACGCCGATCGTCTACGCCATCCCGGTCCAGCTCCTGGCCTATCACACCGCCGTGGTGATGGGGACGGACGTCGACCAGCCGCGCAATCTCGCCAAGTCGGTCACGGTGGAGTAGCAGCGGGTTTCTCTTGGCTGATGCTCTCGCATCGCCTTGAGAACCAGTTCGGCGTAAGTTGCGACGCGGCATCTTCACATTCGCTGTCATCCCGGCGAACGCCGGGATCCATAGCCACAGTGCTTAATGGTTCGCAGCGCCGGCGGCTCCAGCCTGTCTCAAACGACCTCTCGGGATTATGGGTCCCTGTGTCTGGAAAGTCTGCCATGATGATGGTGGGCGGGAAGCCGTTGGGTCCTTGGCGCTAGACGCCGTGAGCCGGCTCGGTCTCCCGCCCGTTCCATTTATCAACCTGAACAGTTGCACGAGGCTGCGCCAACAGACCTCGCATCACAGGGACAGGCACCGTGATCGTACCTTTTCGTTGCGTCGGAATCGACGTTTGCAAACCCTATCTCGATATTTTTGATGAAGCCGTGGGGGCGCCGGAGCGCATCGCCAACGGGCCACAGGCCATCACACAGCTGGTGGCGCGTTGGGGATGCGATGTTCTGGTGGTCTTTGAGGCCACGGGTGTCTACGACCTCGAACTGCGCGAGGCCCTGCGTCGGGCGGGCATCCGCTTTGCGCGGATCAACCCGGCTCGAGCTCGCGATTTCGCCCGCGCCAGCGGCCAACTCGCCAAGACCGATCCGATCGACGCGCGAACGCTGGCAGCCTTTGGGCGCGCCATGCAGCCAGCCACCGAGCAGGCCATGACGCCTGCCCAAAGCGCCCTCGCCAGGCTTGCAAAACGGCGGGATCAACTGGTTGCCATGCGCGCCCAGGAAAAGAACCGCCGCAGCGAGGCCGAGGACCGCGCCATGGCCGAACGCATCAGCCGCCTGATCGAGGTCCTCAATGACGAGATCGTCGAGATCGAGGCCGAGATCAACGCGCTCATCAAAGCCGAGCCGGTGCTTGCGGAGCAGGCACAGCTGATGCGCTCCGTGCCCGGTGTGGGACCCGTCGCCTGCATGCAACTCATCACCCAGATGCCGGAACTCGGCCATCTCGGGCCAAAGGAGGTAGCCGCTCTTGCGGGCCTGGCTCCCTTCAATCGCGATAGCGGGGCGTATCGTGGCAAGCGCAAGATCGGCGGCGGCCGGAAGCGTGTCCGCGACGCCCTCTACATGGCCGCCCTCAACGCCGTCCGCCGCGCCGATCGCTTCAAGATCTTTTACAACCGTCTGCGCCAAGCCGGTAAACCCGCCAAGCTCGCCCTCATCGCCGTCGCCAGGAAGCTTCTAACCATCCTGAATGCCATGATGCGCGACCGAAAACCTTATGCGATCACTCCATCAACATAACAGTTGCCGGATCTGCGCCCGCCAACGCTATCGCGTTGCCGGGCTTGTCCGGGACGACACCGTTTTTTTTCGCGCCCACACCTTACGGGGGGCACGAGCGTGCAAACTCGGCCGTGCTTGCCATCTGATCCGCAATCCGACATCAGTTTCAGGCGATGTCCCCGACGGAGCTCGGCGGTCCGCTCCATCACGGGGATCACGATGGCTTTCGACACTTGGCTGCTGTTCCTGCTCATGAGCATCGGTATCTCGCTCACGCCCGGCCCGAGCGGCCTGCTGGCTCTCACCCATGGGGCGCTGCATGGCGGGCGCAGGACGCTGTTCACGATCGCCGGCGGCCTGATCGGCTTCGTCCTCATCATCGCGCTCTGCATGTTCGGCATCGGCGCGCTGGTGCAATCCTCCATCGCCTGGCTGGTCGTCCTGAAGTGGGTGGGCGGGCTGTATCTCGCCTGGCTCGGCATCAAGCTGTGGCGATCGCCGCCGGTGGCGGTCGATGCCGGCAGTGAGCCCGCCGTTGCGAGCGGGCAGGTGCTGTTTCGCCAGGGTTTCCTGACCGCGGCCACCAATCCCAAATGCCTGCTGTTCTTCAGCGCCCTGTTGCCGCAGTTCATCGACCCCGAGCGCAGCCTTGTGGTACAGTTCGGCATCGTGGCCGTCACCTATACGGCGACCGAGTTCCTGACCGAGGTCGCCATCGCCAGCGCGGCGGCCCAGGTTCGTCCATGGCTCGCCCGGGTCGGGCGGCGCTTCAACCAGGTCTGCGGCGGCATCTTCGTGGCGGTCGGCCTGGCCCTGCCGCTGCGTAGCGCCTAGGGCAGCGCGTTTGCCCTTTTGAGTGGCTCCTCGCCGCAGTAGGGATTGAAATCGACGCCTTGCGCGTTGACTTGGTGCCCGGCTGCCGGGCCACAGGTCAGCGGCAAAGCGCGCATGTGTCGGAAAGAGGGCCTTCGCCCTTCAAAAATCTGCTAAGACCCCTAGGTGAGATTTGATCCGACCCGGAAGTTCGCATGAGTTCCCGCGACGACCTGCCGCCTGAGACCGATCCCTTGGCCGATGCTCCGGCCGAGACGCCCCATCATGGGCTGATGTTCCGGTTTCGCAACTATTTCCTGACCGGCCTCGTCGTCGCCGGTCCCGTCGCCATCACGCTCTACATCACCTGGTGGTTCGTGACCTGGGTGGACGGGCTGGTCCGGCCGTTCGTGCCGCTGGTGTATCGTCCGGAGACCTATCTGCCGTTCGGCGTGCCCGGCTCCGGCCTGATCGTAGCCGTGATCGGGCTGACGCTGCTCGGCTTCCTGACGGCCAACCTGATCGGCCGCACCCTGGTCGACCTCGGCGAGCGGCTGCTCGGCCGCATCCCGGCGGTGCGGGCGATCTATCGCGGCCTCAAGCAGGTGTTCGAGACGCTGTTCTCGGGCAAGGGCTCGAGCCTGCGCCGTGTCGGCCTGGTCGAGTTTCCCTCGCCCGGCATGTGGTCGATCGTCCTGATCTCGCAGCCGCCGAGCGCGGAGATTTCGAGCCGGCTGCCCGGTGACGACGAGCAGATCTCGGTGTTCTTGCCGTGCGCACCGAACCCCACCACCGGCTTCTTCTTCTATCTGCCGCGGAGCAAGATCATCGAGGTCGACATGAGCGCCGAGGACGCGGCGACGCTGATCATGTCCTGCGGCGTGGTGCAGCCGGGATCGGACCAGCAGAAAAAAGTCGCGGCGCTGGCCAACATGGCCAACGCCGCGCGCCTCGCCAACACACCCGCGCAGCCAGCGCCGCACCGCGAGCCCGAGCCGGCCAAGGCGGACTAGGCTGAAAGGCCGACTGGCGCGAAAGGCCAGCCACTGCGGAAGAGCTAGGCCGCATCCTGCGGAACGAACACGCGCAGGCGATGCCCGTCCGGATCGAGCGTGACGAACGTGGTTCCGAAATCCATCCGTGTCGGCGCCTGCGCGATCGAAAGTCCGCGCGCCTTCCAGTCGTCGTGCAGCCGCTGGACCTCGCCGGCATCGCCGACCGCGAACGCGACCTCGCCGAAGCCTGCGGCGCCCGTCGCTGGCGGCTCGACCGTGTGCCGCGACCACAAGCCCAGCATGACGCCCTCGCGCAGCGGCAGCATGGCGAACGTCGGCGATTGTTCGATCACGGGCCGGCCGAGCAGATCCGCATAGAAGGCCGCGCTCCTCGGCGGGTTGTCGACATAGAGGATCAGGAAATTGAAGTCGGGCATCGTCGTCTCTCCGGTGGCGGCGCCGGCTGCGGCGCTTCAGCCACACGACTAGCCGAGCCCTCTGCCAGATTCTGTCAGCGGCCTTCGTGAGCATGGTCGGTGGCGGTCCGGTCCGCCCAGCGGGCGAACGTGCGCATCGCGGCGCTTTGCACTGCATGATGATGCGGGGAAAGCACAGCCACGGATGTCATCGTTCCTACAACCAATGGGCAGTGGTGTTTCGAATGGTCACCATGGAAACATCGGGCAAACAAAAGTAGGGCGTTGGGGAGGCGCGTAGGATGCCTGTGAGTAGGACGACATCGTTGTGTGCGGTCGCGCTGTCCGCGGCGTCCCTGCAACTGACCGCGCCGGCGGCGGCCCAGACCACCTATACGCGCATTCAGGCTTTTGGCGACAGCTACGCCGACACGGGCAATCTCTGGACCTTCACCGGCGGCGCCGGCAAGCTGCCGCTCTATCCCACCGGTCGCTTCAGCGGCGGCACGAATTTCGTCGACACGACCTCGGCGCTGCTCGGCATTCCCCAGCTCAACTACGCGATCGGCGGCGCCATGGCGGGCGATACCAACGTGGTGGCGCCGGGCATTCCCGGCTTCTTCCAGGAATGGAGCGGACTGACGGGCTTCTCCGGCAGGATCTCGTCGACCGACCTGGTCGAGATCTCGGTCGGCGGCAACGATGCGCGGGCCTATTACCGCGCCGGCGGCTCGCTCGCTGGCGCGCCGACGGCCGCGGCCGTCACGGCCCAGCAGGCCATGGCCGGCATCAACGCGCTGGTCGGCGACGGCGCGCGCAGTATCGTGTTCACGGCCGGCGATGTCAGCACCTTGCCGGAGGCCGTTGGCAACGCCAATGCTCCGGCCGGCAAGGCCTACAGCACGACCTATAACAGCCTGATGCAGCAGTCGCTCGCTGGCGTCGCGCGTTCGGGCGTGCGTGTCGAGTACGTCGACACCGGACTGATCGGCACGCTGATCCAGGCCAATCCGTCGCGCTATGGCTTCACCAATGTCGGCGCCTGTCCGATCGCGTGCATCGGCAATCCTGCGCTGCAGAACCAGTATCTGTTCTACGTCGATGGCGTGCACCTGACGTCACACGGCTTCGAGGTGCTGGGGCAGTACATCGTCAACCGCCTCAACGCGCCGCTGACCTTCGCGCCGCAAGGCGAGGTGGGGTCGATCACCGCGATGGGCTTCGCCTCGACCCTGTTCGGCAAGCTCGACATGTTCCGCGAGACCGCGGGCTTTGCTCCGTCGACGATGAACGCCTATGGGGCAATGGGCCGCCCGCCCTACACCAAGGCGCCGCCGCTCGCGCCGGTCAGTCCATGGTCGTTCTACATGCAGGGCAATGGTGGCGTCAGCGACCGCCAGGGCAGCGCCGCCTCGAACGGCTTCAATCTCGACAGCATCGGCGGCACCATTGGCGTCGAGTACCGGCTGTCGGCGAACACCATGATCGGTACCGCCTTCGACTATTCCAATCCAAAGGCGAGGCTGTTCAACAGCGCCGGCACCACGGATGCCAACTCCTATCAGTTCGGCCTCTACGGGGCCTGGGCCAGCAGCAGCCTGTTTGCCGAGGGCCTGGCGACGATCGGCCATCAGGACTATCGCAACACGCGGCCGGGCGTGGTCGACACCATCACCTCCAATCCCGGCGGCACCACCTTCGTCGCGGCCGGCAAAGCCGGTTACCTGTTCGATGCAGGCACGGCGAAGCTCGGCCCGATCGGCGGGCTGACCTATGCCCGCGCCCGCGTCGACGGCTTCACTGAGACCGGCGATCCTGCGCTCACGCTCGCGGTCGGCTCGCAGACCGCCGAGACCCTGATCGGCAGCGTCGGCGTGCAGCTGCGCACCCCGTTCCAGGTGCAGGGCAACGTCATCAATCCGTACCTGAACCTGACGCTCGATGACGACATCATCGGCAACGGCCGCCTGATTCAGTACAACGCGACCTCGGCGCCCGTCATCGTCAACAACTGGACGGTTCCGAACGGCACGTCGCATAACGTCTACGGCCGGGTGAGCGCCGGCGTCGTGGCGCCGTTCTGGAGCCATGTGGCGCTGACGGTGAACGTGTCGCGCACGATCGGACGCACGGGTGGCGACGATTTCTTCGGCAGCGGAGGCTTGAAGATTGCGTTCTGAGGTCTGCCGCGGCGGTCAGCGTTCTCGGGGGCTCTGAGGGGAGCGTTGACGTTGCGGCCAAGGCGAGGGCAGCCCGGAAGGGCTGCCCTTCGTTTTCGTGCCTTCAATTTTGTCATGGGGTGCGCATAGTCTTCGAGACCATCGTTGGAATCGGAGCGTCATCATGCCTCCCAGCATTGCCGTCATCGCGCCCGGCGCCATGGGCAGCGCCATCGCCGCCCGTCTCGTGGAGCACGGCTGCAAGGTCCTGACGTCGCTCGAGGAGCGCAGCGCGGCGACGCGGGCGAGGGCGGCCGCATCCGGCATGGTCGGCGCCAGCGACGCCGAGATCGCCAATGCCGACATCATCCTGTCGATCGTGCCGCCGGGCGAGGCTGTGGCGCTGGCGGAGCAGCTCGCGACGGTCATCAACCGGAATTCGAAGAAGCCCATCATCGTCGACTGCAACGCCGTCAACGTCGAGACCATCCGGACAATCGAGGACATCGTGCTGTCGTCGGGCGCGCGCCTGGTCGACGCCGCCATCATCGGTCTGCCGCCGAAGCCCGGCACGAAGGGACCGGCCTTCTATGTGAGCGGCGAGGCGGCAGCCGATGTCGCCGCGTTGGGCGAACTCGGGCTCGATCTGCGCCGGATCGAAGGGCCGATCGGCGCGGCTTCGGCGCTGAAGATGGCCTATGCCGGCATCAACAAGGGACTGACAGGGCTCGGCGCAGCGATGGTGCTGGCCGCCACCCGCGCCGGCGCCGCCGACGCGCTGCGCGACGAGCTGGCGCTGAGCCTGCCGCACGTCCAGGCCCGTCTCGCCAACGCACTGCCGGACATGCTGCCGAAGGCCTATCGCTGGGTCGCCGAAATGCGCGAGATCGCGGGGTTCCTCGGCGAGGATCATCCGGCTGCTCTGATCTACGAGGGCTTTGCGCGGTTGTTCGAGCACATTGCGGCGGACGTGCAGGGCGAGGGCACCGACGCGGCGCAGCTGGTGGCGTTCGCCGAGAGTTGCAAAACGAAGTAGACGATTTCAGCTCGTCGTCCCGTGCGAGCCACGACGCGCGATAGCCCATCGTGGCGCAGACCCGGACCCATACTCCGCGGCGGTTGTGAGGTGCGAAAAAGCCAATCGCCACCCTGCCTCAAACTGATCCCTGGGGTTAAGGGTCCCGGCTCAGGGCCGGGACGACATGGGAGTTTGTTGATGCACCTTCTGCTGATCAACCCGCCGTCAGCAGCGGGATCGCCTCGTCGCGTTCGTAGAGATACAGCAGGCAGCGCAGCGCATCGCTGCGCGGGCCCTTCAGCTTCGGGTCTTCCTTGAGTATCCGCAGCGCCTCGTCGCGGGCCTGGGTGATCAGTTGGGCATGCACCTCGGGCCGCGCGATGCGGTAGCCGGGCAGGCCGCTCTGGCGGATGCCGAGCACGTCGCCTTCGCCACGCAGCTTGAGATCCTCCTCGGCGATGCGAAACCCGTCTGTGGTCTCTCGGATCACGGCGAGGCGGGCCTTCGACATCGGCCCGAGCGGTTCGTGATAGAGCAGGATGCAGGTCGAGGCTTCCGAGCCGCGGCCGATCCGGCCGCGCAGCTGGTGCAACTGCGCCAGGCCGAAGCGCTCGGCGTTCTCGATCACCATGATGCTGGCGGCCGGCACGTCGACGCCGACCTCGACCACGGTGGTCGCAACCAGCAGGCGCAGCTCATGGGCCGCGAACCGCCCCATGACCTCGTCCTTCTCGCTGCCCTTCATCTTGCCGTGGACGAGGCCGACCTTGTCGCCGAAGCGCTCGCGCAGGCTCTCGTAGCGGTCGGTCGCGTTGGTGAGATGATCGATGCCCTCGGCCTCGGATTCCTCGACCAGCGGGCAGATCCAGTAGACCAGCTTGCCGGCATCGAGCGCGCGGCCGACGGCGTCGACGACCTCGCCGAGTCTGGTGTCGGCCACCGCGCGGGTGTCGATCGGCTGCCGGCCGGCTGGCTTCTCGCGCAGCTCGGAAATGTCCATGTCGCCGAAATAGGTCAGCACCAGGGTGCGCGGGATCGGCGTCGCCGACAGCACCAGCACGTCGACGGCCTCGCCCTTCGAGGTCAGCGCCAGCCGCTCGCGCACTCCGAAGCGATGCTGCTCGTCGACGATGGCGAGCGCCAGCGACTTGAAGACCACGTCGTCCTGGATCAGCGCGTGGGTGCCGATGAGGATGTCGATCTCACCGGCTTCGAGCCGGGCGAGGATGTCGCGGCGTTCCTTGCCCTTCTCGCGTCCGGTCAGGATGACCACGTTCATGCCGGCGCGCGCGGCGAGAGGCGCGATGGTCTTGGCATGCTGGCGCGCCAGAATCTCGGTCGGCGCCATCAGGGCGGCCTGCTTGCCGGCCTCGGCGACGGCGGCCGCCGCCAGCAACGCCACCACCGTCTTGCCGGAGCCGACGTCGCCCTGCAGCAGCCGCAGCATCCGCACCGGCTTTTCGAGATCGGCGGCAATCGCGGCCATCGCCTCGGCTTGCGAGTTCGTCAGCGCATAGGGCAGGGCGTCGATGATCTTGCGGCGCAGATGGCCGTCGCCGGCATGACGGTTGCCCGCGGGCCGGCGCAGTTGCGCCCGCACCAGTGCCAGTGCCAATTGGCCGGCGAGCAGCTCATCGAAGGCCAGCCGCGACCAGAACGGGTTTTCCGGCAGGATGTCGGTCAGCTCCTGCGGGACGTGCACCCGCGTCAGCGCCTCCTTCAGCGAGGGGAAGTTGCAGCGTCGGAGCACCTCCGGACTGATCCATTCCGGCAGCTCAGGCAGCTTGGTCAGCGCCGCAGCGATCGCCCGCCGCAGCGAGCCGAGTGCGAGGCCCTCGGTCAGCGGATAGACCGGGTCGATTCCCGAGAGCTTTGCGAAGCCGGCCTCGTCCAGGATGCGGTCGGGATGCACGATCTGCGGCACGCCGTCATACATCTGTACGGTGCCGGAGACGTAGCGCTTGGCGCCGACCGGAAGCATCTTCTCGATGTAGTCGCCCTTGGGCCGGAAGAACGTCAGCACGACGTCGCCGGTCTCGTCGCTGGCGTAAACGAGGTATGGCGCGCGCGCGTTGCGCGAGGGACGGTGGCGGTCGACCGTGACTTCGAGCGTCACCACGGTTCCGGCCTCGACGTCGCGGACCTTCGGCCGGTTGCGGCGGTCGATCACGCTGGCCGGCAGATGCAGCAGCAGGTCGACCAGCCGCGGCGTCTCGGTGCAGCCGAGCAGGTAGCGCAGCAGCTTGTCCTGCTTCGGCCCGACCCCCGACAGGGTCGTGACCGGCGCAAACAGAGGATTGAGGATGCTGGGGCGCATGGAGCGAACACTTAAAGCCGTTTGGGAGCCGGAATAGCCGCGAATGCCGAGACATCCACGTCTTTTTCTCAGGTTCGAGGTGCCGGGCATGCCGGTTCTGCAGCCCGAGAGGGGCTGACAGGGGCGCTGTGCACCGCTATATCAACCGCGCCCGGCACCGTCCGGGCTTTTGGCGTTGAACAGCAGGATGTCGCGATGACCGGAACGACCCGATCGAGCCAAGGCCTTGACGACCGCCGCAAGCGGCTCCTGTTCCGCTGCTGGCATCGCGGCACCCGCGAGATGGATCTGATCCTGGGCCGCTTTGCCGACGCCGAGATCGGCGCCCTCAGCGAAAGCGAGCTGGCCGAGCTCGAGCAACTGCTCGAAGTCCCCGACCCGGACTTCTATGCCGCGGTCACCGGCGCCCGGCCGCTGCCGCCGGAGCAGACCCCGGCATTGTTCGAGCGCATCAAGGCGTTCCGCGCGGTGGGCGCCGATTGATGAAGAGCCCGGTCAAGTCGCCAGCCGAGCATCTCGCGCCGGGGCGCGCGCTGACGCTCGCCAATGTCGCCGAGGGCGCCGAAGGCCTCGTCGTCTCCGATCTGGCGCGCGCCATCGCCGCCCGGCCGAAGCCGCCGGCGGTCAGCCTGGCCGTGGTCTGCCGCGACGGCAACCGGATGCAGCAGCTGGCGCGGGCGCTCGATTTCTTCGCGCCGGATCTGCCGGTGATGCAGTTCCCGGCCTGGGACTGCCAGCCCTATGACCGCGTCTCGCCACATGGCGGCATCCTGGCCCAGCGCGTCACGACGCTGGCGCGGCTGTCGCGCCTCGCGGGCAGCGACAAGCCGCTGATCGTGCTGACCACGGTCAATGCCATCGTCCAGCGCGTGCCGTCGCGCGACACCATGGCGGGGCAGGCGCTGTCGGTGGCGCCGGGGCATGTCGTGCCGATGGATTCGGTCGTCGCCTGGCTCGAGCACAATGGCTACCACCGCTCGTCGACCGTCCGCGAAAGCGGCGAATATGCCGTGCGCGGCGGCATCCTCGACCTGTTCCCGGCCGGCCTCGACCAGCCCGTGCGCTTCGACTTTTTCGGCGATAGCCTGGAATCGATCCGTACCTTCGACGCCGAGACCCAGCGCACCTTGCTCGACATGCGCTCGCTCGACCTCGTGCCCGTTTCCGAATTCCAGCTCGTCACCGACACCATCCGCCGCTTCCGCATGGGCTATGTCGCCGAGTTCGGCGCGCCCGAGCGCGACGATGCGCTGTACGAGGCCGTCAGCGAGGGCCGGCGCTATCCGGGCATGGAGCACTGGCTGCCGCTGTTCCACGACAAGATGGAGACCCTGTTCGACTATCTGCCGAACACGCCCGTCGTGATCGAGCCGCAGGGCGAGGATGCCGCGCGCGAGCGCTTCAAGCAGATCATCGATTATTACGACGCGCGCCGCGAGGCGATGGAGCATCCCGGCGGCGGCGCGATCTACAAGCCGCTGACGGTCGACCGCCTCTATCTGACGTCCTCCGAATGGGCCGAGCGGCTCGCCGCCGTCCCGCTGGCGCGTGTCACTCCGTTCGCGGTGCCGGAGAGCGCCAACGTCGTCGACATCGGCGCGCGACAGGGCCGCAACTTCGCGCCCGAGCGCAACGATTCCGCCGTCAACGTATTCGAGGCCGTGGTGGCGCACGTGCAGGCGCTGCAATCGGTGCGCAAGAAGGTCGTGATCGCGCTGTGGAGCGAGGGCTCGCGCGACCGCATGGCCAGCATGCTGAAGGATCACAAGCTGATCCATGTCACCAGCGTCAACACCTGGCGCGTGGTGCAGGCGACGCCGCGCAACGAGACCATGCTCGCGGTGCTCGGTCTCGAGACCGGCTTCGAGACCGATCAGATTGCGGTCATCTCCGAGCAGGATATTCTCGGCGACCGCCTGGTGCGGCCGCGCCGGGCGAGCCGCAAGCTCGACAATTTCATCTCGGAGGTGACGAGCCTCGCGATCGGCGACATCGTCGTTCATGTCGATCACGGCATCGGCCGCTTCGTCGGCCTGCAGACGCTCGAAGTTGCCGGCGCGCCGCATGACTGTCTCGAGTTGCGCTACGCCGGCGACACGAAGCTGTATCTGCCGGTCGAGAACATCGAGCTGTTGTCGCGCTACGGTTCCGACCAGACCAATGTCGAGCTCGACAAGCTCGGCGGCTCCGGCTGGCAAACACGCAAGGCCAAGCTCAAGAACCGAATCCGCGAGATGGCCGGCGAGCTGATCAAGATCGCCGCCGAACGCATGCTGCATGAGGCGCCGAAGCTGCCGGTGCAGGCCGGCCTCTATGACGAGTTCTGCGCACGCTTCCCCTATGACGAGACCGAGGACCAGCTCACCGCGATCCAGGCGACGCTCGCCGATCTCGAAGCGGGCCGGCCGATGGACCGGCTGGTCTGTGGCGACGTCGGTTTCGGCAAGACCGAGGTGGCGCTACGCGCCGCCTTTGCCGTCGCGCTCGACGGCAAGCAGGTCGCCGTCGTCGTGCCGACCACCTTGCTCGCGCGCCAGCATGCAAAGACGTTTGCTGAGCGCTTCAAGGGCTTTCCGGTCAACGTCGCACAGGCGTCGCGGCTGGTCAGCACCAAGGAGCTCAATCAGGTCAAGAAGGGCCTCGCCGACGGCTCGGTCGACATCGTCGTCGGCACCCATGCGCTGCTCGGCAAGGCGATCAAGTTCCGCGATCTCGGCCTCGTCATCGTCGACGAGGAGCAGCATTTCGGCGTCAGCCACAAGGAGCGGCTCAAGCAGCTGCGCGCCGAGGTGCATGTGCTGACCCTGTCGGCAACGCCGATCCCGCGCACCTTGCAGCTCGCTCTCACCGGTGTGCGCGAGTTGTCGATCATCGCCTCGCCGCCAGTCGATCGTCTCGCCGTTCGCACCTTCGTCGCGCCGCATGATCCCGTGATGATCCGCGAGGCGCTCTTACGCGAGCGCTATCGCGGTGGCCAGGCGTTCTACGTGGTGCCGCGCATCGACGATCTCGCCGAGGTCAAGGAGTTCCTCGACAAGACCGTGCCGGAGATGAAGGTCGCGGTCGCGCACGGCCAGATGGCGCCGACCGTGATCGAGGACATCATCGGCGCATTCTACGACGGCAAGTTCGACATCCTGCTGTCGACCACGATCGTCGAATCCGGCCTCGACATTCCCCGCGCCAACACGCTGATCGTGCACCGTGCCGACATGTTCGGCCTTGCCCAGCTCTATCAGCTGCGCGGCCGCGTCGGCCGCTCCAAGCTGCGCGCTTATGCGCTGTTCACCCTGCCGTCGACGCACAAGATCAGCCCACTGGCCGAAAAGCGCCTGGGCGTGCTGCAGTCGCTGGAGACGCTGGGGGCCGGCTTCCAGCTCGCCAGCCACGACCTCGACATCCGCGGCGCCGGCAACCTGCTCGGCGACGAACAGTCCGGCCATATCAGGGAGGTCGGCTTCGAACTCTATCAGTCGATGCTGGAGGAGGCGATCGAGAACCTCAAGGCCGGCATCACCGAGCCGACGGTCGACCGCTGGTCGCCGCAGATCACAATCGGCATGCCCGTGCTGATCCCCGAGGACTACGTCTCCGACCTCTCCGTGCGGCTGTCGCTGTACCGCCGGCTCGCCGATCTCGAGACCGACGAGGAGATCGAGAATTTTGCAGCCGAGCTGCGCGACCGCTTCGGCAAGCTGCCGGACGAGACGCGCTATCTGTTCAAGGTCGCCGCGATCAAGAATTACTGCCGCCGCGCCAATGTCGAGAAGGTCGATGCCGGCCCGAAGGGCGCCGTCATCGCCTTCCGCGACAACAGTTTTGCCTATCCGGACCGCCTCGTCGCCTTCATCAAGCGCCACGGCCAGGCCGCCAAGGTGCGCCCGGACATGAAGGTCGTGTTCCTGCAGGTCTGGGAGACTCCGGAAGAGCGGCTGGCCGGGACCACGGATATTCTGAAGGAGCTGGCGGAGCTCGCGGAGAAGAAGAAGGCGGCGTAGCGGAATGGAGCGTTAGCGAAGGATCCAGCCGAAATGCAACGCAAGGCTGGCGATCGTGAAGACTGAGACGATCGCGATCACGCTGATCCAGTCGGTCTCATCGCGAGATTGTCGGTTTTGCATCGCGCCATCCTTCGCTTCGTCAGACGCCCCCGAACTAAGGGTGATAGCATCAGACGAGTGGGGCAAATGCGCGATCTGAAGATGCCAGTGTTCGGTTGAGATCGTGGCCAAGGCGATGAGATCTGACGACCGAAGTCAGGATATGCGAGCCACGCGCACACGCCGTGTCTTGGACTTGCTGGAAGCGATCCCTTACAATTTATGGTACGCTCGGCTAATTTCTTGGGATGGCGGGCACGGCGCCGTCTTGCGCTCACATATGGCGAGATCGTGCGTGCGCGTGTACCCACCTTACGGACGTTGATGCGCCTGCTTGGGAGATGTCGATGACGCAACGTAACATCGCACTTCGCATTAGTGCAGACGATCCGAACGTGGCGTATCTGATGTTGCCTGAGCATCCCGGGTCAGGAACAAAGGGGTGCTCTGCCAGGCAAGTACCATTGTCTGACCTTCTTTCATACGTTGGCGCCGACATAATCCTGGATCTCGATGCGGATGGGCGGCTCATCGGAATTGAAGTGCTTGCCTGAGGCAGGCTTACTAGTGGGCTTCACGACGCCGCGCGCTGCGGCTCGCCATAGACCCGGGCCAGCAGCGTGCGTGCGGTGTCGCCCTGCTACAGCGCGGCGACGGTCACCGCCGTCTCCATGCGCGTGTTGCGCTTGCCATGCGAGGTATGGCGCATCACGGCTCGACAGCCGCCGCACGATCGCATGCGCCGAACGCAGATCATCGGTCTCGGCGAACACGACCACGACCGAGCCGTTGTCCTCGTGGGTCCCGAAATCCATCCGGCGCATCAGCCGGCTGATGATGCGCGCGCCGTCATATTGGGCGCGGGGGTCGACGTGATCGAAGGCGAAGCGCGCGACGGCAAGGCCGCCGCCATTCTTCAGCCGCCAACCTCCCCGCAACGGACGATCGGCGGCGCAACCCCGACCAGCTCCGCCATTCGCCCGTTGCTGCACCCGCGCCACTCGGCGTCAAACCCAACAGGACTCTAAATCCTACCGGATGAAACTTCGGTGGCAGGTCAGTTGCAGAACAGGGCGGGCCTGCGATGCTCGCCGGTATCGGCATCATGCGAGCGCTAGCTAAGTCCGGCTCGAACGCGTGTGCAACCTTGAGATGGTCGCACGAGTCCCTAAAGAGGATTAATGTTTCACAGATTTTTATCAACGAGATCAGTTTCGCAGATCTTCAAGAAGATCAAAGGTCAGTTGTGGGGGGCGATCCAACTGCCTAGTTCAGGCATCGACGATGTCCGATCCACGATCACTATCGCCGGAGATAAATTTCCGCCGAGGCATTAGCTATGCTGGCGGTCTGGTCGCAATTGGACCGATCTATTTCGCCCTGGCAAAAGGTGGCCTTGCTCTCGCCTCTATTCATCCCAGTGCAACGCCAATTTGGCCACCGACAGGTGTCGCGCTGGCGGCGGTGCTGTTGTGGGGATATCGGACTTGGCCCGCAATTTTCACGGCGGCGGTGATCGCCAATGCGACGACCGCCGGCTCGGTTGCCACCGCGATTGCGATTGCGACCGGTAACTCTCTTGAAGCGGTTGTTGGCGCTTACCTAATCAATCGATGGTCGAGCGGATGTAATACGTTTTCGACGCCATATTCTGTCGCGAAGTTTACCTTGATTTGCCTCGTGATCGCGACACCGATCAGCGCCAGCATTGGACTGTCCAGCCTGGCAACCGCCGGGTACATCGAACGGACGAATTTCGCAAACGCCTGGGTCACATGGTGGCTGGGAGATGTGACCGGCGCGCTGGTCATTGCCCCCGTTATCGTGCTTTGGGCATCAAGCCCCTACCATGCTTTCAACCGCAAGGAATTCTTGGAGACGGTCGGCGTCCTCGCAACAGCGGCGGCTGTTGGACTCATTGCTTTCAGCCCCCTGATCGAGCAAACGCCGAGCCGAAATCCATTGGGTTTTCTCGCGATCCTGCCAATGTTGTGGGCGGCGCTGCGCCGCGGTCCACGTGACACCGCAACGGTTGCGCTGGTGCTTGCGGGGATCACGATTTGGGGGACGCTCACGGGCGGCGGCCCCTTCACGACCGTGGATCTCAACGTTTCATTCCTGCTGGTATTGATGTTTTTGATCAGTATTACCGTTCCAAGCTTGCTACTGAGCGCCGACGTCGAGGTGCGCAAGAAAGCGGAGGAAAGTCTGCGCCACGCGCAGATGGAACTCGAACGGAAGGTCGCTGAGCGTACGCAAGAGCTGGAGCTCGCCAATGCAGCAAAATCGCGCTTTCTTGCCATGGCAAGCCATGATTTGCGGCAGCCATTACATGCACTAGGCCTGTTCGTTGCACAGCTGCGCACGCCGCTCAAATCGGGGGAAAGGACAAAGACGATCGAGCGGATCGATGCAACGCGCAAAGAAATGGATGAAATGTTCAACTCGCTCCTGGATATTTCCAGGCTCGATGCTGGAATCCTTACACCCAAAATTACCGAATTCCCGATCGCGCGCCTGTTGCAAACAATTGAGACTACGTTTGATCAGGCAACGCGAGAAAAAGGCTTGCGTCTACGCGTTCGGCGAAGTGACGCCTGGGTGCGGAGCGACGCCATGCTGCTCGAACGCATACTGCTCAATCTGGTATCCAATGCTGTGCGCTATACGTCACGGGGCGGGATCATCGTCGGATGTCGTCGGCGCGGTGAAATGTTGCGTATCGAAGTATGGGATAGCGGTCCCGGCATTCCTGAGGATCAGAAGCAGAATATCTTTGGCGAGTTTTTTCAACTACCCGGCCCAGAACGGAACCGGTACGGCGGCCTGGGGCTCGGCCTGGCTATTGTCGACAGGCTTCGCGTACTTCTCAACCATCAAGTCGACTTAGCTTCGACTGTGGGCCGAGGTTCGCGATTCGCAATCCTGATTCCGATGGCCGATAAATGCGTCACGTCCACTGAGCCCGTCGACTCACCTCGCCCCCCAGTCGTTGCGGTCGAAGGTAAGGTAATTCTTGTTATTGCCGATGCTCCAATTGTGCGAGAGGAGACGGGCGGATTGCTTGGCAAATGGGGATACTCCGTCCTTACCGCCGGATCCGACGAAGCTGCGCTCATCCGACTGGCTGAGCGCCAACAACGCCTCGATCTTATAATCTCGGATTATCATCTTGCCAGCGGAAAGACCGGGATCCGAGCAATTGAACAAATTAGTGCGGCGTTTGGCTCATCAATTCCAGCTATCCTCACCAGCGGCGATACCGCACCCGAACCATTACGTGACGCTAAGGATAGAGGGTACATTTTGCTGCACAAACCTGTCGACCCAATGCGGCTCCGCGCTGTCATGCACGAGTTCTTGAGGGATCAAGACGATAGGAGAGACACCGGGGCGGCGTTATGAATCAGATTTCGGCGACAATTCCCAGCCCATTTTTCCTACTTCTATTACTGCCTCGGTGCGACTCGTTACATTGAGTGCCTTGAGAACGACCGTGATGTGGTTCTTCACTGTCGGCACGGCCATATCGAGGGTCTTGGCAATGATCTTGTTGCTTTTTCCCTTCATCAGGAGCGCAAGCACTTCAATCTGCCGATCGGTCAACCCGAGACCCTTGGGAGAGTCGCGCGTCGCTAGCTTATTTGCAGGCCGCGGAGACGTTGGTTCCTCAAGTATCTCCGAGGGAATGTAAATGCCGCCAGAGAACACTAACTTGATGGCGTTGAGCATGACCTCACGTTCGGTAGTTTTCGGGATGAAACCCAGAGCGCCAAGTTTGAAAGCGCGCCTGACTGTATCTTGATCATCCGAGGACGAGAGAATGACGATAGCAATGGTCGCATAGCGGTCACGCAGTTCGCGGAGGACAGAGAAGCCATCTCGATCAGGCAAATTGATATCAAGCAAAATGAGGCTGATGTCAGGATGTTCCTCGACTATGTGCACTGCCTCACGGCCGTTCGAAGCTTCAAAAATGACGGAGTCTCGCTTCAGTTGTTTCACGACAGCGTGCAACGCCTCGCGGATTAATGCATGGTCGTCGACAATAAGAACTTTCATAAAAGCTCTCCGTCATCCCATTGCACGGAGATCCAACTCAAAAAAACATACACCCACCTTCGGGTCTTTGGCGAGGAAGAAGCTGGCGGAAGACGGGCTCTCGATACCGTCTTCCGCCATCATCCTTGACCCAACCAGCGGTTCGCCGCCGGGCACTCAAGGTAGGAGCCGAATGCCGTTGTGTGGTGTAATTGTAGTCACCGCACGGTCGGAGCGCGAGTACGGACCACGAAAGTCGTGGGACTCAGAGTCTCCTTCGCCTGTAGGCAAAGGTGATTGATGCCGAGATCTGTACGGTACCTTGATCATAGGACCTAGGAACCTCTCTCTGTGGACCTCCGGCTGATTTACGCGCTCTGCCGTTTGAACGATGATCGTCAAACGGACAGCCTCACGCGCCAGCAGGTTCTACCAAGCGCCGCCATATGATCGTTATCGTAATAGCTTTCGTGGCCGGGGTCGGCGTGAAGCAAATCTAGATTGCGGCGTTGTCACGATCCGGCAGCGCGGCGGTGACTTTTTGTCAAATTCGGTCCCTCTTGAAGCGTGCTCGTACGCCGGACGGGGCAATCAGATGCATGATCGAACTGCCGACCTGAAGCCATCGGTAGGCGCGTTGCCGGAGCTGAAAGGCTACGGCCGCGATTTGCGCATTGATGCCTGCCGCGGCATCGCGCTCTGGTGCATCTTTCTTGATCATGTCCCCAACAACATCGGGAGCTGGCTGACACTGCGGAACTACGGCTTCAGCGATGCCGCGGAAGTGTTCATGTTCGTGTCGGGCGTAACCTGCACGTTGGCCTACGGCAAGGCATGGCGCTGCGGGGGCTGGACCGGCGTGATCGGCCGGACGCTGTGGCGAAGCTGGGATATTTATGTTGCATTTCTGCTGCTCACGCTCGCCTGCGCCATCATGGTTCACCTCGCAGGCGGCGGCCATCTTGCCGACGAGAGCAATACGCGCATTCTGTTGGAACAGCCGGGCGCGACGCTCGCGCACGCGGCGATCCTGCAATACTGCCCCGTCAACACCGACGTCTTGCCGCTCTTCGTGCTTTATCACCTTTTGTTCGCGCCGCTGCTGTGGCTGCTGCTGCGAGCGCCGAACGCAACGCTCGGCGCGTCGCTGCTGCTTTACGCACTGGTGCACGTCTTCGGATGGACCATCCCGGCATGGCCGAACGGCCACTGGGCCTTCAATCCGCTGGCCTGGCAGCTGCTGGTCGTGCTTGGCGTGTGGTGGATGATCGAAGACAAGAGAGCCCGGCCATGGGTGACCTCACGCACCGCGCTTGTGGCTGCCGCTCTCTATCTGGTGTTCAGCCTCATCATCGCATTGAGCTGGAGCATCAAACCGCTGGAAGCGCTGGTCCCGCGGGCGCTGCTGACGCTGCTTTACCCGATGGACAAATCTAATCTCGATCCATTGCGACTGCTGCATTTCTTGGCCCTTGCGGTTTTGGTGGTATGGTTAGTGCCTCGCAATTGGCGAGGGCTGACGACGGCGGTGATGCGCGGCGCCATTCTCTGTGGCCAGAATTCGCTGCCAATCTACTGCGTCGGCGTTCTGCTGACGTTCGCCAGCCGCCTGGCGCTGCTCGGCATCTCGGAGGGGCTGACGATGCAGATCGCGCTCAGTGTTGGCGGCGTCCTGGTGATGATCGTGGCGGCGACGCTGCTGAACTTGATCAAGATCAAGCCGAGGCAGCAGCCGGACGCGAAGCCCGTCGAGCAGACAACCAGGTTTGAGCTGGTCGTCAATCTCACGACAGCCAAGGCGCTCGGCGTTGACATTCCGTCCACGCCGCCCGCCTCGGGCCGACGAGGTGGCCGAACAAAGATGCTGTTTGCTCCGGTGCGCGAGTCCGGCTGCGGCGCTGATCCAGCGCCAGCAATCGCGCACGCCTTCGGGCCACCCGCGAAAACTGTGGGTCAGGTCGTGAATTAGATCACAAGGACTGTGGAGCCTGCCCTTTCTTCTTCCGGCCATCGTACAGGAGCCAAGGCCATGATTTCCCACCCAAGGACCCACAAGGGAGCGGTGCTGATCGCGGCGTGCGTGATGTTTGCCAGCGTAGCGGCATTATTGTCGGTCAACGTGACGTCACCCACTAGCGCCGCGCTCGGCGCTGACTGGCAGTGCAGCCGGCTTGCGCTCGTTATCACGATCTGCACCCATGTGCGTGCACACGAGACCGTTTCAACTGGCATGCGCAAGCGGACCTGGTACCCGGAATCATAGCTCGGTGATACGGCGGTCTTTGAAGCGGCGTTGCCGGGCCTTTTTCTTGGTCCAGACGAAGGGCTCAGATCTGACGTTATATGCTTTGTTGTAGTGACCTGCCCTAAGAATTTACGGCCTATGCGGCCAACCGCACCGCAACGGGCGATCGGCTGCGCAACCCCCACCAGCTCCGCCAATCGCCCGTTGCTGCACCCGCGCCACTCGGCGTAAAACCCAACAGGACTCTAAATGCTCCTAGATGAAACTTCGGTGGCAGGTCACTCGCAATGACGCCCGTGACGCAGGCAACGTTCTATGAAGCCGCGCGTTGCGCCTCGCCGTAGACGCGGGCCAGCAAGGTGCGCGCGGTGTCGCCCGGCTGCAGCGCGGCGACGGTGACCGAAGGCTCCGTGCGCGTGTCGCGTTTGCCGTGCGAGGTGTGGCGCATCACGCTGGAGAGGCGGCGGGCGATGGCGTGGGCCGAGCGCAGATCCGTCTCGGCGAACACGACGACGACAGAGCCGTTGTCCTCGTGGGTGCCGAAATCCATCCGTCGCATCAGGCGGCTGATGATGCGGGCGCCGTCATACTGGGCGCGCGGATTGACCGGATCGAAGGCGAAGCGGGCCACCGCCAGGCTGCCGCCGCTCTTCTGGGTCTGGCTGACGGCGGAGGCAAAGTCGCGCGCAAAGGCGTTACGGGTGAGCAGGCCGGTCTGCGGGTCGAGCATGCCGCCGGCTTCGATGGCGCGCAGCGTGCGGTTGAGGCGGGCTTCGAAGGCGTGCTGGCGGATCAGGGGCAGCGCGCTGGCCGCGATGTGCGCGGGAGCGCCGGCGATGATCTCGAGATTGGCGAGTTCCTGCAGCGGCGCCGGCTGGTTGGCAGTGACGACGACGGCAAGGTTGCGGAAGCGGGTGTCCTCGGCGAGCACCGCGAGGAACGCATCGACCACGCGCGGCGAAAACCCTTCGCCGAGCACGATGCCGTCGATGTCGCGGCTCGACAGATGTTTGGCGGCGGCTTCGATGCTGAGCGCGCCGACGACCGCCATGCGTTCGCCGAGCGCGACCGACAGGCCGGGCAGGGAGCTGCCGCGGCCGAGCAGCAGCACGGTCGCGTCATCGAGCGGATCTGTTTCCGGCAGTGTGGCGTCGGGTGCTTTCTTCTCATCGAGACGGCGCAGCACGGTGGTGTGCAGCGTGCGGACGCGCAACGCCGCGCGCAGCCGCGCCAGCAGCCGCTCGTGATTGTCGCTGCCATGCAAGGGAATGGCGTGGTCGGGCAGGACAGCGCCACCGGGTGCGATTGCGATCAGCGGCACGTACGGCTTGCGCGCGCCGACATGACGCGAGAACGCCGCAAGCTCGGTTGCATCAGCATCCTCGACGACGGCAACGACCGCCGCCGGCTGAACCTTGGACATCGTGCTGATCGCATCAGCCCAGCGCGTCTCGACGGAGGGGAGAATTTGCGCCACCGCGAGGGCCGCACTCAGCGAAGGCCGCGTGGACGAGGAGACGATGAGAAGCGGGCCTTGTGGGGACATCCAGGAAACTCAGGATACGCTGACGTTACATCGCGATCCTAGGTCCCTCCCGTTAACGCAGCGTCAACACTGTTCCAAACATGACGGTTCCGTAGCTGTCCGGCAGGATCAGCCGCCCGAGCCGGCGCGGTCGCGGAAGGCCTCGACCATCAGCGGATTGAGTCCCAGCTCGGCGAGCGCTTCCCGCGCGCGCGCATTGTCCATCGCGCGGCCCGCGAGGCGGTGACCGCTGAGACGGTCGGGCAGAGCGGTCAGCAGCGCACCCTGGCCGAGCCGCCTCGACCATTCGTGCAGGTCCTGGGCGAGGAAGCGGTAGCCGCCCACGGCCATCACGCCGGCCGGCGGCGCCGTGATCGAGATCGTGTCCTGGGCGCGGTCGAGGCGCACGGCGTATTCGGTGTCGACGTAGTCGCGCGGCGGTGCCGGCATCAGCGAGTCGCTCGGCGGTTGCGGCGGCGCGTAGGCGGCCAACACGACCATGGGGCCACGCAGCCCGAGCGTGCCCTTCGGCGTCACCAGGATCTCGCCGGCGATCGACGAGCCCGGCTGTTCGCGCGGCGCGCCCTGGCGGCCCGGCTTGACCGGACCGGGACTGCCATCGGCCGCGGTGCGGCGCACGGCGAACAGTCCGGCTTCGCCGAACAGATAGACGTCGGTCATCTCGATATCGCGCGTCTTCCACGATGCGCTCGACGCCACCTGCTCAGGCGCGCGCCACAGGCCGAGCACATAGCGCAGGTTCGGCAGCCGCGCGGCCAGATTGCCCTCGTCGAGACGCAAGGCGAGTTGAGCCGGGGCGACCAGCGTATCGCAGGCCAGCTCCGCGAGCTGCTGTTCCAGCGCGTCGGCGTCGAACGGGTGGTGCAGCGCAAGGGTGCCGCCGGACAACAGCCATGTCACGACCGAGGCGGCGAGGCCGGCGAATGACGACGGCAGGAAGGCCGACATCATGTTCACGCCCTGCGGCAGATCGCTCTCGAGCGAGACGGCGAGCCCACCGGCGATCAGGCTCAAATGGGTGCGCGGCACGGCGCGGAAGCCGTCGGCGGTCACGTCGAAGGAGACGATCGCGGCCTTGCGGCCGTCCGGCATGAGCCCGCGCGTCGAGCGCGAGGGTTTTGCGATCGACTGGTCCAGCGAATACATCCCCTCGGGCAGGTCGGAGCCGAAGCCGCAGACGTGGCGGATCGAGAACGCCTCCGCCGCCGCATTCATCGCGAGATCGGAGTGAATCACGCCGTCGATCTTCGACATCGTGACGATGGCGCGCGCGCTGGTGCGGTTCAGCGCCGCCACGAGCTCCGACTGACGCCACAGCAGCGGGAATACGGCGACCACGAGGCCGGCGCGATGCGCGGCCAGCACCGTCAGCACGAACTCGATCGTGTTGGGCAGTTGGACCGCGATCACCGAATGAGCCGGCAGGCCGGCGTCGACGAAGTGCGCGGCCAGCGCCGAGATCACGCGATCGGCTTCGGCATAGGTCAGGCGCATCGGCGGTCGCCCGGTGACGCGCTGCTTGTTGATCGGATCGACCAGCGCAACCGTATCCGGCTTGCGCGCCAGGATGCGTTGAAACAACGCGTCGAGCGTCGGCGACGTATTGGCCTGATTCACCTGTTGCCCCGTACTTTCACGGACCCGGCCACGACCAATTGCCCCGATTGGTCACTTCCGTGCCGGCTCCGGCCGCTGCCACCAGCTCTCCGGGAGCGCTCCCGTCAAAGCCGTCCTCTCTGGCCGTTCTATACGATTCCACCGCGCGATCCATTCCTCGGCGGCATTGAGCACTGGAATAGCGTAGAACCCCGCCATCAGGGTACGGTCCAATGCGCGAACCGTCGAGATAAATTCCGGCCTGTCGCGGGCGCGCAACAGCGCCGCGATCATGGCGTCGATCGCCGGATCCTTGGCGCCCATGTAGTTGCGGGTTCCGGTCCGATCGGCGGCCTCGCTGCCCCAATAGAACGCCTGCTCGTTGCCGGGAGACAGCGACTGGTCCCAGCGGTTCTGGATCATGTCGAACTCGAAGCTCAGGCGGCGCTGGTCGAACTGCACGGGATCGACGACCCTGACGGACGCATTGATGCCGGCCCGCTTGAGACTGCCGGCGTAAGCCAGCGCAATACGCTCCTGATCGCGCGTCGTGACCAGGATCTCGAAGGCGAGGGGGGCCCGCGTCGTCCGATACCGCAAGACCGTCCCGTCGAAGCCGTAGCCGGCCTCGCCAAGCAGATCGAGCGCCGCCTTCAGCGTTGCGCGGTCGCGGCCGGACCCGTCGGTGATCGGCAGGCGGTAGCTGCCGTCCATGATATCGGGGGGGATCTGCGCGGCGTACGGCTTCAACAGCTCGAGCTCGGCCGCATCGGCTGGACGTCCATAGGCCGAAAGCTCGGATCCGGCGAAATAGCCGCCGCTGCGGCGGTACAGCCCGAAGAAGTAGTTGCGGTTGATCCATTCGAAATCGAACAGCAGCGTCAGCGCACGGCGCACCTTCACGTCGGCGAACACCGGCCGCCGCGTGTTGAACACCAGGAACTGCGAGGGCTGCGGCATCCCCGAGGTGAAGTTGTCGCGGATGACCTCGCCATTGCGCGCGGCCGGGAAGTCGTAGCCGTCGTGCCAGCGCAGCGGTTCGGTCTCGACGCGGAAGTCGTACAGCCCGCGCTTGAAGGCTTCGAACTGTCCATTGGACTCGCGGTAGTAATCGAGCCGGACCTCGTCGAAGTTCCACAATCCGCGGTTGACCGGCAGGTCGCGTCCCCAATAGTCCGGATTGCGGGTGAGGGTGACACTGGATCCCGGCTGCACCGCGGTGACACGATACGGGCCCGACCCGAGCGGCGCGGTCATCGTCGTGTCCTCGAAGCTCGCCAGGTCGGTCGCGTGCTTCGCCAAAATCGGCATCAGGCCGAGGATCAGCGGCAACTCGCGGTCCTCGGCGCCGCCGAAATCGAACCGGATGGTCAGCGGATCAAGCACGTCGACCCTGGCGACCTTGCCGTAGTATTGCCGGTGGTTGGGGCGGCCGTGATCACGCAGCAGCGCAAAGGAGAACGCCACGTCCTCGGCGCGCACCCGGCTGCCGTCGGAGAAGCGGGCGCGCGGGTCGATCCGGAAGGTGACATAGGTCCTGTTCTCGTCGGTCTCGACGGTTTTCGCCAGCAGGCCATACAGCGTGAACGGCTCGTCATTGCCGCGGGTGAGCAGGCTCTCGACCACATAGCTGCGGATTTGCTGCACTGCGATGCCGCGGACGATGAACGGGTTCAGGCTATCGAAGGTGCCGAGCAGTCCCCAGACCAGACGACCGCCCTTGGGCGCGTCGGGATTCGCGTACGCCATGTGGTCGAAGTCGGCGGGCAAGGCCGGGTGACCATGCATGGCGATCGCCGCAGTTTCTGCCGCTTTCGCCATGGGAGTGTAGACCTCGGGCAACAATGCCAGGATGACGGCGACACATCGCACGGCCGCGCTGAACATGCGTTGCAGCATCAGGATCGGGGCGCAAGCATTTGATTCGGAACAGGTCACAAGGGGCTTTTACCACAGGCTCGCCAGCGCTAGACCGCGGCTTCGACATGGTCTCGCGGCATTGATTCTTCCGCGCACCGCGTTAAGAAGGCGGGCGATTGAGTGAAGGCGGCAACGCCTGTCACTTAACCGCCTCATTTCCTGAGGAGACAGCCGCTTCAACGGCTTGGTGTGGCGCCTTTGGCGGTCTCGGGCGCTGCCGTTCAGAAAGGGTTTTCCGCAATGAATTTCCGTGACTTGGCCTCGTCGGTTGGGCCGCGTGGGCGGCTTGTCGCGCTGCTCGCGGTCACCGCGCTGGCCGTTTCCTTCGCTCCTTCGGTTGCGCAGACTCAAGCGCCGAAGGCGAAGGCTCCGGCTGCCGCTCCCAAGGCTCCCGCTCCGGCCGCCCAGGCCCCTGCCACTCCTCCCGCCGGCGGCCAGCCTCAGGCCCAGGCTCAGCAGGAGATGCCGCAGCTGATCTACGCGCCGTGGACCAAGTTCTGCCTGAAGGGGCAGGATGCCAACGCCAAGCAGGTCTGCTTCATCGGCAAGGACGGCCGCATCGAATCCGGTCAGCCTGTGGTTGCAGCCGTCATCATCGAGCCCGAAGGCGAGCCGAAGAAGATCCTGCGTGTGACCCTGCCGCTCGGCATGCAGCTCCAGCCCGGAACCCGCATCGTCATCGACAACAACCAGTTCATGGAAGGCAAATACGTCATCTGCTTCCAGAACGGCTGCATGTCGGACTACGAAGCCACGCCTGAGTTCGTGAACAACCTGAAGAAGGGCCAGACCCTGTTTGTCCAGGCGATCAACTCGAACGGCACCGCGCTGACGCTGCCGCTGCCGCTGCAGGAAGGCAACAGCAGCTTCGCCAAAGCCTATGATGGCCCGCCGACCGACCCGAAGCAGTTCGAGGAGACCCAGAAGAAGCTGCAGGAAGAGCTGCAGAAGCGCGCCGAGGAGCAGCGCAAGAAGCTCGAGCAGACCCAGCCAGGCCAGCCGCAGGCGAAGCAGTAACGCCGGTCGGGTCCATACCGCAAAATCAAGGGCGCTCCATTCGGAGCGCCTTTTTCGTTCTGCGAACTGATGATGTGAGGGGAACTTGCGCGCCGGAACCAGCGCTGGGTTGAAACCCTCCGGTCGATAGGTCAGTTCATCAGCGAATTGCGCGGACGATAGCCGCCCGACTTGTCCTTGATGAAGATCTCCGCAACCTGGGAATGGCGGATCGGCTCGCCGGACTCGTCGGGAACCAGGTTCTGCTCGGAGACATAGGCGACGTATTCGGATTCCGCGTTCTCGGCCAGCAGGTGATAGAATGGCTGGTCCTTGTGCGGACGGACCTCCTCGGGAATCGACAACCACCATTCCTCGGTGTTGTTGAACTCCGGATCGATGTCAAAAATCACGCCCCGGAACGAGAACACCCGATGCCGGACGATCTGGCCGATCTGAAACTTGGCAGTTCGCGCTTTGATCATCCCAGTCGAATAGACCAGGATGGGGAGCGATGCTAGTGCCCCGCGGGCGGATTTGATCTAGACCAATCCGATTCGCGTCAAGCCGCGACGCCCCCGCATTCCAGGCCCTTCCCAGGCCCCCTCAGGGGGTCATCTTCCGAGCCCATGTTCGACATTCTCAATCTGGCCCTGCCTTATTTCGGCGTCGTTTTCATAGGCTTCGCCTGCGGTAAGTGGAGGAGGCTGCCCGAAGCCGGGCTCGCCTGGATGAACTTCTTCCTGCTCTACGTCTCGCTGCCCGCTTTGATGTTCAACCTCATCGCGCGCACGCCGTTCACGGAGCTGAGCAACCCTCCCTTCCTGGTTGCAACGACGCTCGCCACCATGCTCACCTTCGCCCTGGCGCTCGTGCTCGGCAAGGCCATCGGGCGGCTGTCGCTACGCGAGGCGACCATGGCCGGGCTCGCGGGCGGCTACGGCAACATCGGCTATATGGGGCCTGGGCTGGCGCTGGCCGTGCTCGGGACCAAGGCGGCGGCGCCGACCGCGCTGATCTTCTGCTGCGACAGCATCTTCCTGTTCTCGATCGTGCCGCTGCTCGTCGAGCTGACCGAGCGCGATCACGCCTCGGTGGCGCACGCGCTGCGCACGGTGCTGCGCCAGATCCTGCAGAACCCGCTGATCATGGCGACGGCAGCCGGCATCCTGGCGGCGGCGTTTCAGCTGCATCCGCCGACCGTGCTCGACCGCACCCTGCAGTTCCTGCAGAACGCCGCTGCGCCGACGGCGCTGTTCGCGCTCGGCGTGACCGTGGCGCTGCGCCCGTTCGAGCGGCTGCCCTGGGAGGTGCCGATCCTGACCGTGGTGAAGCTCGTCGTTCACCCGCTGCTGTCGTTCGGGCTGATGCTGCTGTTCGGGCCGTTCGCACAGCCTTGGGCGGCGACTGCGGTGCTGATGGCGGCGCTGCCGCCGGCGCTCAATGTGTTCGTGATCGCGCGCCAGAATGACAGCTGGATCGAGCCGGCCTCATCGGCGGTGCTGATCGGCACCTTCGCCTCGGTGATCACCCTGACCAGCGTGATGTGGCTGATCCAGACTGGCCGGCTGGTGTTTCCCTGACGGTGGTCAACCGGCCCTGCGCGTGGCTCTCCATGACGGCGCCAGACCCTCGCGCATCGCGAGCCGCCGCAGCGGACCGATGCCACTCATCAGGTGCATGCCGACGGCGCGCAGCGACTGCATCGGCAGGAGATCGCTGAGCAGCGAGCGGTTGGCGACGTCGATGGCGAAGGTGCGGCTCAGGATGTCGGCGCGGCGCGCCGCACCGTAGCGCGCGAGCACCTGCGGCGCACCGATATCCTCGCCGGCCGCATTGGCCTTGCGCACGACATCGGCGATGTCGATGCCGTCGCGCAGGCCGAGGTTCAGTCCCTGCGCACCGATCGGCGGCACCACATGCGCGGCCTCGCCGACCAGGGCGATGCGGTTTTGCGCGTAGCGCAGGGGCCGCTCGATCGCGAGCGGAAACACATGGCGGCCCGGCTCGACGCGAACGCGTCCGAAGATCGAATGCGACTGCCGCTCGGCGGCGGCGGACAGGGCATCGTCGTCGAGCGCGAACAGCCGGTCGGCCTCCTTCGGGGCTGCGACCCAGACGACGCTGGAGCGGTCGCCCGGCAGCGGCACGAACACGCAGGGTCCCTGCGGCGTGTGGAATTCCGTCGACACGTTGTGATGCGGCCGCGCATGGGTGATGTTGAAGGTCAGCGCCGACTGCTGCAGCGTGCGCCGGCTCACGCCGATGCCGGCGGCCTCGCGGCACAGCGAATGCCGGCCATCGGCGCCGACCACGAGCCGCGCCGTCAGCACGCGGCCCGATGCGCTGGTGACGGTCACCGCATCGGCATCGCTGCGCACGCTGTCCGCATCCTCGGCGATCCGCACCAGGCCGTCGATCTCGCCGGCGCGTTGTTCCAGCGCCTCGACCAGGACGGCATTGGCGATGTTGTAGCCGAACACGTCGAGACCGATCTCGTCGGCGACGAAGCGCACCTCCGGGGCTCGGATCAGCCGGCCGGTATCGTCGACCAGCCGCATCGCCTTCAGGCCGGCGGCGCGGTCACGACACGATGACCAGACGCCGATCTCGTCGAGGAAATCGACCGAGCCGCCGAGCAGGGCGGTGGTGCGGTTGTCGGCATATGGAGCCTTGCGGGCCACGAGCGCCGTCCGCGCCCCGGTCTGCGACAATGCAATCGCGGCGGCGAGCCCGGCGGGTCCGCCGCCGACGACGATGACATCAAAGCTGGCGTCTGTGTTGCTCATCCGGGAACATTTGACGTTCCTGCAGGGCTTTTTCAAGAGTATTGCGTGAGCCTGCGCGGCGCATGGCCGCAACGGCGGATATGCAATTGGCTCAGATTCCTGATAGCACTGGCGCCGCATGGATCAGTTGAGACCAGAGAGCAGGGTGGCCGCAACGCCCGCGCATCGTGCCGCGGCGTTCTCGGTGCACGTCTTCACCGCGCTCGGTGCCGGTGTCGCGCTGCTCGCGATGCTCGAGGCCGTGCGCGAGCATTGGACTGCGATGTTCTGGTGGCTCGGCGTCGCGCTCATCATCGACGGCGTCGACGGGCCGCTGGCGCGCCGGCTCGACGTCGTCCATGTACAGCCGGACTGGTCGGGCGACGTGCTCGATCTCGTGGTGGATTTCACGACCTATGTGTTCGTGCCGGCCTACGCCATCACCGCCAGCGGGATGCTGCTGCCGCTCGCCGCGCCGGTCATCGGCGTCGGCATCGCCGTCACCGGCGCACTGTATTTCGCCGATCGCCGCATGAAGAGCGACGACAATCATTTTCGCGGGTTTCCGGGACTCTGGAACATCGCGGCATTCTACCTGTTCCTGCTGCATCCCTCGCCATCGTTGGCGACCTTGGGTCTCGCGGTCCTGATCGCGCTGACCTTCGTCCCGTTCCATGTCATCCACCCGGTGCGCGTCGAGCGGCTGCGCTGGCTGACGCTGCCGCTGGTCGCGCTCTGGGGCGTCCTGGTCATCGACGTGCTGGGAAACAACTTCGCCGTGGGCCCGATCGTAACGACGCTGTTGTGCGCGATCGCCCTCTACATCGTCGCGAGCGACTCCGCGATCCGCCTGTTGAGATCCTTGAAAGCATGATCGACCTTCTGACCAGTCCCGAAGCGTGGGCCGCGCTGCTCACCCTGACCGCCCTCGAGATCGTTCTCGGCATCGACAACGTCATCTTCCTGTCGGTGATCACCTCGCGCATCCCGCAGCCGCAGGCGACACGCGCCCGCCAGATCGGGCTGGCGTTGGCCTTGATCTTCCGCATCCTGCTGCTCAGCGTGCTGGTCTGGCTGATCGGGCTGACGCAGCCGGTGTTTACGATCGGTGGCCTCGGCTTCTCCTGGCGCGACATCATCCTGATCGCCGGCGGCCTGTTCCTGATCGCCAAGGCCACGCACGAGATCCATGCCGAGGTCGAGGCGCGTGAGGGGGAGGAGGGGTCGCAGGGCGGCGGCGCCAACAAGTTCTTCTGGGTGATTCTGCAGATCATCGTCATCGATCTCGTGTTCTCGCTGGACTCGATCATCACCGCGATCGGCATGGCCCAGGATCTCGAGATCATGATCGCCGCCGTCATCATCGCGGTCGTCATCATGTACGTGTCCTCGGGACCCGTCGCGCGTTTCGTGGCAAACCATCCGACCACCAAGATGCTGGCGCTCGCCTTCCTGGTGCTGATCGGCGTCGCGCTGGTCGCCGACGGCTTCGAGTTCCACATCCCGCGCGGCTACATCTACTTCGCGATCGTCTTTGCGCTGGCAGTCGAAGCCTTCAACGTGATGGCCTCGCGCAACCGCAGGAAGCGCAACGCCTGACAGGCGCCGAGTTGACAAGGCCGTCGTGATCGCCTTCGCTTTTGCCGCCGGCAGCGCCCGATGCGCGGCCGGAGGTCGGCTCCTTCAACGGAGCCGGATGTCGATGAGAATCAGGTAAGTGTCGAAGGTTCTTTCGCCGGATTCCCGGAGGCGGCGATGGAGAGTCCGAAGGGGAGATGGCGGGATGGTCAAGGCGGTGCGCGTGCACAAGGTGGGAGGCCCCGAAGCGCTCGTCTATGAGCCGGTTGATCTCGTCGCGCCCGGCCCCGGCGAGGTCCGCATCCGCCAGCACGCGATCGGCCTCAACTTCATCGACGTGTACTATCGCACCGGACTGTACAAGGCGCCCGGCCTGCCGTTCATCGCCGGCAACGAGGCGGCCGGCGAGGTGATCGCCGTGGGGCCGGGCGTCACGCATTTCCATCCCGGCGACCGCGTCGCGTATTATGAGAACCTCGGCGGCTATGCCACCGAGCGCAACATCGGCTGGCAGCGGCTGGTCAAGCTGCCCGACCACATCACCTATGAGCAGGGCGCGGTGCTGATGCTCAAGGGGCTGACGGTCTGGTACCTGCTGCACAAGACCTTCAAGGTCGAGCCGCACCATCGCGTCCTGATCCACGCCGCCGCGGGCGGCATCGGCCTGCTGGCCTGCCAGTGGGCGCGCGCGCTCGGCGCGCACGTCATCGGCACCGTCGGCTCCACGGCGAAGGCGGATCTGGCGCTGGCCAATGGCTGCGACCACGTCATCCTCTACAACGAGGAGGACTTCGTCGCGCGGGTCAAGCAGATCAGCCGCGGCGAATTGTGCGACGTGGTCTATGACGGCGTCGGCAAGTCGACCTTCCCCGGCTCCTTGTCCTGCCTGAAGCCGCGCGGTCTGTTCGTTAGCTTCGGCAATGCCTCGGGTCCGGTGCCGCCATTCTCGATCGCCGAGCTCAACAGTCACGGCTCTCTATTCGCGACCCGGCCGAAGCTCAACGACTACATCGGCAAACGGTCCGAGCTGCTGGAGGGCGCCGACACGCTGTTCTCGGCGGTGATCAGCGGCAAGCTGCACGTGCAGATCAATCACGCCTATGCGCTCAAGGATGCGGGCCGGGCGCACGCCGATCTCGAAAGCCGCGTCACGACCGGGGCCTCGATCCTCAAGCCATAGGAGATTGGCGACCTGGCTCTGCCTCTGGAACCTCGTCCCGGATCGAAGCGTCACCCGCCGCCCGGCTCCAGAGCACCGCGTCCGTCTGCGCTGCCGTCGTCGACGCCACGATCCGCGCCGGCGCGAGGCTGTCTTGTCCGTCGCGCCAGGCGCGCTCGCGCTCGGGGGCGTCGAGCGCCAGAACGAGACCCTGGTTGAGCTCATAGAGGCCAGAGGCGAGCCCCGCAGCACCGAGCGCGTCCCTGAGCGAATCCTGCACCAGGGCGCGCAGCGCGACGTGTGGCGCCGAGACCGGCACGTCGACCTCGCGGCCGGCCATGGCCTGCGCGCAGGCGCGCCGGTCGAACGAGGCATGGCCGCGGCAGGCGAGCGGACGCGCGGGATGGATGATGCAGCCGCCGCGCACGACGAATGGGCAAGGCTGGCGCAGCTTCATTCGCTCGGTCTCGCTCAAGCCACGCGTCGCGCGGTTGGCGAGCTTGATCCGGCGTGACAGCGAGCCGAGCGCGGTTGCCGGCATGCGCTGATCGATCTGCCGGGCGTAGCGCGCGAGCAGGAAGATCTCCGGTGCCGTCGCGGTCACGCGCAGCGCGCAACAGGAGGGGCAGCCCTTGGCGCAGGCGAGGGTGGGCAGATGCGCCGTCTGGGCATCGATGTTGGCTTCGAACAGATCGAAGGCGCGGTCGGCGAGCATGTCTGCCAGATTCTGCGAGGCCAGCCCGGACGCCAGCAGCGCGTTGAAGACCCGTCGCAGTTCGTTGAAAGCCGCTTCGCTCAATGTTGTCCTCCGACGCGCGCACGGACCAAAACGCCAGCGACCGCGGCGCACCCGGCGCACCGCGGTCGACAGGGATGAGGCAGAGAGGACGCCCGCGGCCTCATCCGGAGGGGGAGCCGACGTCAGGCAGCAACGCCCTTCAGGATCGCCTCGAAACAGGGGCGGGAGATGCGGAAGAAGCCGCGGCCGCCGGCGAAGGTCTGATAATGCGGACGCGCCATGTCGAGCAGGCGCTCATACCATTCATTGGCGGTCAGGCTGGCGGGCTTCTCGCCGATCGAGTTGATGTCCGAGTTCGGGAAGAAGCGAACGTGGATCAGCACCTCTTCGGTCGCGGCCAGGGCGATGTGGCTGCCGCTGTCTTCGACCGGCAACGCCCGAGCCAGATTGTCTCTCGCCATTCTTGCATCTCCTCTATCGTGCCGACCTCGTTGTCGGCGGATGATCATCAGCTTGGTCCCGGCAAGCCTCTTCCTCCGAGCTGATCACATCCCGTACACGCTATATCAGAATAGATATAACGTAAGTCATCGGATCGCAGGTGTTTGGCGCGATCAGGATCGTTGTTCAGAGGGACGGCTGTCCTTGATCCAGGTCAAATGGCGGCGAGCCCGACCTCGATGTTTGTGCCCCATCTGTAGGCAGCGGGACGCAGGCTTCGCGTATGGCACGGAGTCTGCGTCCCGAACGGCATTCGATCAGGCGACGCAGCGCGCAGCGCCGACCTTGGTCAGGATTCCGTCCAGCGTGTCGATCATCGCCGCGATGTCATCGCGCGTCACATTGAGGGCCGGCATGAAGCGCAGCGCATCCGGACGCGGCGCGTTCAGCAGCAGGCCGAGCTCGAAGGCATGCGCGACGATCGCCGGCGCGATCGGCCTGATCACGTCGAGCGCAAGCAACAGACCGCGGCCGCGCACTTCGCCCAGGCCGTGCCTTGCCGAGATGCGCTGCAACTCGCTCTCCAGATAGATCCCGTTGTCCGTGACAGCCTTCAGAAACTCCGGCTTCTCGATGACGTCGAGCACGGCGAGTCCCGCCGCACACATCAGCGGATTGCCGTTGAAGGTACCGCCCTGATCGCCATGCTCGAAGCAAGACGCCGCTTCGGTCGCCAGCAGGGCGGCGAGCGAAACGCCGCCGCCGATGCCCTTGCCCAAGGTCATGATGTCCGGGAGGACGTCGGCGTGCTCATAGCCGAACAGCTTTCCGGTGCGGCCCATGCCGGTCTGGATCTCGTCGACGATCAGCAGCAGCCCGTGCCTGGTGGTCAGCACCCGCAACTGCTGCAGGAACCTGTCCGTCGCGGGCCACACGCCGGCCTCGCCCTGGATCGGCTCGAGCATGATCGCCACCGTCTTGTCGGAGATCAGGGCCTCGACCGAGGCGATGTCGTTCAGGCGTGCCTTTGGAAAGCCCGGGACCTTGGGCTCGAACAGCGGCTCGAACGCCTTCTTGCCAGAAGCCGACATCGTCGCCAGCGTGCGGCCGTGGAAGCCGCCCTCGAAGGTGATGATCTCATACGCGCCGTTCTTGCGCAGAGCGCCGTATTTGCGCGCGAGCTTGATGGCGCCTTCATTGGCTTCGGCGCCCGAATTGGTGAAGAACACCTGGTCGAAGCACGAGCGGTCGACGAGTGCCTTGGCGAACTGCAGGCTGGTGTCGTTGAAATACGCTGGGCTCGGCGTGATCAGGCGCGCCGCCTGGCTGGCGAGCGCGCTGGCCAGCGCCGGCGGCGCATGGCCGAGCGAGTTCACGGCCCAGCCCTGGATGAAGTCCAGATAGCGCTTGCCGTCGTCGTCCCATAGCCAGGACCCCTTGCCCTGAACGAAGACGGTGCGCGGACGCGCCGTGATCTCCATCAGAGCGTCGTAGGGATGGGAGGCGGTCAGCATGTGCAATCTCCTGTGCTCAGGGGTGAAACGGTGGGCCAAAAAGCGAGAAGGCCGCTCCTTTGCGGGAGCGGCCTTCTCGAAAACCTGGAGCTGATGAGCTAGCTGATCAGCAACGTCTTCGGACATGGCGCGCCCCGGCATCGTCACGGCGGTGACGACGGCAAACGGCGGCGCGGCGGTTGGTCCGGTTGAAGATCATGCGGCGGCCATACAGGCAAATCGCAACCGGTGTCAAGATGCCGGCCTGCAGGGTGCAATACGGGCCGCCGCTCCGGGAAGCGGCGAGGGAAGCGCCGGCCGGCGCGAAGGCCGCACGATCCAATCTCGGGTCTCGCGCTTTAGTGACAACTTTACCAAACATTTAGCGGCTGCGTTTACTTTGCCGGCCAGCTTGAAAATGCAAGCTGCTCAGGATGAGCGATGTCGAACCCCCATCTCACGATCGCCGAAGAAGTGCAGGCGGCCATAGCCACCGGCTCAGCCGACCGCTGCTCCGGCGTGGCCGAGCGGGTCGCCTCCCTGTTCGTCGCCTCCGCCGGCAGCCTGGATATCGAGCAGCACGCGCTGTTTGCCGACGTCTTCGAGCGTCTCGTCAACACCATCGAGCTGCGCGCGCTGGCCGACGTCGGTGCCCGGATCGCACTCGCCGAACTCAGCGCCCAGCTTGCCCCGATCCCGCAGGCGCCGGCTGGCGTGATCCGGCGGCTGGCTCATCATGACGACATCGCCGTCGCGGGGCCGGTGCTTTCGGAATCGCCGCGGCTGAGCAGCGAGGATCTGATCGAGATAGCGCAGACGCGCAGCGAGAAGCACCTGGTGGCGATCGCCGGGCGCTGGTGGCTGCAGGAGATCGTCACCGATGCGCTGCTCGCGCGACGCTATCCGAGCGTGAGCCGGCAACTGATGAAGAATCCCGGTGCGCGGGTGTCTCCCGCCGGATTTGCCGCCATCGTGGCGCAAGCGGCTGGAGATGCGGAGCTCACGGTCGCGGCCGGCATCCGCGCCGATCTGCCGGCAGCCTTGCGCAGGACCCTGTTGCAGCGCGCGACGGAGGCGGTGAGGGTGCGCCTGCTCGCCTCGGCGCCGCCGCATCTCTACGAGGAAATCCGCAGCGCCATTTCGGCGGCCACGCTCGACGCCGAGCGCGAGATGTCACGAAACCGCGTCGGCGGCAGCGCCAGGGCGGCGATCGGCCAACTCAAACAGGGCGGAAAGCTCACCGAGGCCGAGTTGCTCGAATTTGCCCGCCAGCGGCGCTACGGCGAGACGATCGCGGCCATCGCGGAGCTCGCGAAATGCAGCATCGAGCTGGTGCGGCCGCTGATGCAGAGCTTGCGCAGCGACGGCATTCTCGTGCCGTGCAAGGCCGCTGGCCTGAGCTGGGTCACGGTTGCCGCGATCCTCGATAGCCGGTTCGTTTCAGGTGCAACGCCTCCCGACGAGCTGACCAAGCTCAAGAACAAATATCTCGAACTGAAGCAGGACGAGGCGCTTCGCCTGCTGAAGCTCTGGTCGGTTCGCACCACGGGCTCCTCGCACTGAGGGGCGGTCCGCAGGTCCAGGACGCATCTACACGCCCGTCTGCGATTCCCCGCGAGTTCCCGGCGAGTGGCCCGAGACGCGACAGAGCCGTGCTAGAACCCAGCGACAGTGCCGTGCAGGTCGTATTCGTCGGCACGCTCGATCTTGACCGTAACGATCTCGCCGACACGCAACGGCCGCCGGCTGGACAGATAAACGGCGCCATCGATGTCGGGGGCATCAGCCTTGGTGCGGCCCTTGGCGACGCTTGGCCCGACCTCGTCGATGATCACCTGCTGACGCGTTCCAACCTTGCGCTTGAGCCGGCGTGCCGAGATCTTCTGCTGGCGAGCCATCAGGGCGTCCCAGCGCTCCTGCTTGACCGCGTCCGGGACCTGGTCGGGTAGGGCGTTGGAGGTCGCGCCGGCCACAGGCTCGTATTTGAAGCATCCGAGCCGATCGATCTCGGCCTCATCCAGCCAGTCCAGCAGATAGGCGAAATCGGCGTCCGTCTCTCCGGGGAAGCCGACGATGAAGGTCGAGCGCAGCGCGAGGTCGGGGCAGGTGGTCCGCCACGCCTTGATCCGGTCCAGCGTCTTGTCCTGCGCCGCCGGGCGGCGCATCGCCTTCAGGACCTTCGGGCTGGCATGTTGGAACGGGATGTCGAGATACGGCAATATTTTACCGTCAGCCATGAGGCCGATCACCTCGTCGACATGCGGGTAGGGGTAGACGTAATGCAGCCGGACCCAGGCGCCGAGCTCGCCGAGCTCGCGCGCCAGATCGAGGAAGCGAGCCCGGACGCTGCGGTCCTTCCAGGCGCTTTCGGCATATTTCAGGTCCAGCCCATAGGCCGAGGTGTCCTGCGAAATGACCAGGAGCTCCTTGACCCCGGCCGCGACCAGCCGCTCGGCCTCGCGCAGCACGTCGGCTGCGGGGCGCGACACCAGATCGCCACGCAGCTTCGGGATGATGCAGAAGGTGCAGCGGTTGTTGCAACCTTCGGAGATCTTCAGATAGGCGTAGTGCCGGGGCGTGAGCTTGATGCCCTGCGGAGGAACCAGGTCGAGATGAGGGTTGTGCGCAGGCGGCGATGCGCGGTGGACGGCGTCCAGCACACTCTCGTACTGCTGCGGGCCGGTGATCGACAGCACGCCGGGATAGGCCTGCTCGATCTGCTCCGGCTCGGCGCCCATGCAGCCGGTCACGATGACCTTGCCGTTCTCGGCCATGGCCGAGCCGATCGCCGACAGGGATTCCTGTTTGGCGCTGTCGAGGAACCCGCAGGTGTTGACGATGACGACGTCGGCGCCGTCATGCTTCCGGGCAAGCTCGTAGCCCTCGGCGCGAAGGCGCGTGATGATGCGCTCGGAATCGACCAAGGCCTTGGGACATCCGAGCGAAACAAAGCTGATCTTGGGCGCCGAACCCTGCTGCATCTTGGAACTGCCTGATGAGATAGGCGTCAGCTAGTCCGAATTGCCCAGAAAGACAAGGCTTTGACGCGGCCACGTCCATGCTATGGGTGAGGGCCCGGACAACCTGGTGATCGATGAGCGCCGAGCAATCGCCTAAAATCGTGATCGTCGACGAAAGCCCGATCCGCGCGGCCATCCTCGAGGAAGGCTTGCGGGAAGCGGGCTTTACCGGCGTCGTGCATGTCAGCGAGATGCAGGGTCTCCTGGCGCGCATCTATGCCCTGGATCCGGACGTCATCGTCATCGACCTGGAGAACCCGAGCCGCGACGTGCTGGAGCAGATGTTCCAGGTCAGCCGCGCCGTCCGCCGGCCGATCGCAATGTTCGTGGACCAGAGCGACGCGGCTTCGATCCAGGCCTCGGTGGAGGCGGGCGTCTCCGCCTACATCGTCGACGGCCTGAAGAAGGAGCGGATCAAGCCGATCCTCGATCTCTGCATCTCCCGCTTCAATGCGTTCTCCAAGCTTCAGGACGAGCTCGAGCGCACCAAGTCCGCGCTCGAAGACCGCAAGGTGATCGACCGCGCCAAGGGCATTCTGATGAAGATGAAGGGCTTCACCGAAGAGGAAGCCTATGTGCTGTTGCGCTCCACAGCGATGCGCGAAAAGAAGAAGATCGGCGAGATCGCGCAATCGATCCTGACCGCCTCGGAGATGTTGAAATGACCGGCCCGCTTCGCATTGGCTTCATCCCGCTGGTCGATGCCGCCGCGCTGATCGTCGCCGTCGACAACGGCTTCACCGCGGCTGAAGGTCTCGATGTCACGCTGGTCCGCGAAGTGTCGTGGTCGAACGTGCGCGACAAGCTCAACATCGGCCTGTTCCACGCGGCGCATCTGCTGGCTCCCGTCGCCATTGCGTCGAGCCTGGGCATCGGCCATGTCAAGGTGCCGATCGTGGCTCCCTTCAATCTCGGAGTGAATGGCAACGCGATCACCGTGACGCCAGCGCTGCATGCGGCGATCATGGCCCACCTCGAGGGTGATCGTTTCGACCCGATGGCGACGGCGCTGGCGCTGGCGCGCGTCGTCGCTGAACGGCGCAAGGCCGGCGCCGAGCCGCTGACGTTCGGCATGACGTTTCCGTTCTCGACCCACAACTATCAGTTGCGGTTCTGGATGGCTGCAGGCGGTGTCGACCCCGATGAGGACGTCCGTCTCGTGGTGCTGCCGCCGCCCTACATGGTGGAGAGCATCGCCAACGGTCACGTCGACGCGTTCTGCGTCGGAGCACCGTGGAACTCGATCGCGGTCGATCTTGGCATCGGCCATATTCTCCACTTCGTGTCTGACGTGCTGGTGCGCGCGGCCGAAAAGGTGCTGGCGGTCAGGCAAAGCTGGGCTGACAAGAATCCCGGCGCCCTCGCCGGCCTGGTCCGCGCCTGCGCCAAGGCCGCCGAATTCATCGAGCAGAACCACGCAGAAGCCGCGCGTATCCTAGCCCAGCCGGAGCGGATCGGCGTCGATGCGGAGGTGCTCCAGCGCACGCTGGACGGCCGCCTCAAGATCTCGCCGGACGGCACCTTCCGCGAAAGCTCGCGCTATCTGCTGGTGGGCCGGGAAGAGGCGGGACGGCCCGAGAAGATCCAGGCGGCCTGGCTCTATGCCCAGATGGTGCGGTGGGGCCAGACTCCCCTCAGCACTGAAGCCCTGGGCACCGCCATGGGCGTGTTCCGGCCGGACATCTACGACGCGGCGATGGGCACGGCCGCGGTCGGCACGGATGGCGCCATCGGCGCCTTCGCCGGTCCGCCTTTCGCGGCGGACGACGTGATCGGCCACCTCAAGGCCTTCAAGATCGGCCGCTGGACGGCCTGAGTCTTCCACTCAGTACTCAATTTGGGCAACTCGCTCCGCCGATCAAGTTTTGGGCGAAGTGCCCGCATTTGAGGGCTTGAGCCTGCCAGCGCGGGTTCGCCGATTCGAGCAGCCCTCTGAATTCTCTTACATTTCCTGCTTGTCCCGGCTGGCACGCAATTTGAATATTGCAGTGCAGTCAGCCGCCACAGATGCCGCTGACTGCAGTCCATTATCGGATTTCCGCAGCAACGAAGCTGGTCGGATCGCTCATTTGAACCGCGCCCCATCGGCCGTTCGACGACGCGATCCTCGTCCCATCCGCAAACGCCATTCGTCCTGGCCGCTGGAGCTTCGTCCGCCATCATGAAAATCGAACCCTTGTCAGTCGACTTCAACGACGAGCAGAAGCGCTACCTCGAGGGGTTCGCCGCCGGCCTCAAGGTCACGCTCCCCGGCCGCGGGCAGGCTGCTGCGACGACGGCTGCCGAGCCGACCGGGCCCGACGCCATTCACATCAAGGCGCAGGACAAGGTCATCGCATCCGGGCGCAAGCTCGCCGACCAGGAGAAGGTCAAGCGCGAGCTGCACCCGTTCGATGCCTATGAGCGGCTGAAGGAGCAGGCCCGCAGCAATGCTGCGCCGTCCGCGGCGGACAATTTCCGCTGGCGCTATTACGGCCTGTTCCATGTCGCGCCGGCGCAGGACTCCTACATGTGCCGCCTGCGCATTCCCAACGGCGTGATGAAGCATTGGCAGCTCGCGGGGCTTGCCGACCTCGCCGACCGGCTCTGCGGTCCCTATAGCCACGTCACGACGCGCGCCAATTTGCAGCTACGCGAGATCCCGCCCAAGCATGCCGTGATGCTGCTGGAAGGTCTGTCGGATCTCGGCCTGACGGCGCGCGGCTCCGGCGCCGACAACATCCGCAACGTGACGGGAACGCCGACCGCCGGCATCGATCCGCAGGAGCTGCTGGACACGCGGCCCTATGCCCGCGAGTGGCACTTCCACATCCTCAACGACCGCTCGCTGTACGGCCTGCCGCGCAAGTTCAATGTCGCCTTCGACGGCGCCGGTCGGATCGCGGCGCTGGAGGACACCAACGACATCGCGTTCTCGGCGGTTGAGGTGAAGGACGGATTCGGCGTTGCGCCGGGCGTGTGGTTCAAGCTCGGCCTCGGCGGCATCACCGGCCACAAGGATTTCGCCAAGCCGACCGGGATCATCGTCGAGCCGGAGCGGGCGACCGAGGTGGCCGACGCCGTCGTGCGGCTGTTCATCGAGACCGGAGATCGCACCAATCGCCTCAAGGCGCGGCTCAAATATGTGCTCGACAGCATGGGCCACGACAAGTTCATGGAAGCCGTCGAGGCCAGGCTCGGCCGCAAGCTCACGCGCGTGCCGGACGAGGCGCTCAATCCGCGTCCCGATTCGGACCGGATGGCCCATATCGGCGTGCACAAGCAGAAGCAGCAGGGGCTGAACTGGATCGGCGTCGTGCTGCCGCTGGGCAAGCTGACCACGGATCAGATGCGTGCGCTCGCGAAGATCGCAGCCGATCTCGGCGACGGCGAGATCCGGCTCACGGTCTGGCAGAACCTGCTGTTATCGGGCGTTCCCGACGACAAGGTCGCGCTGGCCTGCGCCGCAGTCGAGCAGATCGGACTGTCGGTCAAGGCCTCCTACGTCCGCGCCGGACTGATCGCCTGCACCGGCAACGCCGGCTGCAAGTTCGCAGCATCCAACACGAAGAAACATGCGGCCGAGATCGGCGACTGGTGCGAGAGCAGGGTGGACGTCGACACGCCGCTGAACATCCATCTCACCGGCTGTCATCACTCCTGCGCCCAGCACTACATCAGCGACATCGGCATGATCGCGGCAAAGGTGCCGGTTGGTGACGGCGATGAAACGGTCGAAGGCTATCATCTGTTCGCCGGCGGCGGCTTCGGCCCGCAGGCCGACATCGGCCGCGAGGTCTATCGTGACCTCAAGGCGGCGGATGCGCCTGTAACCGTCGAGAAGCTGCTCAAGGCCTATCTCGCCCATCGCGCCTCGCCCGAGGAGACCTTCCTGTCGTTCGCGCGCCGTCACGACGGCGAAGCGCTGCGCAATCTCGCCGAAGCCCAGATCTCGTCGGAGGTCTCAGCATGAACCAGATCACGCCCATGTCCAAGATCGAGATCATTCCTCCGACGGCGCCATTCTCCGAGGCCCAGCGCTCGTGGCTCAACGGCTTCCTGGCCGGAGCGCTCGGTCTCGACGGCGCGACGGCATTGTCGCCGGCGCAGAACGGCGCCGTGCTCGCGCCCGCGGGCGACCGTGATGACGGCGAGGCACCATGGCACGATCAGACCATGCCAATCGGCGAGCGCATGAAGCTCGCCGAGGGCCGTCCGCTGCGCCGGCGCATGATGGCGGCCATGGCGCAGCAGGACTGCGGCCAATGCGGCTATAATTGCAGCGACTATTCGGATGCGATTGCCGATCGCAGCGAGGCGCGGCTCAACCTGTGCGTCCCCGGCGGCAAGGAAACCGCGCGGATGCTCAAGGCGCTCTACGAGGAGATCGACAAGGCTCCGGCCGCGGCCAAGCCCGCTGCGGCTGCGCCGGCCACCGTCTCCGTCGTCGTCAGCGAGCCCGGTCGCTCGCGCGACAATCCGGTCGAGGCGACGTTCCTGTCGCGGCGTCTGCTCAACAAGCCGGGCTCGGAGAAGGAGACCTGGCACATCGAGTTCGATCTCGGAGAGAGCGGGCTCGACTACGTCGTCGGCGATTCCTTCGGCATCTTCGCCAAGAACGATCTCGGCCTCGTCGATCAGATCATCGCGCTGCTCGGCGCCTCGCACATGACCGAGGTGAACGGCAAGCCGCTGCGGCAGTGCCTGCTCGAAGACGTCTCGCTGGCGCCGGCGCCGGATTCGCTGTTCGAGCTGATCTCCTTCATCACCGGCGGCGCGACCCGCGAGAAGGCGCGGCAACTGGCGCAGGGCGAGGATCCCGATGGCGACGCGGCAACGCTCGATGTGATGGCGGTGCTGCAGAAGTTCTCCGGCGTCCGGCCGCATCCCGAGGCCTTCGTCGAGGCGCTGGAGCCGCTGCAACCGCGGCTCTACTCGATCTCGTCGTCGCACAATGCCACGCCCGGCAAGCTGTCGCTGACGGTTGACTGCGTCCGCTACGTCGTTGGCAAGCGCAAGCGGCTGGGACTTGCCTCGACGTTCCTGGCCGAGCGGATCAATCCCGGCGACAAGCTGCGCGTCTATGTGCAGAAGGCGCATGGCTTCGCGCTGCCGGCCGATCCGAAGACGCCGATCATCATGGTCGGCCCCGGCACCGGCGTTGCGCCGTTCCGCGCGTTCCTGCACGACCGCAGGGCGACCGGCGCACCGGGCAAGAACTGGTTGTTCTTCGGCCATCAGCGCAGCGACTGCGACTTCTTCTACGCCGACGAGCTCAACGCCATGAAGACTGCCGGCCTCTTGACGCGGCTGTCGCTGGCGTGGTCGCGCGACGGCGACAAGAAATTCTACGTCCAGGACCGCATGCGCGAGGTCGGCCGCGAGGTGTGGACCTGGCTCGCCGACGGCGCCCATCTCTACATCTGCGGCGACGCCAAGCGCATGGCCAAGGACGTCGAGCGCGCCCTGGTCGACATCGTCGCCCAGTTCGGCGCGCGTTCGACGGACGAGGCGGTGAGTTTCGTCGCGGACCTCAAGAAGAAGGGCCGGTTCCAGCTCGACGTCTACTGAGCTGGAACCCGGCGGAGAATATTCTCGGTCGCAACATCGGCCGAGAATTTTTTGGTTCCAAGCGGACCCGAAACAGGGGGCTTGTCGTTATTTCGCCGGTTACCTTGCACCGGCTCGCGAGAGCGCTTTTCTCATGGCCGGAACTTCAGGAGACCGGCCATGCGCACGATATCGACGCCCCTGCGACGGATGCCCCAGGCCCGCGCCATTCGCGAGCGCGGCGCAACCGTCGCGCTGGTTGCCTTCTACAGCGCGATGGCGCTGATTGCCGCGATCACCCTGGGCACGTCTTTCACGCATCCGTTCTGATTCTCATCACCTCTTGAACGGCGCGACCGTGATGGCGGCCGCGTCGAGCGCCTTGCGGACCTCGCGCGCAATCTCGACCGCTCCGGCGGTGTCGCCATGGATGCAGACGGTGTCGGTCCGCATCTTCATCACCTTGCCAGTCACCGAAATCACCGCGCCGTCCTGAACCATGCGCACGACGCGATCGGCGATGAGCTTGGGATCGTGCAGCACGGCGCCGGGCTTGCTGCGCGACACCAGGAGTCCATCGTCGCCATAGGCGCGATCGGCAAACACCTCGTGAGCCATCCTCAGATTGGCCTTCTCGCCAGCGGTCACCAGCTTGGAGTTGGCGAGCACGACGAAGATCAGGCTCGGATCGACGGCCTTGATCGCCTTGGCGATGGCGTTCGCCGTCATGTCGTCCTCGCAGGCGACATTGGACAACGCGCCGTGTGCCTTCACATGCGTGACCTTGTGACCGGCCGCAGTGGCGATCGCCTGCAGGGCGCCGATCTGATAGGCGACGAGGTTCTCGATCTCCGATGATTTCAGCCCCGGCATCGGACGCCGACCGAAACCATGCAGATCGCGATAGCCGGGATGCGCGCCGACGCTGACGCCTTTGGCCTTCGCCATCTCGACCGTCCGCCGCATGATGTCGGCGTCACCGGCATGAAAGCCGCAGGCGACGTTGACCGATGTCGCCAGCTCGATCATGGCGGCGTCATTGCCCATTTCCCACGGGCCAAAACTCTCTCCGAGGTCGCAGTTCAGATCGACGGTGCTGGTCATGTCAGGGTCCGCTCGTTGATGGGTCCGAAGCAACGTGAGATGTGATCAAACTAATCGGGAGTGACTCCGGGCCAGGTGGTGGCGTCGGTTGCGCTGACGGCATGACCGGCCACATTGGCCGTGAACAGCGCATCGACGTTGAAGTCGCTGCTCGCAAGCTGGGTGACGCGGCCGGGCAAGCTGCGCAGCAGATCCTTGTAACGACGCAGTTCGGCCTGCGCCTCGGCCATGCTCACGGCCTTGAAGCGGAACGGCGTGCCGGCCGGCGTCTGCGCCAGGCGTCCGAAATCGGCCGTGATGACGGTCGCGATCTTCGGATAGCCGCCGCTGGTGCCGCGGTCCGACATCAGCACGATCGGCGAACCGTTGCCGGGCACCTGGATGCTACCGTCCACAGTGCCGTCCGAGACGATGTTGTGACCGTGCAGGTGGCGCATCTGCGGCCCCTCGAGGCGATAGCCCATGCGGTCGCTGGTCGCCGAGACCATCCAGTCGCTGCCGAGGAATAGCGCTTTCATCTCCTCGCTGAACTCGTCGTCCTGCGGTCCCATGACGACGCGAATCGCGCCGCCGGCTTTCGGCAGATCGATCCGCAGTTCCGGCGCATCGCCGGCGGGCGCGACCTCGAACACGTCGCCGGCCTGAAGCGGGCGCGGGTAGGGGCTGCCGAGCCCGGCGCGCGCATTCACCGAGAGACTGTTGAACATCGGTTCGCCGGCGATGCCACCTGCGATGGCGAGATAGGTGAACGAGCCGCCGCGCGCAAAGCCGAGCGTGAGCTGCTCTCCGTCGTTCAGCGTCACCGACGTGTTGATCTCGACCTGCCGCTTGGCGACATCCGCCGGCCGTTGCGCGCCGGCGAGCGCCACGCGCACCGCGCCGCCCTTCGCCGCGAACGTCGCGCCGAACGGGCCGATCTCGATCGCAGCCGCCATCAGCGCATTGCCGACGAGGCTGTTGGCTGCCGCCAGCGCCAGCTTGTCCATCGCGCCGGACGGCGTCAGCCCGTAGCGCTGCGCGCCGAAACGCCCGCCATCCTGGACCGAGCTTGCCGGGCCGATCTGTGAGACGACGAGCGTGCTCATGTGGCGATCCGCTCGGCGATGAGCTCGCCGCCCTCGGCGGCGCGCTCCTGCTCGGCGAAGGTCTTGACGTCAACGGCATAGAAGCTGACCTCGTCGCCGGGCTCGAGCAGAAAGGTCGGCTCGCGATGCAGTTGAAATGTCCGCATCGCGGTGCGGCCAAGCAGGTGCCAGCCGCACGGGCCGGCAAGGCATTGGATGCCGGTCTGGATGCCGCCGATGGCGATGATGCCGGCCGGTGTCCAGAGCCGCGGATTCTGGCGGCGCGACATCTGCAGCGTGGGATCGAGACCGGACAAATAGGACCAGCCCGGCGTGAAGCCGATCATTGCGACGCGATAAGTGCTGGCGATATGGCGTGCGACGACTTCGTCCGGCGTGAGGCTCAACGCCTTGGCGACATCCTCGAGGTCGATGCCATTCTCTCCGCCATAGCAGACTGGAACCCGCCAGCGCCTGACCTCACTTTCCGGCGCGAGCGACCCGGCCGACAGCGCCAACAGCTTTGCTCCAAGGGTGTCGTGGTCGATCACACCTGCATCATAGTGCACCAGCAGCGAGCGATAGGTCGGCACCGTCTCCGTGATGCCCTCGATCCCGGCCGCTGCCACCGCATGGTCGAGCGCCAGGACGCGGCGGTTGGCGGTCTCGTCGATCGTCCGGCTGAACTCGACGGTGACGGCGCTGTCGCCGCTGGGCAGCAGGCGAGGAGGTGGAAAAGGATCGGCCATGAGTCCGAAGTGATCCGCGTTGGTGTTCCTCATCTAGCTGTTTTCATGCGCCAGTGGAATTGGGTCCAAGGCAAAAAGTCTCGAAAATTCAATAAATTAATCGGATGTCTTGCGATAAGGAGGCCTTATCGGGTGCACGCAAGCCCCGCATGCGCCGGACGCACCGCGCATGCCCTTGACGCCGCCTTCGTCGCTCGCAAGATGCGCCTGCTTTTTCAGCCAGCCCGTTTGGAGCGCCAGTCTCAAGATGTCCCTCACTCCCGAAGCCATCGCCACCCTGTCTCAAGTCACCACCGCGACCATCACCACGGTCCTGCTGAAGAAGGGGTTGCGCAATGTCTGGCTGCGCGGCGCCAAGCCGCTGCGCCCGGGACAGAAGCGGCTGGTCGGTCCCGCCTTCACGCTGCGCTTCGTGCCTGCGCGCGAGGATCTGGCGACCCCGGAATCCTGGTCGTCGCCGATCTCGACCCGCACCGCGATCGAGGCCATGCCCGAAGGCTGCATCGCCGTGGTCGATGCGATGGGCGTCAAGGACGCCGGCATCTTCGGCGACATCCTGTGCGCCCGCATGGTCAAACGCGGCGTCACCGCGCTGATCACCGATGGAGTCGTGCGCGACCTCGAAGGCGTGCTCGGCACCGGCCTTCCCGTGTGGTGCGATGGGTACGCCGCGCCGCCGTCGGTCGCAGGGCTCACCTTCGTCGGCTGGGGCGAGGCGATCGGCTGCGGCGGTGTTGCCGTGTTTCCGAACGACGTCATCGTCGCCGACCAGGATGGCGCCGTGCTGATCCCGCAGGCGATGCTCGATCACGTGCTCGCGGAAGGTCCCGAGCAGGAGCGCATGGAAGCCTGGATCGTCGATGAGGTGAACAAGGGCGCGGTGCTGCCGGGTCTCTATCCGATGAACGCCGAGACCAAGGCGCGCTACGCCGCGTCGAAGAAGTAGTTCACGGCGCCGATTGATCAACGACACAGCTTCAGGAAAGGCAGAACAATGGTCGATGTTTATCTCGCGGGCTCGCGTCCCACGCGCCGCGCAGCTGCGGAAAGCTTTACGGGCACGGTCTGGCAGGACCCGATCATCACGCCGCAGGCTCCAGCCCGCGTCGCCTCGGCGCGCGTCGCGTTCGAGCCGGGCGCGCGCACGGCCTGGCACACCCATCCGCTCGGCCAGACGCTCTATGTCATCCAGGGCGTCGGCCGGGTGCAGGCCAAGGGCGGGCCGGTGCGCGAAATCAAGGCCGGCGACGTCGTCTGGATCCCGCCGGGCGAGAAGCATTGGCATGGCGCCGCGCCGACCACCGGCATGGTCCACGTCGCGATGCATGAATCGCTCAATGGCGAGCACGTGACCTGGATGGAGCACGTCACCGACGAGGAATACGCCACCCCGGTCGGCTGATACATCACTGAGAACGGTGCGAGCGCGCGGTCGCAGGGCCGCGCGCTTTGCGTTTGAAGGCGCGTCGCGCGCCGGGCTCAGTTCACCCGCGTCCAGGTCTGGCCGCCGCAGAACATGCCGCCGAAGGCGCAGCCCTGCACGCGCAGACTGTCCGAGCCCTTCAGCGCGATGGTCGAATCGTAGGTGCTGCCGCTGTTCGGATCGAAGATGCGGCCGGTCCACTTCTTCTCCTGGGCCTTGTCGCTCGGCCGCATGTTGATCAGGATCTGCTCGCCGTTCTGCTTGGTCTTCGCATCCACGGCGTAGCCGCAGAGATTGGTGCCGCAGGGCTCGATGCGAATCTGGCCCTCCTTCTCCTCGGTCAACCAGATGCCGACCGGCGAGCTGGGATCGCGACCGGCGGTCTGCGCCGCGGCGGGCGGCGCGGCTGCCGTGGTCACGGCAGGCGTCTGGGCTGGCCGCGGTGGCGGCGGCGCGGCGGCGGGAGCCGGGGCGGCAGCAGGAGCGGCAGTGGCCGTTGCAGCGGCTGGCGGCGCAACCGGTGCCGTGGCGTTGGCGGCTGGGGCCGCCGGAGGTGGCGGCAGCGGCGCCGGTGGCGCGGCCGCCTGGACGGCAGGAGGCACCGCCGGCGGGCTCGCTGGTGCGGCTGCCGTCGGAGCGGGCGCCGCAGGGACGGGAGCAGGGGGCGCGGTCGCAGCCGGAGCCTGCGCGGGCGGGGCCGGCGTGACCGCCGCCTCGGTGGGCGCCGGAGGCGGCTTGGCCGTATTGTCCTGGTCGCGCTTGGTGCGCTTGGTCTTCTTCTGCTCAGTATTGTCGTAGACGCCGGGGATCTGCACGGTGCCGCGGTCGGGATCGATGCGGATCGTCTTGCCGCCATACTCGATGACGTATTGCGCCTCGGCGGCACTGCTGGCCAGAACCAAAGCCGCGACGGCCAACAGCCTCTTCATCCGTGTCTCCGCGATGTCGGTTGCTGATGTGAGCGAGCTCACGCGCTGGTAAGTCGCCGATGCGGCGCCACCGGTTCAATGCCCGGCCTGCTCAGAAATCGAGCGGCGCATTGTCGACCACCTCCTTCATCACAAAGAAGGTGCGCGTCTGCCGCACGCCCGGCAGCGAGATCAGCTGGTCGCCATGCATCCGGTTGAAGTCGTGCATGTCGCGAACGCGGATCTTCAGGAAGAAGTCGAAATCGCCGGCGACGAGATGGCAATCGAGCACGAATTTCAGTTTGCGGATCGCCGCCTCGAAGGTGCGAAAGCTCTCCGGCGTCGAGCGATCGAGCACGACGCCGACCAGCACCAGTGCGCTGCGCTCGACCTTCTCCGGCGCGATCTGGGCGCGCACGCCCTTGATGTAGCCCTCCTCGAACAGGCGCTGGGTGCGGCGATGGCAGGTGGCCGGACTGACATGAACGGTGGCGGCAAGCTCGGCATTGCTCATCCGGCCGTCCTTCTGCAGCAGTTGCAGGATGCGCCGATCGACCCGGTCGAGATCGGCGGTGGAAGATTCTCTCATTTTTTCCGTCATATGCGAACATATCTCTTGCCGGGGTCAATTCTTGCGGACGTAAGCACGAAAATGCAGGGCAATAAAGAGAGCACCTTTCCCCGCCTTTTTCGTATGTTTCGGCCGGCCCTTTCATCCACCCACGGAGAGACCCGTGCTTCGGCTCGACAAGTTCAAGAAGTATCCGCTCACCTTCGGTGCCACCCCGATCGAGCATCTGCCGCGGCTGACCGCGGCGCTCGGCGGCAAGGTGCAGATCTATGCCAAGCGCGACGACTGCAATTCCGGTCTCGCGATGGGCGGCAACAAGCTGCGCAAGCTCGAATACATCGTGCCCGATGCGATCGAATCGAATGCCGACACCCTGGTCTCGATCGGCGGCGTGCAGTCGAACCATACCCGCATGGTGGCGGCGACCGCGGCCAAGATCGGCATGAAGTGCGTCGTCGTGCAGGAGAGCTGGGTGCCGCACGAGGACGCCGTCTATGACCGGGTCGGCAACATCCTGATGACGCGCCTGATGGGCGCCGACAGCCGCATCGTCGAGGACGGTTTCGACATCGGCATCCGCAAGAGCTGGGAAGATGCGATCCAGTCGGTCAAGGATGCCGGCGGCAAGCCCTACGGCATTCCGGCCGGCGCCTCCGTGCACAAGTTCGGCGGTCTCGGCTATGTCGGCTTCGCCGAGGAGGTGAGGGCGCAGGAAGCCGAGATGGGCATCAAGTTCGACTACATCATCGTCTGCGTCGTCACCGGCTCGACCCAGGCCGGCATGATCGTCGGCTTCGCTGCCGACGGCCGCGCCGACCGCGTCATCGGCATTGACGCCTCCGGCACGCCGCAGCAGACCCGCAGCCAGGTGCGGCAGATCGTCGACAACACCGCTGAGCTCGTCGAGCTCGGCCGCAAGGTCCGCGACGACGAGATCGTGATCCTCAACGACTACGCCTATCCGGCCTATGGCGTGCCGAGCGCCGAGACCAACGAGGCCATTCGCCTGGCCGCCCGCACCGAGGCGATGATCACCGACCCGGTCTATGAGGGCAAGTCGATGCAGGGCATGATCGACCTGGTCAAGAAGGGCTACTTCCCGGAAGGGTCGAAGGTGCTCTATGCGCATCTCGGCGGCGCCCCGGCGATCAACGGCTACAGCTACACGTATCGCAACGGGTGAGGGCGGCTTCATCGTCCCTCGCAGCGTCGCGGTGAGCCGGGCTCCCACGCCACACTCCGCTGTCGTCCCGGCCTCCGAGCCGGGACTCATAAGCACCGGCCGTGGTGTCGTCGCGAGCCATCCACACATGACGTCGTCATTCCGGGGCGCGCGCAGCGCGAGCCCGGAATCCATAACCACACGTGGACGTGTTGGGCACGCCGGCTGCTCCATCTCGTTCCAACAAAGTCCGCTTCGGAGTATGGATTCCGGGCTCCGCTGCGCGCGCCCGGAATGACAGCGAGTGTGCTGACAGACTTTCGCTTGCATGACATCGCTACACATGAGCTGGCGTTCTCGCGACGCATGGCGTCCGAGTGATCCATCAGTCGAACCCTCTCAATCAGAAGAGGGCGCAGGGAATGCCGGGTGAGGGCCTCACCCATGGCCCGCCTGCGAAAAAAATGCAGGCGGCAGGTACCACAGGTGCTGCCGATCAACCGGCATTCCCTGCGCGACGGTCTTAACGCTTATACGCAGTCTCCCTGGTGCGCCGGGCTTGTTGGCCACCATGGTCCGCGCGGCGCGTTAGCGCCGCCGCGAACGTGACACCAGCGTCGGGGTGTCAGGACCCTGCGACTTCACGTCCGCAAGCTGCCGTTCGTCCGCGTGCAAGCACGCTTTCGGCATCTCGCGGCCATCGCCTCCCCACCTCGCGTGTCGTGACGATTGCGCGCGACGCCCCTCTTCGATGAGGCGGGATGGCGGCAGTGAACCATATTTTTCTGAAAAACGAAAGTCGAATATTTTTCGCCCGGGGACTGGACAGGGGTCTTCCTACTGAAATTGCGAAAGAACATTTTGTTTCGGCGCAGCTCTTCCTTGCGGGTTCTCCTCAGGTGCCGGCAGACGGCAGCGACTTCCAGGGACTATGCACTCGGCAAATCGAGGCCGTCAGGCAGCCTGATCCACAGGACGGTTTGCGCGTCCGCGGAGTGACGCGACAGATGACCCTTTCCGTGCGTGTCCTCCACCAGCACAAACTCGCCTGCGGAGACGCGCCGCACCTCGCCGTCGCTCGTCTCGTATTCGACCGCCCCGCTCAGTCTGACGGTCAACACCCGCCCCGGAACGGTGTGCCAGTCAACCTGGCGCATACCGGCGGGGATCTGCGTAAACTCGACGCTTGAGGCGATATAGCGCTTGGAAACTTGAAACGGCTTGGCGCCGGGGGCGACGGTCACAGCCGCCGCCGTCGGGATATCCACTTCACCGAAGCGGGACTCGCCGTCGGGCGTTGCGTAGATCCGAAGACACTTCATCGCATGTCGTCCTTTGCTGGCGGGCCAGAAGATCATCCGGTCATCATTGCCCGACGGAAGACCGCGGACATGTTACTCGAACCAATTCTTGTAGATCGCCTGGTAGCTGCCGTTCTCGGTCGAGATATGCAGCCACTGGTCCACGAACGCTTTGAGCGCCACGTCGCGCTGCAGCCAGTAGGCTTTCTCGGAGAAATCGAACGGCTTCTCCGGGTGCACGGCGCAGAGCACGCCGGGATGCAGCTTCTGCTGATAGCGCGTCTCGGAGGCGTCGGTCATCATCAGGTCGGCGTCGCCCTTGGCGATCTCGTCGAAGATGGTGACGTTGTCGGGGTGGACGCGGATGTCGGCTGACTTGATGTTGGCGCGGGCGAAGCGCTCGTTGGTGCCGCCCGGATTGACCACGACCCGGGTGCCGGGCTTGTCGATGTCGGACAGCGTCTGGTACTTCGAGGTGTCGGTGCAGCGCGCGATCGGGGTCTTGCCCTCGCGCATGATCGGCGTCGAGAACAAGCCCTTCTTCTGGCGGTCGAGCGTGATCGATACGCCGCCCATCGCGACGTCGAACTTGTCGGCCTCGAAATCCTTCATGAGCTGCGGCCAGCTCGTCGGCACGAACTCGACCTTGACGCCGAGCGCCTTGCCGAGCGCCTCGGCCATGTCGACGTCGAAGCCGGAGAATTTTCCGGTCGCCTTGTCGAGATAGGTGAAGGGCTTGTAGTCGCCGGTCATTCCGACCCGTAAGCTGCCGCGCTGCACGATCTCGTCGAGGCGCGAGGGCTGGTCGGCGAGTGCGGCAGTGGCGAGACCGCAGGCCAGCACGGCTGCGGTCACGGCGGCGACGGTCCGGTTGAAAAATCCCATATTGAATCACCTCGCATGATGTGGCCGCGCTATTCATAGCGGAGGTCGCCACGCGCGACGAGGGGCAAGCAGGAAGGTTGGTTGATGAGCATTTCCTTGGTGCAGGCGTCGGTCGAGGTGTTCGTGCCTTATCTTCACAACCTCTCGGGGGTGCTCGACAAGGCCGCTGCCTTTGCCGAGGCGCGCCGCATCGATCCGGCCGACCTGCTGCAGGCCCGGCTGGCGCCTGACATGTACAACCTGATCCGGCAGGTCTGCGAAGCCAACCGCCACGCCACCATTGCTTGCGCGCTGCTCGCCGGCCGCGCGCAGCCGACCGTTGCCGACAGCGACACGGATATGGCCGGGTTGAAGGCGCGGATTGCAACCGCGATCGACGATGTGCGCAGCGTGCCACCTGCGGCGATCGAGGAGGGCGCGAAGCGGGAGGTCAGCTTCACCTTCCGCAACGGTGCGACGCGCGGCTTCGACGATGGCCGCTCATTGCTGCTCACGTTCAGCCTGCCGCAGTTCTTCTTTCACGTCACCACGGCCTACGACATCCTGCGTCACGCCGGCGTGCCGCTGGCGAAGCCGGACTATCTGGGCGCGCGGAGGTAGGCGCTTCCGGGGCGGAACGGCAGGCGGCCTCGAGGTCCACAAAATACGAATGGCCAGGATGGAACCCGGCCATGGGATTTGGAGACATCGCAACGAAGACGGAGTGGTCCGGGCGGCCGGAGCGCTACCTCTCGCTGGGCGCAACCGGGCCCTTGCCGGTCATCTCGTTCTTCAGCGCCTCGAAGCGCTCGATCGCCTCTCGCGCGCGGGTGTCGACCGTCTTGACGGCAGCTTCGGCGGTCATCGGTCCGCTGCTCACGGCGATCGAGGTCGGCCCGACGGTCTCGTCGACATAGTAGCCGTCCTCGCCCCGCCGTGCCGTCCAGCGGAAGCGGATCGCGGAAATCGGCCCAGGTCCGAGCTTGGTGTAGCCGTCGGCCTGATCGAGAGAGACGACAGTCGCGGCAGCCTTCTTCGACGACGGCGCCGCCTTGTCTGCCGACCTCGTCGCTTCAGGCTGATCGAGAATGCTCGCTATCGTTGCGAGCGCGTGCTCGGTCGCAACACTCATGGCCGCCTCTGTTCCCACCGGCGCGCGCAAAATCCGGCGCCGATAGTCACAGTTGTAGCTGGATTTGGCCAAGTTGCAAGAATGCGTTGAAAGTTGGGCGCCAAAGCGGTGGAGAAAGGTCCTGACATCCGCGTGATGAGAGCGGGTCCTGCCTCGTCGCCGACGGGACAGGACCATTACATCGGCCGGACGACTACAAGACGTCCTGATTGATCACGTTCTGCCGAATCGGATCGCCATCGAGCACGCTGAGAATGTTGCGCGCCGTCTGCTCGCTCATGCGATCGACCGCCTCTCGCGTCACGCCGGCGACGTGCGGAGCCATGATCACGTTGGGCAGCGCATGCAGTGCGTGGCCGACCGGCGGCGGCTCCTGCTCGAACACGTCGAGGCCAGCGCCGGCGAGGCGGCCGGACACCAGTGCGTCGTACAGCGCGGCCTCGTCGATCAGGCCGCCGCGCGCGGTGTTGATCAGGTAGGCGGAAGGCTTCATCAGCCGCAGGCGCGCGGCGTTGAACAGGCCGATGGTCTCCGGGGTCTTCGGGCAGTGGATGCTGACGAAGTCGGCGCGCGGGAGCGCAGTGTCGAGATCGGCAACGGGCTCGCAGCCCGCGGCGGTGATGTCGGCTGCGGGCTTGTAGGGATCGTAGACCAGGACCTGCATCTCCATCGCGAGGCAGCGCTTGGCGGTGCGGGTGCCGATGCGGCCGAAGCCGATGATCAGCACGGTCTTGCCGTAGAGATCGAACGGCAGCACGCCGAGGCGCGCGCCCCAGGTGCCGTCCTTGACCATCGCATGCATCTCGTTGGCGCGCTTGGCCAGCGTCAGCATCATGAACAGCGCCTGCTCGGCAACCGAGGGCGAGTTCGCCGTGCCCGCGACCATCAGCGGCACCTTGTGCCTGGAGAGCGCGGGCACATCGACCGCGTCGAAGCCGACGCCGATTCGGGTGACGACTTTCATGTCGCCGGCCGCGATCAGCTCCGGCTCTCCGAAGCGCGTGGCGCCGAGCGCGACGCCGTGCACCGGCGCGTGGGACTTCAGCAGGTCGGAAAAATCCACCGCCGAGATCATGTTGGGGAACTCGATCATCTCGACATCATCGCGCGCCGCCAGCAGCGCGCGGCCCTTGGCCGAGAAGGATTCCGTGACGAGGATCTTGTTCTTGTTGGTTGCCGTCCTGGTGGTCATGTCCTGCCCTTGAAGCTTCTTATGCTCGTCAGATGACGAGGCCTGAAGCCTCATTTAGCAGGTGCATGTTGTTGAGGTCCATTGCCATGCGCAGAGGGCTGCCATCCCGCGCGCCGGCGTTGGGGTTGACCCGCCCGCAGACCGGCGTCTCGTTGAGGGTGAAGTAGACAAGCGTCTCCATGCCCATCGGCTCGGTGACGTCGAGCAGCGCCTCGAACGGCTCAATCCCAGGCTCCGCATGCGGCTTGGTCTCGGCGATGTGCTCGGGCCGGATGCCGAGCAGCAGCGGCTCGTTCCGCGACACGGATTGATAGCGCGCGGCGCGCGCCGGCGGCAGCGGAAAGGCGATCCGGTCGGTGAGGCGGATGTGGAGCCGGCCATTGGCCTCCTCGAGCCGGCACGGCACGAAGTTCATTGCGGGCGAGCCGATGAAGCCGGCGACGAAGCGTGTCGCCGGATTGTGGTACAGCTCGTTCGGCGTGCCGATCTGCTCGATGCGGCCCTTGTTCATGACCACGACACGATCGGCCAGGGTCATCGCCTCGACCTGGTCGTGGGTGACGTAGACCGTCGTGGTGCGGACCTTCTGGTGCACCTTCTTGATCTCGATGCGCATCTGCACGCGCAACTTGGCGTCGAGGTTGGACAGCGGCTCGTCGAACAGGAACACCTTGGGATTGCGCACGATCGCACGGCCCATCGCGACGCGCTGGCGCTGGCCGCCGGAGAGCTGCTTGGGCTTGCGGTCGACGAGGTCGGCGATGTCCAGCATGCGCGCGGCCTCCGCCACGCGGCTCTTGATCTCGGCCTTCGGGTAGTGCTTCAGCCGCAGCCCGAACGACATGTTCTCGGCCACCGTCATGTGCGGGTAGAGGGCGTAGTTCTGGAACACCATGGCGATGTCGCGATCCTTCGGCGGCACGTCGTTGACGACGTCGCCGCCGATGGTGATGTCGCCGTCGGAGATGTCCTCGAGCCCTGCGATCATCCGCAATGTCGTCGACTTGCCGCAGCCGGACGGGCCGACCAGCACGACGAACTCGTGGTCGGCGATATCGAGATCGATGCCCCTGACCGCCTCGACGTCGTCGTAACGCTTCACGACCTTGCGCAAGCTCACTTCAGCCATCTGTGATCAACCCCCGTCATCAGCCTTTGGTCGCGCCGGCGGTGAGCCCGGCAATGTAATAGTCCATCAGGAACGCGTAGATGATCAGCGGCGGCGCCGCGCCCAGCAGCGCGCCGGTCATGATCTGTCCCCAGTTGAAGACGTCGCCCTTGATCAGGCTCGTGACGATGCCGACCGGCAGCACCAGTTGGTCGGTCGAGGTCGTGAACACCAGCGGATACAGGAACTGCGCCCAGGAGACGGTGAAGGCGAAGATCGTCGCGGCGATCAGACCGGGCAGGGCGACGGGAATGAAGATCCGCGTCAGCGTCTGCAGCCAGGAGGCGCCGTCGATGATCGCGGCCTCGTCGAGCTCCTTCGGGATCGAGGCGAAATAGCCGATCATGATCCAGGTGCAGAACGGCACCGTCAGGGTCGGATAGATGAACAGCAGCACGTACCAGCGATTGATCAACTGGATGCCGGTGACGTCGCCGATCAGCGCGAACATCTTGAACAGCGGAATGAACAGCAGGCTGTCCGGGATCAGATAGGTCAGGAATACGCCGGTCGCCAGCGTCGCCGAGCCCCAGAACTTCATCCGCGACAGCGCGAATGCGGCGGGGATGCTGATCAGCATGGTGATGATCACCACGACGATCGAGACCATGGCCGAGTTGAAGAAGAAACGCTGAAACTGGTTCGAGGTGAGCAGCTCGACATAGTTCTCCAGCGTCGGATGGAACACCCACCACGGATTGGTCGCCGCGGAGATCTCCGCGCTGCCCTTCAGCGAGGTGATCAGCATGTAGAGCGGCGGCACCAGCGAGAAGATCGCGAACAGCGTCAGGAAGAAATACGACCAGCGCAGCGCCCAGGCGCGGTCGCGGCTCATCGAGCCATATTTGACGGTACGGGTCGGGCCGGCCTTGTCGATCGTGACGGTGCTCATCAGGACTCGTTCCCCCGCTTGTTGACGTCGCGCAGGATGAAGATGGCGGCGACCGCCAGGATCGGCACCATGAACAGCGAGACGCTGGCGCCGAGCGGAATGTCGCTGCCCTCGATGCCGACGCGGAACGCCCAGGTCGCGAAGATGTGCGTCTTGTCGAGCGGGCCGCCGGCGGTGAGGATGCGCACGATGTCGAAATTGGCGAACGTCACGATCAGAGAGAACAGCGTCGTGATCGCGATGATGTTGCGCATCATCGGCAGGGTCACGTACCAGATCCGCTGCCACCAATTGGCGCCGTCGATCGCCGCGGCCTCATAGAGCTGATCCGGGACAGATTTCAGCGAGGCCAGGTACATGATCATGAAGAACGGCGCGCCGTACCAGATGTTGACCAGGATCACCGAGAACCGCGCCCAGGCGGCATCCCCGGTCCACGGGATCGGGCCGATGCCGAAGAAGGCGAGCGTGTAGTTGAAAGCGCTGTAGGACGGGTCGAACAGCCACAGCCAGGCCAGCGTGCTCATCGCCGGCGGGATCACCCAGGGTACCAGCAGCATGCCGCGCCATTTGCGCTGCCCCTTGGCGGGGATGTTGTGGACGAAATGAGCGACGATGAAGCCGATCAGCGCCTTGAACACGACGGCCGTGATGGCGAAGATGCAGGATTGCTTGACGACCAGCCAGAACGTGTCGCGCTTGAACAGGAACTCGAAATTGCCGAAGCCGACGAAGCGCTGCATCGACTTGTTCAGGGTCGCCAGATGCACCGAATACAGGGCGGGATAGACGACCAGGAGCACGATCAGCAGGATCAGCGGCAGCGTCATCAGGAAAGCGGCGGTCGATTTCCGCTTCAACGCCCTGTGCAGACCATTGCGGCGGGCCGCGCGAGGGCGGGCGACGGCGTTTTCACCGATGGCGGCATCAACCATGAGAAAAGGCTCCTCGTGATGTCCCCTGCGACAGCGGGGTCCTCACTGGATGGGAAACACTGACAAGGTGAAAGGGGGCGGCCCGCCTGCTGAAGCGGACCGCCGGCGTTGCTTCGAGCATGCCTCAGCTGCGCATGAAGCCCTCGCACTCGCCTTCGGCCCAGGCGAGGGTCGATTCCATCTTCTCGCCCTGGGCGTAGCGCAGGCACATCTTGGTCATCGTCGCCTGCGCATAGATCTGCTGCGCGATCTTGGGCGGAGCAGGGGAGGCTGCGATCGACAGCGTCTGGTGATTATAGGGGTTGGGATAGTGATAGAGGGTCCCCTTCGGCGGTCCCTCCTCCTGCCACACCTTGAGCGTCGTCAGCTTCTGATAGGCCGGCAGATCGTAGCCGCCGCTCGCCACCACCATCTTCTCGATCGATGACGGCTTCGACAGGTGCACGATCAGGCTCTTGGCCGCCTCCTTGTTCTTGGAGAACGACCAGATGCTCCAGAAGTAGGGCAGGAACGGCGCGAAGCGGCCCTTGGGGCCGGCCGGGAAGCCGTGAGTCCAGCACTGCTCGGCGATCTGCGGCGCGTCGCGCTTGGCCACCGCCCAGGCGCTCGGCGGATTCATGATCATCGCGCCCCTGCCCGAGACCAGCCATTTGTTGTTCGATGCGTCGTCCCACGAGGCGACATCCGGCGGCAGCGCCGCGATCAGCCGCTTGTAGAACTCGAGCGCCTGGCGCACGGCATCCGTCTTCACCGTGACATCGCCCTTGGCGTTGACGAGATCCGCGCCGAACGCCTGGAAGAACGCGCCGGCGGAGTCCACGCTGTCGGTGGTTTCGCCAAGCCCGATGCCGAACGGCACGCCAGCCTTATGGCAGGCCTCCGCCGCTTTCAGGAAGGTCTCCGTGGTCCAATTGTCGGCCTTCGGTGGAGATCCGGCCGGATACATCTCCTGCACGTCGATGCCCGCATGCTTCTTCATCAGATCGATGCGGGAGCAGGGACCCTTGATCTGACTGCCGACGCAGGCCGGCACGGCGAGCCATTTGCCGCCGGACTGTCCGAGATATTTGACGGTGCCGTTGACCTCGCCGTTCTCCTGGATGATCGGCTCCATGATGTCGTTGACCGGCTCCAGCAGTTCCGCATGCGCATGCGGCCACCAGGTCGGCATGGCGATCAGATCGTGGCCGGACTTCGCGGCGCCCTCGGCGGCGATCGTCAGCTCGATCTTCTTGCCCTGGCTGGTGATGTAGTCGATCTGAACCTCGACCTTCTCCTTGGCGGCCCACTCGTTGACGAGATCGGTCGAAGCCTGGTTGGCGCCCGGAACCCAATGGTCCCAGAAGCCGATCGAGAGCTTGCCGGCGGCGTGGGCGCCACGCACATAGGGCGCGGCAATCATGACCGCCGAGGTGGCAGCGGTCGCAGCAACGAATTGTCGGCGGTTCAGCTTCCTCCGTGACATGGCGTTCCCTCCCTGGTGAGCCAAGCATTCTGTCGATGCGAATCCGATTTGTTAGTTGTTGCGTCGCGTCATGCGCGCATGGATTTCGCTTGGATGCAATCAGAGCAGAATTGCGAGCGGCTGTCGAGAAAGCCGGTGAGGCGAATCCTAGAACTAATGGCGTGCACATTTCGTCGCAGGTTCCGCAACTGATTGCATCGCAGTGCTGAGCGTTGCAGTGCAAAGCGCGTCTCGGCCGAGCAGGAAGCCGAGAGGAACCAGTGCAGCTGGGCACGTCCGATGCATCGCGCCGCGTGCGGCAGATGGACTTGCGCGTTGCGGCAACGGTAGAATTCGTTGGAATCATGGTCGTCACGACCAGCGACTGCGCACGGAGCCTGAACTGATGATGATGAGCCCCGGCATCTGGCGCCGGTCTTTCCGGTGCATCGCAATAGGAGTGTCAATAGGCCTCATTGGCCTTGTGGGCCTGCCGCGTCAGCCTGCCGCGCAGGGCCTGTTCAAGGGCGTCGAGCAGGGTGCGCGCGAAGGCAACAGGGCGGCGGGCCCGGTCGGCGGTGTGCTCGGCGGCGCGATCGGCGGTGTCGTCGGCGTGGTCACCGGCGTGACCGGGGCGTTCACCGGCAACAGCGGCCAGCAGAGTGCGCAGCCCGAGGCGCCGCCGGCCGAGGGCAGGAAGGCGAAGCCTTCCAAGGCGACGAAGACGAGCAAGGTCGCCAAGGCGACGCCGATGCTGACGCAGCCGGGCGCCCCGCAACTCACGGCCGACCAGATCGTCGCCAACAGCGATAGCAATATCGAGCGCCTGAAGACCGGGCTGAACCTGACGGAAGAGCAGGCGAAGAACTGGGGTCCGTTCGCCAACGCGATGCACGCGCTCGGCCGCAACGGCGCGGATCGACTCGAGCTGCGCATCGCGCGGTCGAAGCGCGATCCGCCGGACGACATCGTCGAGCAGATGCGCAACGAGGCTCAGTTCCTGGTCGATCGCGCCGCCGACCAGCGCGCGGTGGCCGACACATCGGAACCGCTGTTCACCAGCCTCGACGACAAGCAGAAGCAGATCTTCATCGACGAGATGGTGCGCCTGAGTCGCGAGCGCGGGCTGGACTAGCTCAACGGAGTTGGCGTCGTCGCGGCCGTGCCCGTTGGCAGCAGCGGCGTGCCGTGACGCATGACCACCGCACTCGCGCCGCATCGCGGTGTATTAATACCCTCAAATGGCCATTGGTCGCGCGGCATGCACATTTTTCGGGCACGAGCGGGCGCGGCTCGCGCAACGTGCCGGCCAACATCGCTGCCTCTGCAACCGAATTGCGATGCAGTTTGATGTACATTGCAATTGTATTACATGGAGAGCCGGAGCCGGCAGGGCGGTCTTCGCAGGCGTGCTGAATCGCAGCAGCGATCGGGCGGCTAACGATCAGCAGGCCGTTCGGCTCGATTTCTTGGAGGATTATTGTTGTCGAGAGTGCGACTGCGCCGGTGGATCGAGAACCGGTTGGGGATTGACACCGCCAGCACCGAAAGCCGCCTCGATGCGGATGTGAAACGCTTCGTCGATGCGCTGCAAGCGGAGTTGATCGCCGCGAAGGACGAGTCCGAGCGGTACAGGCGCATCACGGAAGAAAGGGGCGTGATCATGGGCCGCCTGCGCGACGAGCGCGACGGCTATAGGCTGGAGTGGGAGGCGGCGTCCGCGGAGCTTCGCCGGCTGGCGCGTAAGCGCCTGGCCGTGGTCTCGGACAATGGAGCGACGCGCCCCTCCGGCAATGGCCGCGACGCGGCCCTGAGGAATTCTCCGCCTTCCACGCTGCGGGTGCTGTGCGTCGGCACCGGCCGGGACGGCACGACGTCGCTGACGCGGATGATGCAGGAGGTGTTCGACAACCAGGGCAACGGCGACAGGGCCGTGCACGAATGGGCGTCGAGCGAGCTCAATGAGCTGTTCTGCCAGCTCAAGGAAACCAACGATCCCAGCTTCGCGGATCAGATTCGTCAGACGATCCTCGATTGCCCCCATGCTTGCGTCGTCGGCAACGGCTACGCGGCCGTGCTGCCGATCATCGCCGAGCTCCTCGGCGATCAGGTCACGCTGGTGCATCTGCGCCGGCGTGACCGCGCGGCATGCATCGCAAGTCTGGTGGAGAATGCCGAGCTGTCGCCGCAGAACCACCTCTACTACGCCGACTCGCCGGCCGCGCAGCGCAAGCGTCCGACCGCTTTCCACTTCGGAGAGATGTCGAAGCAGCAATGGATGGATCTGTCGCTGGCCGAGAAGTTCGGCTGGTACTACGACAAGACCCACGCCTTGATCGAACGCTACAAGAGCCTGTTCCCGAACACGCTCTCCGTCGATACCGAGGACCTCAACGCGGACAGCGTGCGCCTCGCGCTGGCCCAAGCGGCCGGCAGTGCCGAGGCGCCGCGCGCCTTCCACGTCAACCGGTTCGTCGATCTGCGCCATGTACCGCCCGATCGCCGCAGCTTCGTGCAGCGGCTCCTCGGCCAGCTCGACGTCCAGAAGCTCGCCCATGACGACCTGTACGGGCTGCGGCAGGTGCTCAACGAGATGATCTATCATCTCTCGCATTTTCCCGACGCGGCGCCGGGCGCGGTGGATGAGCTGCGCTGGACGCTGACTGAGATGCACGGCCTTCTCGACAGCCGCATCCGCGACGTTCGCGAACTGATGGAGCGGGTCGGCGTGACGCCCGAGACCGCCGGCGCTGTGAACGGCCACCGCGCGCCGCAGGCAAGCCCTGGAGCGCACCCTGGTCGTTGGCCAGGCGCCCGGCTCTGAGCACGGGGAGGCGGCGGGCGCCTCGCCAGCGTTGCGCAGCCAGCCGGTCCATCGCACGCACTGCGATCAGCAACAAGTTCGGGGACGTGGAAGAGGACGAGATCGTCGCAAAGCTGATCTGAGAACGACCCGCCGGCTCCGCACCGGCGGGTTTAGTGTTTGGCCCGGACTACGCCCTAGTCGAACGCCTCTGGTTTGGTTTTTCCAGTCCCTTCGCACTTTGGACACTCACGATAGGGCTCGTTTTTCTTGCCCCATCGAACCGGCCGCATTTCCACGTGATAGCCTTTGCCCGCGCAAGCTTCGCATTGTGTCATGCCAACTCACCTCCTCTCGAAGCCCATGGTTGGGCCGCGGGGGCGAGTGCATCCCCTTATGCAATCGGCAACAACGCACCCGGTCAAAGCATCGCGCTTGGCATCCGGACAGCTTCAAGGAATGGCCGAGCGCGAGCCTTTGCCCTCGACAGGACCGCCAAGCACAAGGACAGCCAGAGCAGGGCAGTCAGCAGGACAAGGCCGAAAGCAATCCTGAGCGCATTGTGCCTTGGATTGCGCGCTGGAAGCCTAAGCGCTCTGCAAATTATTGATTTTATTGATGTCTTGGCGGAAGGGGTGGGATTCGAACCCACGGTACCCTTGCGGGCACGCCGGTTTTCAAGACCGGTGCCTTAAACCACTCGGCCACCCTTCCATCCGGCGTCGTGTCCGGGACGTCGGTGACGTCCACGCCACGGCGGCGCGGTATCGACGCGATCCTTGTTTAGGGTGCGGGCTTGCGGCTCGTCAACGGCGCATTCACGCCTGCCCGGACGGCCTCAGCTCAAAGCCCGCGCTCACCTGAGCGCAAAAGCCATCAGGCCGGAGCACAAGATTGCCGTGCTCAGCGCTGCCAGGGCGAGAAAGCTCCCCGAGAGCAAGTCTTGGTGTCGCAACGCTTGATGTCGTAAATCTTGGTGTCGCATGGGCCACCTGCTGCGGCTGCGCTACCGGTCCGATCTCGCACCGGCCGGAGAAAACCGAGGGCCGGGCGATGAGCGGTCTGGATGATCTGCTGGTCGAAACTGCCAGCTTCAGGGATGCTCCTGAAGTGTCGTTATTGAAGCGGACGCAAACATCGACGCGGACGAGAGCCGACCATGGCGTCGGCTGTCCGATCCGTCCGGACTCAGGCCCGCGAGCGGACGCCTTCAAACGCATGAGCAAGGAAGATCCCGGCGCCAACCAAGCCCATCACTGCCGTCATTGCTTCGATCATAGCGAACACACCCTGTTGCGCCCCACGTGAAGCAAACGACGTGCAGCCCTGCACAGTCAAAATGATTCAGGTCCCGGGAAATGAGAACACTCGTAGGTGAGGATTTCACGCAACATATGTGTCCAAAAAGGTGCACTCGCAACACGGAGGCACAGCGGAGGTGCACGCCTGGGCGGCCACCGTCCACGTCACAACCGCAGGAAAGCTCCGGTTAACCACGGCGGGGCCCACCCCATTTCCGCCGTCTTCGGGTTGCGTTATCCTTGTGCATTGAGTTGCGGGGATGCGACTCGGGGACAAGCCGGGACGCGCGGGCCTGACGGGATGGCTCGGCTGCGACCGGCACATTGGTAATTGGGGTCGATGGGGATTGGTCAAACAGATCCGGTCGAGAGAGCGGTGCGCAGTGCCGTCGCCGTCCTCGCCTGCCTGATGGTCGCGAACTGCGCCTCGTCCAACAAGTTCGCCAGCAAGGTCGATCCGAAATACGGCGTGTCGTCGAGCCCGCGCGTCGTCGGATTCGGCGAGCCGGTGCCGAAGGGCGGTGGCGTCTACCGCATCGGCAAGCCCTATACCGTCGCCGGCAAGACCTATGTTCCCGAGGAGGACACCAACTATCGCGCCGAGGGCATGGCCTCCTGGTATGGCGATGATTTTCACGGCCGGCTGACAGCCAATGGCGAGGTCTTCGACATGACGTCGCTGACGGCCGCCCATCCGACGCTGCCGCTGCCGAGCTACGCCCGCGTCACCAATCTCGCCAACGGCAAATCGCTCATCGTCCGCATCAATGATCGCGGCCCGTACCACGGCAACCGGCTGATCGACGTCTCCAACAAGGCGGCCGATCTGCTCGAGTTCAAGGGCAACGGCGTCGCCCGCGTCCGCGTCGAATATGTCGGCCGCGCCCCTCTCGAAGGGTCCGACGATACCCAACTGATGGCAACCCTGCGCACCGGCATCCCGGCGCCGGCGCCTTCTCTCGTCCGCGTCGCCTCCGCCCGGCCGTTCGTTCCCGAGATCGGCTCAGGCCGCCCGATTCGCGGCGAGGTCCCGCTGCCCGAGGGGCGTCCCTACACGCTCGGCAACGGTTCGGCCGACATGGCTTCGATGGCGGCGACCTCGGAAATGTCGGCGTCGAGCAGGACACGGGGCCGCAACCTCGAGAACCCGCGCGCCGTGTCCTATGACCAGGACGGCCGCTACGTCTCGCAAGGCAGGGCAGAGCCGAACGACGGCGCCAACGAGGCGCGCGACATCATGAGCGGCCGCGGCCTGTACTGAACTCCGCCAAGCACGGCTTGTTCACGTGAACCGCCCCCATGCCGGGGCGGTTTTGATTCCGGCGATCAACACAGCTCTATTGGGCCGAGAACGGCACGCGCGCTCTCGCCGAGTAGGTCCAGACGCGGGTGCTGCCGCCGATGCCGCCCAACTCGGCGCCGAGCCCGAGACTGGCGCCGCCCTGAGTCCTGATGCCGAGACCGCCCGTGGCGCGGGCCGACCAGCCCTGCAGCAGCGGGGTCGATGCCAGACCGGTGCCGCCGTCGGCGAGCGTGTTGGCATCCTGCTTGTTGAAGTAATAGTCGCCATACATGCCGACAAAGGGCGTCAGCACGATGCCGCTGTCGAACCAGGCCACCGGGTAGGCGGCTCTCAGGCCACCGGAGGCGCGGCCGCTGGCGAAGTCATTGGTGCCCTGCCGGGTACCGAGCGAATCGGTATACGCATTCTGGTGCTCCCACAGCGCGTAGACCTTGGCCGAGGGCTCGAGCAGGAAGCCGTAGGCCTTGTACATGCCCGTCAGTCCCGTCGACGCCATCCAGCGCTCGCCGTTGAAATTGCCCTGCGCCGTCCCGGCCGTGCCGTTATAGCCGATGCCGGAATAAGCGACCGTCGCATCGTAGCGGAGTGTCGGCAAGATCTTCCAGCCGAGATAGGCGCCAACCGTCCAGCCGTCTCCCTTGAGCTTCCCGTTGATATCCTGCTCGGTATAGCTGAAGGTCTCATAGCCGCCGAGCACGCCGATCAGGACATTTGGCGTCGCCTTGTAGGTCAACCCCATCAGCGCGTTGATCTGCTGGCCGTAGAGCGAGGTTTGGCTTGCCTGAGTGACGCCGAACGTGCTCGTCGTGCTCCAACGGTCGATGTTCGTGCCACGCACATCGGCCCAGAGCAGCCATTGCTTGTCCTCGTGCCATTTTCGCAACGCCTTCTTCGGTGTCTGCTGGTCGATCGCTGCGAACGCATTGTCGATGCGCGACCGGCCACGGGCGGATCTGCCATCCGGGCCGGGGTTTCCGCCACGGTCTGTAAAGGCATCGCTGCCCGGATTGGCAGAGCTCGGGGCCGCCGCGGCGTCGTCCTGGTCCCGCGGGTCAGCCGAGAAGTTGAAGCGCATGCGGCCGTTGCTGGGCGTCACGAACGCGCCGCCATCATTGAAGCCATCAGCGATGGCATCGTCGATCGCCCCGGAAATGGCCTGGCCTGAGTTCTGAGCCACCATCTTGGTGACGTTGAGCTGCAACGCGCGAAGCCTGACGCTGTCGAGCGGAACGTTCACGGTCTGCGCAAGGCCGGGCGAGGTGCTCGCCGCAAAGGTTGGGCTGCCGGTATAGCTTGCGATGATGGTGTGGCTGCCCACCGCAAGCGCGGATGTGGTGAAGGCCGCAACGCCGCCGCTCAGCGTCGCGGTCCCGATCGGCGTGCCGTTGTCGCTGAACGTGACCGTGCCCGCCGGCGTTCCACCAGACCCTGTGACCGTTGCCGTGAACGTCACGGGTTGACCGCCCTGGCTCGGGTTCTGCGACGAGCTCAGGGTTGTCTGCGTCGTCGCCGACAAATAGGTGAACCGGTCCGCGACTGAGGTCGCGGACGCCTGCCCGTTGTTGGTCACGGTCACATCGACCGCCCCGGTGCCGGGGGGCGAGGTGGCCGTCATCGAGGTCGCGGAATTGACGGTGTAGCTCGCCGCATTGACGGCGCCGAACTTCACGCCTCCCGCGCCGGTGGTGCCGGCGAAGCCGGTGCCGGTGATGGTGACCGTGGTGCCGCCGGCTGCGGGGCCTGACGTCGGCGAGATCGATGTCACGGTGGGCGCGCCGATATAGGTGAACTGGTCAGCCGCCGAGGCCGCCGAGGTGCCGCCGGCGGTGGTGACCCTGATGTCGACGGTGCCGGTCCCCGCTGGCGATGTCGCGGTGATCGATGTGGCCGAGTTGACCGTGAAGCCGGTCGCGGCGATGGCGCCGAAATTCACCGCGGTCGCCCCGGTGAAGCCGGTGCCGGTGATGGTGACCGAGGTGCCGCCGATCCCAGGTCCGGAGGTTGGTGCGACCGAGGTGACGGTCGGAGCTGTCGTATAGGTGAATTGATCGGCCGCAGAGGTGGCCGAAGTGCCGCCCGCGGTGGTCACCCTCACATCGACCGTGCCGGTGCCGGCGGGCGCGGTCGCGGTGATCGAGGTGGCCGAGTTGACCGTGAAGCCGGTCGCCGGCGTCGCACCGAAATTAACCGCCGTGGCTCCCGTGAAGCCGGTGCCGGTGAGGGTCACGGAAGTGCCCCCCGCCAACGGCCCGGCAGTCGGCGCGATAGACGTCACGGTCGGTACCGGCGAGTAGGTAAACTGGTCGGCCGCCGACGTCGCCGAGGTGCCGCTCGGGGTGGTCACGCGGACGTCGACGGTGCCGGTCCCCGCCGGAGAGGTCGCCGTGATCGAGGTGGCGGAATTGACCGTGAAGCCGGTCGCTGGCGTGGCGCCGAAATTGACCGCGGTCGCCCCGGTGAAGCTGGTGCCGGTGATGGTCACGGAGGTGCCGCCGGCGACAGGCCCGGATGTCGGCGAAATCGATGTCACGGTCGGCGGGCCGATGAAGGTGAACTGATCCGCTGCCGACGTCGCCGAGGTGCCGCCCGCGGTGGTGACGCGGACGTCCACCGTGCCGGTCCCAGCGGGCGAGGTCGCGGTGATCGAGGTGGCCGAGTTGACCGTGAAGCCGGTCGCAGGCGTCGCGCCGAAATTGACCGCGGTGGCGCCGGTGAAGTTCGTGCCTGTGACGGTCACCGTGGTGCCGCCAGCCGCCGGACCTGACGTCGGCGAGATCGAGGTGACGGTCGGTGCGGGGATGTAGGTGAACTGGTCGGCCGCAGAGGTCGCCGAGGTGCCGCCGGCGGTCGTGACGCGCACGTCGACAGTGCCGGTGCCGGCCGGCGAGGTCGCGGTGATCGAGGTCGCCGAGTTGACTGTGAAGCCGGTCGCGGGCGTGGCGCCGAAATTCACTGCCGTTGCGCCGCTGAGGCCGGTGCCGGTGATCGTCACCGCGGTGCCGCCGGCACCAGGGCCCGATGTCGGCGAGATCGAGGTCACCGTCGGTGCGGCTACATAGGTGAACTGGTCAGCGGCACTGGTTGCCGACGTTCCGCCGGCGGTTGTGACGGTCACGTCGACCGTGCCGGTCCCGGCCGGCGACGTTGCCGTGATCGAGGTTGCCGAGTTGACCGTGAAGCCGGTCGCCGGCGTCGCGCCGAAATTGACCGCCGTCGCTCCGCTGAAGCCGGTGCCGGTGATCGTGACTGACGTGCCACCGGTTGTCGGACCTGCGGTCGGCGAGATCGAGGTCACGGTCGGTACCGCGACATAGGTGAATTGATCCGACGCCGATGTGGCCGAGGTGCCGCCTATCGGAATCGTCACCCGGACATCGACCGTACCGGTCCCAGCGGGCGATGTCGCGGTGATCGAGGTGGCCGAATTGACCGTGAAGCCGGTCGCAGGCGTCGCGCCGAAATTGACCGCGGTGGCGCCGGTGAAGTTCGTGCCGGTGATGGTGACCGTCGTGCCGCCGGCCACCGGCCCCGAGGTCGGCGAGATCGAGGTGACGGTCGGTGCGGGGATGTAGGTGAACTGGTCGGCCGCCGAGGTGGCCGAGGTGCCACCGGCGGTCGTGATGCGGACGTCGACTGTGCCCGTTCCCGCTGGCGAAGTCGCGGTGATCGAGGTCGCCGAGTCGACCGTGAAGCCGGTCGCCGGCGTGGCGCCGAAATTGACCGCGGTGGCTCCGCTGAAGTTTGTGCCGGTGATGGTCACCGTGGTGCCGCCGGCGCCGGGGCCCGAGGTCGGCGAGATCGAGGTCACGGTCGGTGCGGGAATGTAGGTGAACTGATCGGCGGCAGACGTTGCCGATGTTCCGCCCACAGTAGTGACGGTCACATCGACGGTGCCGGTCCCGGCCGGCGACGTCGCGGTGATCTGGGTGGCCGAGTTGACCGTGAATCCGGTCGCAGACGTGGCGCCGAAATTGACCGCGGTCGCGCCGGTGAAGCCGGTGCCGGTGATGACGACAGATGTACCGCCGGAGCCGGGGCCTGATGTCGGCGCGATCGACGATACCGTGGGCGCGGCCACATAGGTGTATTGATTCGCCGGCGCCGCCTGGGAGGGGGCGCCATTGGTGACCGTCACATTGACGGTGCCCGCCGACCCGACCGGCGCGACCGCCGTGATCTGGGTGCTGGAGTTGACCACGTAGCTCGTCGCATTGTTCGAACCGAACTTCACGCCGCCGGCGCCCGTGGTCCCCGTGAATCCGGTGCCGGTGATGACGACCGAGTTGCCGCCCGCGGTCGGCCCGGAATTCGGTGACAATGCGGTGACGGAGAGGCTGGGCGTGACGTTCGTGAGCGAGATGGTCAGGCCACTATCGGTGGTGCCGAACGTGCCAGTGCCAACATCAGTCGTCGACGAATAGTTCAGCACGATCGTGTCTGAGGTCGTCGGCGGCGCCGTCGTCATCGTCAGATTATAAGTTACGTAGTAGGCATTGCCGTTATTGGGATCAATCGTCTCTATCGGCGTGATCGTGTAGACGCCCCCATTCGAACCAGCGATCGATGCGGATGTGTCGGATCCGGCCCCCGTAATCGGGAAACCAGTATTTGTGTCGGTTCCGCACGCATTGTACAGGCCGCTGTTGGCGATTCGATTGTATTGTGTGCCCGTTTTCGGCACGAGCGTCGCGCCGGGACCGGTGGCGCCATTGACGCTGAACGTGATCTGCGAGTTCAGCGCAATGCTGGTCGAAACCGTCAATGCTGACACAGCTCCGCAATTGGCGGCCCAGGCATCACTTGCAGAAAAGGATACGAGGCCCACGACTGCCGAGACAACGGCGTAGCACCGCGCGCCTGCTTTGCTAGCAGAGGCTGTCGCATGGGAGGACGGGCGTGCCGGCGGTCTGTCGAGCGAGAAGCCGAAAGCGTGGGCGATTGCGTACCCCATGGCACGGACCACCATCCAGATCCCGGCAGTGAGATTCACGACGCCCCCTCGCGGCCCGTCCTCGAGCTGGACGATGCCGCTGCAAAATCTTTGATTAAAAATTCGACTGTTATCGTGTGTATTAGGTCGTTTACGTGCATTAGGCCGTGACGGTGCGCGGCGAGCAAGCAGGCAGACGATTGTTCCCGGCAAAACCCAGCCATTGCGAGCACTTTTCGACCGTCAGTTGCAGCTCGGCAACAGGGCAGTGTGTGGTGGAACCGCCTAAGTCCGCCGCGCCTTCCGCGGCAGCACATCTTGCGCGGCAGCTGACTTAGCGCTGCTCGTTCCGAGCGACACCGCCAGAAGTTGTTGCTATCTATGACTGCGCGTGCGGGCTTGACTGCGCCGGTTCCGCCCACTAACAATCTTTGCGAGCATATGCGTCGTGACGCACTGCGTTTTTGACCCATCGCGCGTCGATATTCCGCGCTTCAATGACAAGGCGATCCATCGCCTGCTGCAAGAGGGGGGAGCATGCCGTTAGAGCCCATCTTGGGTCAGATCATGCCCTTTGCCGGCACGACGGTGCCGAGAGGGTGGGCGCTGTGCAACGGCGCCCTGCTGGCAATCCAGACCAATCAGGCGCTATTTTCATTGCTCGGGACCTACTACGGTGGTGATGGCGTCAGAACGTTCGCGCTGCCCGACTTGCGCGGCCGTGCGATTCTCGGATCCACCGGCGGCAGCGGCACCTTTCCTGCCGGCATGACCAGCGGCACGGTTTCGGTGACCCTGAACGCACAGCAGCTTCCAAGCCATAACCACATCGTTTTGGCATCGACGGCGCAGGGAACCGGACGAGGCGCTTCGGCGACCAACAATCTGTTCGGCACCAACACGATTCCGCCGTCCGGCCCAAAGTCTATTTTCGTGACCGCAGGCAGCGGCGAGGTGCCGCTGGCGCCGGGCACGAATGTCCTCAATGAAGGCGGCAATCAAGCTCATAACAACATGCAGCCGTACCTGGTCATCAACTACATGATTGCGCTCAACGGCGTCTTTCCGTCTCGCGACTGAGACTTCGACCGCGAAGCGTTCAGCTCCAGCAAACCGCTTCCATGATTGAGCTTTTCCGAACTGCGCTTCGTGAGAGGCGACACGTTCCCGACATTGATTTGCAATCGATACTTGAAAGGGACTTCGGCGATGTCAGACCCCTTTATCGGCGAAATCCGGCTGTTCGGGTTTCCACGGGTGCCGGATGGCTGGCTGGCCTGCAATGGACAAAGCCTGGCGATCGCACAATACGATACGCTCTATGCCATCATCGGCACTACCTATGGCGGCGATGGCGTGCAGACCTTCAATGCGCCCGATCTGCGCGGCCGGGTGCCGATTGGCCAGGGGCAGGGACCGGCTCTGCCGCTCTATGTGCTCGGCGAGATCGCCGGAGAGGACGGACACGTTCTCATCGAGAACGAGATGCCCGCGCATAGCCACGCGCTGATGTCGTCGACCGTCACGGCGGAAACGCAGACGCCGGGTGCGACCGTCCACCTGGCGACGGCGTCGGCCGGAAATCTGTACGCGCCGGCAGCAGACGCCGCGCCGTATGAGACGATGGCGGCCGGCGTCGCGCTTGCAGGCAACAGTTTGCCGCACAACAACATCATGCCAACGGTCGTGGGCAACTACTGCATCTGCTTCGCCGGCATCTTTCCGTCATCGGGCTGATCGCGCCTCGTCCTACGCGCGTCGGCAGATTTCACGCTTCACTGGATTTGAGGAGAGACCACGTGTCGGACCCGTATATCGGCGAAATCCAGGCCTTCCCGTTTACCTTTGCTGCTCAGGGCTTCAACCAGGCTTGGCTGCCATGCTTCGGCCAGTTGGTGCCGATCCAGCGATTCACACCCCTGTTCGCGTTGATCGGCACCGCCTTCGGCGGCAATGGGACCAGCAATTTTCAACTCCCCAACCTCAGCGGCTGCATCACCAACAGTCAAGGCGACGGTCCGGGCCTTCAGCCACGCGTGATCGGCGAATCGATCGGGAGCAGCACGGTCGGCCTGATCACTAGTGAGATGGCGGCGCACACCCACGGTCTGCAGTTGGGGAGCAAGACGGCCGCAAATGCGGCGCCTGGTCCGGGAACGGCCGGGACCATGGCCGCCATCGATCCCATCTTCAATGGTTTCGTGCCGCTGCCGAGCACCACCACGCTCGCACCGAACGCCATGGCGTTGACCGGGCAGAGCATCCCGCACGACAACATGCAGCCGACCCAGGCACTGATCTGGTGCATCTGCTATGCGGGTATCTTCCCGTCGTTCAACAACTCCTGAGCCGAGCAGGCTCGGAGTGACGACCGGGAGCGAGCTCGTCTCGCGGGATGTTCGCTTGCGGCTGCGGCCCGCCGAGACCGCCGACGAGCCGTTCCTGCGCGACCTATTTGGCTCCGTCAGAGGTGCGCAGCTCGCCGCGGCCGGTCTGCCGCCGGCGATGCTCGATCTCGTGCTGGCGCAGCAATATCGCGCCCAGGTCGCGGGCCACGCGGCGCAATGTCCGGCAGCGCAGTCGCTGATCATTCTCCGCGATGCCGCGCCGGTCGGGCGGCTGCTGCTCGACCGCGCGGCGTCGCGATGGCACGTGGTCGATCTCGCGCTGCTGCCGGGCGCGCGCAACGCCGGTGTCGGACGCGAGATCATGCAGGCGGTCGCAACGGCGGCACGGGAGCAGGGCGCCGACGTGCTCTCGCTCGCGGTCGCGACGACGAATGAGGACGCGATCCGGTTCTACGTGCGGCTGGGGTTCCGCGATGTGGCGGACGAGGCGATGGCGTCGCATCGCATGATGGAGCTGCCGCTCGCGCGCTAGCGAGCAGGAGCCACCTCGCGCAGGAACGCGATCAGCGCCGCATTCACCTCGGCAGAGCGTTCCTGCTGGATCCAGTGCCCGGCCCCCTCGATGATCAGCTTGCGCCGCAGATCCGGCAGAACTCGCGCCATGTCCTGGCTTGGCGCCGATCAGCCCGGTGACGACGGCGTCCGCGCTGCCGGCGATGAACAGCGACGGCTGGCGGATCTGCGCGTCCTGCCACGGCGCGGTGAGCTCCCAGTTGCGATCGATGTTGCGGTACCAGTTCAGGCCACCGCGAAAGCCGGAGGCGCCGTAAGCCGCGACGAACTCGGCCAGATCGTCCTAGCTCAGCCACGCAGGCAAAGGCAGATCGGGGGCGACGTCGCCGAGAAAGCCTTTGTCCGGTGCGACGAACAGCGACTGCGGATCGGAGAATCCGCGCGCCAGCATCGTGCGCATCGTCAGCGCCACGTCACGCTCGAGCTCCGTCTCCGCCACGCCGGGCGTTTGAAAATACTGCCAGTAGAAGTTCTCGATGCCGCCGGCACTGAGCGTGTCGAGCGGCCGGGCGCGACCGCGAAACGGGGGAGGGACGCTCAAGCCCGCGACGGCCGTGAACACGTCCGGACGGAACAGCGCCGCATGCCAGGCCACCGGCGCGCCCCAGTCGTGGCCGATGATGACGGCCTGACGCTCGCCGAGCGCCCCGACCAGTCCGACCATGTCGCCGACCGTGTCGAAGATGGTATAGGCGCCGATATCCTCAGGCGCCTGCGAGCGGCCGAACCCGCGCATGTCGGGCGCCACGACGCGATAGCCGGCGGCGGCGAGGGCCGGGATCTGGTGCCGCCACGAATAAGACAGTTCGGGCCAGCCGTGGCACAGCACCACGAGGGGGCCTCCGCCCTGTTCGCGCACGAACAGCTTGATTCCGTTGGCCTTGATGATCCGCGTCGATGACACTGTTTCCACCCTCGATCGCTCGATTTTCGAGTTGGCCGTGTTGATTGCCGGCGCTCGACCTATCGCACCGCGCGACGGGCCGTGCAAATCCACGGGACAGCGGACGCATCCGCGGGATTGCCGAGTTGTTTGCGTCCCCTGCAACTGCTAGAATCCCAGTGCGCTCCAGAGCTTAGCCGATGAATTTCATGACCTTACCGCTGCGCCGCTCCGGTTTCACGTCCGGACGGGCGACGCGTGCGCTCATCGCCTTGACGGTGGCGGTTGCCGTCGGCTGGTGCGGCGCGCTGTACGCCGCCAACCAGAGCGTCCAGGGCGCGCGCAAGGAGGATGGCGGCTTCGACGGCGATGCGCCGACCGCGATCCTGATCGAGGCCAACAGCGGCAGTGTGCTGTTCGAGAAGAACGCGGACGAGCTGCGGGCGCCCTCCAGCATGATGAAGCTGATGACCGCCGAGGTGGTGTTCAACGCCGTCAAGGAGGGCACGATCAAGCTCAACGACGAATACCGCATCAGCGAGAATGCCTGGCGCCGGGGCGGGGCGCCCTCCGGCACCTCGACGATGTTCGCCGCGCTCAACAGCAAGGTGTCGGTGAGCGACCTCCTGCATGGCGCGATCATCCAGAGCGGCAACGACGCCTGCATCGCGCTTGCCGAGGGCATGGCCGGCAACGAGAAGATCTTCGCCGCCGACTACATGACCAAGCGGGCGCGCGAGCTCGGCCTCACCAAATCGACCTTCGCCAATTCCAACGGGCTGCCCGATCCCGGCAACAAGATGACGGTGCGCGAGCTCGCCATGCTCGCCCGGCACATCATCCTGGATTTCCCGGAGTTCTATAAGATCTTCGGCGATAAGGAGTTCACCTGGAACAAGATCCGCCAGCAGAACCGCAACCCGCTCTTGAACGCGATGGAAGGCGCCGACGGCCTCAAGACCGGTTTCACCAAGGAAGGCGGCTACGGCATGGTCGGCTCGGCCGTGCAGAACGGCACGCGGCTGATCGTGGTCGTCAATGGCCTGGAGGATTCCGAGGACCGCGCCACCGAGGCCAAGAAGATGCTGGAATGGGGCTTCCGCAATTTCGAGACCCGCACCCTGTTCGCCGCGGAGCAGCCGATCGGCTATGCCAAGGTGTTCGGCGGCGAGAGCCGCTCGGTCAAGCTGTCGAGCCCGGTGCCGGTCAAGGTCATGGTTCAGAAGAACGGCGGCGACAAGCTGATCGCCCGCATCGTCTACAGCGGCCCGGTCAGGGCTCCCATCGAGCCCGGGCAGAAGGTCGGGGTTGTCAGGGTCTGGCGCGGCCCCAATATCGCCATGGAGGCCCCTGTCTATGCTGCGGAGGCGGTGAGCAGGGGATCCACGATGCGGCGTGCGATCGATGGGGTCAGCGAGCTCGTGATCGGGATGTTCCGCGCCGGGGCCGAGAAGCTCTAGAGACATGGCGGAAGCAGCTTTGAAACGTGGTCCTGGCCGCGGCCGATTCGTCACCTTCGAGGGTGGCGAGGGCGCCGGAAAATCGACGCAGATCAAGATGCTGGCGGACCATCTGCAGAAAGAGGGTGTGCGCCTGGTGCTGACCCGCGAGCCCGGGGGATCGCCGGGCGCGGAGATCATGCGCCACCTCGTGCTGTCGGGCATGGGCAAGCTGCTGGGCCCGGAGGCCGAGACGCTGCTGTTCGCGGCCGCGCGGGACGACCATGTCCGCAACGTGATTCTGCCGGCGCTGAACCAGGGCAGCTGGGTGCTGTGCGATCGCTTCTTCGATTCGACCCGGGCCTACCAGGGCAGCCAGGGGAAGGTCGCGCCGGACGTGCTCAATGCGATGCAGCGGGTCACGATCGGCGACCTCAAGCCGGATCTGACCCTCATCCTCGATGTTCCCGTCGAGATCGGTCTGCAGCGTGCCGGGGCGCGGCGCGGCGCCGGAACCCCGGACCGGTTCGAAGGCGAAGACATCAAGTTCCACAAGGGGCTGCGCGACGCCTTTCACAAGATCGCGGCCGAGGATCCCCGGCGCTGCGTGCTGATCGACGCTACGGCGAGCGCGGAAACGGTCTCGCAGCTCGTTTGGGACGCCGTGCGCGAGCGCCTGTTCACGGAAGTGGCGGCGGCGTCATGAGCGCACGCAAGGTCGAGCCGGAGATCGCGGTCCGCCATCCACGCGAAACCACCGCCTTGTTCGGGCATCGCGACGCCGAGGCGGCGCTGCTGTCCGCCTACCGCAGCGGACGGATGGCGCATGCCTGGCTGATCGGCGGCCCACAAGGCATCGGCAAGGCCACCTTGGCCTACCGCATGGCGCGCTTCGTGCTGGCCCACCGCGATCCTGCCTCGGACGCGGTGCGCGGTGCCGATTCGTTGTACGTCGACGCGGAGGACCACGTCGCGCGCCTGATCGCCTCGGAGGCTCATGGCGGGCTGCTCACCTTGGAGCGCTCGGCCAACGACAAGGGCGTGCTGCGCACCGTCATCACCGTGGACGAGACCCGTGAGACGATCTCGTTCTTCGGATCGACGGCGGCGGTCGAGGGCTGGCGGGTGTGCATCGTCGACACCGTCGACGAGCTCAATCCGAACGCCGCCAACGCGCTGCTCAAGATCCTCGAGGAGCCGCCGCAGCAGTCGCTGTTCCTGCTGGTCAGCAACGCCCCGGCGCGGGTGCTCGCCACCATCAAGTCGCGCTGCCGCCGGCTGGCGCTGCGGGCGTTGTCCACCGACGACGTCGTCAGCGCCGCGGCCGAGGCCACCGGAATGGACGGAGCCGATCCGGCGCTGCGCGAGGCCGCCAGGGCCTCCGAGGGCAGCGTCGCCCGGACCCTCATGCTGTTGGGCGGCGACGGGCTGCAGCTGCAGACCCGGACCGCCGCGCTGCTCGCGAGCCTGCCTCGGATCGACCCGGGCGAGCTGCATGCCCTGGGCGATGCGCTCGGCACCAGCGACCGCGTCGCGCTGGCGAGCTTCCTCGACAGCATCGAGCGCTGGGTGGCGGAGCGGCTGCGCGCCGCAGATCCCAACGCGGAACTGCCGCGCCTTGCACGGCTGGCGGAGGTATGGGAAAAGATCGTCCGCGCCGCGCGCGACACCGAATCCTATAATCTGGAGCGAAAACCGCTGGTTTTCTCGGTGTTCGGGATGCTCGCCGAAGCCACGCGGTAACCGCGCCGACCATCATCCCGGGATCATCAGGATCAATCCGTCGACCGACGTCGTCAAAGAGGAATCTGCCGTGGCCAAGGCCAGCAAGACAACCGTGAAGAAGGGCAAGCCCGCGAGCAAGAGCGGCGCGAAGAAGGCTGCCGCCAAGGCGCCCGCGAAGGGCAAGGCCAGCGCGGCCAAGGCGAAGGCGGCGAAGGACAAGGACGCCAAGAAAAAGACCGCCAAATCCAAGACGGCGCCCGCGAAAGCCAAGGGCAAAGCCCCGGCGGCGAGCGCGGCCAAGAAAGCGTCGAAGAGCGCCGCCAAGAAAGCGGTCAAGAAAGCTGTGAAGGCTCCGGCCAAGAAGGCCGTGGCAAAGCCCGCCACAGCGCCGGTCAAGAAGACGGCCGCCAAGCCCGCGGCAGCAACGAACAAGCCTTCGGCCGCGAGAAAGCCCGCCGCTCCGAAACAGCCGGCTGCACCGAAGAAGGTCGCGCCGGCCATCGTTGAAGCGCCGAAGCCGCCACGCGCCGCGAAGCCGAAGGCACCCCGCAAGCCGAAGGTCGAGGCCGTGGTCGTCGAGATCGACGAGATCGTAGCGCAGGTCGCCGCAGCTCCCGTCGACAAGAACACCTTCTACGTCACGACAGCGATCGCCTATCCCAACGGCAACCCGCATATCGGCCACGCCTATGAGGCGATCGCGACCGACGCCATCGCGCGCTTTGCGCGGCTCGACGGCAAGGACGTGTACTTCCTGACCGGCACCGACGAGCACGGTCTGAAGATGGTGCAGACCGCGCAGAACGAGGGCATGACGCCGTCCGAACTCGCGACCCGCAATGCCGGCCGGTTCCGCGAGATGGACGAGCGGCTGAACGTCTCGTTCGACCGCTTCATCCGCACCACCGAGCCCGCGCATCATCGCTCCGTCCAGGCGATCTGGAACCGCATGCGCGAGAATGGCGACATCTATGCCGACAGCTATGCGGGTTGGTACTCGGTACGCGACGAGGCGTATTACGCCGAGGATGAGACCGTCGTCGGCGAGGACAACGTCCGCCGCGGACCGCAGGGCACGCCGGTGGAGTGGGTCGAGGAGAAGAGCTATTTCTTCCGGCTGTCGGCCTATCAGGAGAAGCTGCTCGCGCTCTATGAGAGCCAGCCCGACTTCATCGGGCCGGATGCGCGCCGTAACGAGATCATCAGCTTCGTCAGGGGCGGGTTGAAGGACCTTTCGATCTCGCGCACCACCTTCGACTGGGGCGTCCGTGTGCCTCACGACGAGGAGCACGTGATGTATGTCTGGGTCGACGCGCTGACCAACTACATCACCGGCGTCGGCTTCCCCGACGAGGACGATGCCAATTGGAAGTACTGGCCGGCCGACGTGCACGTCATCGGCAAGGACATCATCCGCTTCCATGCGGTGTACTGGCCGGCGTTCCTGATGTCGGCCGGCGTGCCCGTGCCGAAGCGGGTCTATGCTCACGGCTTCCTGTTCAACAGGGGCGAGAAGATGTCGAAATCGGTCGGCAACGTCGTCGATCCGTTCAATCTCGCCGACCAGTATGGCGTCGACCAGCTGCGCTATTTCTTCCTGCGCGAAGTGCCGTTCGGCCAGGACGGCAACTACAATCACGAGGCGATCGTCGCGCGCATCAACGCCGATCTCGCCAACGACCTCGGCAACCTCGCACAGCGCTCGCTGTCGATGATCGCAAAGCAGCTCGGCGGCGTGCTGCCGGAGCCCGGCGAGTTCTCGGCCAATGACAAGGCGATCCTGGCGGAGGCCGATGCGATGATCGGCGCGGCGCGCAAGGCCATGGCGACGCAGCAGATCCACCAATGGCTCAATGCGGTCTGGTCGGTCGTGGCCGAGGCCAACCGCTATTTCGCGGGCGAGGCGCCGTGGGCGCTGGCGAAGACCGATCCGCAGCGCCAGCATACGGTGCTCTATGTCACCGCCGAGGTGATCCGTCAGGTCGCGATCCTGACCCAGCCGGTGATGCCGGCCGCGTCGGCAAAGCTGCTCGACAGCCTCGGCATTCCCGAGGACGAACGGAATTTTGCGCGACTCGGCGGCGACGTCCGGATTGCGGCTGGCACGCAGCTGCCGGCGCCGCAGGCGGTGTTCCCGCGCTATATCGAGCCGACGGCGGCGTGATGCTGGTCGACAGCCATTGCCATCTGGATTTTCCGGATTTCGCCGAGGATCTGGATGGCATCGTCACGCGTGCCGCCGCCGCCGGCGTCGGCCGCATGGTGACGATCTCGACGCGGGTGCGCCGGCTTCCTGAGCTGCTCGCCATCGCCGAGCGGTTCGAGAACGTGTTCTGCTCGGTCGGCACCCATCCGCACAATGCGGACGAGGAGGACGGCATTCCGGCCGAGGAGCTGATCGCGCTGACCGATCACCCCAAGGTGGTTGCGCTCGGCGAGGCCGGACTCGACAACTTCTATGATCACGGCTCGAAGGACGCCCAGGAGCGCGGGTTCCGCGCGCATATCGCAGCCGCCCGCGAAACCGGCCTGCCGCTGGTGATCCACACCCGCGAAGCGGACGAGCAGTGCAGCCGCATCCTCGAGGAGGAGATGGCGCGCGGACCTTTCCAAGCCGTGCTGCATTGCTACACCGGCGGGCGTGAGCTGGCGATGAAGGCGATCGACCTCGGACTGCACATCTCGTTCACGGGCATCGTGACGTTCAAGAAGTCGGACGCACTTCGCGCGCTGGCCGCCGAGGTGCCGGCCGACCGCATCATGGTCGAGACCGACGCGCCGTATCTCGCGCCCGGCAAGTTCCGCGGCAAGCGCAACGAGCCGGCCTACGTCGTCGAGACGGCGAAGGTGCTGGCGGAGACCCGCGGCGTCTCGTTCGAGGAATTCTCGCGCCAGACCACCGAGACCTTCTTCAAGCTGTTCTCCAAGGTGCCGCGGCCAAAGGAGGCTGCATGACGCTGACGCTCACCATCCTCGGCTGCGGCTCCTCGGCCGGCGTGCCGCGCCCGGCGCTGGGGTGGGGCGCCTGCGATCCCAACAACCCGAAGAACCGCCGCAGGCGCTGCTCGCTTCTGGCTGAGCGCCGCGGAGCCCATGGCGTCACGCGGGTCGTGATCGACACGTCGCCGGATCTGCGCGAGCAGTTGATCGACACCAACGTCGATCACATCGACGCGGTATTCCTGACGCACGAGCATGCCGACCAGACCCATGGCATCGACGATCTGCGCTCGGTGGTGATGCATCAGCGCCGGCGCATTCCGGTCTACCTGAACCAGTCGACCGCGAAAGACATCATGCACCGGTTCTCCTATTGCTTCATCTCGCCACCGGGAAGCGACTATCCGCCGATCCTGACCCAGCACGCGATCGAGGCGGGCGAGACCCAGGCGGTGGAAGGCAAGGGCGGCGAGCTGAAGCTGACGGCGTTCCTGGTCCAGCACGGCAACATCCCCGCGCTCGGCTATCGCATCGGCGATGCCGCCTACACGCCGGACCTCAACGACATCCCCGAGGAGAGCTGGGGCGCGCTGGAGGATCTCGACCTCTGGATCGTCGACGGCCTGCGCCCTGCCTCGCATCCGAGCCATTTCTCGGTCAACGACGCTCTCGCCTGGATCGAGCGCTTCAAGCCGAAGCGCGCCGTCATCACCAACATGACCGCCGATCTCGACTACGAGGTGCTGCGCCAGAGCCTGCCGGCGGGCGTGGTGCCGGCCTATGACGGGATGCGGCTGGAGCTCGGGTAGGGCATTCGTCCGTCGGCCAAGGCCGTCATTGCGAGGAGCCGAAGGCGACGAAGCAATCCAGAGTCGTCGGAATGACTCTGGATTGCTTCGCTCCTGTTCAGCCCGGAGACATAGCTTACACCTGTTCGGGGACATAGTTGACAGTTTTGGGGTCGCGCAGATCAATCGCTGCGATCTGATGTGCGGCAAAGAAAATTCCGAACTTTCCGTCGGCACTGAGTGGCCGGATAGCCAGCCGCTCACCTCGGAAGGCTTGCGGGACTTTCCAGAGCCGCCCCTCGAAACTGACGTAGGCCTTCGTGCTCGACACGGAACGGATGCTCTCACCCTCGTCGTATTCGACGATCGGAAGCCGGTCGGGCATCGCACGTTGGCTCGGTTGATAGCGGCTTGCCGGCACGTCGAAGTTCAAGGCCTCGTGCGGCCGGTCGAGATTGTAGACAGAGCGCCATCCGTCGAGTGCCCGCTGGACATCGGGAAGATCACGGTAGCGCCTGAAGGCAAACACCTCGGCCTTCAGACTACGGTGGAAGCGTTCGTTCTTGCCGCGGCTCTGAGGATGGTAGGGCCGGCTGTGGATCGTTCGAACGCCGAGCTTCAGAAGCCAGACCGTCAACGCGGTCCAGGGGTCTTCGAGGGTAAATCCCCAGGGGCCACCATTGTCGACGAACATCGCATCCGGCAGTCCATAACGGCGGAACGTCGTCTCCAAATGTCCTTTGACCGTAGAGCCGCGCTCGTTGTCACAAGCCGCCAGGCACAACGAGAAGCGGGAGTGATCGTCCAACGCTGTCAGCGGATGACAGGACACACCGTTCTCCAGCGCACTGTGCCCCTTGAAGTCCATCTGCCACAGCTGATTGGGCGCATCCTTCTCGAACCGCGTGTAGGGCTGTCCGGGCGTGCCTGCAGGCTCGACCACTCGATCGTAGCGGCGCAGGATGGTGTGCACGGTGGATATCGCCGGGACAGCTTGACCATCACGCTCAAGACACCGTGCGAGCTTGCGCGCGCCCCAGGCCGGGTGAGCATCGCGCAATGCGACGATCTGCTGCTCGGTCGCAGCCGCGGTGCGCTCCGGACTTCGATGAGGCCGCCGCGACCGATCCGCCAGCGCCGTGTCCCCAGCGTCATGCCGCTGGATCCATTTGTAGCCCGTCTGAGGGCTGATGCCGAACCGCCGACACAGCTCCCGCCGGTTCGCCCCTTCCTGCTTGGCAAGCATCACAAACTCTCGTCGCTGGTCCATGACAGACACCTCTCGCCACGGCATCGCTCGCCCCTCTGCTTGACGAATCGAGCCGATTTTGAAGTGTCAACCATCTCCCCGAACACCCGTCAGCTATGTCTCCGGGCTGAACACTCCGCTCGCAATGACCACCGTGCGCGGCCGGCTGCGATGGCCACCGCGTTTGAAGTTCAGCCGACGTCCAAAAACACGGAGACGCTGCCATGCTGTCGCTGTTCTTCGAGGTCGAGGTCAAGCCGGGCCGCCTCGACCAGTATCTGCAACTCGCCGCGGCGCTGCGGCCCGAGCTCGATGCGCTCGGCGGCTGCCTGTTCCTCGACCGCTTCCGGAGCCTGTCGCGCGACAATCTGATCCTGTCCTACCAGATCTGGCAGGACGAGGGCGCCATGACCGCCTGGCGCGTCCATGCCCATCATCACGACATCCAGACCCTCGGCCGCGACAAGGTGTTCTCGGACTATCGCCTGCGTATCGCCGAGTTGGTCCACGAAATCAGGCCAGGGCAGGCCGCCTGGCAGCCGGAGCGGCGAGGCACCTACAATGATCCGAAGCGGCGGGCGCCGACGTATGTGCTAGCCGTCGAGACGGCGGCCCCGCAATTGAGCGGCGTGAAGGACCTACCGGTCGCGAGCTTCTCCAGCGTCTACCGGGAAGGACGCTTCGCGCATCTCATCGAACTGCCGGACGAAGCTAGGGGCATTGCCATGAGCACGCGCCTGCTCACCGAACCCGGCGCCGACAACATCCGCGTCGTCGAAGTCACCCGCGACTACGGCATGTACGACCGCCGCGAAGCGCCGCAATATTATCCGGAGAAGAGCAGGGGCTCGTGATCATTTTCGTCATTGCGAGCGCAGTGCGTAGGGCGGATTAGCGGAACGTAATCCGCCATTCTGGCGTCATGGACGGCGGGTTACGCGCCAAGGCGCTAACCCGCCCTACTCATGGGCTACTCATGGGCACCTACGCCGAGATCGCGTTCGCCGAGTTCACCTCGTTGCGCAGCAGGAATTTCTGGATCTTGCCCGTCGACGTCTTCGGGATCGGGCCGAACACGACCACCTTCGGCGTCTTGAATCCGGACATGTGGCTGCGGCAATAGGCGATGATCTCCGCTTCCGTCGCCTGCGCGCCGTCCTTCAGCTCGATGAAGGCGCAGGGCACCTCGCCCCATTTCGGATCGGGCTTGGCGACGACGGCGGCGAACAGCACGGCCGGGTGCTTGTAGAGGATGTCCTCGACCTCGACCGAGGAGATGTTCTCGCCGCCGGAGATGATGATGTCCTTGGAGCGGTCCTTGATGATGACGTAGCCGTGCTCGTCGAGCACGCCGAGGTCGCCGGTGTGGAACCAGCCGCCGGCAAAGGCCTCCTGCGTCGCCTTCTCGTTCTTGAGATAGCCCTTCATGACGATGTTGCCGCGGAACATCACCTCGCCGATGGTCTCGCCGTCGCGCGGCACCTCCTGCATCGTCTCCGGATCGAGCACGGTGACGGCTTCCTGTAACGGATAGGGCACGCCCTGGCGCCGCTTCAGCCGGGCGCGCTCGGGGGCCGGCAGGTCGTCCCAGCCCGGCTGCTCGGCGCAGACGGAGGCGGGGCCGTAGACCTCGGTCAGGCCGTAGACATGCGTCAGCTTGATGCCGATGCTCTCGGCACCTTCGAGCACGGCGACCGGCGGCGCGGCGCCCGCGATCAGCCCCACCACCGGCTTGTCGCGCTTGCCCTTGGGCGCGTCGGGCGCATTGATCAGCACGTTGTAGACGATCGGCGCGCCGCACATGTGGGTGACGCCGTGGGTCTTGATCAGCTCGAAGATCCTGGTCGGCTCGACCTTGCGCAGGCAGACGTTGACGCCGGCCGCAGCCGCCATGGTCCAGGGGAAGCACCAGCCGTTGCAGTGGAACATCGGCAGCGTCCACAGATAGACCGGATGCTGGCCGAGCCCACCGGCGAGAATGTTGCTGACGGCGTTCAGATAGGCACCGCGGTGATGGGTGACGACGCCCTTGGGATTGCCTGTGGTGCCCGAGGTGTAGCTCATCGCGATCGCGTCCCATTCGTCCGCCGGACGGCGCGGCGCGAACAGCGGATCGCCCGAGGCGACGGCGGCTTCGTACTCGATCTCGCCGATGCGGCTGCCGCCGTCATAGGAAGCGTCGTCGACGTCGATCACGAACGGCTTGGGGCCGCTCATCAGCTTGAGCGCCTCGCTGATCACGCCGGAGAACTCCGGATCGACCAGGATGATCCTGGCCTGGCCGTGATCGAGCTGGAACGCGATCGACGGCGCGTCGAGGCGGATGTTGAGCGTGTTGAGCACGGCGCCGGCCATCGGCACGGCAAAATGCGCCTCGTTCATCGCCGGGATGTTCGGCAGCATCGCCGCCACCGTGTCGCCAACGCCGATGCCGCGGCCCGCGAGGTACGACGCGAAGCGCCGGCAGCGGTCATAGGTTTGGCGCCAGGTGAAGCTGCGGCCTTCATAGACCGTGCTGACGTGGTCGGGATAGACGGCCGCGCTGCGCGCCAGGAAGCTGAGCGGGGTCAGCGGCACGTAGTTGGCCGGCGTCTTGCCCAGACCGAGCTGATACTGGTTCGTGCTCATCACCACCCTCCCTTGCGATGTGAGGAGTTTACAGGAACCCGATCGAAATCCACGGAAAAATCGCAACGATGACGAGGCCGATGAGAAGCGCCAGCAGGTAGCCCCAGATCGGGCGGATGCCCTCCGCGGGATCGACCCGGCCGATCGCGCAGGCGGCGTAATATCCGACCCCGAACGGCGGTGCGAACAGGCCGATGCCCATCGCCAGGATGATCACCATGGCATAATGCACCTCGTGCACGCCGACGGCACGCGCGATCGGAAACAGCAGCGGGCCGAACAGCACGATCGCCGGGATGCCCTCGAGCACGCTGCCCAGGATCGTGAAGGCGACGATCGAGACCGCGATGAACGTCGCCGGGCCGCCCGGCAGCCCGGTCATCGCCGCCGCCAGCGCGTGTGAGAAGCCGGACTGCGTCAGGCCCCAGGCCATGCCGGTCGCCGTCCCGATGATCAGCAGGATGGCGCCGGACAGCGCCGCCGTTTCGATCAGCATCGGCATCAGCCGGCGCCAGTCGAAGCGGCGATAGACCAGCAGGCCCGCCAGCACGCCATAGACGATGCCGATGGTCGAAACCTCCGTCGCCGTCGCGACGCCCTCGACGACGGCGGCGCGGATCACGAAGGGCAGGGCCAGGGCAGGGAGCGAGACGATGAAGGCCTTGCCGATCTCGGCTCCGGTCGCGCGGCGGACACCGCTCATGTCCTCGTTGCGGTAACGCCACCACACCAGCGCGCACAGCGTGATCGCCAGCACCACGCCCGGCAGCAGGCCGCCGGTGAACAGCGCCGCAATCGACACGCCCGTGACGGAGCCGATCGTGATCAGAACCAGGCTCGGCGGAATGGTCTCGGTCTGTGCGCCGGTGGCGGCGAGCAGGGCGACGAGATCGCCGGGCTTGGCGCCGCGCGCCTTCATCTCCGGAAACAGCACCGGCGCGACCGCCGCCATGTCGGCCGCCTTGGCGCCGGAAATGCCCGAGACGAGATACATCGCGCCGACCAGCACGTAATGCAGCCCGCCGCGGACGTGACCCAAGAGGCTCGCCAGGAACGCGACCATGGCGCGGGCCATGCCGGTCATTTCGATCAGCAATCCGAGAAAGACGAACAGCGGCACCGACAGCAGGATGAGATGGCTCATGCCCTCGTCCATGCGCCCGACCAGCACCATCAGCGGCGTGCGCGTCGTCAGCGCCAGATAACCGAAGATCGCGAGCCCGAAGGCGAACGCGATTGGCACGCCGGCGAAGACGCACAAGCCGACCACGCCGACGAAGAAGATCACGAGGTTGATGTTGCCGAGCGGCTTCAGCAGCGGCTGTGCCACCCAGAACAGCGCGATGATGGCTGCGACGGAGACGACGGCCAGCAGCATCGTCCTGACGCTGGCCGTGCGGGCGAGACGGATGAGGGCGAACAGCGCCATCAGTCCGATACCGACCGGCAGCGCGGCGGCGCGCCAGATGTTTTCGATCTGCAGCGCCGGCGTCGTGATGAAGCTTTCCTCGTAGGCGTACTCCCAGGACGGCCAGGCGATCATGACCAGGAACGCCAGCGCCGCGCTCGTCGCGACCAGATCGAGATAGGCGCGCAAGCCGGGGCTGGCGCGCGCCACCATTGCCGTCATCCGCATGTGCTCGCCGCGGCGGAACGCAACCGCAGCGCCGAGCATCGCGAGCCACAGGAACAGGATCGAGGCCAGCTCGTCCGACCAGATCAGCGGCCGGTGCAGCACGTAGCGCGCCACGACGCCCGCGAACAGGATGACGATCTCGGCCACGACCAGCAGCGCGGCTGGGATCTCGACCAGGAGACCCAGCAGGGCGTCCAAGCCATCGAGCCAGGACCGGCGGCGAGGGATCTCGATGACCACCTCGCTGATCGCAATTTCCGTGAACTCGGCATGCGCCATGACGTCACCCGAACGCGTCTACGTCATTCTTGTTTTGAGCATGACCGGTCCCACGCTTCCGGACCACGCTCGAGGTTACGACAGCTTGCCGACGGCCTTTTCCAGGAGCGCCCAGGCCTCGTCGCCATACTTGCCCTTCCACTCGGCATAGAAGCCGGCGGTACGCAGCTTGTCGCGGAACGGCGCGACGTTGGGCTGATTGAAGGTCAGGCCCTTCGACGCGAGCTCTGCTTGCAGGCCGGCATTGAGCTTGGCGACGTCCTCACGCTCCTTCACGGCGGCCGCGTTGATGTGCTTGGCGACGATCGTGCGCATGTCGACCGGCACGGCCTCCCAGGCGCGGCGGTTCGCCAGGAACCAGAAGCCGTCCCACATGTGGTTGGTCAGCGAGCAGTATTTCTGCACCTCGTAGAGCTTGGCGGTCGAGATGATCGCCAGCGGGTTTTCCTGGCCCTCGACCACCTTGGTCTGCAGCGCCGAATAGACCTCGCTGAAATTGATCGAGGCGGGCGCGGCCTCGAACGCCTTGAACATCGAGGTCCACAGCGGCGACACCGGCACGCGGATCTTGAAGCCCTTGAGGTCGTCGGGCCCATTGATCGGCTTGGTCGACGACGTCGTCTGACGGAAGCCGTTGTCCCAGATCTTGTCCATGACCACCAGGCCGGCCTTGTTGATCTGGCCGCGCACGTAAGCGCCGAGATCGCCGTCCATGGCCTTCCAGACCGTGTCGTAGTCCGGGAACGCGAAGCCGATGCCGTTGATCGACGCGGCCGGCACCAGGGTCGCCAGGATCAGGCCGGACAGCGTGAAGAACTCGACGCCGCCGGAGCGAATCTGACTCAGCATGTCCGTGTCGGAACCGAGCTGGTTGTTCGGGAAGATCTGCAGGTCGAACTTGCCGGCGGTCTCGGCCTTGATCGCCGCCGCCATCTCCTTGGCGCGGACGTTGAGCGGATGGGAGTCGGGCAGGTTGTTGGCGTATTTGTAGGTGAACTCGGCGCTCTGCGCACGCGCCACATGCGGCGCTGCGACGGTGCCAATTCCACCCAGTACGGCTGTCGCCGCGGAGGCCTTCAACAGCGCGCGTCGTGACAGGCTCATGCTCGTTTCTCCCTGGAGAAGCTTCTTCTTGTTGCATCGCGCCGCCGCAAGCATCGCCAGACGAATCCAGCGACATCAGCGACGTCATCTGCGCTTATTGCAGCGATGGGCCGCAGCAGCAATATCGGCGTTCGCAGCAGGTCATGCGCAGCGCGAGTCTCGGCCACGGCGAACGGCCCGTCAGCTCGGGCTGGCCGGGGGTTCTGAAGGGCCCGCGGCTGCCGCAAATTCGAGGATTTGGCGCCAAGTCATTGAACTCCCTATGCATATAAATATTCCATAATATACCTTATGCGAATTGGCCATGGACGGTGGAAGCCGCACATCGGCCCGCCCAGCGCACGTCGGCGCCTGTGCGAAATCGCCCCCGCCTCGTCACCCCGCAGTCTTCGTTTGGTCAAAGCCCAGAGGTCAAAACCGCATCCTTCAGGATTGGGCACGGGCGTATCGTGAATGGGATCCGAAGACATGCCAGTTCAGTCGACGTCGAAGGAAGTTGATCCGGGTGATGTCGCGCTGCCGCCTGACGACGCTGTCTGCGAGGAGATCTATCAGCGGGTGCTGGCCGAGGTGCGCGCACGTATCGATCAGCGGATCGCCGACATCGAGGCCCAGGCCGCTGCTGATGCGGTCGAGGCTGTCGAACCCGCTGCAGGCAGCGAGCACGTGGAAACGCCTCCTCCGGCCCGGCGCCGGCCCGTATTGCGGGCCATGATCACGCTGATGGCCTCGGCCGGGCTCATCGGCGCTGCCATCACCCTGGCGCGGGACCATACCGAGACCATCACCTCCGTCACCGACCGGATCGAAGCGGCGGTTCAATCCATCCGGCGTGAGAACGCTCAGGCGGCGAATCCGCCGGTGGCACTGGAGACGGCGGCGAACGGATCGAGTGCGGCCGAGACGGCCCCTGCCTCACCATCACCAGCCGTTTCACCAACACCGGAGACGTCATCATCGACTTCAACGCGCGCCAGCGATCCATCCTCCGCAATGGCGGAGGCTACGCCGGAGCATGACGTGCCGTCTGCTCCCGACCGGGACGTCGCGCCGCTGATCGACAAGATCGCGCATGACTTGGCCGAACTGCAGAGCGGGTTTCAGGAGTTCAAGTCCGGCCAGGAACAGGCCAACCGCGATCACGCCAGGGCGATCGAACAGCTGCAGGCCAGCCAGGACCAGCTCGCTCGCGCGTTCCGCGCAGCGAAGACCGAGCCGACGACCGTCGGCGCCGCGGCGCGCCTAGCGCCCCGGCCGCCACAGGCGCGCCCGCCTCGTTTCCCGTAGCTCCGAACTCATGAGAGATCCGGGCAGGGAGCAGGGATGCCCCTGCTCCCTGCCCCTCACAGATAGTTCGCCGCGGCTTCGGCCTCGAACCGATCCGGCGGGCCTTCCCAGACGATCTTGGCATGATCCAGCACGTAGACGCGGTCGGCGTGCGGGAGCGCGAAGGTGACGTTCTGTTCGCCGAGCAGCACCGTGATCTTGGTGGTCTCGCGCAGTCGATCGAGCGCCTTCGACAAGGTCTCCAGGATCACCGGTGCAAGTCCGAGCGTCGGCTCGTCGAGGATCAGGAGCTTCGGCTTCATCATCAGTGCGCGCGCGATCGCCAGCATCTGCTGCTCGCCGCCGGACAGCGTGCGCGCCAGCTGCGGCTGCCGCGACTTGAGGATCGGAAACAGCCCGAACAGCCATTCGAGCCGCTCGGCACGCTCGGCGTCGGACAGCGCATTGCCGCCGAGCTCGAGATTTTCGCGCACGCTCATGTCGCCGAACAATTCGCGCGTTTCCGGACACTGCACGATGCCTGAGCGGGCGATCTGCGCCGCCGTGCCGCCGGCAAGGCTGCGCCCTGCCCACTTCACGTCGCCCGAATACGGCACTAGGCCCGAGATCGCGTTGAACAGCGTCGTCTTGCCGGCGCCGTTGAGGCCGACGACCGAGACGAACTCGCCCTCATGGACGTGCAGCGAAACGTCCTGCAGCGCCTGCGCCTTGCCGTAGAGCACGCCGACCTTGTCGACCTGCAGCGCCGGCGTGACGTCCTTGAAGCTCGCCTCCGGCCGCGCGGTCGAGACCAGCGCGCCGCCGAGATAGACCCGGCGGACGGTCTCGTCCTGCATCACCTCGGTCGCCCTGCCCTCGGCGATCTTCTCGCCGAGATACATCGCCAGCACGCGGTCGACCAGCGCCGACACGCTCTTGACGTTGTGGTCGACCAGCAGCACCGCGTGGCCGTCGTCGCGGAATTCGCGGATGAGCTCGGAGAAGTCGGCGACCTCGGACGCCGTGAGGCCGGCGAAAGGCTCGTCGACCAGCACCAGCTTCGGGCTGCGCGCGACAGCCTTGGCGAGCTCGAGCCGGCGCAGGTCGGCAAATGCCAGCGTCGGCGGCCGCCGGTCGATGACGCTGCCGAGGCCGACGCGCTCGGCGATCGCGCGTGCGCGCGCATCGACGTCCTTGTCGGCGAACAGCCGCGTCAGCTTGTCCGGCAGCAGCGCGACCTTGATGTTCTCCAGCACGGTCTGGCGCGCCAGCGGCCGCGAATGCTGGAACACCAGCCCCACGCCCATGCGCGCGATGCGGTGCGACGGCAGGCCGGCGAGCTCGATGCCGTCGAGCCTGACCGAGCCCGCGGTCGGCCGCTCGACGCCCATGACGCTCTTCATTGCGGTCGACTTCCCCGAGCCGTTCGGCCCAATCAGGCCGAGGATCTCGCCGGGATGGATCGAGAAGCTGAGATTCTTGACGGCGACGAGGCCGCCGAAGCGCTTGGTGAGGCCGCTGACTTCCAGCATCGGAGCGCTGCTCATGCCTTGCGTCATGCCTTGGCCCCTCCCCTGATCATGCCGAGGAAGCCGTCGGGGAAGAACAGGATGACCACGAGCGCGATCACCGAGACGATCAGGGTTGCGAGCTCGCCGAGCGGCCGCAGCAGCTCGCCCATGCCGATCAGGAAGATCGCGCCGATCGCGGCGCCGATGACGGTGCGGCGGCCGCCGAGCACCGCGGCGATGATGATCTGCACGCCGACGCCGACATCGACAAAGGTCGAGACCGAGGCGGTGCCCATGTAGAACACCATCAGTGCGCCGGCGAGCCCGGAGAAGAACGCGCTGACGACGAAGGCGGCGAGCTTGTGCTTGGTGACATTGAAGCCGAGCGCGCCGGCCTGGATCTTGTCCTGCCCGCTCGCCTGCAGGATCAGCCCGATGGCGCTGCGCGACAAGCCGAACAGGATCGCACCGCTCACCAGCATGAAGCCGAGCGCGATCCAGTAGTTGGTCTTGGCATCGATCGAGATCACGTCCGGCACGGCGAGGCCGATCTCGCCGCCGGTCAGCCCCGCGGCGACGACGATGAAGTTCTGCAGCATCAGCACGGCGACCAGCGTCGTCAGGCCGAAATACGGCCCGCTGACGCGCAGCGCCGGCAGCGCCAGCACGACGCCGCCGACGACCGCCGCCAGGGCGCCGGCGGCGATGCACAGCCAGATCGACAGGCCCGGCGAGAAGTGCGCATCGAGAATGCCGGCCGTATAGGCACCGACGCCGATCAGGAAGGTCGGTCCGAAATTGACCTCGCCGGCGAAGCCGAACAGCAGGTCCCAGGACATCGCGAACACGGCCGTGTAGTACGCGACCGTCAGCAGCCCGAGGACGTAGCCTGAGACGTAGGTCGGCAGGACCAGAGCCACGATCACGGTCAGGAGCGCGATCCAGAACAGCCGCGACGTACCGAATGCAGGCATGCTCACCTCCGTCCGAACAGCCCTTGCGGGCGCAGATACATGACGACGACGAGCAGCAGCAGCGCCGGAATCGTCCGGTAGGCCGGCGAGATCAGATAGGCCGTTCCGGTCTCGAGATAGCCGACCACATAGGCCGCGATCAGCGAGCCCGACACGCTGCCGAGGCCGCCGAGCACGACGATCGAGAACGCGCTCGCCGTCAGCGGCCCGACGCTGTAGGAGCTGACCCCCAAGAACATGCCGAGCAGGATGCCGGCCACCCCCGCCAGCAGGCCGTAGATGGCCCAGACGGTGAGGTAGATCGACGATAGTTCGATGCCCAGCAAGGTGACGCCGCGCGGATTCATCGACGCCGCCATGACAGCCTTGCCGCGCCTGGTGCGGTTGACCAGGAACCACAACAGCCCGATGGCGACCCAGCAGATCACGGCGGTGAAGTATTCGTTGCGTGGCGTGCGCACGCCGAACACCGTAGTGACGCCCTCGACGATCGGCAGCACGGTCTTGGCATTGTTGGTGAAGAAATATGCGATCGCCTCCTGGATGATGATGCCCCACAGCAGCGTCGCGGTCAGGATGAAGATCTCCTTCTCCGATTCAGCAATCACCTTGGAGCGCTGGATCGGCCTGACGGCGATGAAGTAGGTGGCGAAGGCCAAAATGAAGCCGGCGAGGATTCCGATCAGCGCGCCGGTGTAGGGCCCGACACCGAATTCGCTGGCGGCAGCCCAGGCTGCAACCGCGGCGCCGACCATGATGGCGCCGTGGGAAAGGTTGAGCACGCCCGAGACACCGAAGATCAGTGTGAAGCCGGTCGCGCCGAGGGCATACAGCGCGCTGATGGCAAAGCCATCGATCAAGATCTGCCAGAAAAGCATCGAAAATCGACCTGCAACGTCAGACTGAGGCACCAAGAAAATGGGCCGCTCCTTGAAGGAGCGGCCCGCGATGCGTCAGTTGCTGGCCGCCTTGAGCTTGATGAAGGACGGCCAGGTGGCGGTGCCGGCGGCGAGCTCCTTGGGCCAGACGTTGACCTGCTTGCCGTTCTGCCATTGCAGCATCAGCCCGGTGATGTAGCCTTTCCCGGTCCGCAGCGCGTGCGGGTTCGGGTCGCCCTTCGGCTTGAAGGCGATGCGGCCGATCGTCCCGGCATAGTCGGTCGCTTCCATCGCCTCGACCATCTTGTCGGGATCGGTGCCGCCGGCCCGATGGATCGCATCCGCGATCATGTAGACGTCGTCATAGGAGGTGTAGCCGGCATAGGACGGGAAGTTTCCGAACTTCTTCTGATAGGCCTCCACGAACGGCAGCGTCTTTGGCGTCACCGCGACGCCCGGTCCCGACACGGCATTGTACATGACGCCCTCGACGGCGCCGTTGGTGTCTTTCCAGAAGGTCGAGTTGGTCGCCTGCGAAGAAATGCCGAACATCGGGATCGGCACCTGCTGGCTCTTCCACTGCACGGTCGGCTGGGTGCCGACATGCGAGATGCCGGTGATCATGACGTCCGGCTTCAGGCCCTCGATCTTGTTGAAGATCGGCGTGAAGTCGGTGGTGTCAGGCGACATGCGGATGTGGTCGACGACCTTGAGCCCGATCTCCGGCAGGCATTTCTCGTAGCCGGCGTCGAGCGGCGTCGTCCACGCCGCGTCCTCGCTCATGATCACCGCGGTCTTCATCTTGTAGGGCTCGACCAGCAGGTCCTTGGCCGCGTCGCAGACGAGGCCGGCCAACGAGGTCGAGGTCAGATAGCCGTGGAAGGTGTATTTGAGCTGGTCGTAGTTCTTGGCGATGTTCTGGGTGATGACGTCGGACGCGGCACCGGGCGTGATCATCAGCGTCTTGAGGCGCCCTGCCCACGGCTCCAGCGCCAGCACGACCTCGGAGATGTAGCTCGCGATGACCGCGTTGACCTTGTCCTCGCTGACGGCGCGCTGGAAGGCCCGCACCGATTCCGCCGAGGAGGAGTGATTGTCGTAGACGACGATCTCGATCTTGCGCCCGTCGATGCCGCCCTTGGCGTTGATCTCCTCGGCGGCCAATTGCGCTGCGGGTGCGATCGACGAGCCGGCGACGGCCTGTGCCTCGGAGATGACACCGATCCTGATCGGGTCTGCGGCCCAGGCGGCCGAGGAGACGAGCGCAGTTGCGCAGCTCGCAAGCAAGATGGACTTGAGCGAAATCATGAAACCTCCCGAATCCTTATGCCTCTGACGGGCAGGCTCGACTTTGGTCTCCCACATGCCAGTGAGCAAGGGAACATCCCGAGACGTGCTCTGCGCTCAGCGCATTGTGATAGCGCGCCGCGCTCATGGCTCACGGAATGTCTTACAGGACTGCATGGTTCCTGCGCGCCGCCCAAATATATCCGCTGCATTGCAGCAGCGGATATTCCGAGTTGAAGAGGGCCACGTCCTTACGACGAGGCGATCCCTTACGACGAGGCGGTGCCCTTTGACCTACATGAAGCTTCTCGACTGAAGCGGCAACCTCAACTCAGCCAAACTGACGCACGTGCCCAAGCATCTCGTGCACGTCGTAGGTCATGACGGCGAGAAGCGCCGCGAGCGCGAGATAAGTCCCGGCATATTCGAGCTTCGTCTGCAGCGTCGTGCCATAATAGGCGACGTTCTCGGGCGCGCCGGGATCGTAGCGCCAGGCCTTCATCAGTTGCGGGGCTGCGAGGATGGCGATGATGATCAGCATCGGGCTCGGCCGATAGAGCATCAAGGCCAGCAGCATGGGAACGCCAAGCAGCCAGATGCGCGGACTCAGCACGCTGGTGACGCGGCCGCCGTCCAGCGGCGAGATCGGCAGCAGGTTGAACAGGTTGAGGAACAGGCCGGAATAGGCGATCGCAAGCAGCAGATTGCTGTCGTCCGATCGCGCCCACAGATAGACCGCAAGCGCGGCCGCGGTCCCGACTAGCGGACCGGCGAGTGCCACATAGGCCTCCGTCTCGACGTCGACCGGCTGCTCCTTGAGCGCGATCCAGGCGCCGACGAACGGGATGAAGGCGGGAGCGCCGACGTCGAGGCCGCGCTGACGTGCGGCGACGTAGTGTCCCATCTCATGGGCAAACAGGAGCGCAATGAAGCCGGCCGCATAGCGCCAGCCCCAGATGCCGGCATAGACGACCAGCGACAGCAGCATCGTGCCGCCGCTCATGGCGAGCTTCCCCCATTTCAGGCCGGAGAACAGGATCAGCAGGAGAGCCTTCACGTCGGCCCGCCCGCGTTGTCGCCGCGCGGCTTGCGGCGCAGGAAGTTCATGACAGCGGCCCCGGCGCCGACGACGGCGAAGATGATGATCTTGGCGAACTTCAGGACGAACGCACCGGCCAGCGCCAGCAGCCCGAGCTTCTTCGCGGCAACGCCGCCGACCAGCGCCAGCAATCCATATTCGGCGATCCGATCCGTGCTGGCGCTGAAATCCTCATAACGCTTGCCGGCATTGTAGGAGAGATCGGACAGCAGCTCGTGCGCCACCGCCTTGTCGCCCGCGATCCGCTCCGAGCCGGACAGGAGGTTCAGGCTGAAATAGCCGTCACGCCCGAGTGCGTAGGTGTTGTAGTTGACGTTCTTCGGCGCATCGTCGGGCTGGCCCTTCTCCTTGGCGAGCAGCGACCAGACGAGACGATGCGTCGTGGCGTCGTAGGCCGGCGGCTCGACCCAGCCGACCACGGCCATTTCCGGAAATCCGCGCGCCGCACGGTCCTTGTTCGCCTCGTCGGCGCCGGCGCGGAGGTTGCTCAGCAGATCGTCCGCGTTCCAGCTCTTGGCGTCGTCGTCTTTGATGTAGCCTTCCTTGATGTGCTTGATCACCACCATCCAGTCGTCGTTCTGGCGTCTGCCGACGACCAGCCCGACGAAGGTCGCGTCGTTGACGACGTTGCCGAGCGCGCGAAGGACCCGCAGGCCTTCGTTCTTCGGGACGTAGAAGTAGTCGGCCGGCAGCTTCAGCGTGCCCTGGTCGATCAGCACGATGTCGCTTGGTCCGTCGGTGCCCGCTTGGCTCGCCGCCTGCCAGGCCGCCATCAGTTCAGCCTTGCGCGTGGCCTCATCCAGAGGCACGGCCTGCGCGTGAGCGGACAGGACGACGAACGCTGCGCACAACATTGCGCGCGCAATGACAATCAAGCTTTGCACCGGCCCCACCCCCCCCCAAGAACATCGGTCGGATAGTACCTCGGAGGCTCGGCAGCGCGCAACAAGAGGGCGATTCAGGCCTCTCGAAGCGATCGACTGGCGCTGCAGCGAGGGAGAGATGGTCCGAAAAGGCCCCCTCCTCGTCACGACGCTGTCTTGCTTTCGGCCAAAGCGGCGGGTCGAGTCACGTTTGAAAATTCAAAGAGAACATCGGCGTCGGCGGCGGGCCAAGGGTTTGGGGATCAGCAATGCAGTCCACACAGAACGTGCAACAGATTGATCAGAGCGAGATCGGCCTCGCCCCTGGGAAGCCCGAGAAGACAAGCTATGATCAACTGTACCGGCGGGTCCTGCGTGAGGTGCTGACCCGGATCGATACGCGGCTCGCGGCGATCGAGAGGCCCGGCGTGGCGGCGGATGCCGCGGCGGCAGCGAGCACGAGCGGGGCGGCAGACGCCGGGGCCAGCCGCTGGGCGCGGATGAAGGCACCGCTCGGCAGGCTGCGCGGGCGCAACGCCGTGGGTCTCGCTCTGCTGGTCGTGCTGGTCGGTGGCTCGGTCGCCTGGTCGCAGCGCGACGCCGGCACCTCGCTGATGGACCGTTGGATGCCGGGCGCCAGCGAAGCTCCGCAGGACGAGGCGTCAGCCCAGCAGGGTAGCGAGGATGCCATGATGTCGAATGCCTCGCTGAGGGGAGCGGAAGACACCACCGGCCCCCGCGAGCCCGCGACGTTGATGCAGAGGATGGCGCGTGACATCGCCGATCTGCAGCAGGGCATCGAACAGATCAAGTCGACGCAGGATCAGGCCAGCCGCGATCACACCCGCGCCATCGAGCAGCTACAAGCCGGCCAGGATCAGCTGATGCGTCTGGTGTCACGAATGTCCAACCAGTCGGTGCAGGCACGCGGCACGGTCCCCCCAGGCCCGCCCCAGCAGATCATCGTGACGCCGCAGCAGCGGACCACCACGGGAATGGCCCGGCCGCAGCCGGCGCAGCCGCAGGGCTCGACGTTCGGGACACTCTTTACCCGCAACACCTCGGGCATTCAGCCGCCGATGCCGCGTTGATGGTGTGATCGGCCGTGCTCACCGTTGGCGGTCTTGGCCGCCGCCGATCCGCGCGCTTGCCGATCGGCCCCTTATCGGTCCGTTACGAGCAGGTGTGAACGCGCCCGTCGTAGCCGCGGTAGATGCCCTTCTCCGCGTCATAGGTGCGGAAGCTCTTGCAGTTCACACCCCGCCTCTTCGCCTCCCGCTTCATTTCGCTCTTCTGTTCGCTCTTGGGCTTGCGGACGCGTTGCTCGCGCTTGGCGGGCTTGGTGTCGTCCTCGGCATGTTGGGCATGCGCGTGGCCGTGCCGTCCGGGCTTGGCCGACGGGGACGCGGTGTCCTGCTTCGCAGCCGCCTTCCCCGGCGTGGCCGCGGAAGAAGCTGCGGCCGGCGGCGCGGATGTCTTGGGCTCGGCCGGCGCAACCGCGGGCTTCACCTCGGCGGCGGCAGCCGGCTTTTCGGCGGGCGCAGCGGCTGCGGGCTTGCTCTCCGCAGCCTTCTCTTCGGCTTTCTCCGGCGCGGGCGCGTCCTTGGCGACGGCGGCGGGCTGAACGGCCGGAGCGGGCTCTGCCGGTTTCGACTCGGTCACGGCCGGCTTCTGGCCGACGTCGGCGCCGGAGTTCGGTTCGACCTTGGTCTCGGATTTGGCCTCGGCTGGCTTGCTCTCGGCCGCAGCATCCGTCGCGGCTTTTTCGGTTGATACTTTGTCCACCCGCTGCTGGCTCGCGCTGTCTGTGGCCTGAACGGGCTTGGTGTCCGCAGCGGCTGGCTCGCCGGGCTTCTCGGCCGTCTTCTCGGGCTCGGCCGCAGGCTTGCCGGCGGCATCCGAGGGCTGCTCGGCGGGCCTGGTTTCAGCAACCGCGGGTTTCGGCTCGGACTCTGCGGGCTTTTCGGCCGTCGGCGCGGCAGACTGCTCCGTGGCGGGCTTGGCCGCATCGTTCGCGGCTCCCTGGGCCCAGGCGCTGGAGCCAGCGATCACTCCGAGGACGCAGAACAGAACGCCCGCGCGGACGGCTGGCGGACAAACAACGGAAACTTGCATGCTGGAAAACTCGCTTGAGGGGCCGGCAGATTGCCGGTTTACGTCATCTGCAGCCAGCTTTCGCCACGAAAACGGCATGCGCGCAAAAGAGTCGCACGAGGTGTGCTTTCCGCATCATGGATTTGCAATCGCGACGTGAAGGCCGGCGCGCCGACACTCAATGCGTCGGATGCCGACGGCACATCGGCCGCCTGAATGGCGCGGACCGCGCCCGGCGGGACCCCGGGTGGCGTCGCGGCGCTTCACGCGCTCACGGCGTTGCGGCTGATCACGTGATGGTAGTACGACGCGCTGAGCTTGGGCGTGCGCACCTGGGTGTCGAAGTCGACGTGATAGATGCCGAAGCGCTGCTTGTAGCCGAACACCCACTCGAAATTGTCCAGCAGGCTCCACAGGAAGTAGCCCTTCACGGGCACGCCCTCGGACGTTGCGCGCTGCAGCTGGGCGAGATAGTTGCGCAGATACATCACGCGGTCGAGGTCGTGGACCTTGCCATCGGCGGTCAGCTTGTCGTCCGAGGAGGTGCCGTTCTCGGTGATGTAGATGGTCTGGAGATTCCAGATCTTGGCGGCGAGCTTCGGCACCCAATAGGCCGTCTCCGGACCGACCAGCAGCCAGGGTGAGCTCATGTGCGGGAACGAGGACGGCATCGGCAGCACGTCGAATCCGGCCGCGCGGTCCGACGCGACGACATAGGCTTGCGGCGCGTAGATGTTGAGGCCGACGAAATCGACCGGCGCCGAAATGATCTTCAGTTCGTCGGCGGTGAATTTCGGCGCATCCTTGCCGGACCACGCCAGGAAACCCTCCGTGTAGCGCCCCTCGAGGATGACGTTGAGGAAGCCGGCATTCAATTCGCGCGTCGCGATCTCGGCGGCGCGGATGTTCTCCGGCGTGTCGATCGCCGGCAGGCAGGCCGTGATGTTCTCGGCCATGCCGACGCGCATGCCGGCGCGTCCGCCGGAGCGGATGGCCTGGACGGCGAGACCGTGCGCCAGCGCCACGTGATGGCGCGCCTGGTTGACCTGCTGCTGCGGCAGCTTCAGCCCGGGCGCGTCGACGCCGAGGCCATAGCCGAACGGAACGAAGCGGCCGCATTCGTTGATGGTGAAGATGGTCTTCACACGGTCGCCGAGATGCTCGGCGACGTAGCCCGCATAGTGCGCAAAGGCCCTGGCCGTGTCGACCGAGAGCCAGCCGCCGACCCGGTCCTGCAGCGCCTGCGGCAGATCCCAATGATACAGCGTTGCGTACGGCGTGATGCCGTTGGCCAGGAGCTCGTCGACGAGGCGGTTGTAGAAGTCGAGGCCCTTCGGATTGGGAGTCAGCCCCCCGTCGGGAAACAGCCGGGGCCAGGCGATCGAGAACCGATAGGCCCGGCAGCCGAGCTCCTTGATCAGCCGCACGTCGTCCTTGTAGCGGTTGTAGTGATCGCAGGCGACGTCGCCGGTGCTGCCGTCCTCGATGTTGCCCTGCAAATGCGTGAACACGTCCCAGATCGACGGCCCACGGCCATCGGCCGTGGCCCCGCCCTCGATCTGGTACGACGACGTCGCCGTCCCCCACACGAAATCGGCGGGAAACCGCCGCCCGGCATCCTCCTTCACCGCGCCCTCCTCCGCTTGCGCCGGGCCATTGGCCGCCCCGAGGGCGGCCAGCCCGGCCAGCTTTGCAAGATCACGGCGGGAGACGTCGTTCGGCATTGATGAACCTCAAACCTCTGTTGCTATCGTGCCCGATCGGGACGGCGAAAGCATTACGAACCATATCTGCGCTCCGATTTGAACAGCCCGAGGTGGCGGCAAGGGAGCGGCCTCGATCACATCTGCGTCCGGAATCGGCGCGTCAATGACCGACGGCGCCGCGCTCGGCATTGTGACCGCCGCACGGCTGCGGCGGCGTTGAAACGCGACTGCTCGCACCGTCGGTTTGTAACGTCCTCGGCTCGACAGCGGTGCCGGATTACGCCTATGGTTGTGCCATGACGGATCACGACCACCATCACGACCACCATCACGACCATCCGCACGATCACTCGGACCTGTCCGAGACCGATCTGCGGGTCCGCGCGCTCGAAAGCATCCTGACCGAGAAGGGATATATCGATCCCGCTGCGCTCGACGTGCTCATCGAGACCTATGAGAGCAAGGTCGGTCCCCGCAACGGCGCCCAGGTCGTGGCGCGGGCCTGGACCGATCCGGCTTATCGGGCACGCCTTCTTGCCGACGCCACGCCGGCGATCGGCGAGCTCGGCTATGCCGGCCGCCAGGGCGAGCACATCGTGGCGGTCAAGAACACGCCGGATCTGCACAACATGGTCGTGTGCACGCTGTGCTCCTGCTATCCGTGGCCCGTGCTCGGCCTGCCGCCGGTCTGGTACAAGTCGGCGCCCTATCGCGCCAAGGCGGTGAAGGATCCGCGCGGCGTCTTGAAGGATTTCGGCTTCGACTTGCCGCCGACAACGAAGATCCGGGTGTGGGATTCGACGGCCGAGGTCCGCTATTTCGTGCTGCCGATGCGTCCCGCGGGGACCGACGGCTGGAGCGCGGAGCGGCTCGCCGAGCTCGTCACGCGCGACAGCATGATCGGCACCGGCCTGCCGAAGCAACCGCACGAGGTCGGCCGCTGATGGATGGTGCGCATGACATGGGCGGCGTCGCCGGCTTCGGTCCGGTCCGCCCCGAGCCGAACGAGCCGGTGTTTCACGCCGAATGGGAGCGCCGTGCGTTCGCCATGACGCTGGCGATGGCGACCCCCGGCGGCTGGAACATCGACATGTCGCGGTTCGCGCGCGAGAACCGTCCGCCGGACGACTACCTCGGCATGAGCTACTACCAGATCTGGCTCGCGGGCCTGGAACGGCTGATGCAGGAGCGGCATCTGGTCGACGCCGATGAGATCGCCGCCGGCAAGGTGCTGCATCCGGCCAAGCCCGTCGCCAAGATCCTCACTGCAGATGCCGTCGCGCCGACACTGCGTCGCGGTGGCCCGACCGCACGCGTGGCGACGCAGCCGGCGCTGTTCGCCGTCGGCGACAGTGTACGGGCCAAGGACATCCATCCGTCGACGCACACGCGGCTGCCGCGCTACGTGCGGGGCCATCTCGGCCGCGTCGCGGCGGTCAGAGGCATGCACGTGTTTCCGGACAGCAACGCCCATGGCGGCGGCGAAGATCCGCAATGGCTCTACACGGTGGCGTTCAGCGGTGCCGAGCTGTGGGCCGATGCGCCCGATCCGCTGCTGGAGGTTACGGTCGACGCTTTCGAGCCCTATCTGGAGCCAGCCCGATGAAACCGGACCGTGAGGCGGCGGTCGCGGCGACGCGCGCCCTGCCCGGCATTCCCGTCGATGACAGCGGGCCCGTGTTTCGCGAGCCGTGGGAAGCGCACGCCTTCGCGATGGCCGTCACGCTGCACGCCCACGGGCTGTTCACCTGGCCCGAATGGGCCGCCGCGCTCGCCCAGGAGATTTCACGCGCGCAAGCGGCCGGCGACGCCGATTGCGGCGATACGTATTATCGACACTGGCTGGCGACGCTCGAACGTCTGGTCGCCGAGAAGGGCGTCACCTCCGCCGATGCGCTCGCGCGCTACCGCGACGCCTGGGATCACGCGGCCGATCGCACCCCACATGGCAAGCCCATCGAGCTCCGGCCCGAGGATTTTGCCGGCTGAGCGTTTCGCAGGCTTCCCGAGGATGCTTAATGCCCGGTGAGCGGGCGATCCTGCTTTTGATGGTGCGGTCTTAACGGCCGGCTATTCATGCCGCGAACAGCCGTATTCGTTCGAAATTGAACATTCATCAGTGCGTCCGTAGCGTCCCGCATCTTCTTTGCCGAAGTTGAGGGGACGTTGCAAATGCCCGCGCCAGAGTTCGCCACCATCGTCGACACGCTCGCCGGCGTGCGTCAGGACTATCACGAGAAGCTCAAATCGATTCCGCAATACGAGGCCTTCCTGCTGATCGAGAGCTCGACCGAGAAGGCCGCCGGAGCCCTGCACGGCACCGAAGCGTCGGGCTCCTCCATCGCCACCGACGTGATCGACTCGCTGCAATATGCGCGCAACCGGTTCGAGCAGCACATGGCCTCGATCCCGGAATATCGCGTGCTGGTGGCGATCGACCGCGTGATCAAGGAGATCTCGCAGCATCTCGGCCTCGCGCCGCATGATGATGCGGCGGCCACGGAGAGCCTTGCCGCGGCCGCCGAACAGCCTGCCGAAGCCGCCGAGGCGGTGGCCAGCGCTGCGAGCGCCGACACGGATGCTCCCGCCGAAGAGGCCGTCGACCCGGCGCCGGAGCAGGCAGAAATGGCCGAGGACGAACCGGCCGCAGCGGAGCCGGTCGAAGCCGAGGCCCCGACCCTGCGTATCGTCGACAAGCCGGTGAAGTCGCCGTCGATCGTGCCCGCCGATCACGACGGTGCCGCCCACGACGACGACATCGTGGTGCTGAACGCGCCTGCCTGGGAGAAGAGCGGCAAGGACGCCAATCACGACATCACCGCGCGCCTCGTCGCGCAGGCGGCCTCCGCCGCAGCCAGTGAGGCCGATGACGGCCACGACCTCGCCGATGCGGATCTCGTCATCGTCAGCCAGCGTGAGCCGTCGGACAACGAAGCCGCCTGAGCGCTCGCCTGTCGCGCAACTCTCCGCGGGGCCCGAAGGCCCCGCTTCCGATTCAGGATGGCCCGCCCGCCGCGATGTATTCGCGCCATCCTTTGGCGCGCAGCTCGCAGGCGGGACACTGTCCGCAGCCATGCCCCCAATCGTGCCGTGCGCCGCGCTCGCCGAGATAACAGGTGTGCGACCGGTCGCGGATCAGGTCCACGAGCCCGGTGCCGCCGAGATCATGCGCCAACTGCCAGGTCGCGGCCTTCGACAGCCACATCAGCGGCGTGTGCAGCTCGAACGCGCGCGCCATGCCCAGGCTCAGCGCGCTCTGCAGCGCCTTGATGGTTTCGTCGCGGCAGTCAGGATAGCCCGAATAGTCCGTCTCGCACATGCCGCCGACGATGTGGCGGATGCCGCGGCGATAGGCGAGCGCCGCCGCAAAGGTCAGGAACACCAGATTGCGGCCCGGCACGAAGGTGTTGGGCAGGCCGTCAGCGCCCATCTCGATCGCGACGTCGCGCGTCAGCGCCGTCTCGGAGATCGCAGCCAGCGTTGGAATGTCCAGCGTGTGGCTGTCACCGAGCTTGGCCGCCCAGTCGGGACGCAGGCGCGCGATGCCCTCGACCAGCCGGTCGCGGCAGGCGAGCTCGATCGCATGGCGCTGGCCGTAGGCGAATCCGATCGTCTCGACGCGCGCGAAGCGGTCGAGCGCCCAGGCCAGGCACGTCGTGGAATCCTGCCCGCCCGAGAACAGCACCAGGGCTGTCGTGTCCTGCTCACTCATGGCCCCCCGCTTAGCATCATCGACGGGTCGGGCCAACCCGCGGAGCGATCCCGCGTAATCGACCTTTTTGCTGGGAGCCGCGCGCGGCTTGGGGCATACAGGACACGATCGAACGATGCTGTCAGGACCTGCCCATGATCCCCTCCCGCGACATCTCACGCCTGATCGAGATCATGGCGGCGCTGCGCACGCCGGTCACCGGCTGCCCGTGGGATATCGAGCAGACGTTCCGGACCATCGCGCCCTACACCATCGAGGAAGCCTATGAGGTGGCCGACGCGATTACGCGCGACGATCTCGACGATCTGCGCGAGGAGCTCGGCGATCTCCTGCTGCAGGTGGTCTATCACGCCCGCATCGCCGAAGAACAAGGCGCATTTGCATTCGGCGACGTCGTCGAGAGCATCACGACGAAGATGATCCGCCGCCATCCGCATGTGTTCCCGGACAAGGACGGCAACGTCACCCAGCCGACCAAAGGCACATGGGACCGCATCAAGGCCGAGGAGAAGGCCGAGCGCGCCGCGCGGCGGCCGCCCGAGGCGCAGACGGGCAAGTCCTCGCTGCTGTCGGGCGTCAAGGCCGGACAGCCTGCCCTGGTCCGCGCGATGGAGCTGCAGCGCAAGGCCGCGACCGTCGGCTTCGACTGGAACGATCCGCGCGCGGTGTTGCAGAAGATCCGCGAGGAAGCCGACGAGATCGAGGCCGCGCTCGACAACAAGGATGCGACCGAGCTGACCGAGGAGACCGGCGACCTCCTGTTCGCGCTGGTCAATCTTGCCCGCCATGCCGAGGTGGATCCGGAGACCGCATTGCGGGGCACCAACGCCAAGTTCGAGCGCCGTTTCGCGCACATCGAACAGGCGCTGACGGCCAAGGGCCGTACACTCGAACAAGCGTCGCTCGACGAGATGGACGAATTGTGGAACGAGGCGAAGCGACTGGAGAAGTAGCGTCCCCGTCTCCGAAGCCGTGATCAGCCGCCCTTCCGCGACAGCACGGCCTTTGCGATCTCGACGAAGCGCTGCGCGGCCGGCGACAATCCAAAGTCGGCGCGGCTCAGCAGCGAGACATGCCGATGGATCGTCGGCTGCGACAGCGGGATCGCGGCAAGCGTCGGAAATTGTGCCTTCGGCAGCATGTGCGCGGGCAGGATGCTGATGCCGGCGCCCTCCGCCGTGAGCGCCAGCGCGGTCGTGATCAGCGACACCTCCCACGCCGGCTTCAGCGCCCGCCCCGTCTGCGCCAGCGCTTCGTCGATCTGACGGCGGATGCGCGTGCCGTGACGCATCGTGATCAGATCGGAGCTCATGATGCCGTCCCATGTCAGACGGCGGTGCTTCTCGAACCGGCCGTCCTTGATGCCGATGGCCGAGAGCGGACTTTGCATCAGGGTGTCAATCCGGACCTCCGGCACGCCGTCGTCCTCGACGCTGCCGAGGCCGAACTCCGCATGCCCGGCCATCACGATCGCGAGCAGCTCGTCAGGCGCGACATCACGCAGATCGATCCTCACCTCGGGATGGCGCGATCGAAACGTCGCAAACACGCGTGGAAGCAGCGCCGACGCGACGCCCGCTGAGACCGCGATGGAAATTCGGCCGGCCTTGATCTCGGCAAGGTCGCGCATCCGCTGCGACAGCCCCTGCGTCCCCGCCAGGATGCGTTCCGCGGCGGTGATCGCCTCACGGCAGGCCGCCGTCGGGTGCAGCGCCCGCGTCGTGCGATCGAACAGCTTGAGCTGAAAGTTCTCCTCGATCTGCCGGATCAGCAGGCTGATCGCCGACTGCGTGACGCGCAGCTCGGCGGCGGCCCTGGTGATGCTGCCGAGCCGATACACCAGGACCAGGGCCTCCAATTGCCGCAAGGTCGGGGGCATTAGCTTTCCTCATGAATGAATGAGAATTTTGTGGCTAATCGAAAGAGTTTGATCATGCAACATATTTGCAAACAGCCGGCGGCTGCTGCGAAGCGCGCCAGGCAACAACAAGCACATGGGGAGGGACATTTGACGCAAGCGATCAATCTCACGCGCTACGTCGACGATCGGCCGCTGTCGGGCTTCCAGATCAGGGTGATCTGCCTGTGCGCGCTGGTCGTCGGGCTCGACGGCTTCGATGCCCAGGCGCTCGGCTTCGTCGCCCCTGCCCTCAGCAAGGATCTGCATCTGGCGCCGGGCGCGTTGGGGCCCGTGTTCGGTGCGTCCCTGTTCGGCGTGATGATCGGCTCGCTGGTGTTCGGCGCGCTGGCCGACTATCTCGGGCGCAAATGGCTCGTCGTCGCCGGGGTTCTCGTGTTCGCGCTGGGATCGCTGGCGACCACCCAGGCCACCAGCGTATCCGACCTCGTCATCATTCGGTTCCTCACCGGCCTCGGGCTCGGCGGCGTCCTGCCCAACACGATCGCGCTGACCGGCGAATATTCGCCGCAGCGTCGCAGGACCCTGTTGATCATGCTGATGTTCATGACGGTGTCGCTCGGATCGGCGATCGGCGGAGCGGTCGCGGCGAAGCTCATCACCGCCTATGGCTGGCAGATCATCTTTCTCATCGGCGGCATTCTGCCGCTCATCCTCTGTCCGGTCCTCATTATCTGGCTGCCGGAATCGCTCTCGCTGCTGGCTCTCGACGACAACAAGAATGATCGCGTGCGCGCGCTGCTGAGCCGGATCGATCCGTCGGACCGCCTCCCCGCCGACGCGCGCTTTACGATCATCGAGGAGAGCGGCAAGGGCTTCCTGCTGCCGCAGTTGTTCACCAAGCGGCGCCTGCTCCCGACCCTGCTGCTGTGGGTGATGTTCTTCATGAACATGATGGACATCTATTTCCTCAACAGCTGGCTGCCGACGCTCACACATGGTGTCGGGCTTGACGTCCAGGCGGCGATCGCCGTCGGCATCGCCTTCCAGCTCGGCGGCATGCTTGGCACCGTCGGGCTCGGCCTGCTGATCGAAAAGTTCGGCTTCGATCGCGTCCTGTTCGCGACCTACGTTGCCGGCTTCCTCTCGATCATCACCATCGGTATCGCGGGAGCCTCGTTGCCGATTCTCGTGCCGGCCGTCTTCATTGCCGGCGTCGCGGTGATCGGCGGACAGATCGGCTGCAACGCCTACGCGGCGCGCATCTATCCGACCTACATCCGCGGCACCGGCATCGGCTGGGCACTGGGCATCGGCCGCTTCGGCTCGATCCTCGGCGTCACGATCGGCGGGTTGATGCTCGCAGCGAAATGGGACGTGTCCTCGCTGTTTCAGGCCAGCGCGGTGCCGCAACTGTTCTCGGCACTGGTGATCCTGGGCCTTGCCGTCCTCGGCATGCGCGGCAGTCTTCCGACCGCCGACGACACACAGCGGGATGCGCTTTCGACAGCCGAGCGTGCCTAGGTTCAAAGCAGAAGAGAACTGACATGAAGACGATTCAAACCCAGGTGCTCATCGTGGGCGCCGGCCCGGTCGGACTGACCGCCGCCATGGATCTTGCCTCGCGCGGCATCGACGTCGTGGTCGCGGAGATCAGGCGCGCCGGAGAGCCGCCCAACGTGAAGTGCAACCACGTCTCCGCGCGCTCGATGGAGGTGTTCCGCCGCCTTGGCATCGTCCAACAAGTGCGCGAAGGCGGCCTGCCGGCCGACTTTCCCAACGACTGCGCCTATCGCACCACGGTCGTCGGCCGCGAGCTGACGCGCATCCCGATTCCGTCCCGCAAGGACCGCTATACGGCGACCGGTGGACCCGACACCGATTGGCCGACGCCCGAGCCGCCCCATCGCATCAACCAGATCTATCTCGAGCCCATCCTGTTCGCTTGCGCCGAGGCGCAACGCGGCATCACGATCCTGAACCGCGTCGAGGTCGATCGGTTCGACCAGGATGAAAACGGCGTGATCGCGCGGGCACGCGATCTCGACGCCGGCCGAGACATCACCATTTCGGCCGATTATCTGATTGGCTGCGACGGTGGCCGCTCCGCGGTGCGCAAGCTGATCGGCGCGCGGCTCAGCGGCACCGATGTCGTGCAGCGGGTGCAGTCGACCTACATCCATGCCCCTGCGCTGAAGGACCTGATCACCCAGAAGCCGGCCTGGATGACGATGTCGCTCAACCCGCGGCGCTGCGGCACCACCGTCTCCATCGACGGCCGCGACAACTGGCTGATCCACAACCACCTCGCGGCCGAGGAAGTCGAATTCGACAGTGTCGATCGCGATTGGGCGTTGCGCACCATTCTCGGTGTCGACGACCGTTTCGAGTACGAGGTCATCAGCAAGGAGGACTGGATCGGACGCCGCCTGGTGGCGGATCGCTTTCGCGATCGCCGTGCCTTCATCTGTGGCGATGCGGCGCATCTGTGGATTCCCTATGCGGGCTACGGCATGAATGCCGGGATCGCCGATGCGGTCGACCTGTGCTGGATGCTCGCCGGCGTGCTGCACGGCTGGGCTGCCCCTGCCCTGCTGGACGCCTATGAGGCGGAGCGGCAGCCGATCACCGAGCAGGTGTCGCACTTCGCGATGAACCATGCGCTCGCCGTGATGAGCCAGCGACGCAGCGTGCCTGCCGAAGTCGAAATGGACGGCCCCGTGGGCGATGAGGCGCGCCGCAAGGTGGGACAGGCCGCCTACGACCTCAACGTGCAGCAATATTGCTGCTCCGGCCTGAACTTCGGCTACTACTACGACCGGTCACCGGCCATTTCGTACGATGGCGAGACGCCGCCGCCCTACGGCATGGGCCATTTCACCGCGTCGACCGTGCCGGGCGCACGCTCCCCGCATGTGTGGCTCGCCGATGGCCGCTCGCTGCTCGACGCGCTCGGCCCGGCCTATACGCTGGTCCGGTTCGATCCAACCATCAATACCGAGGCGCTGGTCGAGGCCGCAGCCCGCCAGGGCGTTCCCTTGACGCTCGTCGACGTCGACCGGGCCAAGGGCGGCTACGACTTCGCTGACAGCCTGCTCGTGGTGCGACCGGATTCGCACATCGCCTGGCGCGGCGCGGCCGCACCTCAGGAGCCCGACGACCTGTTGGACCGCCTGCGCGGCCTCACAACCCAGGCTGAGGCCGTGCGCCGTGACAATGCCGTCGTCGCCTGATCCTCGCCAGCGCGCCATGACACGCCACACCACCGCGCACTACTTCCTCGAGGCGCTCGTCGAGAGCGGCATCGACTACATCTTTGCCAATCTCGGCACCGATCATGTCTCGCTGATCGAGGAACTTGCACGCTGGGACAGCGAAGGTCGACGGCACCCCGAGGTGATCCTGTGCCCCCACGAGGTGGTCGCGGTGCACATGGCGATGGGCTATGCGAGCGCGACCGGCCGCGGTCAGGCCGTGTTCGTCCACGTCGATGCCGGCACGGCGAACGCGTGCATGGCCATTCAGAACGCCTTTCGCTACCGGCTGCCGGTGCTGCTGTTCGCTGGGCGGGCTCCGTTCGCGCTGCATGGCGAGCTGCCGGGAGGACGTGACACCTACGTCCACTTCGTGCAGGAGAGCTTCGATCAGGGCAGCATCGTGCGGCCCTATGTCAAATGGGAATACACCCTGCCGTCGGGCGTCGTCGTCAAGGAGGCGGTGGCCCGCGCTGCCGCGTTCATGCACAGCGATCCGCCCGGCCCGGTCTACATGATGCTGCCGCGAGAAACCCTTGCCGAGACCTGGGACGAACAGGCGATGCCGGCCTACCCGGCCGCGCGCTATGGCAGCGTCAAAGCGGGAGGCATCGAGCCGGAACGCGCGCAGGCGATCGCGGACGCGCTGATGAAGGCGGACAATCCGATCGCGGTGACCGCATATCTCGGACGCAGCGCCGAGGCGGTTTCTGTGCTGGAGCGACTGGCGCTGGTCTGCGGAATCCGGGTCGCCGAGTTCAATCCCATCACGATGAACATCTGCCAGGACTCCCCTTGCTTTGCGGGCGCCGATCCTGCCGCGCTTATTGCTGGCGCCGATCTCGGACTGCTCATCGACATCGACGTCCCCTTCATTCCGCAGATGCTGAAGGCGGCCGATCGGCTGCGCTGGATCCAGATCGACATCGACGCCCTGAAGGCGGACATCCCGATGTGGGGATTTGCCACCGACCTCCGCATTCAGGGCGATTCGGCCGTCATTCTTCGGCAGGTCCTGGAGCTCGTCGTCGCACGTGCCGACGATACATATTTGAGGAAGGTGCGCGACCGGATCGCGAGCTGGCAGCCAACCCGCAAGGCCGCGCATGCGAGACATACGTCGGCGGCCGCGCAGAAAGGCTCAATCGGCGCGATCAACCCGGCCCATTTGTTCGCGCGGCTGCAGGCGCATCTGTCGGAGCACGACATCGTTGTCAACGAGGCGGTCCGCAACGCGCCGGTCCTGCAGCAGCAGCTTCGCCGCACCAGGCCGATGACCTATGTGGGCCTGGCGGGCGGCGGCCTCGGCTTCAGCGGCGGCATGGCGCTCGGACTCAAGCTCGCCAATCCCTCAGCGCGCGTGGTACAGATCGTCGGCGACGGCGCCTATCATTTCGCCGCGCCGGATTCCGTCTACGCCGTAGCGCAGCAATATCAGCTTCCGATCCTGACCGTGATCCTCGACAACAACGGCTGGCAGGCGGTGAAGGCTTCGGTTCAGCGCGTCTATCCGGACGGCGCGGCACAGCAGACCGACTCATTTCTTTCCCGGCTCTGCACCGGCCGTCAGGACGAGCAGCGTCGTCTCGCCGACATCGCCTGCGCATTCGGCGCCCATGGCGAGCGGGTCGACGATCCCGAGGCGCTCGATAAAGCCATCGAACGCTGCATCGCAGCCCTCGACGGCGGGCGCGCCGCGGTGCTGCACGTCGACATCACGCCGCTTTAGTTCGATCGATCGCGACCAAATGGCGCGGTCTGATCCGGCGCGATGGTCAGTTGTGCAGAGATGTAGACGACCAGTGCGGCCTACCCACAGCAGCAAACAACAATCCGCTCCGCCACGACATCACGTTTGACGCTATCAGCGCGTACTGCTCCTTCTGCGCAGTACCTGTGACGATTGGCAAGAAGCCCAGAGGGATCGAGGCCACGCTTCTTGACAGTCGAGCGGTACCAACGACGATCTACAACACCTCCTTGCCTACATCGAACTCGTCCCTGCAAACGAGGTCACTCTGGACGTTGTCTTGCCTGAAGGTGTCGACAGCTGTGGAATGCATCATGCCGAGCTTCGAGACAGACCAGGTAGATTTTCCAATCTGGCTAGGGACGCTTCTAGATCAGCGATTGCGCTCCCATATCGCGCGCTTGCCACGCTCCGGGCCCTAAGCAGGTGCGCCCGCGCTTCCTCCAGACGCTTCACATGCAAGCAGGCCCGCACACGGGCAGCATGTATCGGAAACCTATGCCCTCCATAGCGACTGGCGCGTTCGAAAAACCGCATTGCGAGATCCAGATCAGATCTACAACGAGCAGTCAAAGTGCCTAGCATCGTCCAGAACTCTGCTTCATCGACACCGAAGAGCACGTCGTGGCCGAACGCGTCTTGTCCAAAAAAGCGCCGCCGCGCATCCGTCAAGATGTTCGCGAGTTGGTTCGGAGCTTCGAGATCAGTCTCAAACTTGGATAACAGTGAGCTGCCACCGAAGTTTCATCCAGCAGCGTTTAGAGTCCGGGTGGGTTGTACGCCGAGTGGCGCGGGTGGAGCAACGGGCGATTGGCGGAGCTGGTCGGGGTTGCGCAGCCGATCGCCCGTTGCGGTGAGGTTGGCGGCAAAGGCCGCAGGGGTCTGGTATCTCAGCGAGGAATGCGGCCGCGCGTTGTTGTAGTCGGCAACCCAGGCGGCGAGCCTGCGCCTGGTATCATCGAGACCGAAGAACAGCGTTTCATTCAAGAACTCGTCGCGCATCCGGCCGTTGAAGCTCTCGACGAAGGCGTTCTGGATCGGCTTGCCCGGTGCGATGAAGTGCCAGTCGATCGCGTTGTCCCTGCACCAGGCCAGCATCGCGTTGCTGGTAAACTCGGTGCCGTTGTCCGAGACGATCGAGCCCGGCTTGCCGCGCCGGGCGATGATCGAGGTCAGCTCCCGCGCCACCCGCCGCCCCGAGAGCGAAGTGTCGGCAATCGCGCCCAGGCACTCCTTGGTGACGTCGTCAACGATGTTGAGGATGCGGAAGCGCCGCCCGCCTACGAACTGATCGGACACGAAGTCCAGCGACCAGCGCGCATTCGGCCTCGCATCGACCAGGATTGGCACGCGGACGCCGCAGGCCTTGCGGCGGCTGCGGCGCTTGCGCACCGTGAGCCCTTCCTCCCGGTAAAGTCGATGGACGCGGTTGATCCCGGACGGCTCGCCCTCCCGCCGCAACAGAATGAACAGCCGTCGATAGCCGAAGCGCCGCCGCTCGCTGGCGAGCTCGCGCAAGCGGCCCCGAAGCGCGGTGTCGGGGGGCCGGCGGGACCGGTAGCGGACCATCGTCCGGTCCGCTCCGACGATCGAACAGGCCCGCCGTTCCGACAGGCCCAGCTTGGCCTGCAGGTGCGCCGCCGCGGCGCGCTTGGCGGCAGGCCTTACCATTTTTTTGAGAGCAGCTCCCGCAGCGCGGCCGCATCGAGCATCTGCTCGGCCAGCAGCTTCTTCAGCTTGGCATTCTCGTCCTCGAGCGCCTTCAGCCGCTTGGCTTCGGAGACGTCCATGCCGCCGAATTTAGCCTTCCAATTGTAGAACGTCGCTTCCGAAATCCCGTGCTTCCGAGCCAGATCGGCCGTCTTCGCACCGGCCTCGTGCTCCTTCAAAACCGCGATGATCTGCTCTTCCGTGAACCGCTTTCGCTTCATCTGTCCGTCCTTCGTCAGGCCGGACTCTAAATCGTTCTGGAGGAAATTCTTAGGGGCAGGTCAACAGATTAATATCGAACCACTTTTCATCCACAATGGACCTGCAAGCAATCCAAGCCTTGAAATTGTGGGCATGATCGAATCCCTGACGCAATGCCTCCGAAAGAAACGAGAGTGCATCATTCACAATGGTCAATCCTCTGCTTCGATCTTGCGAATATGCAGCAGTCGAAGCCTCGCCTATGACGTGTGCCACACGGCTCAACGCAGGACGAAATCCGAAATCGATGCCCGTCCAAAATGCGTCTATCGACTTGGTATATTGAAATGTTTGTCGATAGAAGATTGGACGATATTTCGCAGCCGCGCCGTACTCTAAAAGCTCGGGGCTTTCTAAGGTTTGGCCTATAGCGGCTATTCGTTCATCGTACTCCGCGACCGACCTCAGGGGGAGCAATCTTGCTTTCGAGTATTCCACGAGCAAAGACTGCAGCAACGCCGACGAGGATCTAACGAGAGAAAGGCTGCGTTTCGCGCAGCGTTCAGCTTCGCTGAACGAGCGTTCTTGATGTGATTGAAGTCGCTGCAAGCGACCTCGCCACCTGACCACGGATGACTTTACAATTAAACTATACGCCAATGCGTCACGATCGTCAGCTGAACTACTGACGGAATCGAGCTTGTCGTTCAGCGACTTCGCCAGCGTTAGCTTTTTCTGTGCATCGAATACACCGTATTCATCCCTTAAGAAAAGCAGCATAAGCGAAACCGCGACGGGCACTTTTCGCGGGTCTACTATCGTTTTCAGTATAGCGATGCTCGCCTGCAGCCCCTTCTCCCATCGAGACGAGGAATAGTCGTTCTCCAACGACGTAGTTTTGAGCTCAAGTCGCGCCAGCTCCACCCATTGCACGGCAGTTTCAACCAAGGGATTGAGCGCAATGTCGCCCAGGACACGCTCTGCCTGCCGGAGAAGACTGCGCCCCTCTTTTGGTCCACTCAGGGTCGCCTCATTCATCAGGTCATATATTCGACCGACCCTGACATCTTGCGCCAACTCGTGGTGGTCGAACCTAAATGGACTACTCTGAAACAAGTCGTCCACGAATCTGGCGACGTGACGAGCCTTGTTAATGACCATCTGGAAAAGAATCGCCGGCGGGTATTCGCTCGGCTTCTCTTGATCGATCAGGTGATGGTGCTTTCGGCAAAGCAACATCAAGTTGTTTTCAGAATCGAGATCGACGTGCGGAAACGACGCCTTGAATTCGGATCGACTACCCTCATTCACCGGCAGGATGTGACAGAGTTCGCCGATCATCTCGATGTGCCCATTGGACCATCTTGCTGCGATTTCCCCACAAGCCCCGTACTCACAGCGGCCAATCGATCTCATAAAGATCGAGGTTCGGACACTCTGTCGGATTTTTTCTCTTGAGGCCATACGCGTAACCCGCATGTCGCTCGACAAAATAATCTGATTTAGACGAAAGGCGCTTCTGAACGGCGTGGCTGTTGGCAGCTCTTGATACAAGGCAATATTGAGAATTAACACGTTTTAGTTGTAAGTTTTCCATGTGTAAAGTCATCTGCGTCTATGAGCCGAGATGGCTGTGAGAGCCGTTCAATCGGCTGCCATCCATTTGATTCTGCTGCGCGATGATGCTGATGTGGCTTACTAGGCGACCGCCGGAGACGCTCAAAGAATATAGAGAATAAGCGCTCAAATCAGCTGATTTGGATGATTGCCGCTCGATCGCGGGGCAATCGATAGTGGTCGGGTACCTTTACTGTTTTACGCCACCCGCGGCACGCCGTGATAGCGCTCGACCACGATGTCGCGCTTGGTGGCGTCGACGCGCACGGTCATGTCGTAGCGGCCTTCGTTCAGCTCCTTGGCCAGCACCTCGGCGTTGCGATGCAGCCAGGAGATGCCGGCGCCGTCGGCCGCGTCGATGGTGAGATCGAGCGTGGTCCGCGCCGCCGCGAGACGGTCCTCGATCGTCTGCAGGAGCGCGTCGACGCCGTCCCCGGTCTGGGCCGAGACCAGCAGGCATGGCCGCTCCGGCGGCCGACGCCCGGCGATGTTGGCGAGGTTCTCGCGCGCTGCCTGGTCGAGACGGTCGATCTTGTTCCAAACCTCGATGATGGTGTCGGTGGCCTCGGGATCGATGCCGAGCTGGCTGAGCACCAGCTCGACATCGTGCTGCTGCGCCTCGGCATCCTCGTGCGACATGTCGCGGACGTGCAGGATCACGTCGGCCTCCAGCACCTCCTCGAGCGTGGCGCGGAAGGCGGCGACGAGCTGCGTCGGCAGGTTGGAGATGAAGCCCACGGTGTCCGACAGCATCGCCTTGCCGCCATGCGGCAGCGTGATCGCGCGCAAGGTCGGATCGAGCGTCGCGAACAGCATGTCGGCGGCCTGGACGTCGGCGCGCGTCAGGCGATTGAACAGCGTCGACTTGCCGGCATTGGTGTAGCCGACCAGCGCCACGACGCGATACGGCACGCGCTGGCGTCCGGCGCGATGCAGCCGCCGCGTCGCCTGGACCTTCTTCAACTCGTTCTCGAGCCGCGTGATGCGGTCGCCGATCAGGCGGCGGTCGGCCTCGATCTGGGTCTCGCCGGGACCGCCCATGAAGCCGAAGCCGCCGCGCTGGCGTTCGAGATGGGTCCAAGACCGCACCAGACGGCTGCGCTGATAGTTGAGATGCGCGAGCTCGACCTGCAGCGCGCCCTCCTTCGTCTTGGCGCGGCGGCCGAAGATCTCCAGGATCAAGCCGGTGCGGTCGAGCACCTTGGTGTTCCAGGCCTTCTCGAGGTTTCGCTGCTGGATCGGCGAGAGCGCGCAATCCATCACCACCAGCTCGACGCCATGGCCGGCGATCACGCCGGCAATCTCTTCGACCTTGCCCTTGCCGAGATAGGTCGCAGGGCGGATTTGCCCGATCGGCGCGAGAATAGCCTCGGCCACCGTCAGGTCGATGGCCCGCGCGAGGCCCGCCGCCTCGTCGATCCGTGCCTCGAAATCACGCATGTCGGATTGGCCTGCTTGCGCGCCATCGTCGCCGCGGCGCGCTCGCAAGTAGGGGCCGACCACGATGACGAGCCCGGTCCCCTTATTGTCATCCGGCCTCGACAGGCCGATGGTCCCTTCGCGATCGCGGGGTTCCAATCAGGTCACTCTCACGTCAGGTCACACTCACGCAGACGCGTCCTCGCCGCCCTCGAACAACTGGATCGGCGCGCCCGGCATGATGGTAGAGATCGCATGCTTGTAGACGAGCTGCGAGTGACCGTCGCGCCGGAGCAGCAGGCAGAAATTGTCGAACCATGTGACAATCCCCTGCAGTTTCACGCCATTGACCAGGAAGATCGTGAGCGGCGTCTTGGTCTTGCGGACATGGTTGAGAAAGGTGTCTTGTAGGTTTTGTGCGCGGTCGGCCGCCATTGTTGTTATCTCGCAGTCTTGTGCTTTTTCTTATTGAACCTTCGATGACCCGATCGCAGGCCCCGGATTCATCGAGGTGGCCCATGGTCCATTGAGATCCCCCTCGAGGGACCACGGGATGCCGGATTAGAAGACAGGCGAGCATATTAGGCAAGCCGCTTGCAAGGAGGCCGGTTCCAAAAGAACCGGATTCATCCGTAAAATTCCGGAAATGGACGAATTTTCCAATGTAAATTCGTCCAGTCGGCAAGTTTGGCCGAGCGGGAGCCTCAGCCGACGCCGAGCGCCTTCAGCTTGCGATGCAGGGCGGACCGCTCCATGCCCACGAACTCGGCCGTGCGCGAGATGTTGCCGGAGAAGCGGCTGATCTGGGCGATGAGATAGTCGCGCTCGAACACCTCGCGTGCCTCGCGCAACGGCAGTCCCATGATGTGCTCGCCATTGTTGCTGGTCGGCATCGCCGGCACCATCGATCCCACATCCGGCGGCAGCATGTCGGCGGTGATGATCACCTCCGGTCCGCCGGCGGCCAGAATCATGACGCGCTCGACGTTGTTGCGAAGCTGACGGACGTTGCCGGGCCACACGTGCGACTGCAGCACGGCCATGGCGTCCTGGCCGATCTGCCGCTTCGGCAGGCCGGTCGTGGCCGAAATCTGCTCCATGAAATAGTCGATCAGCTCCGGAATGTCCTCGCGGCGCTCCGACAGTGGCGGAACCCGGATCGGCACCACCGACAGACGGTGATAGAGGTCCTCGCGGAAACGCCCGGCGGCAATCTCCTCCTCGAGATTCCGTGCGGTCGAGGAGATGATGCGCACGTCGACGTGCACCTTGGTGGTGCCGCCGGCGCGCTGGAACGTCTGGTCGACCAGCACGCGCAGGATCTTGTTCTGCGTCTCGCGCGGCATGTCGGCGATCTCGTCGACGAACAGCGTGCCGCCGTGGGCCTCTTCGAGCGCGCCGGTCTTGCGCGCCTGCTCGCCATTGGACTGCTCGATGCCGAACAGCTCCTCCTCCATCCGCTCCGGCGTGATCGCGGCGGCGTTGATGACGACGAACGGGCCCTCGGAGCGCGGCGACTGAGCGTGCAGCGAACGCGCGGCGAGCTCCTTGCCCGAGCCGGGAGGGCCGACGATCAGGATGCGGCTGTTGGCCTTGGCGGCGCGCTCGATGGTCTGGCGCAACTGGTTCATCGATGGCGAGCGGCCGGTCATGCTGCTCGCGGTCGGCGCCAGCTGCTTGAGCTCGCGAACCTCGCGCTTCAGCCGGGAATTCTCCAGCGCACGCGTGGCAACCAGAATCAGCCGGTCGGACTTGAACGGCTTCTCGATGAAGTCATAGGCGCCGCGCTTGATCGCGGCGACCGCCGTTTCGATGTTGCCGTGGCCGGAGATCATCACGACCGGCAGGTCGGGATGGTCCTTCTTGATCTGCTCGAGGAGCTGCAGACCGTCGAGCTTGGAGCCCTGCAGCCAGATGTCCAGGAACACCAGGTTGGGACGGCGGCTCGTGATCTCCGCGAGCGCCGAATCGCTGTCGCGCGCGGTTCGCGTCGTGAAGCCTTCGTCATCCAGGATGCCGGCGACCAGCTCCCGGATATCGGCTTCATCGTCGACAATCAGAATATCACTCGCCATGGGTCACGCCTGTCTCGTCAGCTGCCGGTTGCGGCTTGGATTTTTGGTTCATCATTGGTCGTTTGAACCGTGTCAGCGGTTTCGCCGCCAACCTCGGTCTTCTGCGCATTGTCAGACGCCGCCGCCTGCTCCTTCGCGCCCGTCTTCGCGGCTTGGCCGGAGACGGCAAAGCGCAGCCGCATCCAGGCGCCGCGCTGGCCGGGACGGAAATCGGACGCGTCCTTCAGCTCGAGCTTGCCGCCATGGTCTTCCAGCACGCGGCCGACGATCGCGAGCCCGAGGCCGGTGCCCTTGGCGCGCGTCGTGACATAGGGCTCGAGCAGCCGCTGTCGCGCCACCTTCGGCAGGCCGATGCCATTGTCGATGACGTCGATCAGCACGTCCTCGCCCTCGCGCGAGGCGACCACGTCGATACGGCCCTTGCCGAGCTCCGCCTCTGGCACCACCTCGATCGCCTCGGTGGCGTTCTTGATGATGTTGGTCAGCGCCTGCGAGATCAGGCGGCGATCGAACTGCGCGCGCAAGGGGTCCTGCTTGATCTCGGTCTCGATGTCGATCTCGGGATGCGCGACCTTCATCAGGAACACGGCCTGCCGCACGGTGTCGGCGACGTCCTCGCCTTCCATCACCGGCTTCGGCATCCGCGCGAACCGCGAGAACTCGTCGACCATTCGCCTGATGTCGTCGACCTGCCGCACGATCGTCTCGGTACATTGCTCAAATATCGCCTTGTCCTCGGTGATGACCTTGCCGAATTTGCGGCGAATTCGCTCTGCGGACAGTTGAATTGGCGTCAGCGGATTCTTGATCTCATGCGCGATGCGCCGCGCGACGTCGCCCCAGGCCGAGGTGCGCTGCGCCGACACCAGCTCGGTGATGTCGTCGAGCGTGATGATGTAGCTGTCGCGCGCCTGGTTGGTCTGCTCGGCGGTGACGCGCACCGACAGATTGCGCTCGTGGCCGTCGCGCTGGATCGTGATCTGACCCTGCACCAGCCGCTGCTTGCCCTCGCGCGCCGTCTTCATCATGTCGTCGAGCTCGGGCAGCACGTCGGAGAGCGGATGATCGAGCACCTCCTGCTCGGCATGTCCGATCAGCTTCTCGGCCGAGCGGTTGAGGATGCCGACGCTGCCAGAGGCATCGACGCCGATGATGCCGGCGGAGGCCGACGACAGTACCGCCTCGATGAAGCGGCGCCGGCTGTCGATCAATTCGCTGGCGCTGACCAGCTCGTCGCGCTGCGTGCGCAGCTCCTGCGTCATCTTGTTGAAGGTCTGGCCGAGCTGGGCGAGATCGCCCTCCGAGCGATGCACCGGGACCTGGACGTTGAGATCGCCGGTCGACACGGTGTTGGCGGCATTCATCAATTGCCGGATCGGCGCCACCAGCCAGTTGGCGAAGTTCAGCCCGATCAGCACCGAGGCCATCAGGATGGTCAGCGCGATCACCGCGAACATCAGCGCGAAGGCGATCTGGATGCCGAAGCGGCGCGCCTCGACCTGGGCGTATTCGGCGACCGACAGCTCGGTCTGCTTGAGCTGCTCGACGACCTGCGGATCGAGCGGACGCGCGACGTAGAGGAAGGTGTCGTTGAATGCGCGCAGCCGGATCACCGCGGCGACGTAGTTCGACTCCGGCAGGACCGCGATCTCGGGCTCCTCCTCCCGGACATTGTTGAGGAACTCGGGTGCCGGCGGCGAATAGGCCAGTTGCACCCCGCCGGTCTCGGCCCAGACGATCGGATTGGTGTTCTTGTCGATGATCATCGCGCCCGGCAGGTTGCGCGAGGCGGCGCTGGTGGTGAGCAGCTCGCGGAAGCTGGCGCGGTCCTGGTCGAACAGCGGCCGCGCGCGTGCGATGTCGGTCGCCATGCCGATGATGTCGCCGCGGATGAACTGCGCGTGCTCCTGCATGTAGGCGCGCGCGATGGTCAGCGAGTTCTGGATCGCGACTTTCGCTGGTCCGGAGAACAGCCGGTCGAGGCCGCGATCGATGGTGACGTTGGCCGCCACGGCGACCAGCACCGCCGGCAGGACCGCGATCACCGAGAACAGGCTGACGATCTGGACGTGCAGCCGTGCCGCCGCCCGGCCGCGCCGGCGGGCCTGCACCACCTGCCAGACCTCGCGGATGATGATCCCGACCAGGACCAGGATCGTTCCGGCGTCGATCAGGTAGAAGGTCTTGACCACGTCGGTCGTGGGCTCGACCGGGGTCAGCCCGACCAGCACGATGAAGGTGAGGAAGGCCGACAGCAGCGCGAGCGCCACCGCCACCGGCGCCAGCCAGGTGCGCCAGGTCCAGCGCCGGCCCTCGGTGGACGACGAATCGAAGGGGGTGGCCGATGTCTCTGCGCTGGTCATTCCGGCAAGGTGGGTGATACTGAACGCGGCACGTCCGGGAATCGGACTGATGCATTCCTACCACGCTGTTGCCAAATTGCGACAAATCCGCGGCGCCGGAGCGCGTCGCGGATTTGTCTACATTAATTCTCACCTGAGGCGGGTCCGAGCCCGCCGTAGAGGTATCAAATAACCGTCAAGCGCCGCTGCGGTACACTTGAATGTCGAGGTCGCGGATCTTCTTGCGCAGCGTGTTGCGATTGAGGCCGAGCAGATCGGCGGCGCGGATCTGGTTGCCGCGCGTCGCCGCCAGCGCTGCCGTCAGCAGCGGAATCTCGATCTCCTTGAGGATGCGGTGGTACAGCCCCGGCGGCGGCACGCCGTTGGGAAATCCCTGGAAGTGCGAGGACAGATAGGCCTCCACTGCTCCGCCCAGATTGTCGATCGAGGTCGGCGTGTTCGAGCCGGTGGTCACCGCCGGCGGCGCCAGCTCGCCATCGATGACTGACGCCGTGATGACGTCCTGCGGATACAGCGCGGCCAAACGCCGGGCGAGATTCTCCAGCTCGCGGACATTGCCCGGCCAGCGGTGCTGCTTGAGCCGCTCCAGCGCCGCGGCATCGAGCTTCTTCGGCGGCAGCCCGTCCTTCTCGGCCAGCGCGAAGAAGTGGCGGACGAGATCCGGCAGGTCCTCGATGCGTTCGCGCAGCGGCGGCAGCCGCAGGGGCACGACGTTGAGGCGGAAGAACAGATCTTCCCGGAAAAGCCCCTGCTGGATCAGGATGCGCAGGTCCTTGTTGGAGGCGGCGACGATGCGCACGTCGGTCTTGATCGGGGTGCGGCCGCCGACGGTGGTGTACTCGCCCTGCTGCAGCACGCGCAAAAGCCGCGTCTGCGCCTCCATCGGCATGTCGCCGATCTCGTCCAGGAATAAGGTGCCGCCCTCGGCCTGCTCGAAGCGGCCGGAGGCGCGGGTGTTGGCACCGGTGAAGGCGCCGCGCTCGTGCCCGAACAGTTCCGATTCAATCAGGTCGCGCGGGATCGCCGCCATGTTGACCGCGACGAACGGCCCGTTGCGGCGCTTGCCGTAATCGTGCAGCGCGCGCGCCACCAGCTCCTTGCCGGTGCCGCTCTCGCCCGAGATCATCACCGTGAGATCGGTCTGCATCAGCCGCGCCAGCACGCGGTAGATGTCCTGCATCGCCGGCGAGCGGCCGACCAGCGGAATCGATTCGAACTCGCCGTCGTCGGGCTGGCTCGCCGCGCGCTCCTTCGGCTCGGCCAAGGCACGGCCGACGATCGCGATCAGCTCCTTCAGGTCGAACGGCTTCGGCAGATACTCATAGGCGCCGCGCTCCGACGCCTTGATGGCGGTCATGAAGGTGTTCTGCGCGCTCATCACGATGACCGGCAGGTTCGGCCGCATCTTCTTGATCCGCGGCAGCAGGTCGAACGCGTTCTCGTCCGGCATCACCACGTCGGTGATGACGAGATCGCCCTCGCCCTGGCTCACCCAGCGCCACAGCGTCGCGGCATTGCCGGTCAGCCGCACCTCATAGCCGGCGCGTGACAGCGCCTGGTTCAGGACCGTGCGGATGGCCGTATCGTCGTCGGCAACGAGAATGCTACCTGCAGGCATAGGTGGTCCTCAATTTGATCCCTGTGAGGCATGCAACGGCGTCCCCGAAACGTCATCGCCATGGCTGTGATTTGGGCTTTGGTCTGGTTGTTTGGTTGCGCTGTACATCGGCATCAGCACCCGGAAGGTCGTCTTGCGCGGCTGCGACTCGCACTCGATGATCCCGCCATGGTCGCCGACGATCTTCGCGACCAATGCAAGTCCGAGGCCGCTTCCGGTCGGCTTCGTGGTCACGAACGGATCGAACAGATTGGGCATCAGGTCTTCCGGCACGCCGGGGCCGTTGTCCCTGACGCAGAACTCCAGCGGCAGCGACACCCGCGACTTCTTGCCGGGCACCGACAGGCGCACGCCCGGGCGGAACGCCGTGGTGAGCTGGATCTCCGCATCGGAGCCGAGATCGACGACCGCTTCCGCGGCATTCTTGACCAAGTTCAGGAACACCTGGATCAGTTGATCCTGGTTGGCGAGCACCGGCGGCAGCGACGGATCGTAGTCCTCGACGAAGCGGATGTTGCGGGCAAAGCCCGATTGCGCCAGCCGCTTCACGTGATCGAGCACGGAATGGATGTTCACGGGCCCGCGCGCCACCGGGCGGTCGTCGCCGAACACCTCCATGCGGTCGACCAGGGTGACGATGCGGTCGGCCTCGTCGCAGATCAGCCGGGTCAGCATGCGATCCTCGGAGGAAGCCTGCTGCTCGAGGAGCTGCGCGGCGCCGCGGATGCCCGACAGCGGGTTCTTGATCTCGTGCGCGAGCATCGCGGCCAGTGCGATCACCGAGCGCGCGGCGCTGCGATGGGTGAGCTGGCGGTCCATCTTGTCGGCGATGGTGCGCTCCTGCAGCATCACCACGATATGGCCGGGCCGCTCCGGCAGCGGCGCGACGTGTAGGTCGACGAGCCGATCGGCGCCGGTGCGCGGGGTGCCAAGATCGACCTTGTACTCGTTGACCGGCGCGCTGGTGGTGCGGACCTGATCGATCAGCGCCAGCAGCGGAGAGCCGAACGGCACCAGCTTCTTCAGCGACTGCCGCTGCAGAAACTGGGTGGAGGAATCGAAGAACGATTCCGCCGCCATGTTGGCGTCCATGATCATACCGTCCGGGCCGATGACGAGGACCGGATTCGGCAGGGCGTTGAGGATGGCGTCGCCATCCGATGGAAGTCGCTTGCGCTGTTCTGCGGCTGAGCTCATGCGGCTGCACTCCAGGCAAAATCGTCGAAGGCCTCACGCAGCGCCCGATGCACCAAGGACGGCTGCTCGGACGTCAGGATACGGTCGCGCCAGGCCTTCAGTTTTTCGGCCGGCGCTTGCGCGTGCTGGGCGGCGACGTCGAGCCCCCAACTGAGATGCTTGCGGGCGTGGCGCAGGCCGACACGCGCGCCATAGTGACGGCAGATCTCGTCATAGAGCGCGGTGAGAAGACTGAGCTGCTGCGCCAGCTCCGGCGCGCCCTCTTCCGCACCGCCCTCGAGTCGGCGGCCGATCTGGCCGGGCAGCCAGGGCTGGCCTTGCGCGCCGCGCCCGATCATCACGGCATCGGCGCCGGAGGCGTCGAGCGCCTCGCGCGCGTCCTCATAGCTGGTGATGTCGCCGTTGACGACGACCGGCAGATCGATGGCGTCCTTCACGGCGCGCACCGCGCTCCAGTCGGCTTCGCCCTTGTAGAACTGCTGCCGCGTACGGCCGTGCACGGTGATCAACTGCACGCCCGCGGCCTGCGCGCGGCGCGCCAGCTCCGGCGCATTCAGGCTGCGCTCGTCCCAGCCGAGCCGCATCTTCAGGGTCACGGGCACATCGACGGCCTCGACCGTCGCCTCGATCAAGGTCAGCGCATGATCGAGATCGCGCATCAGGGCCGAGCCGGACTGGCCGCCGGTCACGTGCCGCGCCGGGCAGCCCATGTTGATGTCGATGATCTCGGCGCCGCCATCCTCGGCGACCTTCGCGCCCTCGGCCATCCAATGCGCCTCGCAGCCGGCGAGCTGCACCACATGCGGCCCCACGCCGCTCGCCTCGCAGCGCAACCGGGATATCCACCGCCCGCGCACGAGATCGTCGCTCGCAGTCATCTCGGACACCACCAGCCCGGCGCCGAGCTCGGCCGCGAGTCGGCGGAACGGCGCGTCGGTGATCCCCGACATCGGCGCGAGAATGGCCCGGTTGGCGAGCGAAACGTCGCCTATCTTCAAGGCTTTGGCTTGTGTATTGGCCGGACCGGTCACGAACGACTCTTAAAGCTCTTTGGACGCATCATCGCGTCTGCGCTGCACTCTCAAGCACAAATCTTGTGCAGTCAAGCGTCATGCCTACACTTTAGCCAAGACGATCGGCATTTCAAGTGCAGTGCAGCAAAATATGCTTGTTCGGCAGTCATGGTAAACCCGTGAGCCGCCGGATTTTTGCATGGCTCGGCAAGGTGCTCGCAGGCGGCAGGTGCGATCGCCCCCCCTCAACGCGCCAGCGGATCCCGGCGCTTGTGTCGCGATCGCAGGTGCCGTTCATGCGACGTGTGATCCTGCTCGCTTAACATCTTCTGCAGATGTAAGAAGCCGCGAACCCCATCATCCTCATCAGCATCGATACCCTGTTCCCATGACGACTTCTCAGCGGACTGCAGCCATTCTCGTCGCGGCCGGACGTGGCCTGCGCGCCGGCGCCGGCGGTCCGAAGCAATATCGCATGATCGGCGGCCGCACGGTCATCCATCGCGCGCTCGCCGCCTTCGCCGATCACCCCGAGGTGGCGGTGGTCCAGCCGGTGGTGAACCCCGACGACATCGACATCTTCAACGCAGCCGTCTTCGGCCTGCGCCACGAGGCCCCAGCGCATGGCGGTGCGACGCGACAGGCCTCGGTGCTCGCGGGCCTGGAAGCGCTGGCGCCGCACAAGCCCGACATCGTGCTGATCCACGATGCCGCGCGTCCGTTCGTCACGCCCGCCGTAATCTCGCGCGCGATTCGAGCGGCCGGCAAGACCGGCGCGGCGATTCCCGTGGTGCCGGTCACCGACACCATCAAGGAAGTCGGCACGGGCGGCGACATCACCGCGACACCGGAGCGCGCGAAGCTGCGCATCGCCCAGACGCCGCAGACCTTCAAGTTCGACACGATCCTGGAGGCACACCGCCGCGCCGCGCGCGACGGCCTCACCGAGTTCACAGATGATGCGGCGATCGCCGAATGGGCGGGATTGACCGTCGCGACCTTTGAGGGCGATGTTGCCAACATGAAGCTCACCACACCGGAAGATTTCGTGCGCGAGGAAGCGCGCCTTGCCGCGCAGCTCGGCGACGTCCGGACCGGCACCGGCTACGACGTCCACGCCTTCGGCGAAGGCGACCATGTCTGGCTGTGCGGCCTGCGCGTGCCGCATAGCAAGGGGTTCCTTGCCCACTCCGACGGTGACGTCGGTCTGCACGCTCTGGTTGATGCAATTTTGGGCGCCCTGGCCGATGGCGACATCGGCTCGCACTTCCCACCCTCCGACATGAAGTGGAAAGGCGCCGCATCCGACCAGTTCTTGAAATACGCCATCGAGCGCGTGACCGCGCGCGGCGGCCGCGTTGCCAATCTCGAGGTCACGATGATCTGCGAGCGCCCGAAGATCGGCCCGCTGCGCGACCAGATGCGCGCCCGCATCGCCGAGATCACCGGCGTCGACATCTCGCGCATCGCGGTCAAGGCCACCACCAGCGAGCGGCTCGGCTTCACCGGCCGCGAGGAAGGCATCGCAGCGACGGCGAGCGCGACGATCCGTCTGCCGTGGAGCGCCTAGAGGCGCACCACCCTGTCACCGTTCATGGAGCTTTCGATCTGACGGTCGGATGAGGACAACGCAGCCATGGCCAGCGAACGTCAAATCGGCTCTACCAGCGCGCTGGCCCGCTCGCTGCTCGACCTCTGCCGGTCGCGCAAGCTGATGATCGCGACCGCCGAGTCCTGCACCGGCGGCCTGGTCGCCGCGGCCCTGACCGACATCCCCGGCTCCTCCGACGTCATCGACCGCGGCTTCGTCACCTATTCGAACGAGGCCAAGCGCGCCATGCTCGGCGTCGAGGCTTCGACGCTGCAGACCTTCGGCGCCGTCTCCAAGGAGACCGCGATCCAGATGGCCGTCGGCGCCCTGGAGCGCGCCGACGTCGACCTCGCCGTCGCCATCACCGGCATCGCCGGCCCCGGCGGCGCCACCCCCGGCAAGCCGGTCGGCCTGGTCCATTTCGCCGTCGCCGCCCGCGACGGCCGCATCACCCACCGCGAACACCGCTTCGGCGCCATCGGCCGCAGCACCGTGCGCACGCGCTCGGTGCTGGAAGCCCTGCGCCTGCTGATGGAGCTGGCGCGGCCACAGGTCGCTGCCAAGCCGAAACGCGCGGCGGCGACGCGACTACGTCCGCGCGTGGCCCGCACGCCGCGGCTGCATCCGGTCAAGCGGCCGAGGCGGCCCCGGACGTAGTTGGAAGTGACGCGCGCGGCTCTCGCCGCATCGTCATCGCGGGCGCAGCGACGCGATCCAGTTCTACCGACCTGCATCGTCGAGCTGGTGCTCCTGACGGATCGATCGCGAACCGAACCGCGGCTGGAATTGCGCTTCATCGGCGCGGTCGAGGTCAGGATCGGACACCTGGACCGCATGGACGGTTTCCGTCTGGACGTCAGGGACATCGGTCATTGGCAGCAGGAGAGAATACGCTTCGAGGTGGTCGATGACGAATCGCAGTTGCTATCTCTGCAATGTGCCGATTTTGAATTCCTCCTGATCGGTTACGCTGAAGGCACGATCAATTGAGCATCGAAAGTGCGCCTCGCAATGATGATAAACGGAGAGTTGCCGCACGATCTCGAAAGCGTGATTTAACAATGTTGTCATGAATCAAGCTTGGGCTGGCGTTGAACCGTCAAGGACATCGCGACGACGGACGCGAAGCGCTCCTGACAGCATGACAAGCTCGCTAGACCATCGCGCACCGCGAACTTGATCGACGCACCCCTCGCGAGAGCGCGCCGAGCTACATGTCAGGAGGAGATCATATTGCTAGACCGCACATTCGCTGCCCTCTCGTTCGTCCTCCTGCTCCTGACCTCCTCCGCCCAAGCCGCTGGCTTGCAGCTCTTGGAGGTCGATCACGGATTCCACGGCATCATCTGGACGCCTTGCGCCGCAGACGCCGGTAGCGTGCCGGTTGGAAGCCTCGCGATCCCAGGGCTGGAGACACTGCCCGGGGTAAAGAATTGTCCAATCAACGGCACGAAGCTGCCATTGGTCGTCATGTCCCACGGTCGCGGCGGCTGGATCGGTGGAAACCACGATGTTGCGGAAGCGCTGGCGGACGCGGGATTCATCGTCGCGGCGATCAACCATCCCGGCGACAGTGTCGGTGACCTGGCGCAGCGCGACAGCCTGTCGGTCTGGCTCTCACGGCCGCAGGACATCATGCATCTGATCGATTTCATGTTGAACGATTGGACAAGCAGAGCCGCGATTGATCCGGACCGGATCGGCTTCTTCGGCTTTTCGCGCGGTGGCTACACCGGAACCGTTCTCGCCGGCGTCGACCCGGACTTTCAAAGGGTGGCGCACTACTGCACGCAACAGAACCCGTTCTGCGAGCAGGTCCGCAATGGCGAGTTTCCCAGAAGTTGGCCGCACGACGAGAGGATCAAGGCGGCCGTGCTGGCCGACGCCGCCCACACGGTCGGATTCACGCGAGCAAATCTCGCGAGCATCAAGATTCCCCTCCAGGTCTGGCGCTCGGAGCTCGGCGGCAACGGGGTCGATCCGGAAGGGACCGCCCGCGTAACCGCGAGCCTTCCCGGCACGCCCGAGGTCCACACCGTGTCCGCCGCGCATTTTGCTTTCCTCGCGCCGTGCTCCGCGGAGCTCGCGGCCGCCGTCCCGCGCATCTGTGCTGATACGCCTGCGGATTTCGACCGCGCGGCGTTTCACCGAGAGTTTGACGCCCAGGTCGTCAGGTTCTTCTCCGAGAAGCTGGGCAAGTAGGATCCGTGGCAGAACCTGCGTTCCGCCGCGTCGCTCTCAAGCGCGCCAGAACGGGCGCCGGCACAGCCGCCGCGCCTCGTCGCGTGTCAGGCCGTAGTCCTGCAGCACCTCGTCGGCGATCCGCGGCAACTCCCGGGCAAAGCGGCGGCGCTCGCGCCAGCGCTCCCACCAGAGCCGCAACAATGACGCGGGCTTGAGGTCGGCGAAGCTTTGATGGGGAGCCGGTGGCGCCAAGTAGTAGATCTTGGCGCCCGGCCTGGGCGAGATGGGATGGCGCGACAAGGGATCACGACCGAGCGCGCAGAGCCCCGGCGATCGCGAGGCGCCGCGGAGCATACGCTCCTCGATGGCGATGACCCTCGGATCGTCGGTCGTGCTCGGCATGGCGGGCTCCCCTTCAAATGAAGAACCTGCCGGCAACAAAAAAGCCGCCAGGTCCCTGGCGGCTGTTCGGATCAAATGCTGCAAATCGTCAGATTGAGCGCGATCCTCCCGCCGCCAGCGAGCTACGGTGCGTGATGCGACCAAAACGATGGGTGGCGGCGGTGATCATGGCCGGCTCTATAGCCGATCCATCTGAGGTTGTCATCCATCGAATGGATGCGAGGCCGAGCGGCCTCCCCCAAATTTGCTCAGGACGGAAAAGCACCGACGGTCCGCGCAAGTTGCCGCGCCAACGGTCCAGGCAGAGCCTCATCGAAAATCCGGCTCAGCGTGCGGTAATACCAGATCGTGCCATCCCTTCCACCGGTGAAGCGTTGCCACACGACGTCGCCGACCTCATCAAGGTCGCTCGCGATCGCTTCCGCGTTGTCAACCTTGTCGGCGAGCGAGACCAGCAGCGATGACACCGGCTTGAGCGGCAGCCGGGCGAGATAGGCTTCCTTCCGCGGGCGCCATTCGGGCTTCGGATCGACCCAGGAATCCGTGCAGTCCGCGACGATCCCGGCGACGCCATCGCCAAAACGCCGGCGGATCTCATCCAGCGTGGCCTGCCCGCCCTGGTCCTCGGCGGCGTCATGCAACAGGCCCGCGATGGCCTGCACCTCGCTGCCGCCCGCCGACAGCACGCGGCTGGAGACGCTCAGCAGATGCGCGATGTAGGGTACGTTGCTGCCCTTTCTCAATTGGGTCCGGTGCAGCCTTGTCGCATAGACGAGCGCTTCGTCGTAGAGATGAGAGAGTGACATTGCATGCTTTCTTCTCTGGCTGACGCAGGGTCAGACCGATGGTTCGTCGTTGGTCATTATCGGCATCGTTTCAATCATTGGGCACCACGTCGAGCATCATCCTAGCCGACCCGTCGGGCAAATCAGCTGGCGTGCGGAATAGCGGAGAGCCCGTTTCCGGTGCCTTGCTGCGATCGAAGCGCATCGCGAGGGCGTGCGCCAAGACACTGATTTCCTCAATCCGTTCAATGTCCGACTCACTGTCCAGTCCTACCGACGAAAATATTGTCGTTTCTATTTTTCAGAATTCATGTTTCTCTCCCCTCATCCCGCCTCGACACGAGGGGCGTATCGCGATCGTCACGACACGCGAGGTGGGAAGGCGATGGCCGCCGAGGGCCGCAGCGCGTCTTGGACGTGCGGACGAACGGCTCTTGGCGGACGTGAAGTCGCAGCGTCCTGACACCCCGAAGCTGGTGTCACGCCGGTGGAGATGATGATCCGCCGGTCACGGGGGCAAGACAGCCGGTCCCCGGGGAGACTGCGTATAAGCGTGAAGACCGTCGCGCGGGGAATGCCGGGATGTCTCGGCTGCACCTGTGGTACCTGCCGCCTGCATTTTTTTTCGCAGGCGGGCCATGGGGGCGGCGAGCTCCCGGCATTCCCTGCGCCCTCGTGATCTGAGAGGGCCGATCGAGATGCACAGCCCGGGCGTGATGGCGCCGCGGAGGATGCGGCTGCCTGTCCGCTCGATGCGTCCCCCATCATCCAGATCGCCCACGATTATCGTACGCGCCGCCCTGGCCTAAAGGTTTTGGTTAATTTTGTCCTGCTACGTCTCGCGCATTCTTCTCTGACAGTGGATTCGGGACCCCATGGCTTTCTTTTCCGGCAAGTCGGCTGATCGCACGCATAACCTCCTGATGACGGAGCTGTTCGAACGCCATCGCGACGCCATCCTGGTGATGTCCGACGGCAAGATCATCGCCTGCAACGAGACCGCGGTCCGCTTCGGCGGCTTCCGCAGCAAGCAGGACCTGCTGTCGCGTTCGCCGGCGACCATGGCGCCGGAGTTCCAGCCCAGCGGCAAGCGTTCCGCCGATGTCGTGAAGGAGATGGACGCGAAGGCGAGGCGCGAGGGCCACGCGACGTTCGAGTGGACCACCAAGCGCGCCGACGGCAGCCCGGCGCTGGTGCAGATCACGCTGGTGCCGACCCAGGTCGAGGGCCAGACCTATGTCATCAGCTTCCGCCGCGACCTCTCCGACCTCATCGCCGCGCGCGAGGAGAAGAAGCGCGCGCTCGACCGGATCGCCAAGGATTTCGAGACCAGCGTCGGTGCCATTGCCAACGCCATCTCCGGCGCCTCGCGCGAGGTCGAGACCACGGCGGCCTCGCTGACCACGACCGCGGATCAGGCCGCGCAGCGCGTGGCGCTGGTGGCGTCGGCGTCGAACTCCGCCTCCTCCAACGTGCAGTCGGTGGCCGGCGCCACCGAGGAGCTCTCGACCTCGGTCAGCGAGATCAACCGCCAGGTCGCGACGTCCTCGACCATCGCCGCCGAGGCGGTCGAGGCGTCCTCGCGCACCAACGACCTCGTCAACAGCCTGGCGGACGCTGCGGCCAAGATCGGCGCCGTCACCGACATGATCAACGCGATCGCGAGCCAGACCAACCTGCTGGCGCTGAACGCCACCATCGAGGCCGCCCGCGCCGGCGATGCCGGCCGCGGCTTCGCCGTCGTCGCCTCGGAGGTGAAGAGCCTGTCGAGCCAGACCGCCAAGGCGACCGACGAGATCAGCGCGCACATCAGCGCGATGCAGCGCGCCACCAGCGATACGGTGGCTGCGATCCAGGGCATCGGCGGCACCATCGGCCAGATCAGCGAGATCGCCAAGACCATTGCGACCGCGGTCGACCAGCAGGGCCACGCGACGCAGGAGATCGCCCGCTCGGTCAGCCAGGCCGCCAGCGGCACCCGCGAGGTCGCCACCAACATCGGCTCGGTCAGCCAGACGGTGGAATCGGCCGGCGGCGCAGCGCGGCAGATGCTGGGTGCAGCTGGCCAGCTCGCCAAGCACGCCGACGAGCTGCGCGGCAAGGTGAAGGACTTTTTGACCGCCGTGCAGGCGGCGTAGGTTTCGGTCGCGGCTCGACGTGTCCGCGATCAGAACGGCTCCGCGGCGATGTCGCGGAGCAGCTGTTTGAAGCGTGGATAGGATTTTGAAGCCAAGTTGCGCTGGCCACGGCTTCGTGGGTGCAACTTGCTGTGAGTTGGCAGGCCGCCAGCCTCACCCTCCGCTGTCATCCCGGGCAAGCCGCAGCGGCGCAACGCGCCGCGGAGGCGCCGACCCGGGATCCATACGCCGCAGCAGATGTGGTGAGACGAGCTCGGAGTTACCTGCCTGCCGCCACAAGCAGTCCTGTGGTTATGGATCCCCGCTTTCGCGGGGATGACGACGGAGGGTGAGGCGCCCTCTATCGTCTACCACTGGAAGACATGGAGAAAGACTTACGTCGACGACACCGCTGGCTTGCGGCCGTAGATCGCATCGGCGCGCTTTTCGAACGCCGCCGACATGCGCGCGAAGATGGTGTCGAACATCGAGCCCATCAGCATCGCCATCATACGGCTCTTGAACTCATAGGCGATGAAGAACGTCACCTCGCAGGCGCCCTGCTCGCGCGGCTCGAAGCTCCAGCGGTTTTCCAGGCTGGAGAACGGCCCGCTGACATACTCGACCAGGATGTTGCGCTTGGCCCGATCCAGCGTAACCCGGCTGGTGAAGGTCTCCTTCACGAGCTTGAACGACACCGTCATGTCGGCGACGACGACCTCGATGCCGTCAGGCTTCTGGCTGCGCTGGCGCACCACCAGCTTCTCGCACAGCGGCACGAACTCCGGATAGCGCTCGACATCGGCGACGAGGTCGAACATCTGCTCGGCCGTGTGCGGCACGCGCCGCTTGTTGGAAAATCTCGGCATCTCGTCTCGATCAGCGCGCCATGGCTTCGCGCGCGGCCTTCAGCTTGGCGAAATCCTCGCCGGCGTGGTGCGAGGAGCGCGTGAGCGGGCTCGCCGACACCATCAGGAAACCCTTGGTGTAGGCGACGGTCTCATAGCCGGAGAACTCCTCCGGCGTGACGAAGCGCATCACGGCGTGGTGCTTCCTCGTCGGCTGCAGATACTGCCCGATGGTGAGGAAATCGACCTCGGCCGAGCGGAGGTCGTCCATCACCTGCAGCACCTCGTGGCGCTCCTCGCCGAGGCCAACCATGATGCCGGACTTGGTGAAGATGGTGGGGTCGATCTCCTTGACCCGCTGCAGCAGCCGGATCGAGTGGAAGTAGCGCGCGCCGGGCCGAACCGAGAGGTAGCGCGATGGCACGGTCTCGAGATTGTGGTTGAAGACGTCGGGCTTGGCGGCGACGACCTGCTCCAGCGCGCCGTCCTTGCGCAGGAAGTCGGGCGTCAGCACCTCGATCGTGGTGGTCGGACATTTCGCGCGGATGGCGCGGATGGTCGCGGCGATATGGCCGGCTCCGCCGTCGGCGAGATCGTCGCGGTCGACCGAGGTGACGACGACATGGGCGAGGCCGAGCTTGAAGGTCGCCTCCGCGACGTGCTCCGGCTCGCCGGCGTCGAGCGCCTCGGGCAGGCCGGTCTTGACGTTGCAGAAGGCGCAGGCCCGCGTGCAGGTGTCGCCCATGATCATGAAGGTGGCGTGCTTCTTGTCCCAGCACTCGCCGATATTCGGGCAGCCGGCCTCCTCGCATACGGTGACGAGGCCGTTCTCGCGCACGATGTTGCGGGTGTCGGCGTAGCCGCGGGTGGTCGGCGCCTTGACGCGGATCCAGGCAGGCTTCGCCGGCGAGATCGAGTCCGGCCGGTTCGCCTTCTCGGGGTGGCGGGGGCGCAGCGGCGTGTTCGCGTTGATGTCGACGATGGTGACCATGGGATTCGCACAAACCTCTGTTGCGCCCTAGCTATTCCGTGCCGCGGCGCGCCGCAACCGGCTGGCCGAGGATACCAGGGCATGGCAGATATGGGCAGCGCGGAACAGCGCTCAGCACGGCGGATTTCCTTGAGAATGGCGCAAAAACCGGCAAAAGCCCCCGGGGTTTCACGGCCCCGGCGCAATGCTGCGGCCAAGCGGCTGACGCGGGCGTTCTTCGCCCGCGAGGTGCTCGCGGTGGCGCCGGAGCTGATCGGGGCGACCTTTCTGGTCGACGGCGTCGGCGGGACCATCGTCGAGGTCGAGGCCTATCACCACACCGACCCCGCGGCGCATTCGTTCCGGGGCCCGACACCGCGCAACCAGGTGATGTTCGGCCCGCCCGGTTTCGCCTACGTCTACCGCTCCTACGGCATTCACTGGTGCATGAACTTCGTCTGCGAGGTGGAGGGCTCGGCGAGCGCGGTCCTGATCCGGGCGATCGAGCCGACCTTCGGGATCGACGAGATGCGGCGGCGGCGCGGGCTGGAGGATGTCAAGGCACTATGCTCGGGGCCGGGCAAGCTGACCGAGGCGATGGGGATCACGATCGCCCATAATGGCCTGGCGCTGGATGCTCTACCGATCGAGCTGTTCGCCCGACCTGAGGATGTAGAGATCGTCACCGGCGTCCGCATCGGCATCACCAAGGCGGTCGAGCTGCCGTGGCGGTTCGGGCTCAAGGGCTCTAGGTTCGTGAGCAAGCGGTTTCCGCGCTAAGCCGCCGGCCGTCGTTCCGGGATGGTCCGAAGGACCAGACCCGGAATCTCGAGATTCCAGGTTCGATGCTTCGCATCGCCCCGGAATGACGAAGGAGAGAGGACTACGTCACGCGCCCTGAAGCCGCGACAACGCCTCCTGGAACTTGGCCTTGCGCGCCAATGCCGCCTCGCGCTTTTCCTTCTCCTCCTCGACCAGTTCCTCGGGCGCGTTGGCGACGAACTTCTCGTTGCCGAGCTTCTTGTCGACGCGCTCGATATCGGCCTCGGCCTTGGCGATTTCCTTTCCAAGGCGGGTGCGCTCGGCGGCGAGATCGACGACGCCCTTGAGCGGCAGCGCGGCGACCTCGCCGCGCACGACGAGCTGGGCGGAGCCTTCGGGCGCCGTATCGGCGAAGGAGATGTCGGAGAGACGCGCAAGGCGCTTGATGACCTCGCTCCAGCGCGGTGCGCGCTCCCTCGTCTCGGCGGAGGCAGCGACGAGCGCGAGCGGCATCAGAGTCGCCGGCGGGATGTTCATCTCGGCGCGGACCGAGCGGATCGCGGTAACGAGATCGACCACCCAGCCGATCTCGGCCTCGGCGGCCTCGTCCTTGAAGCTGGCGGCGTCGAACGACACCAGCATCGGCGGCACCAGGGGATCGCCGAAGCTGGCGGCCGACAGCGCGGCGATCTCGGCGACCGTCGGCCTGTCGGTGCGGTGCGGCCAGGGCGACAGGGTCAGCAGACTGTCGCGCTTGGCGGTCGACTCCCACAGCGCCTCGGTGATGAAGGGCATGAAGGGATGCAGGAGCTTGAGGATCTCGTCGCGCGCCCAGGCGACCATGGCACGGGTCTCGGCTTTGGCCGGGCCGTCCTCGCCGAGCAACGTCGGCTTGGAGAGCTCGACATACCAGTCGCAATAGACATCCCAGACGAAGCGGTAGATCGCATTGGCCGCGTCGTTGAAGCGATACGCCTCCAGCGCCTCGGTGACCTCGCGCGTCGCGGCGGCGGCCTCGTGGGCGATCCAGCGGTTCAGCGTCTCCTTCGCAGCGGCCGGATCGAAGCCGTCCGGCACGGTGCAGCCGTTCATCTCGGCGAAGCGGCTGGCGTTCCAGAGCTTGTTGGCGAACTTGCGGTAGCCGTCGACGCGCTGGGTCGACAGCTTGATGTCGCGGCCCTGCGCCGCCATCGCGGCCAGCGTGAAGCGCAGCGCGTCGGCGCCGTGCTCGTCGATCAGCGCGAGCGGATCGATGACGTTGCCTTTCGACTTCGACATCTTGGCGCCCTTCTCGTCGCGGACGAGCGCATGGATGTAGACGGTCGAGAACGGCACCTCCTTCATGAAGTGGATGCCCATCATCATCATGCGGGCGACCCAGAAGAAGATGATGTCGAAGCCGGTGACCAGCACGTTGGTCGGGTAGTAGCGCTTCACCTCCGGCGTGGCGTCGGGCCAGCCGAGCGTCGAGAACGGCCACAGCGCCGAGGAGAACCAGGTGTCGAGCACGTCCTCGTCACGTGTGATGAAGCCGTCGCGCTTGTTGCGGTCGAGCGCCATCTCCCGCCCCTGCTCGGCCGTGATGACCTCCTGCTCGACGTAGTAGCCGAGTGCGTTGGACACCGCCTCTTCCTCGGTCTCGGCGACAAACACCTTGCCGTCGGGCCCGTACCAGGCCGGGATCTGGTGGCCCCACCACAGCTGGCGCGAAATGCACCAGGGCTGGATGTTCTCCATCCAGTCGAAATAGGTCTTCTCCCAGTTGCGCGGCACGAACGTCGTCGCGCCCGACCTGACGGCTGCGATCGCCGGCTGCGCCAGGGTCTTTGCGTCGACGTACCACTGGTCCGTGAGGTACGGCTCGATGACGACACCGGAGCGGTCGCCATGCGGCACCATGTGCGTGTTCGGCTCGACGCGCTCGAGGAAGCCGAAGGACTCCAGCCGCTCCAGGATCTTCTTGCGCGCAGCAAAACGCTCGATGCCGTGGAACTCCCTGGCAAACTCCTCGGAGCCCTCAGGCAAGCCGCGCAGATAGTCCTCGTTGTCGACCAGCGCGATGCAGCCTTCGCGATCGAGAATGCTGATCTGCGGCAGGCCGTGGCGGCGGCCGACCTCGAAATCGTTGAAGTCGTGCGCCGGCGTGATCTTGACTGCGCCGGTGCCCTTCTCAGGATCGGAATAGGTATCGGCGACGATCGGGATCTCACGGCCGACCAGCGGCAGGATCACGCGCTTGCCGACGAGATGCTGATAGCGTTCGTCGTCCGGATGCACCGCGACCGCGCTGTCGCCGAGCATGGTCTCGGGACGCGTGGTGGCGACCACGATGAAGCTCGTGGGATCCTCGGGGCTGAACGTCGTGCCCTCGATCGGATAGCGCAGGTACCAGAGATTGCCCTTGACCTCGATCTGCTGCACCTCGAGGTCGGAGATCGCGGTCAGGAGCTTCGGGTCCCAGTTGACCAGCCGTTTGTCCTTGTAGATCAGGCCGGCGCGGTGCAGCTCGACGAACACCTTCACGACGGCCTTGGACAGGCCCTCGTCCATGGTGAAGCGCTCGCGGCCCCAGTCGCAGGAGGCGCCGAGGCGCTTGAGCTGGTTGATGATGGTGCCGCCGCTCTCGTCCTTCCACTGCCAGACGCGCGCAAGGAACTTTTCGCGGCCCATCTCGCGGCGGCCGGGCTGCTGGCGCTCCATCAGCTGACGCTCGACCACCATCTGGGTCGCGATGCCCGCATGGTCAGTGCCCGGCTGCCACAGCACGTCGCGGCCGCGCATGCGCTCGAAACGGCACAGGATGTCCTGCAGCGTGTTGTTGAGCGCGTGCCCCATGTGCAGCGAGCCGGTCACGTTCGGCGGCGGGATCACGATGGTGAAGGGATCCGCATTGCGCCGATCGGGGCGACCGGCGGAGAACGCGCGGGCATCCTCCCAGACCAGGGACATGCGACCTTCGAGATCGGTGGGCTGATAATTCTTATCGATCATGGCATTTCCAGCGGCGCGGGGCCGGCTGTCCAATTCGGGATGTCGCGGAACTCGTCCGGGCCTTTTGTGACACGACCTGAAAAAGCTCGCGCAAGCTGTTGGTGCTTGGGCTGTTTTCGGACTGATGTCCGACCGCGGACCGCGCTCCCGGAAGAGCCCTCTCGATCCGTCCGGCAGGGATCAGCTTGACAGGGCTAGAAAGCCGCCGCGGCGCGCCAAGTCAACAGCAGCGGCGAACATTGACGGATAGCGTCTACCGCCCGCCGCGGCTCACTCCAGAACGGAACACGAGATCGTGCCGTCCTGGCGTCAGCGGCCGCGCGAGACGCGCTCGATCTCGGCCTTGACGATGCGCTCCACCAGGGCCGGAAGATTGTCATCCAGCCACGATTTCAGCATCGGACGCAGCATCTCCTTGACGAGGTCCTCGAGCGTCCGGGCGTTGTTGCTCAGCACCGTATTGGCCAGCGCGTTGAACGCCGATTCGACGGCGTTCACCGTCGATGGGGCCAGGATCGGCTGCTTCGGTGTGACTTGCTCGAACGCGGACTCGAAGCTGGCAGCCTTCTGATTGAGCCGCCCGGCCTCGATGAACTCGATATCGTCCCGCGGATCCACCTTTCGGAAGGATGCCGCGGCGGGGGCTGGCGCTGGAGTCGGTGGGGCCACTGCCATGTCGTCGGTCAACTCGAGTACTTCAGGTTCGGGCTCGGGTTCTGCCGGCCGAACCTCTGCGACCGGAGTCGTTTCATCCAAACCCGCCAGCAATGCGTCAATGTCATCCTGGTTGTTGCTTGCGGACGCCGCCGGCGGCGCGGGAGGCGGAGGTGCGGGCTTGGCGGGAGCCGCAGCAGCGATCTTTGAAGGTGGGATGTCGTTCATTACCGGCTTCGCAGCCGGGGCCGCCGGCTTCTCGGCCTTGACCGGCTCCGGCGCGGCGGCCTTGTCTGCCGCCGGCGGCTTACCCTCGTCGTCGGCAATGATACGCCGGATCGACGCCAGAATCTCCTCCATGGAGGGTTCTTGGACCTTCGCAGGCTGCGTCATTTCCGACTCCAAATCAGCAACGCTGCCGCACGAACCGGCTCAGCGCAAAAGTCCCGGGCGCCGGATCCAAGTGGCTTGGAGTTCTCAACGGGCATGCCAACTTGTCTCCGGACAAGGCCTGATCGATGCAAAACAACAGAACGATACTGCCCATGTCGGAGTCTATTCTTGGAAGAACTTCCGACGCAGTCCGAATCGTTCGGCGGCCATTTTGAGGCTATGTCATGGCAACAAATGAATGCAAGCAACGCCCGCCGCGAACCCGGTGGAGCACGGAGGTCGCCTGTCAAGCGTCGCCCATTCGTCACAACCACAGCATGTGCCACAAAAAAATCCCCCGGCCAAGGACCGAGGGATCAGGGTCGGTATTAAGAATGTACTAATGACCATCCGGCGTCCGTACACCCGCCCAGTTATCCCGGACCTGCTGGTAGTGCACGCTGGGATCGTAGGTGGTCGTCGGCAGGTTCAGCACCTGCGGTGACAGCCGCCCCACGGTCTGAAGCACCGTATAGGATGCCACCACGCGGTCATGCTGGGCGTTCACCAGCGAATTCCGCGCGTTGACCAGCGCCTGCTGAGCGTTGAGGACATCCAGCGTGGTCCGCTGGCCCGCCTTGGCTTCCTCGCGCACGCCGTTCAAGGCGATCTCGGAGGCCGCCACCTGGGCCTGTGCCGACTGCACCTGTGCCTTGCCCGCGAGCAGCTTGCCCCAGGCAGATACCACGTCGGAGCGAGCCTGATCGCGGGTCTGCTCCAGGACCAGACGCTGCTGCGCCAGCGACTCCTTGGACTGCCGGATCAGCGCGTATTCCGCCCCTCCATTGTAGATCGGGACGTTCACCGAGGCGACAGCCGACGCGCTGAACCCACGATAGGATTGCAGGCTCGACTCATAGCCCTGCTGCGCCTGAGCCTGGACGTTTACGGTCGGCAGCAGAGCACCCTCGTTGATCCTGACCTGCAGATACTGGACGTCGATGCCGTACATCGCCGAGGTTACGTTCGGGTTTTCCGTCAGAGCCGTTTCGACCGACTGCTGGAGGGTCGCCGGCAAATAACGGTCGACAGGAGAGCCCGGCGCCAAGTTCTGGGGATCGTTGCCGATGATTCGGCGGAAGTTCGAGCGGGTCGCCGTTAGTTGGGCCTCTGCTGTGAGCTGCTGCGTGCGGCCGGCGGCGAGCTGAGCCTCGGATTGCGCGACGTCGGTGCGGGTGACCTCGCCGACGTTGAACCGATCGCGGGTCTGCTTGAGCGTCTGCTCCAGCACCCGCGTGTTGCTGCGCTGGACCTCGACGATCGCCGCATCGCGCAGATAGTCCATATAGATCGTGGCCGCCGCTAGCAGCACCTGCTGCTCAAGAATGCGGAGAGCCTCGCGTTGCGCCGAGACGTTCGCCTCGGCCTTGCGCACGCCGTTTGCCGTCTGCTGACCGTTATACAGATTCTGGTTGACCGTCAGGCCGACGCTTCGCGGCCTCTGCACGCCGTTCACGGCCGGCGTCGCGGGTGCCGCTTGCAAATCCGTATACTGAATGCCCGCCGTCGCATTCAGACTGACCTTCGGCCGATACCCCGAGAGTGCCTGCGGAACGCCTTCGTCGACCGCACGAGCCTGGGCCCGCGACGCGTTCAGTTGCGGGTTGTTCTGATAGGCACGCACCAGCGCAGCCTCGATCGTGTCGGCCAGCGCAGGCGTCGGGCCTGCACAAGCCATCACGAGGACCGCAGCCGCCGCTGCGGTGACGAGCTTCACCCCAAACATCCCTGTTCCATTCATTTGTTACCGGCTCGAACGCCAGAGCCGGGCCGTAACCTGTTGAAGAGACTCCCGCGCACCTCGCACCTTATTCCCCATGCAAGCGCAACGGAACCACCCAAGCCTGGAACCCGTATCGAAAACTGTCAACGTGCAGCATCCAGGCCACACTTCTGATTTAAAACAGAATTTTGCCCGCCCGCGGCCGCGAAGACGACGCACCAAACCGTGCTGCGCGACGGGCGGCCCGGGAGTTCAGGGGAGTCGCTAAGGACCTCGTCGGACGACTTAAAAAACGAACTCGGGGACCCGTTCGAGACCGGAAATGACCGGCGCCGCAGCATCGAACAGAACCCTGCTGCCGATATCACCATGCGATCGCGTAAAGATCATGGCGCGGGCGGGACGCGCGGTGGCGAAGACGCCGACCAGGCGGCCGCCCTCCTTCAATTGACGGCACAGACCGTCCACGGCGACCTCGGTCGCTCCATTGAGGAGAATCACGTCGAAGCGGCCGTCCGCCGGATCCCCCTCCGCGGCCGGCGCGACTCGAATCGTAACCGGGCAGCCATCGACGGCGGCAAGCAGCTGCTTGGCGCGACCTTCGATGGCAGAATCGACTTCGGTCGCCGTCACGCTGCCCGCCAGTCGGGCCGCCAGCGCGGCGAGATAGCCCGTCGCACATCCAACCACCAGCACGCTGTCGGTCGGCTTGATCTCGGCAGCCTGCAGCAGTTTTCCCGTCAGCATCGGCTTGATCAGATACCGCTTGGTCGAAGCGGTTTCGGAGACGTCGAGATCCAAGTCGAGATAGGCCAACGCCTGCCGATCTGCGGGAACGTAGGCTTCCCGCGGCACGGTCAACAACGCATCCAGCACGCGGTGATCGGTGACGTCGTTGGTCCGGACCTGACCATCGACCATTTTCTGGCGCGCCGTCGCGAATGAAGACATGAGCAGACCTGCAAGCAAAGCGGATGGACCGCGGACGATCTGCGCAATCTTTTGGTACAAGGCCCTGGAAAAGGCAACATGCGGGTTTCAACGGAGCCGCTGGGACGCCGCCTGTGAGTGCGCCGACCGCCGGCTACTCGATCACCACGGCCAGTCGCCCGAGCAACTGCACGATCTCGTCAATATGTTCGGAATCACCGCGCGTCATCATGTCGGCCAACCGCGTGAGACATTCGTCATCGCTGAGACGCTCGACCTGGTCGGGAATCAACGAGGGCGCGGAGACTGCTTCAGCGAATGGGACGACGGTGTTTGGCATCTACGACACTCCATGACCGCGGGCACTGGCCGGTTCCAGCAAACTATCGGGGCCGGTTTGCTCCCCTCCAAGTGAATTTCCTGTCATCGAACTGTGGGCGACCGCTGCCCAGCAAGTGTTCAAAATCAATCTAACCATCTGAAATTTCGGTATTTTATTCCTGAGCCCGCAATCGTCGCAAAGATGCGATTTCGTTCTATGCAAGGCGAAACGGCTTTGTTATACGCAGCCGCATTCGCGAACATTGCTTCGCCTGTTCCTCGGTAGCTCAGCGGTAGAGCATTCGACTGTTAATCGAATGGTCGCTGGTTCGAATCCAGCCCGGGGAGCCATTCTGGCCATGCCGAATGGTTCTATATATCCTCCCAATCCCTCTTTCTTGTGACGCGGGACATCCGCCGATTGGCCGCGAACGTGCGCCGATCTTCGCTGTCTTGCCTTGACCGCGCATGGAGCGTCGGGCAAGCGGGGCGCACCTCTTGCAAGTGACGACCAGCGATGCCGATTTCCGATCATCTGAGAGCCGTCCGCAGCAAGATCGGCCATGATCTTTTGGCGACCACAGCGGTTTCCATCTCCGTGTTCGACAACCAGGGCCGCATTCTGCTCGGGCGCGACGCGGAGACGGGCCTCTGGACGTTGCCCGGCGGCGCCATCGATCCGAATGAGCACCCGGCCGACGCGGCCACCCGCGAATGCTTCGAGGAGACCGGGCTCGTGGTCCGGCCGATTCGCCTGCTCGGGGTGTTCGGGGGCCCGGAGTTCCTCATCCGCTATCCCAACGGTGATCTGACCTACTACACGGTGATCGCCTTCGAGGCCGTCATCGAAGGCGGCGCGCTTGCGCCCGATGGCGAGGAGATCGCGAGCCTTCGATTCGTCGATCGTGGGGAATGGGACCAGCTCCCGGTGTCGCCATCGAGCCGGATCATCTCGCGGCAGGCGCTCCAGCACGACCCCACCCCTACTTCGCTGCCGCGAGCTGGCGGCCCGAAAGCTGAACCGGACTCGAGTCGTTGGATCCTGTCGCCGCAATTCTCATGCTGATGGCCGGTCTGCTTCACGCGAGCTGGCATGCCATCGTCAAGACCGGCAGCGGCCTCTCCCTCCTGGCTGGCATGGGTCTGGTAAGCAGCGCCTTGATCCTGCCCTTCCTGTTTCTCGTTCCCGTTCCGGCACTCGCGACCTGGCCGCTCATCGTGGCCTCGCTGGTCTTGCACGCGGGCTACAAGGCGAGCCTCGCAATGGCCTACCGTTCGGCCGAGCTTGGACGCGCCTACCCGATCGCGCGTGGCATCGTTCCGCTGTTCGCAACGCTATTTGCCTCGCTGGGTCTGCAGCAACTGCCACGGAGCGGGCAGTTGATCGGAATTGCCGTCATCGTCCTCGGCATCACCGGCCTGGCGCGCGACCGAATCCACGGTCCGATCGACCGCCGCGCGTTCTGGGCCGCCGTCTGCGCCGCCGCACTGGTCGCCGGCTATTCGGTCGTCGATGCGGCAGGCACCCGGCAGACCGACGGCTGGGCTTCGTTCACGGTCTGGATGATCGTGCTCGACAGTGTCGTGTTCTTTCTCGTCGCGATGATGCTGCGAGGACCTGCTCTGGTGGTGGAGATCCGAGACGCCTGGCTTCCGGTGCTGATCGCAGGCACCCTGGGGCTGACGTCATTCGTGGTATTTCTTTGGGCCTTGAGCCGCAATCCGATCGCGAATGTGGTCGCGTTTCGCGAATGCAGCGTCCTGTTTGCGACGCTGATCGGCGTGCTGTTCCTGAAGGAGCGTGCAACGCCGCGACGGCTCTGCTGCGCAGCGCTGATCGCAGTGGGGCTGGTCACGGTCGCCCTGCTCAAGCCGGACTGAGATTCTTCAAACAACCGGAGCCATCACCCCCGGAAATCATAGTTCCATCTTCATCGCATGATGCACAACAGAAGGCCGGCCTGCGGCCCGGACAGGGAAGTTCCGTAAAACCGCTGGTTGCAGAATCGCGATAACGAATTCAGTGTTAACTACTTTGCCATTTTCGAGCCTCAGCCTATTGTCCTTGTAGCGTGAGCGTCCTTCAGTCCTGCTGATACTGAGGTGGCCCATGCCTACTGTCCTCATTATTGACGATGATTGTGCCACGCGCGCTGCGCTGGAAACATTATTGAAGAAGAAGCGGTTCTGCGTGTTTCTCGCGCCGGACGGTCCGACCGGCATTCGATTGATCGGCAGCGTGTCCTTCGATGCCGTCGTGATCGACATGTTCATGCCGGGCATGGACGGCATCGCAACCATTCGCGAGCTCATCAAGCTCGATCCCACGGTCCCGTTCATCGCGATCTCCGGTTACGCGTTCACCGACAAGAAACTGGGTGCTCCAGACTTCCTCGGTATGGCAATCAAGCTCGGAGCGACGGCAGCATTGCAGAAGCCGTTCGACATCCTCGATCTGCTCGAAGCGGTCGATCGTGCGATCGAGGTGCGCCAACGACTTCTGAGCGAGGCGCGGCACGTCGCTCCTCATCCACGTCTGTCAGGAAGGGCTCATAATGAACATCCTGGTCGTTGATGACGAAGTCGGCGTTTGCTGTGTCATCCAGCACCTTCTGGTTCGCGAGGGCTACACGGTCACTGCCGTCACCGACGGTCGGCTGGCCATGGATGCCCTGTCCCGCGATGATTTCGCCGCGGCTCTGATCGATCTCAACTTGGCCGACATGGACGGCAACGACGTCATCCGGGCTGCACGGGCGGCCCGGCCCATGATGCCCATCGTGATGATGTCGGGCATGGTGCTGGAATCAGGACGCGGGACGCCTGATTTGCTCGGCCCCTCGCCCAGAGTGGTCGGCCTTCATCGTTTGGCGAAGCCGTTCAAGCCGAAAGACCTGTCGCAGCTGATGCGCGACATTCTGGCGCAGGACACCGAACCTCTCGCCGTCGCGGTTTGACCGCCAGCGATTCTGCCGCTTGCGTCGAGCCGGACGTTTGGAGCGGGTCGTCTCTTCGGCCTTTGCCAGCGAGGCAGCCTGCGACTCGGGGCAGGCGTTGTGGATCTCTTGCTCCCGGTCGGCTACGGGCCGGATCGTGATCGCTGCACGGCATCACCTGCCGCGCGGGCAGACGGGTCACGGACGACGCGAAGCCTTGGGATGTGAGCCCGTTCACATTGGAACAACGCGGACCGCGGTATCTTTTGGAACGAAGGCACCGCTAACCGATTGGGCCGTCGTGCCCGATCGTTAGAATTTGAACGATCCGCTCAATTTGAACAAAGTGGAATTTTGCCATCGTGGCTCGCAGTTTGTGCGAGGGCGAGATGAGCGAAGCCGAATACGAGTTGTTGATGGACGTTGTGAGAACCGCTATTGCGCCCGAGACCGAGACCGATTCCATGGCCCGCTTGTTCTCAATTCTGCATTTCCCCACGGCGGCCAACGACAACCAGGGCGCCTGGCCGCTGATCCCGTTTCCGGACGGCTGGTTCGCGGCCTGCTGACGCGCGATCTTCTGTCGTCATGCAAGCCAAGGGATCGGCACGCCGTTGCCGGAACGCCGCCGCGGTCTTCATTTTCTGCGATGGCGACGGCCGAGGCCGCCGCCCTTCAGATCACCGGCGCTACTTCTTGACTGCGAATACCCAGACGACGCCGCCTTGCGGGACGTTGTCCTCCAGACCGATGTTGCCTTTCGAGAGCGCATCCTGGATGCGCTGCGCATCGACGCCCCAGCCGGACTGCACGGCGATGTACTGCGTGCCATCCACCTCATAGGCGACGGGCATGCCCATGATGCCCGAGTTCGTCTTCTGCTCCCACAGCAGCTCGCCGGTCTTGGCATGGAACGCCCGGAACATCCGGTCGTTGGTGCCGCCGACCAGAACGAGATCGCCCGCCGTCGCGGTCACCGACCCGAACAGCTGGGATTTCGGGAAATTGTGCGACCACACCTTCTTGCCTGTCGCCGGATCCCCCGTCGTCAGCGGACCGAAAGCCGCGACCGGCACCGTCGATTGGCTGTTCGAGACCTACAAGGCGTCGAACGACTGGCGTGAGCGCGTATCCCCGCGCACCGCGCCGGACCATGAGCGCACCATCCATCTGCTGTGCGATATCCGCGGCAGGAGCGGCACCCGCATCGGCGACCGCCTGATCACGACGATCACGCCCGATGGCGCCGACAAGCTCTATGCCCGGATCCGCGACACGCCGGTCCGCGCCGGCAAGGCCGCACGCCCGCGCACGGCCGAGAAGGCGGTCGCGGTCGCGCGCCACGCCTGGAAGGTCGTGCACCGGCTGCACCCCGGCCTATTCCGCGACGGCGTCTGGAATCCCTGGGAAGGCGTCGCGATGACCCGTCGCCGCAAGGCGACGAAGCCGGCCGCGACCCGCGAGGAGGTCTACACCTTCGCCTGGGGTGCGCTGGACGCCGGACATCCCGATGCGGCGGCCGCCGCGGTGATCTGCTTCGAGTGGCTGCAGCGGCCGGAGAACGTTCTGGCGGGCTACGTGACCTGGAACGACTACCGAGGCCCGCGCGCGCCGACGCAGATCCGCATCGAGCACCACAAGACCGGCGAGATGGTCCTGCATCCGCTCGAGGAGACCACGGCCGACGGCCGCACGCTGTTCTACGAGGAGGCCGAGGCAGTGCTCGCAAAGGTGCCGCGCCTCGGCCTCGGCATCGTCATGCGCGACCGCCCGGCGCCGAGCGGCCCGCGCAAATGGGACAACATGAGCATGGCCCGCCTGGTGCGGGCGCTGCGCGAGCGGCTGGGCCTGCCCCCGACCTTTACGCTCGATGCCTGCCGGCACGGCGGCATGACCGAGCTCGAGGAGGCCGAGCTCACGGACGGCCAAGGCCGCGCGCTCTCGGCTCACAAGTCGAAGGCGTACGAGGGGTATGCGAAGCGGACAGAAAAGCGCGCGCTGGCGGCGACGCGAAAGCGGCATGCGCACCGCTCTTCGGATAACGCCAGAGCCTGAGGGACAGCTCGGTCTCGAGGAGGATTTCTAGTCAGCTTGCTGAAGAATCAATAGGGGTTGTCGGCAAGAGTAGACTGCCCAACCCCAAGAACTCTCTGCCCTCGGGGCTCACGTTGTCTAGAGCGCCAACTCCAAAAACGTCTTCGTAGATGCCCTCTAAAACTTTCCTGGCAGTGCAGCGAAGCTCGGTGTCAAGAACTGGAAAATCGGCCGTACCACGGTACGCAACTAGATATGATGTGATCCTTTGGGATAGTTCGACCGTTGCTTTTTGAAAATTGACCTTCTTCTTGCGAAGAGCATCGAAATTGAAGTCACTCTCTAATCGTTGCTGCAGCTTTGCGATAACCTTCCGCCCTACCTTCCGTACATAACCGCCATTCGAGCCAGAGTAAGCCAGCTCAAGTCCCAAAAAGTACACAGGCTGTTCAGCAGCGACGATTTGGGTCTTTGAGTTATCGTCGCCTAACTCGGGAATTGTTAGTCCCTGACGACCGAGCTGCGTCCTAACAAATTCGAAACCGGACCGAGCATCCCTTTTCGAATTGAAGAAGACTAACAAATCATCAGCATATCGAACCATCTCGATACGCTCCCTCCGGAATGCCGCATCGAACTCTGAAAGAACTAAGTTCGCAAGGATCGGCGACAGAGGCATGCCCTGACGTAATCCTCGGCCCCTAATTATGCCCTGCCTGAGGAGCTTTGAGTCTGTATTTCTGTTGGACGCGATTTCGCAATCTATGAATTGATGAATCAACGGAACTAGGCTGCTGCTTCTAAGTGATTTACTCACTCGCAGTTTCGCGTCTGATCGCGGAATGCGATCAAAAAACGCTTCTATATCGGTCTTTAAACACCAGGAATATCTGTGCCTCAGTTCTAGAGCTCTTTGTACAGCGTGTACCGTGCCCCGTCCTCTGATAAACCCAAACGAGAATTCGTTCTCGATAGGGAACTTCTCGGTGTTGACCAAGTAAGAAACGATGGCTTTTTGGACGACCCGATCGCGCACGGCCGGAATGCATATCAGTCGTTCCGTCGTGGAGTTCGGTTTTGGAATAAATACGGGACGCAGGCGACGAGGGCGGTAAGATCCGCTCCGAAGCTCAGACGACAACTCTGAGAGCTGTTCCTGTATTCGAGCTCCAAACCGCTCGGCGGTAACACCATCCACGCCGGGCCGACCGGGGTTGGAAGTAGCATCACGCGAAGCCTTCCAGGCGAACAACAGGTTCGATCTCGAAAGGATCTTCGCCGGCTTCGGGAAGATCGTCTGAACAGTTCTCCCAGGCGTAGGGTCGAGCAACGGGGTGCACCTAAGCCTGTTCGAACTGGCGCCTTCCGATGGTCACAGACCGATCTTCTGGCATCTGGAGCTTTGCGTCTGGCGCGCTCCCGCGCGTCGCGCTCGGCAACGTATGAATCGCCACCCGGACATCAACTCCTAGTCCGAAGGCGACGTTCGCGGCAAGCCCCGAAGCGAGAACAAACCACGAACACAGAGCGTTGGCGCCCCGTCCCCGGCCTCGCCGGCCTCCCTCATTAAGGTCCTTAGCCTGGCTCTGTCTCTTATGCACCGCAGGCATTGGCCCCTCCGTTGATTTGCGGCGCCTTCCGATGGTCACAGACCGATCTTCTGGCATCTGGAGCTTTGCGTCTGGCGCGCTCCCGCGCGTCGCGCTCGGCAACAAATCAGCGTCTTAGGAGGTCGTCGAACAAGAAACGGCTACCAACCCCGCGAAGCTAGGTGCGGTCCGCACGAAAAGCAACCTGGAGAGGCTACGGGAGCAGACTTATCCGGAACTTTGAGAAAGGGTCGGGAGGAACAGAACGGCATCAGTAGTTTCAGAACTGACGCGGGCCAAGAGTTTCAGAACAGGTGCACAGAACGAAACAGGGCGGTTGCCCAACCCGTTGATCTCCTGTATCGATCCACCGCGTTGGGGCCACGTGGCGGAGTGGTTACGCAGCGGTCTGCAAAACCGTTTACACCAGTTCAATTCTGGTCGTGGCCTCCACTCAATCAAAATCAAGCGGTTGGACTACCCACTGGGGCCGCGAACCGGCGCTAGATGGGCAGATCGTCGATGCCGCCGGGATAGCTGACCTGCGCGCGCGGCCAAGTCAGAATTGCCCCTCGTTCACCGGCCGAGACGCCCGTCCGATCCGAGCCGGATCTGCCGGCCAGCCGGGGCGCGTAATCCCGAAACTGCACCACATTGGACTTTTCTGCTTCCGGCATGGCTCTCATCCTCGTTCCATGCGGCAATGCAAGAAGCGTACCTCCGGTTCCTAAACCCGCCGTTTACGGTTGCGCCAATCCGGCTTGCGGGCCTTTGGGCGGGGCGTGAGCTCCGGCTGCGCTTTTTCCACCTCCCGATACCGCGCCAGCATGCGCTCGAAGCTCGCGTCGAGGGCCGTGGCGATCTCCGGCCGCCGTTCCAGCGCGGCCATCAGCATCCCCGCAGCCTCGATGGTCGACAGCCCGTCGCGGCGCGGTTCGCGCCGCAGCCGGCCGTAGCGCGACGGCTGCCGCGGCCCGAGGATCACGCGCTGGCATTTCAGCATCCACGGATTGCGCCACCACAGCGCTTTGGCCTGGCTCCAGGTGCCGTCGAGCAGGATCACGCCCTCGATCGACTTGAGGATGGCGCGCTGGTTGTCGGCGACCTCACCCTTGCGGGTCACCGCGACCACCTCGCTCTCGGGATCGAGCTCGGCCGCCTTCGCCGAGCCGAGATAGAGAATGGCCCAGCGCGCGGGATCGGCGACCGGCCGTCCCAGTGCCTTGGCGAGGCTTGGCCAGGATAGCCCGACCTTGACCACCGCGTTCTTGAAATGCAGGGCGGCGAGCCGCGCGGTGCCGAGCGCGCGATCCTGCTCCTGCGGATGCTGCAGGATCAGGAGCCTCAGCCGGCTCTCCAGCGGTGTGACGCTGTCGCAGATGCACAGCGGCAGCGGTTTCTGGCAACGCGGGCAATCGGGCGGCGCCTCGGTGGCGAGCGGCGGATGGTCGTGTGGTTCTGGCATGCGGCGGCTATACGCGCCCGCGGACAGGGCCACAACGGCTCATTCAGCGGGCGCGGCGAGCGGCTCCGGGGTCGAGCGGCGGCGCAGCCGGTCGATCAGCAGGTAGATCACCGGCGTGGTGTAGAGGGTGAGGATCTGCGACACCAGCAGCCCGCCGATGATGGTGATGCCGAGCGGGCGGCGCAGCTCGGTGCCCGGACCGGTCGCGATCACCAGCGGCAGGCCGGCGAACAGCGCGGCGAGGGTCGTCATCAGGATTGGGCGAAAGCGCACCCGGCAGGCCTCGAAGATCGCATCGGCCGAGGACATGCCGCGCTGGCGCTCGGCCTCGAGCGCGAAATCGACGAGCATGATGCCGTTCTTCTTGACGATGCCGATCAACAGGATGATGCCGACGAAGGCGATCACTGTCAGCGGTGTGTTGGTGACCTGCAAAGCGAGCAGCGCGCCGAGCCCGGCCGACGGCAGGGTCGAGATGATGGTCAGCGGATGCGCCAGGCTCTCATAGAGCACGCCGAGCACGATATACATCGCGGCCAGGGCGAACAGGATCAAGAGCGGCTGGCGGCCGCTGCTCTTGTTGAAGTCCCCGGCATTGCCGTCGAAGCTGCCGCGGATGCCCTCCGGCATGTGCAGCTCGTCGACGGCGCGCTGGATGTTGGCGGTCGCGGTCTGCAAGGGCACGTCCGGCAGCAGGTTGAACGACACGGTGGTCGAAGGGAACGATTGCGAGTGATACACCGCCAGCGGTGACAGGCCACGCTCGGCCTTGACCAGCGCCGACAACGGCACCTGCGCGTCCCCTGCCCCGGCCACATAGATGCGGTCGAGATTGGAGGGATCGGTCTGGAATTTCGGGTCGATCTCCAGCACGACCATGTACTGGTTGCGCTGGCTGTAGACGATCGAGATCTGGCGTTGCGCGAAGGCGTTGTTGAGCGCGTTGTCGATATCCTGGACGCGGACGCCGAGGCTCGCCGCCTTTTGTCGGTCGATCCGCAGCGCGAGCTGCAGGCCACCGGGATCGCGGTCGCTGGAAATGTCGGTGATGCCGTCAACCGTCTCCAGGCGCTTGGCGACAATCGGCGCCCATTTCTGCAGAAGGTCGAGATCGGGGCTGCTCAACGTGTACTGATAGTCGGAATCGCTCTGACGGCCGCCGGTGCGCACGTCCTGCGCGGCGAACATGAAGAGCCGAATGCCGGGGACCGTCGCGAGGCTCCGCCTGAGGCGGTTGATCACGAGCTCAGTGGAGACGCCCTCGCGCTCCGCCGGGGGCTTGAGATTGATGAACATGGTGCCGCGGTTGGACGTCGCGCCACCCGGCCCGCCGCCGCCCCCGATCGTCGAGCCGATACCGGCCACGGCGGGATCGGCCATCACGATGTCGGCGAGCCGCTGCTGCAGACCAAGCATGGACTGGAACGAGATGTCGGCCGAGGCGCGCGTCGCACCGATGACGAAGCCGGAATCGTCGGTCGGGAAATAGCCCTTGGGCACCTTGATGTAGAGCGTCACCGTGAGCGCGATGGTGGCGAAGAACACGATCAGGGTGAGAAACGGATAAACCAGCACGCCGCGCAGCGTCCAGGCATAGAAGCGGACCATGCCGGACAGCGCGCCTTCGACGATACGGTCGAACCAGGTGGCACGATCGGACAGCGTCTCCTTGATGTAATGCGCGCAGATCATCGGCGTCACCGTCAGCGACACCAATGTCGACACGACGATTGCGAAGGTCAGCGTCAGCGAGAACTCACGCAGGAGACGGCCAACGACGCCGTCCATGAAGATCAACGGCACGAAGGCCGCAATCAAGGAAAGGCTGATCGACAACACGGTAAAGCCGATCTGGCGGGCGCCGTCGAGCGCGGCGCGCATCGGCGACAGGCCATGCTCGAGATTGCGGTACATGTTCTCGATCATGACGATGGCGTCGTCGACGACGAAGCCGACGGAGATCGCGAGCGCCATCAGTGACAGATTGTCGATCGAGAAGCCTGCGAGCCACATCGCCGCGCAGGTGCCGGCGAGCGCCAGCGGCACCGAGACGCCGGCCGCGACCGTCGGCACCAGACGGCGAAGGAACAGGAACACGACGACCATCACCAGCACGGCGGTCGCGAGCAACGTCCACTGCATGTCGTCGACCGAGGCGCGAATGGTCCCGGTGCGGTCAACCAGAGTGGAGATCTCGATGCCCGCCGGCAGCCATTGCTTGAGCTCCGGGATCAGCGCCTTCACACGGTCGACCGTCTCGATCACGTTGGCATCGCCCTGCTTGGCGATCTGGATCAGCACCGCTGGCTGCTTGTTGAACCAGGCGATCGAACGCACGTTGCGTACGGAATCCTCGACGTCGGCGACATCCGACAGCCGCACGAAGCTGCCATTGCTGCTCTTGATCAGGATGTCGCGGAATTCGGCCGCGCTGCGCATCTGCCGGTTGATGGCGATGGTCTCGCTCTGGCGGCCGCCCTCGAAGATGCCGACAGGTCCGATCGGATTGGCATTGATGATCGCCGTCCGGACATCGTCGGTCGAAATGCCGGCATTGGCGAGCGAGACCGGATTGAGCGCGATGCGCACGGCGGGTTGATCGGCGCCGCTGACAGTGACGTTACCGACGCCGGGCACCTGGAACAGCCGCTGCGCCAGCACGGTGTCGGCGACGTCGTACATCGCGCTCGTCGTCATCGTCTTCGAGGTCAGCGCCAGAACGAATACGGGAGCCGCGGCCGTGTTCGCCTTGCGGAACCGCGGCAGCGCCGGAAGGTCGCTCGGAAGGTCCGACAGCGAGGCATTGATGGCTGCCTGCACGTCGCGCGCCGCCTTGTCGATGTCGCGGCCGATCGAGAATTGGATCTGGATGTTGGTGGTGCCGAGCGAGCTCGTCGAGGTGATCTGGTTGACGCCAGCAATCTCGCCGAGTCGCCGCTCCAGCGGCGCCGCGACCGTCCCCGCCATGACGGACGGGTCCGCACCCGGGCGCGACGCGCTGACGAAGATCGCGGGGAAGTCGACGTTCGGCACCGGTGCGACGGGAAGGAAGATATAGGCGACGATCCCGACCAGGAACAGGCCGATCGAGAGCAGCGTGGTGCCGACCGGCCGGCGGATGAACGGCTCGGAGATCGAGGCCATCACTGGATGCCTTCGGTCGCACCTGCGATCGGCGGCGACGGCAGGTCCGGCGCCGACGGCAGCGCGCGCTTGAAGCGACGATTGATGCGGTCGAGCGCGAGATAGATGACCGGCGTCGTGTACAACGTCAGCAATTGGCTGAGCAGCAGGCCGCCGATGATGGAGATGCCGAGCGGAAAGCGCAGCTCCGAGCCGGTGCCGCTCTCGATCGCCAGCGGGAGCGCGCCGAACAGAGCGGCCAGGGTCGTCATCATGATCGGGCGGAAGCGCAGGAGACACGCCTGCACGATGGCGTCGTAGGGGGGGCGGTTCTCGTGACGCTCCGCCTCGAGCGCGAAGTCGATCATCATGATCGCGTTCTTCTTGACGATGCCCATCAGGAGGATGATGCCGATCAGGCCGATCACCGAGAGATCCTGGCCGAACAGCATCAGGGCCAGGATGGCGCCGACGCCCGCCGACGGCAACGTCGACAGGATCGTGATCGGATGGATGTAGCTCTCATAGAGCACGCCGAGCACGATATAGATCGTAACCACGGCCGCGAGCAGCAGCCAGGGTTGGCCGGCCAGCGACTTGGCGAACTCGGCGGCATCGCCCGAATAGACGCCGATGATGCTGCCGGGCATGCCGATGCGGTTCTCGGTCGCATGAAGCGCGTCGACCGCCTCGCTGAGCGCCGCGCCGGGCGCGAGGTTGAAGCTCAGCGACACCGCCGGAAACTGCGCCTGATGCGAGATCGCCAGCGGCGCCGTGGTGCGCTTGAGGCTTGCCACCGCCGAGAGCGGTACCTGGCCGCCGGCGCCGGGCAGATAGAGCTTCGACAGGACCGACGGGTCGCGCTGATACATCGGCAGCGCTTCCAGCACCACGCGGTACTGGTTGGCCTGGCCGTAGATCGTCGAGATCTGCCGCTGCGCGAAGGCGTCATTGAGCGTGTCGGTGACGCCCTGCAGGCTGACGCCGAGCTGGCCGGCGCGCTGGCGGTCGATGGTCAGCTCCGCGCGCAGGCCGCCCTCCTGGGCTTCGGAGGAGACGTCGCGGAATAGAGGGTCGCGGCGCATTTCTCCGACAAGCTGCCTCGCCCATTTCGACACCTCGGCGGCATCGGCACCGGTCAGCGTGTACTGGTACTGCGAGCGGCTCGCCTGGGTCGAGATCTGCACGTCCTGGACCGGCTGGAAGTACACGGTCATGCCGGGCACGCCCGAGGTTTTCTGCTTCAGCCGGTCGATCACCTCGGCGACCCCGTCCTGCCGCTCGCCGAGTGGCTTCAAGGTCATGACGAGACGGCCGACATTGGTGGTCGGGTTGACCGATCCGGCGCCGATCACCGAGACGACGCCGACGACGTCGGGGTCAGCCTGGATCGCGGCGGCGACGTCCGCCTGGCGCTTCTTCATTTCGGCGAACGACACGTCAGGGCCGGCTTCGGTCACCGCCGTGATCGAGCCGGTATCCTGCAGCGGCAGGAAGCCCTTGGGCGCGACGACGTAGAGCGCCAAGGTCGCCGCCAAGGTCGCGAAGGTCACGACGAGCGTCTCGGTCTGGCGGTCGAGCACCCAGAGCAGGCTGCGGTGATAGACCGCCACCGTGCGGTCGATGAAGCGGCTGATGGCGTTCAGCCCCGGCAGCACCCATTCCTCGCTGGCATGCTTCAACAGCCGCGAGCACATCATCGGCGTCAGGGTCAGCGAGACCACCGCCGACGTCACGACTGCGATCGTCAAGGTCAACGCGAACTCGCGGAACATGCGACCGACAAGCCCGGACATGAACAGCAGCGGAATGAACACCGCGATCAGCGATACGGTCAGCGAGATCACGGTGAAGCCGATCTCGCGCGCGCCGCGCAGCGAGGCGTTCATCGCACTCTCGCCATTTTCCATGTGGCGCACGATGTTCTCGATCATCACGATGGCGTCGTCGACGACGAAGCCGGTGCCGATGGTGAGTGCCATCAACGAGAGATTGTCGAGACTGAAACCGGCGAAGTACATCACGCCGAAGCTCGTGATCAGCGACAGCGGCAGCGCAACGCCGGCGATGATCGTGGCGCGCAGCGAGCGCAGAAACAGCAGCACAACCAGCGTCACCAGCACCACGCTGAGCACCAGCGTGAACTGCACGTCGTGCACCGAGGCGCGGATGGTCACGGTGCGATCGCTGACGATGGCGAGCTTCACGCCGGCGGGAAGCGTGCGCTGCAGCTTCGGGATCTCGGCACGGATCTGCTTGACGACCTCGATGACGTTGGCACCCGGCTGGCGCTGGATGTCGAGGATGACCGCAGGGACACCCTGGTACCAGCCGCCGGTCCGATCGTTCTCCAGACCATCGATAATCGTTGCGACATCGCCGATCGTGACCGGCGAGCCGTTGCGGTAGGCGATGATGATCGGCTTGTAGGCGTCGGCGGCTCCGATCTGGTCGTTGGCCGTGATCAGATAGGCCTGCTGGGCACCGTCGAGCGACCCCTTGGGACCGGAGACGTTGGCGCCTGCGATGGCGGCGCGCAGGTCCTCCATCGAGATGCCATAGGCGGCGAGCCGCGCCAGGTCGGCCTGCACGCGCACCGCGGGCTTGAGTCCGCCGAGCACCGAGACGCGGCCGACGCCGGAGACCTGGCTCAGCCGCTGCGCCAGGATCGTGTCGGCCATGTCGCTCATCGCGCGCAAAGAGATCGTGTCCGAGGTCAGCGCGAGCGTCATGACCGGTGCGTCGGCCGGATTGACCTTGGCGTAGGTCGGCGGATAGGGCAGCGACTTCGGCAAGACGCCGGCGGCGGCATTGATCGCCGCCTGGACGTCCTGCGTGGCGCCATCGATGTCGCGTCCGAGATCGAACTGCAGCGAGATCTGGCTGACGCCGAACGAGCTCGTCGAGTTCATCGCCGAGAGCGACGGGATCTGGCCAAGCTGGCGCTCCAGCGGCGCCGTGATCAGCGAGGCGATCACATCGGGGCTGGCGCCCGGCAGTTGCGTCGTCACCTGGACGGTCGGGAAGTCGACCTGCGGCAGCGCCGAGACCGGCAGCGCGAGATAGCCGAGCAGCCCGCCGATCAGCAGCGCGACGCCGAGCAGCGAGGTCGCGATAGGACGGCGGATGAAGGGTTCGGAGACGCTCATCGCGACTGCTCGTCACTCTTGCGGTCGCGTCATGGCTGCGCCTTCGCGCCGCGACCTGCTTCACTCCCTCCCTGGGGCGCTGCACCGGCATCGGTCTGGCCCGCGGCCTGAGGCCTGCGACGCAGCTCGCCGTCCTTCGGCGCGCCGTCAGGCGGAGCTCCGCCCTCCTTGGCCTGGTCCTTGCCTTGATCCTTTGCTTGCGGATTGCGGCCGCGTTTGCGTGGCGCCAGATCGGCCTGCGGCGTCTGCTCGGCGCGCCCGACCACCACTTTGACGCCCTCGGCGAGGTTGGCAAAGCCTGTCGTCACCACACGGTCCGAGGGGCTCAAGCCGCTCGCGATCACGGCCTCGCTCTCATTCTGCTGCACGACCGCCACCGGATGCGCAGAGACGATGTCGCCCTCGCCGATCACGTAGCTGAACGTACCTGCCGGCCCGCGCTGTACGGCCGACGTCGGCACCGTGATCGCCTGCGACAGGGTCTCGACCTTGAGGCGGACATTGACGAACTGTCCCGGCCAGAGCTGAAATCTGCCGTTGGGGAATTCTGCTTTCAGCTTCAGCGTGCCCGTCGTCTGATCGACCTGGTTGTCGATGCCCCGCAACGTGCCGGTGTCAATGACGGTGACGCCGTCATTGCCGAACACGTCGACGGCGAGCGGTCCCTTGGCGGCGGCCGCATTGACGCGCATGATCTGCTGCTGGGGCAGGCTGAACTGAACCGCAATCGGCTGCAGCTGCGTGATGACGACGAGGCCGGTCGCGTCAGAGGCATGAACGATGTTGCCCTGGTCGACCTGGCGCAGGCCGGCGCGGCCGGAGAGCGGCGCCACGATCTTGGTGTAGCTCAAGGTCGTCGCCGCATTGTCGATCGCGGCCTGATCCGCCTTGATCAGCGCCTGCTGCTGCGCCACCACCGCGCGCTGCGTGTCGGCCTGCTGCTTGGAGCCGGCATTGCTGGCGGCGAGCTGCTCGTAGCGGGCGAGGTCGAGCTTCTGGTTGGCGAGTTGCGCCTCGTCCTGCGCCTTCTTGGCAACGGCCTGATCGTACTGCGCCTGATAGATCGCCGGATCGATCTCCGCGAGCACGTCGCCCTTCTTGACGTCCTGCCCTTCGACGAAATTGACCGCGATCAGCTTGCCGTCGACCTGCGAGCGCACCGTGACCGTGTTCAGCGCGCGCACCGCGCCGACGCCGTCGAGATAGACCGGCACGTCCTTGATGGCAGGCGAGGCAGCCAGGACCGGAACGGGAAGGTCGGGCCGCGCGAAGCGGTTATTGGCCTGCTGCTTCTGCTGCATCGCCGACCAGCCGATATAGCCGAGGCCGCCGAGGATCAGCAGCGTGATCGCGATCGACACCAGTCGCCGTGCCACGCTGGACCGCGCGCGCTTCACTGCCGCTGCTCCCTTCTCGTCCGGTTTAAAGAGCATCGGCCGACTTCTCCATGCGCGGCTCCCAGCCGCCGCCGAGCGCCTGGTAGAGGCTCACAAACGCCTGCAGGCGCGCCAGTTGCGCCTGCGATAGCGCGTCCTCGGCCTGGAACAGCGTCAATTGCGTATTCAAGACGGTCACGATGTCGGCAGTTCCCGCGCGCAACTGCTGCTCTGACAATTCGAACGCACGCCGCGAGGCGGCGACGACCTGGCGCTGCAATTGCAGTCGGATCGTGGTCTGCTTGATCGAGAACAGCGCATTGTCGACGTCGGTGAAGGCCTGGATCACGGTCTTGCGGTAGGTCTGCAGCAGTTCATCCTGCCGCGCCTTGGCGTTCTCGAAGTTGCCCAGAATCCGGCCGCCGTCGAAGATCGGCTGGGTCAGGCTGCCGGCGAGGCTGAAGAACGCCGCATGCGGCTGAAACAGCGACACCAGTGCCGCGCTCTGGTAGCCGCCGTTGCCCGTGAGCTGGATGCTCGGAAAGAACTGCGCCCGCGCGCTGCCGACATTGGCCGTTGCCGATGCCAATTGGGCCTCCTGCCGGCGGATGTCCGGACGCTGCGTCAGGATCTCCGACGGCAGACCAGGCGTGACCCGCGGAGTCCTGATCTGATCGAGCGAGCCGCCAATGACCCGAATGCCTTCGGGCGATCGCGCGACCAGCACGGCCAGGGCATTGACGTTCTGATCGAGCGTCTGGCGCAGCGGCGGCACCGCCGCCTTCTGATTGGCGAGCACGCTCTCCTGCTGCGCGACGTCGAGATCGTTGCCGGTGCCAGCCTTCTGCCGCTCGCGGATGGCATCGAGCACACGCGTGGCGCTGGCGATGTTGCGCTCAGCCGTCCGAATCCGATCCTGCGCGGCCAGCACCTGGAAATAGGCATTGGCGACGGTGGCAAGCGTCGTCAACTGCGTGACGTCGCGGTCGAAGCGGTTGGCTACCGCGGTTTCCTCGGCCGCCTGCAGCGCGTCGCGATTCTGGCCGAAGAAGTCGAGCTGGTAGCTCGCAGAGAGCGAGGCTTGGTAATTGACGACCTCGCGGCCGCCATTGGTGAGCCCGCTGGAGCTCGACCCGGACGTGCGCGAATAGGTCTCCTGCCCCGTGCTCGACAGGCTTGGCAGCAGCGCCGCGCCGGCCTGCCGCGCCAGCGCATCGGCCTGCCGGAACCTTGCCACAGCAGCGGCAATGTCGAGGTTGACGCTCTGCGCCTCCTCCATCAGCTGGGTCAGCTCGCGTGATCCGAAGCCGCGCCACCAATCCAGCGGCGGCGGCGCCGCCATATCGGAACCGGACGCCGCCTTGTAGCGCTGGGGCAAGTCGAGGGCCGGATCGGGAATATCCTGGGTCAGCAGGCAGCCGGCCGAGTTCGCCGCCAATCCGATCGCCGCCAGCCAGTGGACAAATCGCCGCAGGGTAGCCGGCACACGGCGCTCCCGCATCCCGGCGACGATCCGCGGGTCAGCGGACGCGCGGCAAGGCTCGTCGACGGCGATCGGCACGATGGACACTGGCGTGATGCTTCCCTGTAGTCTTGGGAATCATTCTAGCCGCAGCCCACGGCGGCGGACAGCCCTGCAGCCCCCCGTCGCCCCAGCAGCGATGGTGCCGATAAAGTCCACCGAATCGACGAATCTCCCGTAAATCAGCGGAGTTTCGTGCAGGCAGGGCCACGGGCCTCCGGCTGCCGCCTTACCAAGATTTCATCTGTCGAATGCCGTTTTGGCCGGGGTGTGACGCGGCGAGCGCGGCCGTGAAACCCTTTGGCGGGGACTCCGTAACTTGCACGTGAACTTCAGGGGGCATTCATGCGAGTTGCGGTGGTCGGAACGGGTATTGCGGGTAACGCCGCGGCTTGGTCCTTGGCGAAACGTTATCCGATCACCGTCTACGAGCGCGATCTCCGTCCGGGCGGCCACAGCCATACCGTGACGATCGACTATGACGGCGCTCCGGTCTCGGTCGACATCGGCTTCATCGTCTACAACGAGCTGAACTATCCTGAGCTCACCGCCTTGTTCGACCATCTGGGGGTCGAGACGGTCGACAGCAGCATGAGCTTTGCCGTCACCGCGGATGCCGGCCGCTTCGAATGGAAAGGTGGCGGAAACACCTGGCTCGACACCGCCAAGGGGCTGTTCGCGCAGCCGAGCAACCTGCTGTCGACATCCTATCTCTGGATGCTCAGGGACATCCTGACCTTCAACGAGCAGAGTACAGCCGACTTCAAGGCCGGCCGCCTGCATGGCCTTACGCTCGGGGATTATTTCCGGCGCAACCATTTCGCTCCGCGACTGCTCACCGACTATCTGGCGCCGATGGGGGCCGCGATCTGGTCAGCCCCGGCGTCCGAGATGCTGGACTTTCCGGCCGAGAACTTCGTTGCGTTCTTCAGCAACCACAGGTTGCTGCAATATGACCGTCCGGTCTGGCGCACCGTCAAGGGCGGCAGCCGGCGCTATGTGGAGAAACTGACGTCGAGCTTCCGCAACCAGATCAGGCTCGGCAGCGCCGTGACCAGCATCGAACGCACCGCCCACGGCGTCGTCGTTCAAGACAGCAGCGGGCGTCGGGACACCTATGATCACGTGGTGATTGCCGCACACAGCGACCAGGCCTTGTCGATGCTCACCGACGCGGACGAGCGGGAGCGCGGCATCCTCGGTGCGATCAAATATTCGCCCAACACGATCTATCTGCACCGTGACAGCAGGCTGATGCCGAAGCGCCGCCGCGCCTGGGCCTCGTGGAATTTCCTGCGCTGGCAGCGTGAGGGCGTTCCCATGAACGACGTCGCCGTCACCTATTGGATGAACAACCTGCAGGACATCGACGACGCCAAGCCGCTGTTCGTCAGCCTCAACCCACCCTTCGCTCCGGCCCCGGAGCTGACCTTTGGCAAATACATCTGTGAGCACCCACAATATACGGCTGCGGCCTTTGCGGCGCAGAAGCGCCTGGCAGCGATTCAGGGGCAGCGCCATACTTGGTTCTGCGGGGCCTGGACCGGCTACGGCTTCCATGAGGACGGGCTGCGCTCGGGTCTCGCCGTGGCGGAGGCGCTCGGCGCGAGCGTGCCATGGCGCGGGTTTCCCGCCGAGCTCGCCGAGGCTGCGGAATAGGCGCGATATGGACATGGATCACTCGGGACAGGATGACCGAACGGAAGCGGCCGCGCTCTATGTCGGAGAGGTCATGCATGCCCGCATGCGGCCGACCACGCATCGCTTCCGGTATCGCGTGATGAGCCTGCTGATCGATCTCGGCCGGCTCGACCAGGCGGACCGGCAGGCCTCGCTGTTCGGGGTCAATCGGCGCGCGCTCTACAGCTTCCACGAGGCCGACCACGGTCCGCGCGACGGCTCGTCGCTGCTGGCCTATGCGCAGACCTGTGCGGCGGATCAGGGGATCGATCTCGGCGGCGGCCGCGTGCTGCTGCTGTGCTATCCGCGGCTGCTCGGCTACGTGTTCAATCCGCTGTCGGTCTATTTCTGCTATCGCAGCGACAGCACCCTGGCGCTGATGATCTACGAGGTCCGCAACACCTACGGCGAGATCAAGCCCTATGTGCTGCCGGTCAGATCCAATGAGCTGTCCGCGGCAGGGCTGCGCCAGACGCAGGACAAGACCTTCTACGTCTCGCCGTTCATCGACATGGCGATGCGCTACCATTTCCGGGTCGTGCCGCCGGGCGACAAGGTCAAGTTGCGGATTCTGGAAACTGGCCCCGACGGGCCCCTGCTCGCTGCAACCTTCTCTGGCCGCCGTCGCGGGCTGACGTCTGGCTCCCTGCTCGCAGCCTTCGTCTCACTCCCGCTGGTGACTGTCAAAATCTTCGCCGCGATCCATTGGGAGGCACTGCGGCTGTGGGCCAAAGGCGTCCGCCTCGTCCCGCGTGGCGAAATCAGTGCAAGCCCTGGAACCAATACCGGCTTGGCGGGGAACGGCAGCCACGCTTATATGTCACGACGCTGACCGGAAACGGCCGGCTCGCTCTGCGTCCGTGATCCCTGCCCGCACAGGTGCCGCACCGGCCAGCCGACGGGGACGTGGGCTGGAGCCGTTTGCGTGAGTGGACCTGCCATGCCGGACGTCATCCCAGTCACCCCTGATACCATCGACAAGGTGCTTGCCGATCTTCCCCGCCTGCCCCGCCTTGCCCTCGGCTTCGGCTCGCGGTTGCGAAAAGGCACGCTCGACGTCACCCTGCCGGACGGACGGGTGATCCGGCTCGGCGGCGTTGAGCCCGGGCCGGCCGCCGCAATGATCCTGGCCAATTACGGCTTCGCATCGCGTCTTCTCAATGGCGGCGACATCGGCATCGCCGAGGCCTATCTGAACGGCGACTGGGATACGCCGGACCTGACGCAGTTTCTCTATCTGTTCTGCGTCAACCAGCACCTGCTGCAGTCGATGCTGGAAGACAAGCCGCTGATCCGGTTTGCCCAGCTGGTCCGGCACTGGTTCAACCGCAACACCAAGCGTCAGGCGAAGCGCAACATCTATGCCCATTACGACATCGGGAATTCGTTCTACTCGGCATGGCTGGATCCGAGCATGACCTATTCCTCGGCCTTGTTCGAGGAGCACACCACCGACCTCACTGCCGCGCAGACCAACAAGTACAAGCGGCTGGCCGAGGCGATCGATCTCAAGCCCGGGCAGAAGCTGCTCGAGATCGGCTGCGGCTGGGGCGGCTTTGCCGAATATGCCGCCAAGACGTTCGGCGCCAAGGTCGTTGGGTTGACGATCAGTCAACAGCAGCGCGACTTCGCGCAGCGCCGCATCCAGGAGGCCGGGCTCGCCGAGAAGGTCGAAATCCGCCTGCAGGATTACCGGGACGAGCGTGACCACTACGATCGCATCGCCTCGATCGAGATGATCGAGGCGGTCGGCGAACAGTTCTGGCCGAAATATTTCTCGCAACTGCGAGACCGCCTGCTGCCGGGCGGACTGGCCGGTGTCCAGGCAATCACCATCCAGGACAGCCTGTTCCAGCACTACCGCCGCGAGGTCGACTTCATCCAGCGCTACGTCTTTCCCGGCGGCATGTTGCCGACACCGCAGATTCTGAAGTCGCTCGGCGACCGCTTTGGCATACCCGTCATCCGCGAGCGGATCTTCGGGGAAGATTATGCCAGGACGCTTGCGATCTGGCGAAATAACTTCCGAGAGGCTTGGCCGGACCTCACGCCCGCCGGATTCGACGAGCGCTTCAGGCGGCTCTGGGAATATTATCTGTCCTACTGCGAAGCGGGTTTCCTCTCCGGGAATATCGATGTTCGCCAGGTCGTCTTTGCGAAATCGGGGGGCTGATCCAGCCGGCTTACGCTCCCCTGGATATCAGGCTAGGGTCCTCTTAAGTGTGCTCGAGGAAACTCCTACGGTATCTGCAAAATGACCATTCATAACGACGTCGTCGCGGCGATCGGCAACACACCGCTGATCAAGCTCAAGCGCGCCTCGGAGGCGACGGGCTGCACCATTCTCGGCAAGGCCGAGTTCATGAACCCGGGCCAGTCGGTCAAGGACCGCGCCGGCAAGTGGATGATCCTGGAGGCCGAGAGGCGTGGCGATCTCAAGCCCGGCGGCCTCGTGGTGGAGGCCACTGCCGGCAACACCGGCATCGGTCTGGCCGTGGTCGCCAGCGCGCGTGGCTATCGCACACTGATCGTGATTCCGGAGACGCAGAGCCAGGAAAAGAAGGACATGCTGCGGCTGTGCGGCGCGGAGCTGGTCGAGGTGCCGGCGTTGCCGTTCAGCAATCCCAACAACTATCAGCATGTCGGCCGCAGGCTCGCCGACGAACTGCGCAAGACCGAGCCCAACGGCGTGCTGTTCGCCGACCAGTGGAACAACCTCGACAACGCCAAGGCGCATTATGAGTCCACGGGACCCGAGATCTGGGAGCAGACCGACGGCAAGGTCGACGGCTTCATCTGCGCGGTCGGCACCGGCGGCACGATCGCCGGCACGAGCCGCTATTTGAAGGACAGGAACAAGGACATTGTCACCGCCTGTGCCGACCCGCACGGCTTCGCGATGTACGAATGGTTCAAGAACGGGGTCGTCAAATCGACGCCCGGCGATTCCATCACCGAAGGCATCGGCATCGGTCGTGTGACGCCCGTGATCGAGACCGCCAAGGTCGACGACGCGTTCCTGGTGTCCGACGAGGACGCCGTCAACACCATCTACGACCTCGTGCAGCATGAAGGCCTGTGCCTGGGCGGCTCGACCGGCGTCAACGTCGCTGGCGCGGTGCAACTCGCCAGGAAGCTCGGCCCCGGCCACACCATCGTGACCATCCTGTGCGACTCCGGTGCGCGCTATCAGTCGAAGCTGTACAATCCGGAGTTCATGCGTTCGAAGAACCTGCCGGTGCCGGCCTGGCTGGAGCGGCGCAGCGGGATCAAGCCGCCTTTCGTTTGAGGGCGAGTAGCGAGTAGCGAGTAGAATTTCTCGCCCTATTCGCAAGTCCCGATTCGCTTCCTCATCAATGCCGCAGAATCTGGCTCAGGAACAGCTTGCTGCGCGCATGCTGCGGGTTGGCGAAGAATTCCTGCGGCGTGTTCGATTCGATGATCTGGCCGGCGTCCATGAACACGACGCGGTTGGCGACCTCGCGTGCAAAACCCATCTCGTGGGTCACGACCAGCATGGTCATGCCCTCCTTGGCGAGATCGACCATGGTGTCGAGCACCTCCTTGACCATCTCGGGATCGAGCGCCGAGGTCGGCTCGTCGAACAGCATGACCTTCGGGTTCATCGCCAGCGCGCGCGCGATGGCAACGCGCTGCTGCTGACCGCCCGACATCTGGCCCGGATATTTCTGCGCCTGATGCGGGATCTTGACCCGCTCCAGGAACTTCATCGCAGTCGCCTCGGCTTCCTTCTGCGGGATGTTGCGCACCCAGATCGGAGCCAAGGTGCAGTTCTCCAGCACGGTCAGATGCGGAAACAGGTTGAAGCTCTGGAACACCATGCCGACCTCACGGCGGACTTCGTCCACCCGCTTGAGATTCGGACCCAGATCGATGCCGTCGACATTGATCTCGCCCTCCTGGAATTCCTCCAGCGCGTTGATGCAGCGGATCAGGGTCGACTTGCCCGAGCCCGAGGGCCCGCAGATCACGATGCGCTCACCCTTTCCGACGGAGAGGTTGATGTCGCGCAGGACGTGGAATTCGCCGTACCATTTGTTGAGGGCGGAAATGCTGACGATCGAATTTGCAGTCATGGATCTCTCGACGATCTCTGGGTCAATGGCGCCGGTGCGCGTTGAGGCGGCGCTCGACCAGCATGGAGTAGCGTGACATGCCGAAACAGAAGGCGAAGTAGATCATTCCTGTGAAGGCAAAGCCGGTGAAAGCCGTGGTCGGTGTCGCCCAGACCGGATCGGCCAACGAAGCCTTGAGGCTGCCGAGCAAGTCGAACAGCGCCACGATCGAGACCAGCGAGGTATCCTTGAACAGCGAGATGAAGCTGTTGACGATACCGGGGATGACGTGGCGCAGCGCCTGCGGCAGCACGATGAAGCTCGTCGTCTTCCACCAGGACAGGCCGAGCGCGCTCGACGCCTCCGCCTGGCCGCGCGGAATGGCCTGCAGGCCGCCGCGGATCACCTCGGCCATGTAGGCGCCGGAGAACAGCGCAACGCCGATCAGCGCCCGTACCAGGCCGTCGACCCTGACATTGCCAGGCAGGAACAGCGGCAGCATGTAGGTGGCGAAGAACAGCACGGTGATCAGCGGCACGCCGCGCACCAGCTCGATGAAGGCGATCGAAAAGACGCGGATCAGTGGAATGGTCGAGCGGCGGCCGAGTGCAAGCGCAATGCCGATCGGCATCGACGCGACGATGCCGATCACCGAGACGACCAGCGTCACCAGCATGCCGCCCCACAGCCTTGTGTCGACGATGGGAAGGCCGCCGCGATCGAGGCCCATGATCGCAATGACGATGGCGATGCCGGCGAAGGTCGCGGCCGTGGCGATGACGCTGCGCAGCGCCCTGCTCCCGCCGCCGATGATGAACACCAGCGCGGTGACAATGATCGCGGAGAGCGCGAGATCATTCCACACGGGCTGGTGAGATTGCTGCAGTTCATTGCGGATCCAGACCAGCGGCCAGATCACGAGCGATGCGAGCGTTCCGATCAGCACGACCAGCTTGCCGAGCAGCCACAGCAGCATGCCGACCACCGGCACGTTATCGCCGGCGCGCACCAGCGCGTTGCCGGCCGTATCGATGCTCTCGACGAACAGCTGGAGGGTGCCTGTGGCCCAGCTCACGCCGAAGCCCTCCAGCCCACCGCCATAGAGCAGGAAGAACGCGACCATCGGCAGCGCGAAGAAGAACAGACCCGCATTAAGGCCTTTGGCCGGCAGGCGCGGAATCAGCAGCGGCACGAGCAGCACCACCGCCAGCACATAGGTCAGATTGACGCGCCAGCGGTCGGCCTCCGGGTAGAAGCCGTACATGAACTGGCTGAACTTCGCCGAAATGTAGGGCCAACAGGCGCCGACCGGATGGCCGGCGTTCTGCGCCAGGCATGCATCGCGGTCCTTGCCGACCCACACCGCGTCGACCAGCAGGAACTTGACCGCCGGAATCACGGTGAACCAGATCAACAGTGCGCTCACCAGGGTGAGCAGGATATTGGTCGGCGAGTTCAACAGCCTCGTGCGGACGAAGCCGACGAAACCGGTCGTCTTGATGGGCGCCGGGCGTTCTCCAGCCATGTCCTGACGGATGAAGGTTGAGGCCGTGATGTCGGTCATGCGCCAAGTCTCTTCCCAAGCCGCCAGCTATAGAAGCTCATCATCGCGCTCGTAATCAGCGACAGCGCCAGATAGACGCCCATCGTGATTCCGATGATCTCGATGGCCTGCCCCGTCTGGCTCATCGTCGTGCCCGCGAACACCGACACGAGATCGGGATAACCGATAGCGACCGCGAGCGAGGAATTCTTGGTCAGGTTCAAATACTGGTTCGTCAGCGGCGGCAGGATGACGCGGAGCGCCTGTGGCACGACGATCAGGCGCAGCACGGTGCCGCGGCTCAGTCCAAGCGAGAGCCCCGCTTCCATCTGTCCCTTGTGGACCGAGAGGATTCCCGCCCGTACCACCTCGGCGATGAACGACGCCGTGTACATGGTGAGCGCCAGGGTCAGCGCAACGAGCTCTGGAATGATGCGGGAGCCGCCGGCGAAGTTGAATCCCTTGAGCGCCGGCACCTCGAACGAAATCGGCACGCCGAACACGAGCATTGCAATTAGCGGCAGGCCGATCAGCAGCCCCAGCAGGTAGGGCCAAATCCGGATCACATGGCCGCGCAGGAACAGCTCACGCCGCGCGTAATAGTGCAGACCGATCGAGACCACGATCGCCACACCGAGCACGATCGCGAACGGCGTGAAGCCGGGCTCCTCGATCGGGCGCGGAACGATGAAGCCGCGGTTGTTGAGAAAGAAGGTCGAGAAAAGAGAGATGCTCTGCCGCGGTCCGGGCAGAGCCGCCAACACCGCGAGATACCAGAACAGGATCTGGAACAGGAGCGGCAGGTTCCGGATCAGCTCGACATAGGCGCCGGAGACCCGCGAGAGCAATACGTTGGGTGACAAGCGGCCAAGCGCAACCAGAAAGCCAAGGATGGTCGCCAGCACGATACCGATGACGGAGACCAGCAGCGTGTTTAGCACGCCGACGATCAGCACGCGGCTGTAGCTGTCGGAGCCGGAGTAGCTGATCAGGGTCTGGTTGACGTCGAAGCCGGCCGTATTGTTGAGGAAGCCGAAGCCCGACGTGATCCGCTGGGTGGCGAGGTTGCTGCGTGCGTTGGCCACGATCTCGTAGCCAACCCACACCAGCACTGCGACGAACAGGATCTGGAGGATGATGCCGTTCCATCCTGCCTTGCCACCCAGCATGCGCTTCAGCCGAAGCCCATATTGCGTAGGCGGTAACCTTGCTTCGATGCTCATTCGCCGCAGCCCCGCTATCGTGCAGTGATCAGCGGATCGGCGGCGCGTATTGCAGGCCGCCCTTGTTCCAGAGCTGGTTCAGACCGCGCGCGATCTGCAGCTTGGAGCCGGCGCCGACGTTGCGATCATACATCTCGCCGTAGTTTCCGACCGCTTTCACGATCCGGTAGAACCAGTCCTTGGTGAGGCCGAGCTGCTCGCCGAGATTGCCGTCGGTGCCGAAGGCGCGCTTGAACTCCGGCTTGTCCGACTTGGCCATTTCATCGACGTTCGCCTGCGTCACGCCGAGCTCCTCGGCCGTCACCAGCCCGAACAAGGTCCACTTGACGATGTCGAACCACTGGTCGTCGCCATGGCGGACCATCGGGCCCAACGGCTCCTTCGAGATCACTTCCGGCAGCACCACGTGATCGGCCGGATTGGCGAGCTTCAGCCGCTCGGCGTAGAGGCCGGAAACGTCGGTCGTGAAGACGTCGCAACGGCCAGATTCGTACGCCTTGATGGTCTCGTCTTGGCCGGCGAATGCGATCACCTCGTACTTCATCTTGTTGGCCTTGAAGTAGTCGGCGAGGTTCTGCTCAGTCGTCGTGCCGGTCTGCACGCAGATCGAGGCGCTGTTGAGCTCGAGCGCCGAATTGACCTTCAGGGCCTTCTTCACCATGAAGCCCTGGCCGTCGTAATAGGTCACGCCGGCGAAATTGGCGCCCAGCGAGGTGTCACGCGACAGGGTCCAGGTGGTGTTGCGCGACAGCACGTCGATCTCGCCCGACTGCAGTGCAGTAAAGCGATCCTTGGCGGACAGTGGAACGAACTTGACCTTGGTCGGATCGTTGAAGATCGCGGCGGCAATGGCGCGGCAAACGTCGACGTCGAGCCCGGTCCAGTTGCCCTTGTCGTCGGGCGCCGAGAAGCCAGGAAGGCCCTGGCTGACGCCGCAGGCGAGCATGCCGCGATCCTTGACGGTCTTGAGCGTTTCGGCCTGGGCGCCGACGCTCGCCAGCACCGGGGCGAGAGCAAGAGTAAGAGCCAGAGTGACGCGTTTCATAAATACAGCCTTTCGCGGGTCGTCCTTGGGGAGCGATGAATCTCAGCGCGTAGGAGGGGCCGACCTGAATCCGCCTCTGCAAACGCCATACCAAGAATATGGCGCGCGCCATGCACGACGGAGCCGTGCATGCGAGATGAAGCGGAAATCGCGGCAAGCCCCTCAACGTGCAGCGATCGAATTGCGCCGGCATCACAGAACGACTGGCGGTCCGGGTCAAGGGGTTGACGGGCCTGTTCTGCATTCTGTTATTAACGACCGCAGTGCGGCCTGATTTCCAGCTATCCCGGCAGGTTCAAAGAGAAAAGACACGCGAATGGCATCATCGAACGACCCCGCTGCGGCGGTGCGACAAAACGTCGAGACACGGCTGGTCACGGCGGGGCGGGACACGAAAGCGCAGCACGGATTCGTGAATCCTCCTGTCGTTCATGGTTCAACGGTCCTGTATCCAACGGCTGAAGATCTGCATGCACACCGCGGCGAATTCCAGTACGGCCGCCACGGCACCCCGACCACGAAGGCGCTGCAGCAAGTGCTGATGGCGCTCGAGGGGCCGCAATGCGCCGGCGTCGGCATCGCGCCGTCAGGCCTCGGCGCCATCTCGACCACCCTGCTGTCGGTGCTCAAGGCCGGCGACCACGTTCTGGTGTGCGATAGCATCTATCGTCCAACCCGCAATTTCTGCAACGGCATGCTGGCACGCTATGGCGTCGAGACGACCTATTTCGACCCCTTGATCGGCGCAGGAATTGAGCAACTGCTCAAACCGAATACACGCGCGGTGGTTGTCGAGGCGCCGGGCTCGCAGTCCTTCGAAATGCCGGACATCCCCGTCATTGCCGCGGTTGCGCATGCGCACGGCGCGCTGGTCATCGACGACAACACCTGGGCGACGCCGCTCTACCATCGCTCCCTCGATCAGGGCGTCGACATCAGCATGCAGGCGGCCACCAAATATATCGGCGGCCACTCCGACATCATGTTCGGGACGATTTCGGCCAATGCGAAGGCGTGGCCGCTGATCTCCGAGGGCATCCGCCTGCTCGGCGTCTGCGCCGGACCGGACGACGTGTTCCTGGCCTTGCGCGGCGTACGGACGCTTGGCGTGCGCCTGGCGCAGCATCACCGGTCAGGCCTGGAGATGGCGCGCTGGCTCGCCGCGCGTCCTGAGGTGATCGAGGTGCTGCATCCCGCGCTGGAGAGCCATCCGGGGCACGCGATCTGGAAGCGCGATTTCACCGGCGCCTCCGGCCTGTTCAGCATCGTGCTGCAACCAAAGGCGCAGGCCGCCGTCGACGCCATGCTCGACACGCTCACGCTGTTCGGCATGGGCTATTCCTGGGGCGGCTTCGAGAGCCTGGCGATCCCGTTCGACTGCGCAAGCTACCGTACGGCGACCACATGGGCACCCGGCGGTCCGACATTGCGGCTGCACATCGGTCTCGAGAATACCGAGGATCTCAAGGCCGATCTCGATCGCGGCTTTGCCGCGTTCAACGCCGCTTGACCACGCCTGCAGGGGCGGAGCGCCGCGCGATCGGGCAACCGGGGCCGCCAAATTGGCGTTGATCCCCGGCCGATTGGGCGTAGCCTTGGTCTGAAGACAAGCGGGAACGAACGGGAATCATGGTTCTGCTCGATCTGATGGGTGGCGTGGCGCTGCTGCTGTGGGGCCTTCACATGGTCCACAGCGGCATCCTGCGCGCCTTCGGCCCGGATCTCAGGCTGCTGCTGTCGCGAGCGCTGCGGAACCGTTTCAGCGCCCTCGCGGCCGGACTCGGCCTCACCGCGCTTCTCCAGAGCAGCACGGCAACGGCGCTCATCACCACCTCCTTTGCTGCGGAAGGCCTCGTCGGCCTGATCCCCGCGATGGCGATCATGCTGGGCGCCAATATCGGCACCACGCTGATCGTCCAGGTGCTGTCGTTCAACGTCGCGGCCGTCGCGCCGATCCTGTTCGTGCTCGGCCTGGTGGCGTTCCGCAGCGGGCCGCGATCGCGCATCAAGGATCTCGGCCGGGTGTCGATCGGCCTCGGCCTGATGCTGCTGTCGCTCCATATCCTGATCGACACGCTCGCGCCGGCCGAGGAGGCGCCGGCGATGCGCGTGTTCATGCAGGCGATCACCGCCGACGTCACGCTGTGCATCATCTTCGGCGCCGCCGTCACCTGGATCGTGCATTCCAGCGTCGCGAGCGTGCTGCTGGTGATGTCGCTGGCCTATGCGCATTTCATCACGGCCGATGCGGCCATGGCACTGGTGCTCGGGGCCAATCTCGGCAGCGCCGTCAACCCGGTGTTCGAGGGCGCCCGGCGCGACAATCCCGCGAGCTATCGCCTGCCCGTCGGCAATCTCCTCAACCGCATCATCGGCGTCGCGCTGATCGCACCCTTCCTGCATCCGCTCGCGGCTCAGCTGCAGCAATGGCAGCCGGATCTGTCGAAGCTGACCGCGCAGTTTCACATGGCATTCAACCTCGGCACGGCGCTGGTCTTCATCGGTCTGCTCGGCAGCATCGAGAAGCTGCTCGTCAGACTGTTCCCCGACCGCCCGGCCGAAGTCGATCCCGCCAAGCCGCGCTACCTCGACGAGACCGCGCTGGAGACACCGTCGCTGGCGCTTGCGGACGCGGCGCGCGAGGCGCTGCGCATGGGCGATCTGGTCGAGACCATGTTGCGCAATGTCATGACCGCGATGATGACCAACGACCGTGGCCTCGTGGATCAGGTGTCACGCGCGGACAATGTCGTCGACCGGCTCGACGAAGCCATCAAGCTTTACATCACCAAGCTGACGCGGGGCAGCCTGGACGATCGCGAGGGCAAGCGGGCGATGGAGATCATCTCCTTCGCGATCAACCTCGAACACATCGGCGACATCATCGACAAGAACCTGAGCGAGCTCGCAACCAAGAAGATCAAGCGCAGGTTCCAATTCTCCGCGGAGGGGGCCGACGAGCTGCAGGCCTTTCACCGCCAGATCATGGAGGCGCTCCGCGTCGCGTTCGGCATCTTCATGTCCGGCGATGCGCAGCAGGCGCACCAATTGCTCGATCAGAAAGCCGAGCTCCGCAACGCCGAGCTCGGCGCGACCGAGCGGCACCTCGAACGTCTGCGCGACGGCCGCTCGGAGACGCTCGAAACCACCTCACTGCATCTCGACGTGCTGCGTGACCTCAGGCGGATCCACTCACACATCTGTTCGGTCGCCTATCCTGTGCTCGATGCCGCCGGCGAAGTTGCGACGCGCCGCGGCGAGGCGGCTGACAGCGTGGCGACCACCGTGCCCGTGCCCCTGCCCCGGTCCTCAGCCCGGCCGCTGCCGCGCTGAGGCGCAGGACGGCCCCACGAACGGGCGACGGCACATCCGCCCTGTGAACCTGAAGCCCGCTCCGGTCAATTGCTCAGCGTCTGCGACTCGCGCTGACGGTTCTTGAAGATCAGCATCACGTTGCGGACGTAGATGATGTTCGACAGCAACTGGCCGAAGATGATGACCGGCTCGCGTTTGACGAGACCATAGATCAGCGTCATGAGGCCGCCGCCGATCGAGAAGAACCAGAAGGCAAGGGGCACCACGCTCTTGCCCGCGCGCTCGCTGGCGATCCACTGCACAAGGAAGCGCGCGGCGAAGGCCAGTTGGGCGGCGAGGCCGAACACCAGCCAGAAATCGAATTTGGCGATGAAGATGTCGTAGAGATAGTTGCTGAACGCCTGCCCGAATTGAATCAGCATTACTTTACCTCGATCACAACCGGCGTCGGCTTCTTGCGGCGGATCAGCCACCACACGCCGGCGAGATCCATGATCCCGATCCAGAGCCGGTCGAAGAACCCGTAGTTCGAGACACCGGAGTGCCGGGGTCGATCTGTCACGTCGATGTAGGCGATGTCGTAGCCCTCACGCCGCACCAGGGCGGGAAGGAAGCGGTGCAGACCATCGAAATACGGCATCATCAGGAAGACGTCGCGGCGGACCGCCTTGAGGCCGCAGCCGGTATCGCGGGTGCCGTCATGCAGCACCGCATTGCGGATCTTGTTGGCAAGCCGCGATTGCAGTTTCTTGAAGCCGGTGTCCTTGCGACCGACGCGCTGGCCTGCGACGAGGCCGACACCCGCCCCGCCCTTTTCGAGCGCAGCGATGAGGTCGGGCAGGAAGGCGGGATTGTTCTGCCCGTCGCCGTCCAGCGTCGCAACCATCGCGCCGTGGGCCGCGCGGATGCCGCTTCTGACGGCCGCCGATTGCCCGGACGACTTCTCATGGCGCAGCACGCGCAGGTTCGGCCGCCGCGCCATCTCCTCGGCGAGCCGTTGCGCGGTGTCATCGGTCGAGCCGTCGTTGACGTAGATGATCTCATAGGCCCAGAGACCGTCGAGCGCGGCCGCGATCTCGGTGATCAGGGGCGTGATGTTGCCGGCCTCGTTGCGCACGGGAACGACGATGGAGACGGCAACGGGGGTTTCGGTCGACAAGATGAGACTCGCGATGGCGTGACTGGACCGGTTCCTGCCCCGGGCGATGCGGCGGAGGCTTATTATGGGGCTTGGGGCCGCCTATCAACCCCTTTAGCGCGGTACGATTTGGCCGTCCTTGCCCAGGCGAAAGCCCAGCCGTCGTGCTGCGAACCAGTAGCGGACCAGCATGGCGCAGGCCAATCCGACCACGGCGCCGGCGACCACATCGCTTGGATGATGCGCCAGCAGCACCAGCCGACTCAGGGCAATCACGATGGCATAGATGAACATTGGTATCCGCAGCCGCGACCAGACGGCCGCAATGGCGAATGCGAGCGCGAAGGCGGTCACCGCATGCGCCGACGGCATGCTGAAATAGGCCGGCGTGCCGTTGAAGGGTTCGAAATTGAACGCGTTGGCCTTGCCGCCGACGAAGGGACGGCCGCGCCCGATGATATATTTCAACACCTGGGCCGATAGCACGGAGAGCAGAACCGCGAAGAAGAAAAACTGAACATGCGTCGCAAAGTTCAGAAGGCGGCTGCGCGAAGCCTCAGGCCACAACGGCGCGATCAGGATCGTCGCGACGACCCCCACTGCCAGCAGTCCCAGCACGTATTCGTCCTGGCCGAATTCGGTGATGATGCGCACCGGCCACAGGCTCGGTGTTCCACGCGCCGGCATCAGCCCGATTTCGTAGGCATCGAAGGTGAACATCAGCACCGAGACCACACTCAGGCCGATGGCACCGAGCAGGAGAAGCTCGCGTTGCAGGCGTTGCCGGCCCGCAGCGTCCGGCGCGGTCTGCGGCCGCCGAACCAGCCGGCCGAACGAGAATTTGCCGACCAGCGCGAGCTGGGCGAGATAGCCTGACGACAGCGAGGGCGTGTCTGGCGCCGACATCTACTCGGTGCCTTCCGAACGATAGATCGCAATCGAGACCGGGCGGCCTTGCGAGATGTTGTAGCCGTCGATGCGCTTGGCGACGTTGTAGCGCAGCCCGATGGCCTCGGCGCGCTGCACGAACGCCCGTTCGGTGCGCTGCTCGACAAGCGCGAAGCGGCACGCGCCATGGTTGAGGAAGTCGGCCGCCCCCGAGCCGTCGGTGAGCTGCGTCGAGGTTCCTGTCATGAACACGAGGCTAGGTTCGTGGAAACCTGCCGCTGCCGCCTTCGGCCCGACGCAGACCACGTTGCGCAGCGCGCGCGCAATCTCCGCGCTGGGAAACAGCGGTGTCAGCGCCGGCAGCACGGCGCCATACACCACGAACGCCAGGAACATCGCCGCCACGCCGGCATTCAAGAGCGAGCGCTCGGCACGGCCGTCGTCATAGAGCCACCAGGCGAACAGGCCGAAAATCAGCGACGCCGCCACGAACGGCCAGGCCAGGAACACCGGCTGGTGCGTGACGATGATGGCGCCGATCACGGCCACCACCGATGTGATGGCGGGAATCGCGAACCACCAGGCGGCGCCGCGCCGCAGCCAGTTGCGCGCCAGCACCCGCCGCTCCAGCGCGCCCACGGTGAGGATGGCGATTGCCGGATAGAGCGGCAGCACATAATGCGGCAGCTTGGTCAGGACGGCCTCGAACACGACCCAGGACGGCAGCAGCCAGGCCAGCAGGAACTGCGCCCCCGGCTCGCGCCGCGCGCGCCATACCGCAGGCGCCGCCATAGCGGCCAGCGGCGCGCCGGGCCAGAAGGTGATGAACAACAGCAGCAGATAAAGTCCCGGCGGTGCGCCGTGCGACTCCTGGGCGCCGATCTTGCTCAGCATGTCGCCGCCGACGGAATCGGCGAAGAAGGTGTCGCCGGCGCGCAGGAAGATCAGCACGAACCAGGGCAGCACCAGCACCAGCATCCACATCAGTCCCCATAGAGGGCGCAGACGCGATAGCCAGCCGGCACCACGATCCATGATCGCCAGCGCCACGATCGTCAGTCCTGCGAACATCAGAATCAGCGGGCCCTTGATCAGGATGCCGCCGGCGAGCGCCGTCCAGAAGATCGCAGGCGGTCCCCACGGTGGATGCACCGGATCCTCGCCGCGCTGCCACGACAGATACACGCGGGCCAGCGCACCCATCGCAGCCACCACGGTGAACAGCAGCATCGCGTCGGTCTTGGCGAGCCGGGCTTCCGCCCCGAGCAGCACCGAGCAGCACATCAGCAGGGCGGCGAACACGGCGCCGCGCCGTGTCACGAAGGAGAGCGCGGTCCAATAGGTCAGCAGCACCGCGCCGATGGCACCGATCAGCGAGGGAATGCGGTAGACCCAGATGCGCAGCTGCGCACGCGGCAGACCGATCGCCGACGCCGTCTCGACCGCAGCCGATTGCAACCAGTAGATGCCGACTGGCTTCTTGTAGCGCACGTCGTCCTGGAAGCGGATATCGACGTAATCGCCGCTCTCGACCATCTGCTTGGTCGCCTGGGCGAAGCGCGCCTCGTCGCGATCGATCGGCGGGATGGTGAAGAAGCCCGGCAGGAACAACAGCAGCCCGCAGACGAGCAGGAACGTCACCGCCCTGGTGTGGCTCACGGTGACGACATCGATCATCCGCGCCAGCCGATTGCCTGGATTGACCAGGTTCTTCGGCTCGCGCGGCTCTCCAAAACGGGGGCGGGCAAAGGTCTCGACCATGGGGTTCCGAATACGCTGAAACCGCTATGTCGACAACCGCTTAGCGAACCCTCACTGGATTCTGACCACAACTGTGTCCGCAGCGCCCGTGGCATCGATCACGGTGAGGCGGGCAAAGCCGGGCCCGGGCGGATCGATCAGGCGCTGGCGCCGGCTGTCGATCTCGCCGACGGCTAGTCCATTGACCAGCATGGTCAGCGGCAGCACGCCCCCGGACACTTTCACCGGCATCACCGACGCCTCGGGACCGGCGGACCGGTCGACATCGATGCGGGAGCCGTTCAGCGGGAACTGAATGTGCGGCGCCTGCTCCGCGCCGGTCCGCACCAGTTCTCCGACCGGCCGGAACCGGCGCAGGGGCAGCGGCAACTTTGAATTGCTGGCGACAAGCGCACCCTTGGGCGGCTTTGGCAGTGTCGCCGGCAGCTTGCCGCTGCGGGCAAAAGCGTCGAACAGGATCGGCGCCGCGGCGACGCGCCCGATCAGGCCGGGCACCGGCGCGCCGTCGGGCCTGCCGACCCAGACGCCGATCGTCACGCGGCCGTCGAAACCGACCGACCAGGCGTCGCGATAGCCGTAGCTGGTACCGGTCTTGAAGGCGATCCGGTTGCGGGCTGCGTTTTCCGGCGGCGGGGTCCCCAGCAGCACGTTGCCGACCTGCCAGGCGGCCGCCGAATCCATCAGCCGCAACGGCTCGCGGGCATCGTCGGTGCCCTCCCCGGTCATGATCTCACGCATCGGCCTGGTGGTGCCCAGTCGCGGGAATCCGGCATAGAGCTGGGCGAGGTCCTGCAGGGTCACGCCGACGCCGCCGAGGCCCATGGCAAGGCCTGGGGCTTCGTCCTTCGGCAGCACCAAATTGCCGCCGGCCTGTTTCAGTCGCGACGACAGCCGGCTGGCGCCGACACGGTCGAGCAGCACGATGGCGGGAACGTTCAGGGACAGTTGCAGCGCCTTGCGCACCGGCACCGTGCCCTGGAACGTCATGTCGAAATTTTCCGGCGCGTAGGAGCCGAAGCGCACCGGGCGGTCCTCGATGAGGCTCTCCGGGTGCACGAAGCCGTCCTCGAAGGCGAGCCCATATATGAACGGCTTCAGGGTCGATCCTGGCGAACGCACCGCGCGGGTCATGTCGACCTGCCCTGCCCGCTTCTCGTCGAAATAGTCGGCCGATCCGACATGGGCGAGCACGTCGCCGCTGTCATTGTCGACCACGATGATGCCGACCGAGACGTTCGGTCCCAATGCGATGGCGCGATCGCGCGCCAGCGGCTCCAGCACCTTCTGCAGCGAGGCATCCAGCGTAAGGCGGATGATCGGCTGATCCTTGACGGTCGCCGAGGCCTGGTCGGCAGCATGCGGCGCCAGGATCGGCATCGGCTGGCGGAAGGCCGGCACGGCTTGCGCCTTCGCCTGCGCCGCGTCCTCGGCGGAGATCACGTTCTCCGACACCATGCGGTCGAGAACGCGGTCGCGGCCGCGTCGAGCGGCCTCCGGATGCCGGTCGAGCCGCCGCGTCTCCGGCGACTGCGGCAGCGCCACCAAGAGTGCCGCTTCCGCCAGTGACAGCCGCTTCGGCTCCTTGCCGAAATACGCGATCGAGGCGGCACGGATGCCTTCGAGATTGCCGCCATAGGGCGCGAGCGTCAGGTAGAGATCGAGGATCTCGTCCTTGCTCAGCTCTCGCTCGAGCTCGAGCGCGCGCACGATCTGCCTGAGCTTGGCGTGCAGCGAGCGCTGCCGCCTGGGCTCGAGCAGCCGCGCCAGCTGCATCGTGATGGTCGAGCCGCCCGACACGATGTGGCCGTGCGCGCCGAGCTGGATCGTGGCGCGCGCCAGCGCGCGGGGGTCGACGCCGTGATGGTCGTAGAAGCGCTGGTCCTCATAGGCGAACAGCAGTTTCAAATAGGTCGGATCGACGTCCTTCTTCGCGCTGACCGGCAGCCGCCAGCGCCCATCCGCCATCGCATAGGCGCGCAGCAGCTTGCCGTGGCGGTCGACGACGTTGGTGGACACGGCTTTGGCCTCGCGCAGCGGCAGGGGGCCGAGGGAGATGGTGTAGGCGGTGAAGGCAAGGATGACTGCGACGAACAAGAACAGCGCGCCCGCGAGCGGCCGTTTGACGCTCCGCCATCTCCTCGGGTCATGGCCGGGCTTGTCCCGGCCAGCCGCGCCTTCGTCGCCGCGAGCGATGGATGCCCGGGTCAAGCCTGGGCATGACGGAGTGTGCGGCACCGTCCGGCCACCCAACTCACGATCACTCGTTCCACCCTCGCTCATTTCGCCGCGCGGACCTCCACGGAGCCCGTACCGGTCCGACCATAGCGTGAGGGATTGTACATGTCTTCGACATAGGCCTGTGGCAGCACGTATTTGCCCGGCGACACCGCCCGCACCACATAGGCGACCGTGAACACGGACTTGGAATCCGCGGCGCGGTCGAGCGCGGCGGTGAAGCGGTCGTCGCGGAACTCGGTATTGACCGGTTCCTGGCCGTCCTCGATCCAGTCCAGCGTGCCGCTGTCGCCCGACGACACCAGATGCGGATTGTCGATCTCCAGCCCCGCCGGTAGATAGTCGGACACCATGATGTGCCCGTATTCCGGCTTGGCCTCGGTGACCTTCAGCACGACAGCGAAACGGTCGTTCTGCTTCGCGGTTCTGATATCGGCCGGCTTGCCGTCGAGCGTGTAGTAGCCACGCTCGATCTTGAAGCCGTTCGATGCCGCCGGCTCCGGCGTCAGCGGCGAGCCGGAGACGGAGACCACCGCCTGCACCGGCGCATCACCGGTGTTGGTGATCTTCAGCGGCTGGCCCGAGAGCTCAGCCGCCTTGTAGCTGCGGTACAGCGCCTGCTTCACCGCCTGCCCGTTGACATCGAGCGTCAGCGTCTCCTTGGCGAGCGCACGCGCCGCCAGCACCATCCACGCATTCTCCTGCGTCGAGGTGTACGGCGTCAGGCCACGCGCTGCCTCGACGCGGGTCACCGCCTGCGTCAGCGTCGCGCGCGGCGCATTGCCTTCGCCGGCCAGTGACACCAATGCCGCCGCATCACGCAGGTCGGAGCCGTAATCGGTGCGGCCGAACACCAGCACCGGCTTCGGCGCGAGGCTGTCGGCGGCTGCCGCATAGACCCGCTCGGCGCGGGCGCGGTCGCCGACCAGCGCGAGCGCCGCGGCGAGCTGCGCCTTGGCAATTGGAGTTGCGAGATTGCCGAGCTTGGTGTCGGCGAGATAGCGCAGGTCGCCGATCGGCGCCGCGCCGTTGCGCGCGAGCACGTAGAGGCCGTAGGCGAGATCGCGGCCGCCGCTCTTCTCCGGCTCCTCGGCATTGACCACCGAGTTTCTGACGCGGTCGAGCGCGCTCTTGAACAGCACGTCCGGCACGGCAAAGCCCTTTTCGCGGGCGCGGGTCAGGAAATCCGTCACGTAGGCATCGAGCCAGGGATCGTCGCCGCCGGCCGACCACAGGCCGAACGAGCCGTTGGAGCCCTGACGCGCCAGCAAGCGGTCGATCGAGTCGCGGATGCGCTGGTCGACCTCGGTGTCCATCGCGAGATGCGCGCCGGCTGCGAGCTCGTTGACATAGAGCAGCGGCATCGCGCGGCTGGTGATCTGCTCCGAGCAGCCATGCGGATAGCGGTCGAGCGCCTTGAGGATGGTCGCCGCATCGAGCGCGGTCGACAGTCCCGCCGACAGCGACACCGTACCGGTGCCCGCCACGAGATCATTGAACATGTCCGATGTCAGCGTCAGGCTCTCGCCCTTCGCGAGCGTGCGGATCGAGCGCCGCGCCAGCACCTGGGTCGCCGGCTTGACGTCGAGCTGATAGTGCCGCGCCAGCGCCAGCCCGTTGGGGCCCTTGATATCGACGTCGAGCTGCGCCGTACCGGTGCCGCTGGCATCCAGCGGCAGCGTCGACGACGCCCGCTGCTTGGCGGCGAGCTTCAGCGTGACGTTGGCATTGCCGGAGACCTTGACCGGGCCGCTGGCCTTGACGCCGACGACATAGTCGCCGGGCGCGCCCTCGACGTTATCGAGGTCGAACGACAGCGTGCCGCGGTCGCCGCTCAGCAAAAAGCGCGGCAAGGTCGCGGTCAACACCACCGGATCGCGCACGGTGACGTCGACATTCGCCCGGCCGACTTTCGTGGCGCTCCATGCGACCGCCATCACCCGCGCAGTTCCTGCGAACTCCGGGATATCGAAGCTGACCTCGGCGGTGCCATCGGGCCCGACGGTCACGATGCCCGAATACAGCGCCAGCGGCTTCTGCGTTGGCGGCGAGCCCTGCAGCTCGGCTCCGCCACTGTCACCGCCCGAGCGGATCTGGCCGCGCGTGCCCTGCATGCCGTCGATCAGCTGGCCATAGAGGTCGCGGATCTCCGCGGAGAGCTGGCGCTGGCCGAGATAGTAATCGTCGGGCGCCGGCGGCTTGTAGTTGGTGAGGTTGAGAATGCCGACATCGACCGCCGCGATCACGATCTTGGCGTCCTCGCCGGGATTGAGCCCACCGACCTTGACCGGAATCTTCAACGCCGAGCCCGGACGTACCAGCGCAGGCGGCGTCAGAGCCACGTTGAGCGTGCGCGCTGATTTGTCGATGCCGAACCAGGCGACGCCGAGCGCGCGGCCCGGCATGCGCTGCGCGGACGCATCGAGCGGACGGCGCAGCGTCGTGACGACGTAGGCGCCGGTGCCCCAATCCTTGCCGACCGCAAGCTTGACTTGGTTGGTACCTTCCTTGACCTCGGTGGTCTGCGTCGTCAGTAGCCGGTCGCCGAGCACGTTGACCGTCAGCTTGCCGGCAGTGCGCGCATTGACCGTCACGATCATGCTCTCGCCGGACTGGTATTGCGGCTTGTCGAGCGAGGTCTCCAAGAGATCCGGCGTGTCGGCGCTGCCGTCGGTGTACCAGCCGACATCGAACTGCAGCGACGTCACCGGGCCGTCGGCATCCGCCGACTTGACGTCGAGGCGATAGCGCCCGGCCTCCGGCTGGAAGCTCAGCCGCGCCGGCTTGTTGGCTGATATCGTGACGTCGCCGTCGCCGACGCGCCGCGTCGATTTCACCGGCTCATACTCCCAATAGGAGTTCTGCCGGTACCACTGGTAGCGCGACTCGATCTTCAGCAGCTCATAGCGCAGCCCGCTTCGCGCCAGCGTCTTGCCCTCCGGCGAGACGAACACGACGTCGAACTCGGCCTTGTCGCCCTCGCCGACGCTCTTGCCGGAGAACGACGGCTTGATGCCGATCTGCGCCGCCTTGGGCGCCACGGGGAGCACCAGCTTGCGCTCGACGGCGCGGCCGCCGGTCTCAGCCAGGCGCACATAGATCTGCGCCTCCTGCGGCCGGCTGGAGGACGGCGGCTTGGGCAGGCTCACCGGGAACGTCGCCGCCCCCTTCTCGTCCGTTTCCGGCATGCCTTCGATCGGGGAGCGCTCGTTGGAGGCGCTCTCCTCGTCGGCGACGCCGAACTGGTAGCCCGGGAACCCCGGCCGCTCGGGCGCGGTCGTCACCAGCAGGTCGCCCTCGAGCTGCAGGCCGGAGGCCGGCGCACCGTAGAGGAAATGGCCGTCGACCTTCACCTCCACCGGAGTCTCAGCCTTGATCTGCTTGTCCTTGGAGCTCAAATCGAATTCCAGCCGCTCGGGGACGTAATCCTCGACCATGAAGGTGGTCTCGCCGACCGCCGTCCCCTTTGGGTCGGTGAAGGCGCGCACGCGGTAGGTGCCGGTCGGCACCGCCGAGTTCAGCGCCACGCTGAACGAACGGCCGCCGGCGCCCTGGTCCGGCAGCACCGCGCGGCGAAACTCGACGCCGTCGGGACGCTCGACGACCAGCGTCAGCGGCGTGCCGGTCATGGCATTGCCCTTGCCGTCGCGCAGCAGCGCGGTGAGGTAGACCGTCTCGTTGGAGCGGTAGACGCCGCGCTCGGAATAGACGAAAGCGTCCGGCCCCGTGGGCGCTTCGCGCCCGGCGACGCCGCGATCGGACAGGTCGAAGGCTGACGTCTTCAGGCTGAGGAAGGCATAGTCGGTCTTCTCGCCCGACACGGTCAGCATCGCCGGCGACAGCCCGCCCTCGCCACGCGCCAGGCCCGTCTCGAACAGCACGTGGCCGGCGTCGTCGGTCTTGCGCGTCGCGAGGATCTCGTTGTTGCGCGCCACCAGCCGCACCTCGGCGCGCGCGACCGGATCAGTCGAGGCCAGCGAATTGACGAACACGTGAATGCCGTCATTGCCGGAGAACGCGGCGACTCCGAGATCGGAGACGATGAACCATTGCGTCGCGAGTTGGCCGCCGTCCTCGTCATTGCCGCTCGTCGGCCCCTTCGGGGCCGCCGTCATCACATACACGCCGGGCTGCATGTCGCTCAGCGCCTGATCGACCGGGAAGGCCGTGGTGACGTCCTGGTTCAGGGTCATCGCGGTCGACAGCTCGCCGCTCCACACCTTCATGCCGCGCTCATTGCCGAGATCGGTGAGCTGATAGCTCGACAGCGGCCGCTGGAAGTCGCTGTCGATGACGGTGTTGATCAAATTGCGGTCGCCGATCCGGAACACGTTGACGGTGACCGCCGGCGTGTTGACGCTGACCAGCGGAATGCCCTTCTGCCCGATGCGCGGCAGCACATAGGCCTTGCCGGTGAAGCGCACGAACGGCTTGCGGTCGCGAACATAGATGTTGAACTCGGCCGATTTCGGCAGGCTCTCCTTGACGCCCGACGGCAGCCCGGCGCGCAGATTGATGTTGTAGCGCTCGCCGTGCTTGAGACCCTCGACGCAGAGCTGCTTGTCCTCCGAGGTCAGCGCCGGCTTGTCATTGCCGGCCTGGGCCACGAACGGCGAGAAGTCGGTGCGCTTGGCGAGATCCTCGGAGAACTGGAAGCAGGCGCGCGGGCTCGCCGAGTCCGAATCCACGGTGTAGTCGAGCAGCTTGAAGCCGTGCTCGTCGCGCATCCGCTCATACTGCCCACGGACATCGGCCACCTCACGCAGCTCGAGCGACATCCTGAGCGTATCCAGCGCTGGCCGCCACAGCTTGCGCTCGGCCATGGTCTTGCCGAGCACGGCCAGCGCATCCGCCTCCTCGCCGGCATTTCCGGCGCGCTGATAGGCGATGTAGGCCGCCGTCGAGGCCCGCTCCAGGAGGAAGGTCTGCTCCGACGGATTGATCGGCTTGATCTGGTTGAGCACGGTGTGCGCCAGCCGCAGCCAGTTACCGGAATCATCCGGCGCAGCGGTCGCGATCTGCCCGAGGATCTGCAGGCCGGTCCGTAGGTCGTTCCGCCGCAGCGCCGCGTCGGCATCGGTGCGAAGCGTCGCCAGCGGCTTGTTCACCGCCCCCGCCTCGCTCTTGATCTGCGCCTCCAGCTTGATCGCGGCATCGGCGAGGTCGTCGCGCTTGAACGCCTTGTCGGCGGCGTGGGCAGAAGCAAGACCGAGCGCCATGATGGCGCAGAGGACGGCGGCGCGAACCAGACCGATCATGGGGCAGCTCCTTGGACGGCGATTGGGGCGGCTGTTCCGGACACGCGGAGAGATGTCCGTGTTTGGCCGATTCGTGGCGAGAATGGACGCGAAATGGTGACGGACTGATGGCAAAGGTTGCAGCGGACCGGCGAGCGGCCCGTCCCAGGCGCGACCATCGGCACGCACATGCGACAGGAAAATCTGTTCATCAACGGGCAATTCACAGGACATGGCATACAGACAAGCCGCGGCGGCCGTCGATCCGGCGCCGCTGACGCGCAAATGGGGCGATAGACCCACCTCCGCCTCCGCTTGGTCTCGCCGGGCCTCCGTCGGGTTCGGCCGCTCTTGGCGAAACGGAAGATTTTTCATATGACCCGTGCTATGGAAAGCGCGCCGGCCGGGCTTTGCCCCCGGCACCTATCCCATGACGCTCATCCTCCGGACGTTCATCTTGGGATGGTCACCGGGCGATATTCGTCTCGCGACGCCGGTCCCATAGCTCAACTGGATAGAGTAGCGGATTTCTACTCCGCGGGTTGCAGGTTCGAGTCCTGCTGGGATCGCCACGCCCTCTTGTGCAAAATCCCTTTAAATCAAAGCGCTTTCCTAGCTTTCCCGATCAAAGTCCTTGGTGCTCAGCCGTAAAACAAATAGGGATCAAAGCAGCCAGTCCGGGACTGGTACGGACGAAAAGTCCCGGACAAAACCCCGGACTCCTTTGGCCCCAAATGCCCGTTTAGAGATCCACCGATGAAATTCATCACGCCCAGCCGTTATGCCGATCCCGAAGTCGCCGCGCGCGAACTGGTCCGGATCTCTGCTGGCATCGATCCGGTGCAGGACGGCCGCATCTTCATCGAGAAGATCAACTGGCCCATGCTGGCCGATCTGAAAGCCGCGCCCGCCGAGTACAAGGCCGGCCTCGATTTGGCGGTCGCCCGTGGCTGGCTTTGGCTGCATGAGAGTGGCACCTATGTGCGATTGACAGAGGCCGGGAAGACGTTGCTCGCTTGATCGGTTCCCCGCTTGCGGCCACCCCGCCGGCAGGCCCCAGACCTAGCGGCTTCACTTGCGCGCGGTTCTCGGGAATCAATGGGATATGTCCCCGCGCATCCCCGGCTCTGCTTTGCCGTCCTGTGGACCAGCTGGACCTCGGTCCGCAAGGTCAAAGGAAGGCGAGATCACCTGCGACGTCTACGGCTTCCTGACCACCGAGCCGAACGCAATCGTCGCCGCCATCCATCCCAAGGCCATGCCGGTTATCCTCACGACGGCCGAGGAGCACGATGCATGGATGCGCGCGCCTTGGGACGAGGCAAAAGCCCTGCAGCGGCCCCTGCCTGATGAAGCGCTCTATATTGTCGCGCGCGGCGCGCGGAATGATGAGACGCTGGCCTGATGGTCCGGCCGGACGCTCCCCGGTCCAATGGCATCTACGCAAGTTTACTACGGTCGAGGCACATTCGTCCGGTGCCCGCGCGCTCAACACTAGATGGTTGTTGAAAACTTGAGCTACTAGCAATAGAGATCATCTTCTTGAATATCAATTGAATTTGGAACGCGACGTGCCTGAGCAATCAATGCTGGCAGCCAGTAGCACCACACGCCGCGCTTCGAACCTTCGGTTTCGAGTCGTTCACCCTGCTATCCAGATCCTGTTCGTCTCAGCCATCGTTCAAGCGTTTTTCCTTTGGACGGCGCTGTATTGCGTTCCTGGCGGTGCCGGCGATTTCGTCCAATACGCGATTGCCTTCATGCAAGGTACATCGCGGCCGGACGTGGGCACGGCATCGCGCGAGATCGGATATCCGCTCCTGCTGATAGGCAGTGGATTGTTCTATTTCAAATCGCTGATCGGTATCACCATCATTCAGAGTTTGATGGCGATCAGCATGCCGGTCATGATTTACGCCACCCTGCGCGACGCTTCGGAAACGTGGGCCTACGTAGTCGGTGTGGTTGCGGCAGCTACGCTGACGCCGGTTCTTTTTGTGAAGTGGGTTCACCATGATCAAGCGTACGTATTCGTCAGCGTGCTCGATATCTGGCTGTTCGCTCGTTTCGCAGTGCGAGGACACCCAGCGACTCTCTACGCATTGACCTTTGCGATCCTCGGCGCATCAGTGGTTCGGCCAGCCGGCAATCTGCTTTTTCCCGTCCTGCTCCTCACTGCCTACCTCGTACGCAGAGTACCAATTCGGCACTACGTAGCGAACATAGTCATTTTTCTGTCTATCACCGGGCTCTACGGCCTCCAGCGCTATGAAATGTTCGAGAAGGGGCAAGCTACCAAACCGAGCTACACCGGCCAGCAGATCTTTTACAATCTCTATATCAATTCAGCGGAATATAGAATCACGTTGGGACCTGAGTTGGGCCCCAACATGCGAGCAATAACTGATATCATTCGTGAAAAAATGCAGCCGGACCCACGCCACTCGTCCGAGCTTGCCGCGCTCGCCGGATTCAATACAGCTTCTCCCGAGTTTCGCGACAAGGTGCTTACACCCTTCTACGAAAAGCACTTTTTTCGCTTCAGCCCGGACGAGTTGAGCCATGAACTCTACCGGAATCCGAACTGGGAATATTACTGGTTAATGTGCTTGACGGTTGCGAAGGATCCGATCTTCGTCGGCGCATCGTGGGAAATCTTTTTGGCCCACCCCCTGTACGCAGCCGAGTTCACCCTGCGAAATCTCTGGTATTTCATTTACAATCCTGGCTGGTTTCATACCCGCTTCAACGACAGTCCAATTTTCCAGGGCGGCCTCTTCTTTCCCCCAGACGGGCAACAGTCCATCGGGGGCAACATTGTCTCGGCTGCCTCCTCCGCCCTGCCAAGTTTGGATCGCGCTCAGAGAGAGGCCGCCTTCGACACCCTGGCAGACCAACCGCGGTGGATGCGCAACCTCTATGCAGGGGCGCGCGCCTCGTGGCTGTCCCACTACCATCAAGCCGTGTCCGTCCTATTCTGGCTGATGATTGTCGCATGGAGTGTGGCGCTGCTGCATTTGGCGGGACGGCTAGGCGTCCAATGGGCCGCGCGGTTCGCCGAGGCACTCGGCGCATCCGACTTCAGCGGAGCCATCATTGGGCTATCGGCATTCTTTCTCTATAACGCGCTCGTCACCTGTGCCTTTTCCGAGCCTGACTATCGATACCATCACTTGATTTTGCCAGTAAGGCTTGCCTTGGCAGGTTTCGGCGCGATCGCCGGATGGCGCACCGTACGGCTGGCCACTTCCGTCCGCCTATTTCCTCGACCAATTTGGCAGCGGCCGGAGGTTTGTGGTCCTCAACTGGTCGAGATCGTTGCGGCCGGAGTCATGCTAATGGCGATGCATGCCGCATGGGCTTGGTATCTAGTGTCTCACACAGCACAGGGTTAGACCGCCTGCTGATCTAGGCGAGTTTGCGTGGATCGGTGTCGTCGTCGCGACCATTGGGAAAAAGGCCGAAACGCTTCCCTCATCCCGCAATGGCTGAAATTCGCGCAATTTGTCGGGAAGCGCAGTCAACTTGCAAGCTTGCGGCCGACGTAGCCTGGATAGTCGAAATCATGCCAACAGCGGGCGTCGCTCATCTTCGGAGCGTTGATCACCTCAATAAACTCACCATACAGGCGATGTTCTGGACGATGCACCGCTCTTTCGAGGTAGTCTGCGGGAGTGTATGCGATATTCTGCAACCTCTCGAAAATTGCGTAGTCAGCATGCATCTCTTCGCAGAAATCGACGAATGCCGGCATCTCACGAAAGTTTTCGATCTGGTATGTGAACGAGAACTTCAGCTGAGGCACGACCGTCATACGCAAATGACGGAGGAAGCGCATATTCTCGATAAACGGCTCATACCTTCCCAAACGGCGCAATTTCTCGAACGTGACCTTAGTCGCTGCATCGATCGAGATCCGGATTGACTGGACTCGATTGTGAATCCCCGGATACTTGTTCCATTCCTGCTCGCTGAACAGCGTGCCATTGGAAATAATCGCAAGCTTCACATCCGGCGCGGCTTCGTCGCTGATCATCTCCAATACTTTGCGAGACGGCTTGCTCGCGAATAGCTCTCCCGCAGGATTGATGTGCAAAATTTTGGCTTTCGCCAGAAGCGGTGCAAACTTATCCTCGACGGCACGCGCTTTTGCGGTTGACTGAGACGGCTTCTCAACAATCCGCTCCGTTCGGCACGAAGGACACGAGAGATTGCACGTCTGGTCGAAAGCGAACATCACCTCCGAAGGATGATCAAGGCGAAAATCCTTCGTCTCCATCGCGGTCCGGATCACTTCAGGCGCATTTTCAACCCTGGTCAGCGTATCTCTGACCATCGCTCCACAATCAACGTGATTGCAGTATTTGTAGGTTCCGTCTGTCACGGACCTTCGAATGTCTAGAGCCACCCGAGAATTGAGCACGTCCTCCACGGACTGGTCCATGAAGTTCCCAACTGACGTCGGCATCCAATGTCCGCAGCAAAGAAGCACCGTTCCGTCTGGCCCGATGTCGAACCGCTCGAACGGCAAGGTACAAACGAACTGCTTAAGATAGTCATTGTCATCGCCAAGGAATTTCTCGAGCCTGGGGTGAACGTCTGCACCGGCGGCTTTAAGCGCCAACGCATGCTTCGCTCCCTTGAGCAGAACAGATCCCGGCGCTCGCACTATCGCTTGCTGAATGACATCTGCGGCTTCCTCATACCTACTTGCCTTCGCATATATTCTGCATAGTGCTAACGTCATCGCCTCGAAAATCGCCCAGCGAAACGCATCGTTTCCAGAAGTCGCCTCATAGGCGTCTACGGCGGCACGGAGCAGTCTGGACTTTTGGTCGGCAGACAATGGTGACGCCAGATCGCCCAGCCCATACGCTGGATATCCGAAGAACGACGGATGATTAACCTCGCCCGCGCGCCCGACATGGATCGTTTCTTGCAGCTCGTTGGCGCCCGTTGCCCAAGCGTAAAAGCAGCTGCAAGCTTCATAGGTGTCGAGTTGAAGCGCGCGCTCCACCCCCCGAAGCAACTGAGATCCCGCAAACGCCGGAAGCTCTGACAGCTCCCGCACAAATTGTCCGGCCTCGTTCTGAGTGGGGCAAGTCAGAAAAGCACCAGACCCCTCGTTGCCCTCCCCCAGGCGGACCAAAATAAAGGGGTGAAAGCCGGTTCGCTCTATCTGGTCGATGAACCCTCGATCGAACCGAGTTCCGAGATCGACGTCCCCCGAGCGAGATTCTGGCCGCACATCTCGGCCAGACCACGCAAAGCGGGATAAACGGGCCAGAAGGTTCACTGTACAATCTCCGGAACAAAAAAATGCCCCCAAGGTCACCCCTCAGGCTAGAAAATGCTCAACTATTCAACCGTACGAAGCGCTCAACGTCAAGCAGTGCAGGCACAGATCTGCCACTTCCCAGCCGAAATGTTGCCGGCATGCTTCACCCTACGCGCACAACGCCCTATAGGTAGCACAGCTGGTTTGGGGGAGAGATGCACTCGATGAACGCGCCCGCTGTCGACAAGCGATTTGCAGGTCAGCCCACGACTACCGAGGACCCGCTCATCGACCGCCTCCCCCCTTTACCAGCTTTGACCGGACTACGATTCTTTGCTGCCTTTTTCATCCTGTTCGCGCATGCGACAGACTGGATTGCAACATTTCAGAATTACAATATTCGGGATAAGCTTTCGTTTGTTGCAATGTACGGCATGCCGCTATTCTTTGTTTTGAGCGGCTTCGTGATCCACTACAACTACGCGAGACTTTTTGGTACTGTTGGAACTGCACAAGCCGTGCGTGAATTCGCGACAGCGAGATTCGCACGGCTATTCCCCCTCTACCTTGTTCTTCTCTTGTTTTCGGTGTTTGCGGACAACTTCCTTGCCAAGACCTATGGTAGGACTGACCTACTCCTTGCCATCTTGGCCCACTACTTCAGCCTCACGCAATCCTGCGTGGTACAACATCTATGAAGGGCAGTCCATAATAGACTGGCTGTCTCCACTTTCCTGGTCGATTTCGACCGAGACGTTTTTCTATCTCGCGTATATTGGGGTTGCGTTTCTGAGCTTTCGATTACGGAGTGGCCGCGCCGCCTTCTGGGCTCTCATCACCTTCTGCTGCGCGAGCATTCTGATGCTCGTTGCCTCCCGCTACTTCCTGGCTGAGTTTCTTGGCTTGGCTCGCAAAACCATACCCGACTACATCGACTTGAACGATCGCTTCTCAAGTTCGTTCTACCGCTGGCTTTTTTACTTCTCACCGTATGTGCGGATTCTCGAATTTGTAGCTGGCTGCCTCGTATCGCATTTGATCATACGTCTGAGACCGCTCCAATGCTCAGCGACCGAAACCCGGTTTCGGGATGTCGGACTGGCAGCGGCCTTTCTACTTCTCGTCGGTGCAGGTTTGGTGAAGGTTGGCTATGGTCACGAGACCGTTGTCGCTGCTTACGTACAGCACCTTTCGAACAATTTCGTTTGCGTCCCTTCGATAGCGTACATCCTCTTTTACGTCGCGCGCTACGATACGCGGTTTACACGATTGTTGTCCTCCCCGACCCTGGTTGCTCTTGGTGAGGCAAGTTACTCAATCTACCTCGTTCACACCTGGACTTTAAGGGTTTTCCTCAGGCCGGAACCTGCGCTGAACGGGACCTTTGCTTTGGATACGGTTGGCCGAATTGCGTTCGGTATCGCATTTACCCTGGTCGTCTCTTATGCAACGTATCAATTGATCGAGCGTCCCAGCAGATCCTGGCTACGGGCGTGTCTTGGAAGAGTAGGAGCCACTCAAGCGTTGCCGCCCCGCCCGTCGGGCGTTTCTGGACCTCACATTTCGATTAAGCCGGCCCTGGTCGTAACTATGCTATTGCTGGCGGTTGTCGTCGGGGGCCAAGCAGCCAAATCTGAAATACCTTGGAGGATGCTCGGCCGTTTGTGGTCCGGTGACCGCCCGGAGATCGAGGTGTTGTCCGCAAGCTACGGGTTGAATTGCAAGGGCACCATAGGAGCATCAATCCCGGTCAAACGCGGCAACGTGACCGCACCTCTGGCTCGTTCATGCAATCAGCGCACCCGATGTGAATTTTCGATATCAGCATTTCGCCTCGGCGATCCAGCGAGTGGCTGCGGGAAGGAATTTTCAGTTACGTATAAATGCTCAAGGTCAGACACAATCAACTCTCTCATTGTAGAGGCTGAGGCCGATGGCAAGCGCGCCATTATTGATTGCGCTGCATCGAGTCGAGCTGCTGAGTGAAACTGCGGCTATTCCGGTCGCCCATACGGTTGCCGGAGATCTCGTCGAAAGCCGTCAGCTGCCAAGCCGGCGCTTCGCTGAACCGCGCCACACCTACGCCGCCCCGCCGCAAGGCGATGCGGCCACATCTCGGCCATGCGCTGCGGCGTATAGGCCAGGCTCTCTTCGAGGTCCATGAGTGCAAAGCCGGCGCATTTCGTGGAGATTAGCCAGGAAAGTACGCCAGCCGCGTCCGCCTGGGTGGCGCTGGCGCCGACCTTTGGTCAGCATCTCCTCCTTGGCGACGAACTGCCCTTGCCCCTGGAGCTTAATCCAGTTTGAAGTTCGTTCTGGCCCAACGAGGACCAGAGCATGAAGCGCAGCCGCTTTACGGAAGAGCAGATCATCGGGATTTTGAAGGAGCACGAGGCCGGCGTTCCGGTCGCCGATCTCTGCCGCAAGCATGGCGTGAGCGACGCCAGCATTTACAAGTGGAAGGCCAAGTTCGGCGGAATGGACGTCTCGGAGGCCAAGCGGCTGAAGACGCTGGAGGACGAGAACACGCGGCTCAAGCGGCTGCTGGCGGAGGCCATGCTGGACAATGCAGCGCTGAAGGATCTGCTGGGAAAGAAGTGGTGACGCCCGCTGCGAAGCGGAAAGCTGTCGCACATCTCGTGGGTGTTCACGGGTTGAGCGAACGGCGGGCGTGTAAAGCCATCGGATGTTGCCGCATGACGGTCAGATATCAGACGAGCCGGGCCGATGATGCCGGGCTGCGGCAGCGCATGAGGGCGATCGCCCATGAGCGCCGCCGCTTCGGCTATCGTCGCTTGCACGTCCTGCTCAAGCGGGAGGGCTACCTGGTCAATCACAAGAAGCTGTTCCGGCTGTATCGTGAGGAACGGCTCGCGGTGCGCCGCAGAGGTGGCCGCAAGCGGGCCCTCGGCACACGAGCACCGATGACGGTGCCGCTGCTCTCGAATGATCGCTGGTCGCTCGACTTCGTGTCGGATCAGATGACCGACGGCCGGCGCTTCCGCGTCCTGACCGTGGTCGACGACTGCACCCGCGAGTGCCTGGCGCTGGTGGCCGACACCTCGCTCTCGGGCGCCCGGGTCGCTCGGGAGCTGGACCGGCTGGTCGCCGAGCGCGGCAAGCCCAAGATGGTGGTGAGCGACAACGGCAGCGAACTCACCAGCAATGCCATCCTGACATGGGCCGATCAGAGCCGCATCGCCTGGCACTACATCGCGCCGGGCAAACCCATGCAGAACGCCTTCATCGAGAGCTTCAACGGCCGCCTGCGGGATGAACTGCTGAACGAGACGCTGTTCACCTCGCTCGCCCAGGCCCGCGTTGCGCTCCGATGCTGGCAGGCCGACTATAACGACGCTCGGCCGCACTCCCAGCTCGGATGGAAGACGCCATCCGAGTTCGCCGCCACCTGCAATCCGCGTCGGGATCTGGCGTTGCGCTATGCCGAGAGCTCCGCGCCAGCTCCCGCCGCTACCACCGCCCGGATGGGCACATCCAACCGCCCGAACGAACTCAGACCTGGATAAAACTTGGGGGCAAGGTCAGAACGCCTCGATCACTGTCTCAGCCGCGCGCGGTAAGACCGTGCGCTGGCGCTCGCGCGTCAGCTCGATCATGCCAGATTTCCTGTTGGAGTTTTGCGGTCTGAAGTCGCTACGCGTCGACGCTGCGACCGCGCTCAAGTCGAAACAGTAGCGCCTGCCCCATTTACGACGACCAGTTGATATCGGATTGCCTAGGTTGAATGTTGAGGTCCCGTCAGCACACCAAGAGGCGCGTGCAATGCGGATTCCTGAACTCACCGGACTTCGGTTCGTCGCGGCGTTCGCCGTTCTCATTGCTCACGCTCACGCGTCTTCGTTTGATCCCCGCACCGATCAAATCGGAATAGTAGGTGCTGGTGCGCGCTTGGCCTATTTCGGAATGTCGTTATTTTTTGTGCTGAGCGGGTTCGTGATCCAGACCAATTACGGGCACATCTTCAATTCGATCAATTTGCGTCGAGCCTGCTGGCAGTTCTTCGTTGCCCGCCTTTCACGCCTTTATCCGCTCTATGCGCTGACGCTTGTTCTATCCCTGCAACGCGACGCGGGACCATTTTTTTCGGATCGTCCTGGCGCCTTTATTGATTATCTCACGCTGACTCAGTCCTGGTTCAACATGCAAAGTCTGATTTTCCAGCCCGACTGGTCTGTCAGCACAGAGTGGTTCTTCTACTTGATGTTCGTTCCTTTAGCGCTAGCGGTGCCCGACCGAATGAAGCGCCCCGAGATCGCGCTCGGCCTGGTATTGGCCACTGCTCCAGCGCTATTAGCTTTTGTCCTTCACAACCGCGAATGGCTTGACGCCAATGTAAAGCCATTGTTCTGGCACGATGAAAAGGTCAGCGCTGACTTTTGGGGCTGGGTCACATATTTCAGTCCCTACACCCGATCGCCGGAATTTATCTCCGGTGTTTTAGCCGGAAAGGTTGTGCAGACGTACGGCCAAAAACGACACCGCAACGCGGTCGCAGAATTAACAACTTGGTGCTGCGCAGCGTGGTGCCTATCCATCATTATTTTCGCCAATCTCACGAAGGGGGACATCAAGGTCCTTACCCCTAACTTCGTGTTTGCGCCGGCAATTGCCCTGTTTCTTGTGGCGGCTGCCAGATATCAAACCACGACCGGTCGCTTTCTGTCGTGTCCTTCCGTGGTGTTCCTGGGCGAGATCAGTTACTCAATCTATATGTGGTCGTGGTTCGCCATTTTTCTTACGCAAGGTCACCAAGGCTATTCGGTGTTGGGCTTTTCTCTCTCGATCCTGCTGACCGTGGCCTTCGCTGCCGGCAGCTATCAACTCATCGAACGTCCCGCGCAGACTTGGCTAAGACGCAAGCTCAGCTGACATTGAAATTCCCAGCCCTCACCACCGTCGTGCCCGAAATGGGCGCGATGATAGCCTACCGAAAACGCCGAGATCACCATCACCCTTTTTTAAGAAGCCCCCGCTTTCGTGGGAGCGGATCATGTTGGATAACCTGTCGAGGCCGCCGATTTGTCATCAATTGACGATTGCATTTATGGATCATCACGCAACTTAAGCGAGCGGAACGCAACGCATAACGCTTACTGCATTGGAATTTTTGCTGCGGTCTCTCATCTGGAAGCTGGCCATGTTGTTGTTGATCAGAGCGGAACTCCTCGGCGAATTCTTACCGTAAACAAAGTCGGCGATATCGCGGTAGAGCTAACATTCTTTGACGGTACCGTTCTCAGCATGTCATCTAGCGCGGTGATCCAACGCGGATCACCTAAAATGCTCTGGTGAAACCAAGGAATCCCAGCCGCGCGGAAGCCCAGCCATGACGAGGAAGGGCTACTTACTGTCGCAGAACGGGGCTGCGCTCGAGCTGACGCACACGCGCTTCATGGTCGGCGAGGCTCTGCTGCTGCACGGTGAGCTGCATGCGAAGAGCCTCGATCTTGGCGGACGCTTCGATCTGCGCCATCCGCATCTGGTCGAGCTTGTCGGAGACCTGGTCCATCGACGCTAGGACCCGATTGCCGATCGAGAACACGATCGGCAGCAGGACCATGGTCGCCACGATCATGCTGGTGCGCGACCACGCCTTGAGCAGCACGCTGTCGACCAGCTTCTCGCTGACGGTCTTGTCAGCGCCCCTGTCCGATTGGTTCACCTGTCATTCCCACATGGTGGCGCGCTCGACCGGGCGCGCGTTGCCTCCGATGATGCATGTCACAACCAATAGAGCGCGGCCGGCGGCCGCATCGGGCCGCCGGCCGCGCTATGTCGTCGTTCAGGTGCCGCTGACGTTACCGTCCTTGGCGAAGATGAGCCCAATACCGCCCATGATCGTCGCCACGGCGGCCGACGGATCGATGCCCGTCTTGACGCCAAACATCGCGCCAATGCCGCTCAGCACCATGAGCGCGCCGGCCGCACTCGTCTTCCAGTTCTTCATCGCGTTCTGCACTTCAACCTCCTTCAGCCCCAACAGCAGGGATCGTGACGCCGGTCGGGCTGAGCACCGGCGAATTCGACATGCCTTTGGTGAGATGGCCGATCAGCTCGGCGAAGGCTGCGAGCGCGTCGCCGTTGCGCTGTTCAGCAATGGCCTTCAGCGCCTGCTCGACGAACGGTATCGCCAACGCGACCATTGGCTGCACGGATGCTACGACGGGCGCAGCGCCCGGCACGAACATGCCGGCCATGGTGGCGAGCGTCGGCTCGACCTTGGCGACTTCCTCGACGATCTTCTCGGCCGTGGCGGCCGCTGCTGCGATATCCACGTCAGGAGACCTTCGGTTGGGGCTGATCGATAAACTCCCAGTCGACGAGGCCCTTCCCGTCGAGCTGGACGGCAGTGGCTGCCGCAAAGGTGAGATCGATGCCGGCACGGTTGGTGCGACGGCCGCGCCCATCGGTGCCCGTTTCGGCCTGTGGCCTGGCGCCTGTTTCCCAATAGGGATCGTTGGTGTTCCAAGGACCGACATCGACGATGTCGCAGTCGACGAAGCGCGCGCCCTTGATGACGCGGACGCGCGGGCGCTCGCCGGCAAAGCGAAACGGCAGCGCGACGCCAGGCTTAGCGTCGTCCACCTGGCCGCCATAGGCCGACGGCTCGCCGTTCCCGAACATCGTTGCCACGATCGTCGTCTGGCGGGCGCGCGGCGCGGGGACTGCGGCTGGTGCTGGTGCGTTTCCGGGAGCGGACTGCATGCGGGTCGCCGAGCCCGCCGGCATGATCGCCGGGCCTGTGGTCGGCACGGCTACGCCCGTCGGCCACCAATAGCCGATCAGGCCGAAGCGCTCGGAGGCCTTCGGCAACGCCTCGATCTGGACCATATCATTCTCGTTGCCGCCGAGCGTCCAGACGCGGGTATCGTCCTCACCCCAGTAGAACCCGACATGACCGAGGCCGGAGCCCTGCTGGCCGCGCCAGAACACTGCAATCGCGCCGCGCGAGGGGGCTTCGATCTTGACGAACCCCGGATGAGACCGGAAAGACTGCGAGCTCGCTGAACGCGTGCCCGGCACGCCCGCTTGCTCGAGCATGGCGTTGGCGAAGATCGCGCACCATGGATCGCCATTCGCGCCGCAATGGGCCATCGCGATGAAGCGGTCGATGCCGTGGTTGTCACCGGTCTCGCGAAAGCCGATTTGAGCCATGGCCCCCTTCATCCAGGGCGCCGGATCGGCCGCCGTCGGCGCCGGCAATACCGCTGGCGGGGGCGACACAGGCGCTGGTGCAATCTGCGACGCAAGCACGGCGGCAGGCTTCAAAGTGGCCGGCGGCTGCCCTGCAAGCAGCCGCGTCATGTCCGAGAGGACGGTATGCAGCGAACGGTTGGTCTGCGCGAGCAGATAAGCCATGCCCACGAAGACGATCAGGAGATCGGACTTACCGAGCAGGTTGAGGAGGATATCTGGCATATGTCGCATCTGGACGAGGGGGGGGCGATGCCGTGTGATGCATGGGGACGCGCATGGCGGCTGCACCGATTCCTCGCGCCACGGAGGGGCAGCGGAGTCGGCCATGACTGACTTCGGGAGTAGAAAGTGGATACCGCGTTGGAAACGCTACGCGCGCGGAAACACCGCGCGCAAACTCTCGCGCGTCAGCTCGATCGAACTAGATTCTTCACGGGGGGCGCTTTGTGCCGATCTAAAATGCTACGCACTAATCGGATGCAGGCGCGCAAAGACACGAATTCAACCTTGACATGCGGACCAATTCAAATGCTACCATACCAAATTAGCTATAACTTTTTTTGGGGCAGATTAGCTATGTGTTCCGATTTCGAGATAGAACTGGAACGGCGGCTTCATCCGACTAGGCTCTTGAAAACGCTATTGCTCATAGTGATCACCGCCTATGCAGTATTCGCCATGACACAATCGATCTGGAGGGCTGCATGGATCTCGTGCGCCATTGCAGTCCTCGCTCAATTTGCAACTTGGCGCCGGATCATCGAACCCTGCTGCCTGATCTTCTTTCTAGGAGCGCTGGCGGTAAATTCGCTGGGAAGTTCCGGATCTGCCGAGCTCCGCAACTTGCTTTCGTTTGCTTCCACTTGTCGCCCGTCGTGATCGAAGCGAGATCGATCATCGACGTTCGTCCCTCATCTCGTCATGCGGCATGAGTCACCGCATAGGACAACTCAGATGTCATTGGCGACTGAGAAGTGGGTTCCGGTCGCAGTGGCCGACACGCTGCATTTCACGTTGCCCATCACTGAATAATAATCCGTCGAGCCCAGGATCTGGATCAGGCCGCCGTTGAGAATATTGTCCGCGATCTTTGTCGCGGCACCGGCGCCGATCGTGATCCCCCAGGTGCCGACCGCCTGATTGTCGGTAATCGTCGTCATCCCCGTATAGCCGGAATTGACCGTGATGTTGCCGCCGAGACGGCACCCTCTCACGACGAAGCCCGACGCGTGGTTGACCTGCATCGGCGCGGCGACCACGCAATTGTCGAAAGTCACATAGCCCGCCGTCGCGTCGATGAAGGCGCCGTATTCATAGCCCGCGCCGGTGAAGTCGCAGCCCATGAACAAATTCTCACCGGCGGCCCCACCGATATAGACCCCGGCCAGGCCCTGCTTGCCGAGCAGCTGCCATTTCGCGGTGCCATCGACAATGTCAATGCCGAAATTCTTCAGCGTCGGCGCCGAGGCACCGGAGGTACCCGCCTGTGTACAGACGCAGATATAGCCGGAGATCACACGCGTCTTGCCGACCGTATAGGGCGTGCTGCCGACCCACGCTGCGAAGGGAGGCGTATCCGTCGGCGAGGCCGCGGCCGGCGCGCTATCGATCTTGACGCGCGTGTACCAGTCGGCGCCAGCAATGGTCAGATTGCCGACTCCGTAGGACAAGGACACGTCGATGTTGCCCATGAAGACGTTATCCGTCCCGATGCAGTACAGGCCGAGACCACCCCAGATGTAGAGGTTGGCGAAGGTGTTCTCGTTTCCGGAAATGACGACGCTGTTGTGCGTCGCGCCGAAGGTCCCCGTATCGTTGTTGGTGCCCTTGGCGAAGATCGACAGGTTTTCGAGGCCGCCGCCGCTCCCTGTGATCGTGAGGACTGTGACGTCAGTGTGCCAAGCTTGAATCGTAGTCGCGGCCGCGCCATAGCCGCAACCCGCGATTTTCACCGACCCCGAATTGACCAGCCCTCCGATCACCGAATAGTTCTGACCGACGCATTTCAGCGTTCCCACGAAATTGGCGTTACAATCGTTGATCGCTTGCTGAAACGCGGTGGTGTCATTGGTCGAGCCGTCGGCCTTCGTGCCCCACCACTCGACGATCGCTTCCTTGGCCGACAGATCAAGCTGCCACCAGTGACCCGCCGCTTCCTGAAAGGCCATCGGGCCGGTCGATATACCCGGGATATAGGTTGCATAGGCCAGCGGATAGCCGGTCGCATAGCGCGTGATCTTGATCGCCTGCACCCCAACCGGAATCGTGGCCGCGGCCGCCAGAGCGCGGGCGTCATATTGATGCACCTGGTTGCCGAGCGCCGACGCCGAGGATGCCGCAGCCGTGGCCGACGCCGCCGAGGCATTGGCATAGCTGGATGAGGCATCCCGGGCCGCCACGGCATCCGCCAGGATAGCGCTGCCATCCACGACGGCCGAAATCAGCAGCTGGTAATGGTCGGTCAACCAGCCCATCAGCACCTGCGAGCCGCCGATCAGGGACCCCGCAGCCAAGGCTGACCCAAAGGCATTGTTGATCGCAACCGACGGCGCGCCATCGACCGCGATCGTGACCGCAAGAGTGTTGCTGGCTGTCGGCGTGAGCAGGTACAACTTGTTCCCAGGCGCCACCGGCGTCTCGGTCGCGGTCGCCTGGATCGCATTCGCCGTTCCGCCGGTCACGGTGAGCCGCACGATCGATCCCGGCAGATCGCCGAACCTGGTCCATCCGCCGGCACCACTCGCGCCGCTCTTGACGTAAAGCCCGTTGTTGGCCTTGACCGGATCGGCATAGACCAGCGCCTCGGTATTGTCCGCATGCGCAAGATCCGCGGTCAGCGCGGCGAGCGTCGAGAACGCCAATCCAGGCAGTCCAGAGGTCTGCAGCTGCTCGAGCCAGGCCCCCCAGCCACGGATCTCTGCCTTGACCGGTCGATGCGGACCGCTGCCTGGCACGCCATCAGTCTCATAGTCGCGAAAAATCTCTGCCGCTGTCAGCGTCATGCTGTAGAGCCTTTCAGTGTCGAATGAATGTGACCGGACGGGGACCTGCTACGGGCTCAGCCAGTGCCCGCTGAAATGCGTGTTCTGGCTGCCGCCATCGACCGTTGCCGTGCCTGATGTCGTCGTGACGTAGATGAACACGCTATAGGTATCGGTACCGTTGGCGACATCGTCGCATGAGATCGATGCACCACCGAAGTTGCTGCCGGAAGGTACGAATGCATGCCGCAGATTGGCGCCGTTTTTGGCAATCGCAACGCCGACCAGGGCTCCGCCGGCGATCGTTCCAGTCGCATAGAACGATGCGCTGAGATGCACCTTGCCGGCCGGCGGGGTCCAGACGTTGGACGCGAAGTAGTTGCCGATATCATAGACCTCGGTGCCGAATGTCAGCTGGGTCCATGTGGCGCTGACGACTCCCGTCTGATTCGTTCCATTCTTGTGAGCCACGAAACATGGCGTGTTGCTGCGGACCGCAGCGTCCAGGAGCTTGTTCGCGGTGCCGGCCTTGAAATCCGCCGCGCTCGCAAGAGCAATGCCGGAATCCTTGACGACCTTTCCGCTCGCCCCATTGAACAACGCAAAATTGCCGTCCGTGGACGATGCAGGCCCAGTGACACTGCCATCGACGTTGGCCTGCACGATCGACCATGCAGCGCCGACGGTTGCCTGGTTGCCGCTGGCGGTGCCGTCAGTGATGCAGATCAGCATGTCGCCAATTTCGACATTGATGCCGCTGCCGCCCCCGATCTTGCCGGCAACGCTGACCTTATAGGTCCAGCCGCGATCGGCCGCGGGGTAGTTCGGATTTGCAGAGCAGTCGACGACGCCCTTGAACACCATGGCGTCGTTGGCCGCGATCAGCGCATCGGCATAAGCCTTCACCGCCTTCTGCGTCGCCACACGGCCGTCGCTGTTGGCGGCAAGCGTGGTATCGGTATCGACGACACCGCTCGCGAACATCGACAAGCCGAGATTGGAGATCGTGTTGTTGGCGGCATTGATGGTCTTGTTGGTCAATGTCTCGGCGAGCGCGGCCATCCAGGCCGCGAGTGTCGAGCCGATCACGCCGTAATTGGCGCCGCCGCGGCTGGCGGCATACTTCTCGGTGCCGTTGAGCACGAGGTCCGGATCTTCGGAGATCTTCCCTGTCACAGCGATGCCTCCCGCATGTAAGCCGTGCCGTCCTCGCGGATATACGGGTTGCCGTCCTCGCGCCGGAGCAGCACCGGCACGATGCTCGGTGGAGATGCCGGCGCGCCGCCCTCATCGGTGGCGGGGTCGTAGGCTTCGATCGTATCGGTCGCGATCAGGCTGAACTGCCAGAGGATCCGCCCGCGCATCAGGTCGACCTCGGCGTTCTGGATCTCGACGACGTTGTTCTGCAGCCCCGATACGAACGGATATTGAATCGGTACCCAGCGGCGGCCGAGATAGCGCAGGCCATAGAGCGTCGTCGTGAACGAGCCGGTGAGTTGGGGGTTGAGCCGCTGCATGGCGCGGTCCGCCAGGCGCCGCGCCTGCGAGCTGCTCTGCACCCATTTCAGCTCGAGCGGCTTCGACTTGGTCTCACCCACCAGCGAGATCGAGGCCTCGTCGCGCCACGGCTCGGTCGGCACCGTCACATAGTTCTGCGCCGGGTCGGTAAACGTCACGTCCAGCACGTTGATCAGCTGCTCGTCGGCCTGCCCGTAATCGAGCGAGAACCCGAGAACGTGATCGGCCGTGATCGGCGGATCGGCCGGCGGCCGATAGACGCCAACGACGATCACCAGCGAGCCATCGCCGGCCTCGCCGAGCCAGCCGTCGCAGGTCGACAGGATCGAGCCGATGACGTCAGCCGGCGCGTTATCATAGGTGTACCAGCCGTCCGACCGGTAGCGCGGCTCCATCGATCCGTCGGATCTCGCCACCGGCTGGTCGCAGAGATCCGCCTCGCCCATCCAGGCCGCGAGGTTCGGCCCAATCACCGCGTCGAAGTCCAGGCCGACGCCCCCGTCTTCCGCCGTCAGATAGAAGATCAGCTGCAGCACCGGATTCTTGTTGACGGTCCATGTTGCAGGGTTGCTCCTGCTCTGCGCCGGATCGCGCGGATCCCATACCGGCGAGCAATCCACGATCGCCGATGGCGACGGCAGATTGTGCGGATAGACGTTGGTGAAGTTCTGCGGGCTGGAGATGCCGTTGCAGAGCATGGTCAGCGACGCCACCCCATCGCCGCGATGGTTGACGCCCCAGAGGCCGTTGATCTGCGGATCGACGGTCAGCAGCGAATTGGGGATCTCCGGCACGATCCCGAGATGGGTCTCGAGATAGATCGCTGCATATTTGCCCTTATCGTCCTGCGCCGCGACCTGGGCGGCCCCGCCATGGGTGATGTCGCCGATGGTGTTGACGAGGTCGTCGTTCAGGTAGAAGCCGCGAAAGGCCCCGACCACGCCGGAATGCAGCGCGTTCACGACATAGGCCTTGCCGGGACGCTGTGTCGGGCTGGCCTCATACAGCATCGCATAACCCGCCAGCCGGTTGGTGCCGAAGCCCTTTATGCGCGGCGGAACTGCCTGCTTGATCGACTGCGAGCCATCCTCGGGTTTCGGCACGTCTGGCCGAACCGACGACGCCAGCGCATAGTTCAGGCCGATCGACGCGCCGATGATCGCCGCGGTGCCGACGATCGTGGCCGCGCTGACGCCGGCCACCGTCACCGTCGCCGCACCGATGCCGGTGATCGAGGCCGTCGCGCCGATCGATTCCAGAATGAAAAGACCGATCGTCTCAGCCATCGAGCTTCCACGCTCTCATCAATGGCAGCGCGTCATCCCCGGCGATGACGAGGCCGAGATCCGAGGTGATCACGGCGCGCATCGCCGGGTTGACACAGATTGCCCCAGTCGGCCGCAATTGCAGCTTGCCCCGCCTGATCGCATAGGGCGCCAGCACGACGGCGAGATCGCCGGCGGCCGGATCAGCCGTCTCCACCCCACCCACACGGGCCAGGCGCGCGGCACAGGATGCCTCGAAACCGCCCTCCCGGCGCAGGATGCGCAGAAAGCCACGCTCGCTGTCGTAGCTGCCCCGCACATCCGCGATCGGATCCGGCCGGCCACAGGCGACCACCCAGTCCGCCATGAACACGCCGCAGTCGAGCACGCCCGGTGCCCATCGCCGCTGCGCCAGCGAGGCGAGATAATCCAGCAGTAGGGTCATGTCGTGCTCGGAAAGGTTGGCCAGCCCATGTTGAAATTGTTCGCGTAGACGGACGTCCGTTCGCAGAACCGGTCGCCCGGATGACGCCCCTGCTGATCCGGGTTGGAGAAGAACGAATAGCCGGGGCGCTTACGCGACGTCAGCAAGGTGCCGCACGACAGTGAGATGGTGCGGACGATCGACGCGCTGATATCGTCGACCGGCGCCTGGACGATCGAGAGATAGTCGGCCGTGAAATTCGCACACCAATGCACCGGGCCGAGCAGCGCCCATGCCTCACTCATCAGCGCGAAGCCATACGCACAGCGCGCGCCCTTGACCTGCTGCGCATCGCCGCTCGAGGCGATCTTGAGGACATCGCCCGAGACGCCCGACAGAGTGAAGGTGATGCGTTCCGCGGCGCCATTGGTCAGCTGCTTGAAGGGCGGAAGATCGGCGATCTGGCCGAGTCCCTTGTATTCAGCTCCAACGGGATCATAGACATTGACGCCGGGCCGGATCTTGCCGACGCCGAGCCACAGCCGCACCACGGGGTCGACGTCGAGCCGGAAGAAGATGCCCAGCCGGTGAATCCCCGAGCCGAGCGCGGCGAGCTCCGCGTCATTGAAGCTGATCATCGAACCCCTCGACGAACTGCACGGACGCGGCGTTGAAGGTCCAAGGCTGCACCGCCAGATCCATCGCGTTCGGCGCCGCCAGGCGCATCGTGCAGCGTGGGCGATCGAACTCCAGCACCGTGCCGGCCGCGACGTCGTCTCGCAGCGGCGGATTGAAGCGGATCGCCGCGCGCGTCGGGCTGGCATAGGTCACCGCGCCGATCTCATACATCCGCCACCCGGCGCTCGGATGGAGGATCGAGAAGCACTCACCCCCACGCAGAGACCCAGCCCGCGCGATCGTGAGCGTCAGCACGGTATCGCGCAGGCTCGCCGCATCGCTGCGGATGTCGATGACCGGCTGCTCATACTCGGTCGTATCGTCAAACGCAGTGCCGTCGCCATGCGGTATGGCGATTACACCGCGCGCAATCCCGGCCGGCCAGGGAACGAACAGCGCATCGTTGCGGGGCACGACCATCAGGCTTGCGCCGCCATTGGCGAGCTGTCGTACCGCACGCCACAGCAGCGTGGCATTGCGCTGGCGATCGCGGCCGGCCTCATGCCTCCTGGCACCGAGGCTGACGTCGGACATCGTGCAGGTCCAGAACCCACCTCCATCCGAGCGCACGACCATAGCGACCGTGCGCGCAACTCCCGGTGTCGCGGCTGTGCTTGCCAGATTCCAGCTGTGCGACTTCTCGCGCAGCAAGGCGCGCGGGAACACCACCGCCATCAGCCGACTCCCGTGGCCTGCAGCCGCTGCGTCGACACCGTCACCTGCGACAGCTTGTCGACCTTGCGATGCGCCGATACGACCATGGCCTGCAGCCGATCGATGGTGCCGGGCGAGACATCGCCGGCGACGTGGAAGACGTTGGTGATCGAGCTGCCGCCGGTCATGCGTTGCGAGACGTCGCTCGGATAGACCTGCGCGCCGCGTGGAAGATTGACGAGCTCTTTCCCGTTCTCGCCAACCCATGCGAGGCCGCCAGGCGCATTGTCGGTGCCTTCGGCGAATCCCGGGATGATGCCGGAGAGCAACGAGGCGAACGGCGACAGGCCGCCCGATGCGCCCACATTGAAGAACGACGCGAACAGCGAGTTGATGCCCTGCTTGGCCAGCGTCTTGAGCAGGCTCGACAAAACGTCGTCGAGCTTCTTGCCTTCGACCACGGCATCGGAAAAGCTCGACGCCAATGCCGACCCGACCTGCGACGAGGCACTGTTGACCTTTTGCAGCTTGTCCGCGGCCTGATCATAGGCCGAGGTCGCAGTGGCGATAGCCTGGGACGATGACAGGAAGGCGTCGCGATGCTCCTTGGTCAGCGTGATGCCAGCTGCCGTCAGCGCCTGCTCGGCCGACATCGAAGCCCGAAGCGCCTCATATTTGTCGATCTGCTCCTGCGTCACCTCGCCATTGTCGCGCATGATCGCGGTCAGCTCGGAAAACTCCGCCCGGAATTGCGCCTGGGCGGAATTGTTCTGGAATACCGCCGCCGTATCTGCCTTCAGGGTCGCGGTCCGCTTGGTGATCTGGTCGACCGCGATCTCGAACTGATCGCGGCCGGTGCTTTCGGTCTTGCGCGAGGGGATGACGCCCGTCCCCGTTTTCTCGTTGGCTGCGGCAGGCCGTGCCTGGGGCGTCGGAACGCCCTCTGGGAAGGCCGCCGCAGACTTCAGCAGCTCGACGCCGCGCAGCGCGTTGGCGGCCTGTTGTGCCTTGTCGCGCATCTCCTCGAGGCCGGCGAGCAGAGCGGGATCCTGCTTCTCGGCGCTCAACGACTTATAGTGCTCAATGACGCGATTGAGCTGCTCGAAGTCCTGCGGCAGGCCCGAGGCATCCTTGCGCAGGATGTCGAGGGAATCCGCGACCGCGTCGAAGGTGCCCTGCCCCGACCCCGGCTGGATGTTGCTGGCGCGGTTGAGACCGTCGATGAGCTTGGCCGAACGGTCGACGAGATCGTCCAGCCAGGACGCGACATCGGCCGTGGCCGCCTTGAACTGCAGGCCGAGCTGATCGGCCGACTTCTTCCAGGCCTCGTCGAAATTGCGCGCCTTCGCAATGGTCTGGCCGTCTATGACGACGCCGGCCGCGTTGGCGCTCGACGCGATGGCCTCGAAGGCCGCCGGCCCGCCCTTCAGCGCATCGACCCACCCCGCGGACAGGCCGAGCATCTGAGCTGCCTTGGTCTTTTCCGGAATCGAATCGAAGCGGCCGATTAGCTCGCCCGCGGCCTTCAGAAAGCCGTTCATATCCATGATCGCGCCGTTGCGATCGCGATACTTGATGTTGTTGGCGTCGAGGATCTTGGTCAGTGAGTTTTCGTTGGTCTTCGCATCAGCCAAGAGATCGGCGACGTGCTTGAGGTCGGTGCTCGCATCCGACGACGACACGCCGCCTTGCGTGGCGCCGAACTTGATCTGCTGGAAACGCTCGGTCGTCTGCCCGACATAGTCGGCTTCCTTGCCGATGTTGGCGAGCTCGGAATTGACCGCCTTCAGCCCAGCCAGCATGGCGCCGAGCGAGCCCGTTGCGCCGGCAATCACGGTGCCGAACGAAGCCAGCCCGCCGAGCCCGGGATTGAGGCTCGAGAACGCGCCTTCGATGCGGCTGATGGCGCCGTCAGCCATGTCGCCGGCCTTGGACATGTCGGCCGCGAACTGGTCGAGCCTGGCACCGAGCTGGACGACGAGATCGGTCATGCGCTTTCCAGGAGAGCATCGAATTCGGCGTCGGTCGGCGGCTCGATCTTGTCCTCGCTGCCATTCGCCTTGTTGAAGCCGTCGACACAGACGCCGAGCTGCCAGAACGAGCAGCGGTCGACCTGGTCGGGCGCGAAGCCTAGGGCGGCGCCGGTGCCGTAGATGCGTCCGAAGTCGATGGCGGCGTCGGGGTCAACGTCGTCATCGCCTCCGCGCTTTTTTTTTGCGCGTCGGCATCGCTTTTGGTCTCATCCTTGGCCTCGATCGGCCCCGTAAACCCGGCCGTGAGGATCAGGAACGCCGGCCGCATATGCGTCAGTGGCGGGTAGCGGTCGACGTCGTCGAAATAGGTCCGCAGCAGCCGGTGCGTGTCCTTCGGCTCCATGCCGCCGCCGACCAGGCCGAGCCGGATGATATCGCGGACATCGTCCGGCCAGGCATCGGAGGTGCGCAGTGCGTTGAGCAGCGTCATCGGGCCGACGATGCCGGCCCCGAGCTTGATCCGGCGCAAATTGACGCATTCCTGCAACTCGCGAAACTGACCGATCGCGAGCCGGAAGCGGTGCTCGTCGTCGCCCCAGAAAAAGCTGATGCCGCCGTCCGCGCTCATGTGACCTGTTTGCCCTTGTAGGTCGTCTGCACCTTGGCGGCGCCGCGATGGCCGACCGAGATGACGACCTCACCATGCCCGCCCTGCGCCATTGTATAGTTGTTGTTCTGCATCGTCCGCCGCACGATCTCGTTTTCCTTGATCGTCTCGTCGAGCATCTCGCGATATTGCGGCAGGCCGCCCATCCGATAGAACCGTGCAGTGTGATAGAAGAACGGCTTCGGCGCCTGCTTGGTAGTGCCGAATTCTTCCGCCAGCGCGTAGTCGAAACCGTCCTTCATCGTGGTCGGGCCGCCGGCCATCACCAGCACCGTCACCCGGCTGCCATCTGCATTGGTGCGATCCTCGTACCGGACACTGGCCTGCAGCGTCCCGGACACGTTGTGCTCAATCGCGCGCTTCATGTCGCCGACGAGCTCCGCGCCCTGCGCGAGCGCCAGCTCATGGAAGTTCTTGCGCACGTTCTTGACCAGGTCGGCATTCGCCGCCTTGAAGTTACGCAGCGATGCGTTGTTGGAGCCCATGACGTCGTCTTTCCCAAATCGCCATCGCCGGGCCTGACCCGGCGATCCATCGTTCTCGAAAGAGGATGGATGCCCGGGTCAAGCCCGGGCATGACGGCCAGACGTTTACGGCGTTGCCAGCGGCGCGATCTCGCCGTCGCTGTCGAGCGTGACGTCGAAGGTCACACGGCTGCCGCGCTGTCCGGTGACGTTGAGCTTGGTGCACTTGTAGGGGCCGATGGACTCGCGGGTGCCGAGCTTCACCTTGATGTTCCTGGTCGCTCCCGAGTCGAACCACGACTCCCACGTATCGAAGTCCTCGTCGGCGACGACGCCGGCCCCGGAGATCGCAGCCGACATCGACACGATGTCGCGATCGAGCCAGGACGGCGCGTCCGGATCGTCGCAATCGGGCACATTGGTCTCGTTGGTGGCAGCCGTGCGGTTGAAGCTGCGCGAGTTCAGCCCGCACGGCGCCGAGAACACCTCCGGCGAGTTGCCATCGCCGAGGGACACCAGAAACTTGGAGAATGGGAGTGTTTGGGCCTTGGCCATGGAACGACGACTCCGAAAGTGGAAGGAGGATCAGAACGACGGGCGCGTCAGATCAGGACGACGACGCGACGATCGTGATGCGGTAGACCGCCGAGCCCTGCGCGCCACAGGCGACCTTGAGGATATCGCCGGTTGCCGCGGTGACAGGCCAGCCGGCGCGGCTTACGAACACGGCGCGATCGCCGGGTTTGATATCGACCGACATGGTCGCGCCGGAAAACGGACCGTTGAAGGTGTTCGACGCCGCGGCACCGACCGTCAGCGTGCCACCCGAGGCCTCCTGGTTATCGATCATAATCGCCTTGATCTTGCCGGCGTTGATCGTCTGGCCGAAGGCATCGACCAGGGCGCCGGAGAGATCGAGGTTCTCCGAGGTTGAGACCGACAGGGCGCGATCGTCGGAGAAGGCGATGTCCGCCTTGCCATAGCCGGCGCCGTAGGACAGCACGATGTCGGCCATGTCCGGAATGCGATCGGCCACGTCGCGGCCGTCGAGCGCCTTTTTGGCGACGACGCTGATCGAGGCCTTGATGACGGAGGTTTGGGTCGTCGCCATGATCGAGGAGTCCTTCTGTTGGAGTCAGTCGGTGAGCAGTTGAAACGTCAGGACCGCATGAGCGGTCTTGCCGTCGGGATCGTCGAGATGGAGCGCGTTTTCGAACATGCAGCTGTTGAGCTGGAGATCCGGCCCCGTCAGCACACCTTCGGCGCCGTCGAGCGCGGCGACGATCTGCGCCGCCAGGGTCCGGGCCTCGACGCGGCTTTCGCTGCGCGACCAGGCGTGCAGCGTGAGATGGATCAGTGCGCCCTCGAGGCCCTCGAAACGCTCATTGATGACCTGGATCTGCCCGATCGAGACATAGGGAAACTCCGCCCCCATCGGCACCGGGCAGAAGATGCGGCTGCCGGCCGCGGTCGCAGCGCTGCGCAGCACACGCACGACGGCCACCTGGACCGCGAGCGTCGGATCGACCATCGTCGTCATGGCGCCTTGCCGGTCTGCATCAGGAATTCCAGATAGCGGTTCTTGCCCTCGACATCGATCGGGCCGGACGTGATCGCGAACACAGTCTGCGCATCGGGATCGGCGGCGCTGCGGACATCGCGGGCGCGCCAATCGGTGCCGACGGCGCGCGTGTCGCGGCAGGAGCGCACCACCACGGTGAAGGTCGACTGCCCCTGCAGCCGCGCCTGCTGCACGGCCTCGCCGGCAAAGCGCGGCTGCAGCTCGGCCTGGATCCGGAATTGCTCGACGAACTCGCTTTCGACCGCGCCGGCCCCATCGTCGACGGCGCGGCGGCGGTCGAAAGCCAGGAGATAGCGCAGCGCACCGCCGGACATCCGCCCTACTCCCAGGTCTCGCTCAACAGCAGCGCCTGCGCGCCTTGCGGCAGCTCGATTGCGGCTGCACGGGCGGAGGCGACGACGCTTTCGCGGTTTTCGTAGAGATGGCCAACGATCATCTTGATGGCGGTCTTGACGTTGGCCGCGACCCTGTCGACGGCCTCGCCGGCCTTGAACTGGATGACGATCGGCTCTGCCGCGCGCGGATTGACAATCGGCCAGAGAACGCCGAGCGGCGGAATGATCCGGACCGTCGGCCCCTTGGTCTGCACGACGTACTGATCGGTCGCGAGCGTCGCCGTGACATTGTCGAGGCCGGTGTAGGTGATGCCGATGACATCGCCCCTGGCAACCGGCGCGATCGGCAGGCCGTCGACCAGGCGGCGCCAGGACAGCACTGGCCATTCCAGCGTCTGCATCACAAAGCGCCGCTGCACCACCGCTTGCGCCATCATGGTCGCGGCTGCGATGAAGCCCTCGATCAGGTCATTGTCATCCTCGAAGTCGACGCGCAGATGCGCCTTCGCTTCCTCGAGCGTGACCGGATCGGATTGGGGTGCTGCGATGGTGCGGAGCATGAGCGTTCTGCGCCCTTCAACCTCTTGCTCGGCGGGCTGACCCGCCGAGCTAGCCTGTCAGATCTCAGACGTTCTGCACCACGGTCGCCAGATCGTTGTCCGTTCCGAAGCCGTACCGCGGATCGAAGCCGAGCACGGTCGCATCGACCAGCGAGGCCGCGGTGCCGACCGTCACCGACACGCGAAACCACTTGAAGCCGTTGTTGAAGTCGGTGTCTTCCTGCTTCAGGTCGATCGTCAGCTGATTGTTGTCGTTCGACGCCTTCACCAGCTGCGTGATCGCCTTGCCGGTGATGTCCTTGGCGCCGGTACCAGCATTGTCGGTTGCCTGCTGCAGCTTGGCGTCGACGGTCGCCGAGGCACCAAGCACGCCGGATTTGAGAATGACCATGTAGTTGTGGAAGGTCGTGGCATCCATCCACGCCGAGGTGACGGTGCCCGCGGCTTGCGACACCGGGCTAATGAATCCGACGATGCCGGCGCGCTGCGACGGCTTCAATGCGGGTCCGGACATTGCGAGATGCTCCTGATTTTGATGAAAGGGAATTTCGGCCGATGGCCGGCGCGCGGCAGCAGTCCGAGCGCCGGCCGTGAATTAGCGGCTGGCGAGTGCCACAAAGTGTGACTTGGTATTGGCGCCCTTCGCAGGGCCGACCGGAGCCGACAGATAGGGTTGGCCGCCGGCGCGGATGATCCAGCGGAACGCGGTCAGGTTCTGGTCGAAGAACAGGTGGATCGAGGCCGCGAAGTCGATGCCGCCGCCCTGCTTGGTCGCCAGCGCATAGCCTGAGAGATCAGCCAGCACGATATCACCGGTCGTGCCGACGGTCTGGCAGTGCTCGTTGAACATCAGCGGATCGCCGGCCAGGATGTTCTTGAACGGCGAGCCAGTCAGCGCCTGGTTGATCGGCAGATAGGCCGCATTGTTGCCGATCGTCATGGTGCCGAGCTGCGGAATGGTGTCGCGGTTGGCGAGCCACATCGGGTTGCCGCCGGGCATTTCGAACAGCCGCGCCATCATCTTGAGGATGTTGAGGGTCACGATCGTGCCGGCGGTCTGCCCACCCTCGGCAGCCACCGTTACCAACGCTGGAGACTTCATGAAGCCGAGCGGCTTGCCGTTGCCGTCGCCAAAGCACACGGCTTCGAACAGCTTCCAACGGATCGCGCGCGCGGCCTGCACGGTGATGCGGTTCTGCAACCGCGGCGCATCGTCGAGCACCTCGTTCGTCGCGAGCACGAACGCATACAGCTCGTGCAGCTGCAGGATGGTGGGCGTCAGCGCTGCCTTGCTGGCGATCATCTGGGTGCCTTCCGAGCGCCAGGCCGCCTGGACACCGGCCGCGCCCCAGGGCGTGGTCTCATCCTTGACGATGCCGACCGTGTTGCCCTGCGTCGGCTCCGGATTGCAGAAACCGAGCAGGTCGTTGTCGGCAAACACCAGCGCCCAGATCTGCTCCCGCCATTCGGTCGGGACCAGAATGCCTTCGCCCGACGACCCCTGGTTCTGCTGATAGCCGGACGCCGCGCCGGTGAGGCGTGGATCTGCGATGCCGGAAACCTGCCAATTACGCACGGCAACGGCGAACTCCTGCACGCACTTGAACCCACCGGTTCGCGCCGGATCGCTGTCGTTGACGAAGGTCGCGAGCGCAGGTCCGCCGGCCGCCTGGGCACCGAACAGGCGCGCGCGCTGCGCCTTCTTTTCCTCGGCCGCAATCTCGGCATCGAGCTGATTGACCTCGGTTTCGAGCGCGTCCACCTCGCCCTCGAGCCTGGTCAATTCGGCCTGCTCGGCCTCGGTCAGGTCCGACTTGTCGAGCAGCACATTGAGGCGATCGAGCTTGCCTTTACCGAGCTTTGCCTTCTCGGCACGCGACGCGCGCAGTTTCTTGAGATCCTTCATGGGACCGCAACTCCTGTTGGGATGTGAGAGCGCCCGGACAGAGACAGAGCTCATGGTCCCGCTGTCCGGGCGGACGCGGGCGGAGCAACCAAATGTTCGCAATCTGCGAAGTTTGACCTGATCTAATCGAACGCCAGCGCCGACCGGCGCCGCGACGCGGACCGCGCCGGCATCCGCGCAACCATGCCGCCGATGACTTGGTCGAGCGTGGCGACACGATCGGCCATGCCCCGCGCCACGGCATCGCGCGCGCCGAACATGCGGCCCTGGCCGAAATCTTCCTTCACCTTGGCCTGCGTCACCCGGCGTCCCGATGCGACCGCGCGGATAAACTCGGCGCCGGCATCGTTGACGCGTGACTGCAGATTGGCCCGCGCCTCGTCCGACAACGGTCCGAACGGATGAGCCTCGTTTTTCTTCGGGGATTGCTCCGACCGGATCATCGTCACCGTGATGCCGGCCTCCTCCAGCGCCTTGGAGTAGTCAACATGCATCACCATTGCGCCGATCGAACCGACGTCGGCCGAAGGCATCATCACGATCTCGGAGGCTTGCGAGGCGATCCAATAGGCCGCCGAGGCCGCCAGCGTGTTGACGCAGGCGACGCACGGCTTTTTCTGCGCGGCTTCGGCGACCGCTGCGGCCGCCTCCGCCGTACCGGCGACCGTGCCGCCCGGGCTGTCGACGTCGAGGATAATGCCCGCGACGTCGGAATCGGCGGCGGCGCGCGAGACCTGCGTCGCAATCTGCGCCAGCGAGGAGCCGTACCAGCTGCCGCGCGGGGTCAGCGGACCGGAGATGGAAATCAACGCGATCTTGCTCGGCTGTGTCGGTACGCTCGCCGCGGCAGCCGCGCGCTGCTCCTCACGGGCAATGGCCCGCGCGAGACAGCCAGTGAGCGCCTCCAGGTCGAGCGCCACGACCGGGTCGATCGCCGAGATCTGCGCAATGACCTTCTGCAAGTGCTTGTCCTTGGCCATGATGGTCAATCCTTCTTTCCGGGCTGCTCGCCGTCGGAGCCATCGCCGTCGCTGCCGAGCCCGTCGTTGCCGCCGGCCGCGCCGCTCTTGGTCTGCGGATTGGTGTAGTCGTCACCGCCTTCATCGGCACGCGGCGACATATTCTCGAAACGCCTGATGTCGTTGGCCGACAACCATTCGCCCTGACGGGCGATCAGATAGGCGCGATAGCGATTCAGCAGGTCGCCGCGCAGCAGTCCGGCGAAGTTGAATTCGATGAACAGTTCGGCATCCTGCCCGCCGAGAAAATCGCGCTCGGCACCCTGTTCGAGCGCAATGGCGAGCGGTGCCAGGCAATAGACGACAAAATTGAGCGACTGCTGCTCAATGTTCGAGAAGGTCGCGCGATCGAGGCGGCCGGCAAGATGCGGCGGATAGGACCACAGCCCGAACACGTCGATGTCGCTGGCCTTCTCGGTCTCGAGCAGCTGCGCCTCGGCATTGGTGACCTTGATCGGCGTGTAATCGACGCCATGGGTCAGCAGCCGGTCGCGATGCCGGTTACGGCCGGTGCCCATCGCGCGCCAGTTGTCGAGGAACTGGTCGCGGTCGGCCTTGTCCTTGAAGGTGCCGGGGTGCTTGATCAGCCCGCCCGACTGACCATTGTTGGCGAACCAGATGTCGCCATACTCGTGCACCGCGATGGCGCGAGCGAACACCTGCCTGGCCGTTGCCCAGATCGGTTCACCGAGCAGTCCTTCCTCCTGCAGCGGATTGCCTCTGATGTGCCAGATCTCGTCGTCGCGATAGGTCTCGGTCGCAAGCTGGGCGCCCTGCACGATGGTGCGCGGCGGATTGAACGTGTAGTAGAGGTGCCCATCGGCTCCGCGTTCCAGTTTGGCAAAACGGCGCGGATGCAGGATCTCCAGCGCGCCGGCTGCATAGTCGTCGCCGCCGGGATCGCCGGGAATGATGCGGCAATAGCCGTTGCGGTAGTAGGACACATGCCAGGCCAGCTCACCGATGAATTCGGCCGGAGTTTGCCGGCTATTCGGCCGGCAACCGAGCAGCCTGGAGATCGGATGTTGCGGAAGTGCCTCGCGCGCGCCATTCGCGCCCTTGCGGAATACCGACACTGGCAGCGATGACATCGCCGAGGACAATCCTTGCCTCACGGATTGCACGGCCGCGAGCTGCGACACGCGCTCGTCATTGACGATGACACCGGCAATCGACGGGTAGCCGCCGCCCCACCCGTTCTCACCCCAGACGTCGCGATGGTCCATCGCGCCATCGACGGCATTGGCCATGCCGCGCAGCGCCCATCCGAGTCCGGACAAAATCCCCACTACACCATCTCCGCGATGTCGGAGCCGGTCACCAGCAGACCAGCCGAAGGATTCCAGCTCATCAGGATCGTGGCCTGCAGCAGCGCGATCAGCGGATCAATCTTGGCGCGGCCGGCGACCTGCTTGGTGATCATGTCGGCGTTGCCGCGCTGCTCGACCTTGGCGTTGCCGACGACCCAGGTCATGAGCGCCTGGTCGGCGTGGACATAGGTCGCGTCGGCGAGCTTCAGATCGAGGCCATAGACCGCCGGCGCCAGCGCCGGGCCCTGCAGCAGCCGGCGGATCATGTCGTCGGTGACGTTGCCAGCGAACAGTGCTTCGAACAGCGCCGCGGCGCGGTTCGGGTCGATGCCAACCGCGTTCTTCTGCGGCAGCAGGCCCGACGCATTGATGCGGGCGACGATCGAGGTCAGATCGGCCAGCGCGGCGGCGGCTTCCAGGATCTTGAATGATCCTTCCTTCACGAAGTCGTCGAGGAAGGCCGCGATATCCTTGCGCCGCTCGAGCACGATCGGGTCCGCCCAGCCGCAGCACCATGATAGCCAGCGGCGCGTGATCTTCTCGCGGCCCATGACGGCTAGGCCGAGCAGGTCGTCGCGGCCACCGCCGTCGACACCGATCGTGACCACCTCGCAGCGGGCGAGCAGCGCCTCGAGGTCGAGCGTCTCGTCAGCCTGCGCGTCCCAGAGATCGGCGCCGCTCCAGCCGTCGTCATTCGTGCCGGTGCCGATCTCAATGTTGAGATGCTGCGACGCCCAGACGCTGACGGCATCCTGGCCCTTTTCGCGCTCGCTGGCGAAATCGGCCATCATCGAAGCGACCGTGATCGGGCGATTGATGTTCGGCATGACCATCGGCCAGACGGCAGGGTCCATCCAGCGCGGCACGACACCGTGCTTGCGCTCCTCGCGCGTCAATGTCGCGATGTCGCGGGGCAGCTCGTAGAGCAGCGGCAGTGTCGGACGGATGATTTTGCCTCGATAAAGACCGTCGCGGACGTTCCGAACGAATTTCAGCTCGCTCTTGAACGCGCCGGCTGGCGCCTCGTCGCTCTGAGTCGTGGTGATGACCAGCACGCCTTCCTCTGTCTTGTCGAGGCCGCCCCGTATCTGGCGCAGCACGCGCGAGGTATGGGCGCGCTTGCCGAGCAGATGCAGCTCGTCGAGCAGCACGAAGATCAGCGCCATCGCGCCGGTCAGGATCTTGAGATCGAAGCTCGCGATCATGATCTCGGATTTCGTCACGAGATCCTCGATCGTCTTGTCGTAGTCCCGCGGCTTGAAGCGGCGCCGCAGGTCCGGCGACTCCTCGATCATGCCGACCGCCTGCTCATAGGCGCGATCGGCGACGGCCTGCGTCTCGCCGAGAAACAGCGCGGTGCCGCGCGGCCGGCCGTTCATGAGCATCGCGACGATCATCAGCGCCGCTGAATAGGTCGTTTTCGACGAGCCCTTGGGCACGAGCGCGAAGAAATCGCGGATCATGCGGACCCGGTTGACCGGGTCCCAGGAGCCGAACACGGCCCGGACCAGGTCGCGGAACCACTGCCCCGCCGCATCTCCGAGCCGCGGCGTGCCGTTCACGTCCGGCAGCCGCAGCTCGTCGAAGAACGCCAGCCCCATATCCGCCTCGTCGGCAAACAGCGGCAGATCCGGCACCAACGAGCGCCCGTCGCGGATGCGATCTTCCCAGTCCGGGCAGGAGGTGTCCCACATGTCTGAGTTCTGCTACCCTGGCAGCTTAAATTAAGGGAGATTGAAACGACATGGCGATGACGATCATTTGCCTTTGCGGGCCTGCAAATACCGGCAAGAGCAGCTCGATCCGAGCGTTTACGGCTCGATACCTCGAATACCGAAGAGAGACGGAGGCCCGGGATGTATTGGGCATCTTTCGCTTGCCCATTCGCAAATATGCTGTCGGCGTGTCCAGTCGCGGCGACACGCCCGGCCAAATCAAAGAAGGCCGAGATTTCCTACTGAAATACTCAGGCCTCAGAGTGATGATCGTTGCTTGCCATCCGGGCGGCGCCACCCGTCGCGAGATAGATCGGCTCGCGGCTAGGACCAGGGTAACGCCAATCTTTATCGAAACGAACAAACTTGAGAGGGAGCGAGATCAGAAACGCGCAATCGAGACAAACATCGCGGAGATGTGGCGCCTCATGCCTCGCTCCCGAAGTTAGTTCATGCTTTGCTGGCGACGGGCCATCAGCTCGCCCATGGGCGAGCCGACGTCGGGCTGTCGCGCAGCCAAGAGAGCTTCCTCTTTCTTGCCGAGTTTGGCTGGTTTGGCCGCCTTCTCCGACCTATCGATGCGCGCGGGTCGCAGAGACTGGCCGAACTGCATCAGGTCGTTGCGTTCGACCAGGTGCAGGAAGAGCCGGATTGCGGTGGCGTTGCCCTTCTGCACACCCTCGAAGCCCTTCATCAGCAACGCGGCGTTCAACCGGTCGCGCGCGACATCGCGGCTCTTCAGCTCCGAAAAATAATGCTTCCGCAGCGTCGGCTCGGTGATGCGCATCGCGCCGGCAATCCGTTCATTGCTCCAACCGCACGCGAGCAACATGTTGACCCGATTCCGGTTTTCCGTCGTCGGGATATGAGGCGGCCGCCCCTTGCCACCATAATTGGCCGGGATGGGATCACCAAACAGGTCGAAATTATCTGCCACGAGGAAAAAAACCTATGCGTGAGAGAGCGGCCGGTCGGCGCGGCGATGGGTCCGGAGGAATGACCCACCCCCCACCCCTATCCCACAACCACCATTTGTCCTGACTTACGATCCACCGAAGCTGGTTGTGGCCCCGTCTCTAAGAAACTAAATTCGCCTTCGTTTGAAGGGGGAACCATGAAATCGTTCTTGCCTGCGTTGACGGGACTGCGGTTTGTCGCCGCGTTCTCGGTGATCATTAGCCATTCATTGCTGTGGGTTTTCCGGTCGGATGATCACGGGCCGATATTCTCGTTTTTTTCGAGCCTCTCAGCTTTAGGCATGACGCTGTTCTTCGTCCTAAGTGGCTTCGTGATCCACCACAATTACTCCGACATCGTTGGCACCAAGTCCGGCCTACGCAAGTTCTTCGTTGCGCGCTTTGCTAGGCTCTATCCGCTGTACTTTTTGGCACTCGCTACGGAGTTGGTCATTCGGCGCCCACCAGTCGATGACCTGATTGCGCTTCCCTTCTACCTGACCTTGACCCAGACTTGGCTTTATTTGCCAATCCTCGGCAAGCCTCTAGCATCTCAGTTTGGAAGCATGACTAGTGTGTCATGGTCCATCAGCACAGAAGTGTTTTTCTACTTGTCATTCCCGGCGCTGTGTCTCGTCCTACCAAGGCGACTTGTGCCCAGCATCATCTCGTTCTGCGCGCTCGCATTAGCGGCAGTGATCATCGCCGGACTATATCGCGCTCAACTCGAGACCTTCGGGCTTGATACCTGGGGCGATCTCGGTGGGGTCTGGCTCACCGGGTTCTACCGCTGGCTCCTCTACTTTTCACCCTACTCTCGCATTCTTGAGTTCATCTTGGGCGTGCTGGTGTCTGCTCTTGTTCAGCGCACACCTAAGCCGATCACCAAAATGCAAGCACTTTACTTGTCCGTAGTTGCAATCGCGGGGACCATCGCCCTCCAATGGGAGATGTTTGAAGTGCACGGATCTCCATGGCCCCTGCTGGTACTTCATCTGAATTTCGGGTTCGCGCCGTTCGTGGCCATTATGATATTCGTCTGTGCAAAAAATCAAAACGCCCTTACCCGGCTACTTTCAGTTCGGCCAATTGTTCTGCTCGGAGAGGCGAGCTATTCGATGTATCTTACCCACCCGATTATCGTCGGTGTCGTGCAGCCGCATCTCAAGAAGCATGGTGCAGCCGAGCTGATCCAGATGTTGGGCTGTCTGGCTGCGATCGCGGGAGTTTCGCTCCTGTCTTGGCGGTTGATTGAAATGCCCGCGCGGCGCATCATCAGGCGAATGCTTGATGATCCGTACAATGCGAGTAGTAGGGATCGCGGGCTGAACCACGTTTCGAACTCCCGCGGCCGTGTGGCACACCTACCCACGGAGCGACCGGTTCCCGCAGCACAGGACCGGCCTTAATGCCAGATGCCGCGGGTGTGGAGGGATGACTGCTCGGCCTGCTGCTTGCGGCTGTCGTGGCAGGACTTCAGCAGGGTCTGCAGGTTGGTCTCATCCCAGAACAGGCGCTCGTCACCACGGTGAGGGATCTTGTGGTCGCACACGAGGAGCGAGGTTTTGCCCTCGATTTGGCCGCAGCCGCATTGGCAGGTGTAGAGATCGCGCAGGAACGTCTGCAGGCGTAGGCGCTGCCAGCGCGCGGTCTTGTACCAGGACTTCCAGGGCGGCTGCGGAGGCATCTTCCCAAAGACAAATGGGCCGCCTGCGTTGCCACAGGCGGCCCAAGTCAAGGGAGGAAACAACAAAGAAAGCGGGTGCGCTCAGACCACCATCGGCCAATCCGCGTGCACCTACCCCGTGACGCGCGAAAGCCCGGCGCGAAGGCCGGGCTTTCGGCAGATTCCACCTTTTTTCCGCGAACCAGCTGTTGCTGGTGGCGGATGCGCCGGAGTGGTTAGCTCCGTTCGAAGCGTCCTGGTGACCTTGGCCACCTGGCACCAAGCGCGCCAGAGATGATGCGCACTAAGCTTCAACCGCTTCGATGTCACCCTCGTCGATATCGATCGGAGTGATGCGCCCGAATATCTCGACACCGACACTGAGTCGGCCCCTTGAGTCAATTCTCTCGACGCGAGCGCTGAAGTAGCAGAACGGTCCGTTGAGCACCCGGACCAACTGGCCGACCTCGAATGCGCGCGCCCGCTTGCTCTTCGGCGTGTTGGCGATGTCTTCGATTTTCCTGATGTCCTCGAACAGCTTGGGCGTGAGACGCGGCGTCCAGTCGCCAAACCGCAGCAGCCCCATCGCCCCGTCGACACCATGCCAGCACTGCCAGCGTTCCTCAAAGTCCGGAATCAGCACGGCGCCGAGGATCAAGGGCGACACGACATCGCGACGTTCGATCCATTCGAACCCTCTGCGCATGCGCCGGAATTCCTTCGACACAGTCATCACAGGCAGATACGCGCTGATGTTGCGCAGCCGGAAGGCCTTCATCACCTTCGCCTCGCAGTTCGGATGCGTGCGCAAGATGTACCAGCATTGCGGCACTGGCGCCGCCGCCGGCGCATGGAGCTTGGCGAGGTCGACGTAGCCCGCGAAGTCCCCAATCTGATAACCCATGTTCATGCTCTCTCCCCTGCTGCTGGTGACCACGTGCCGTCGCGCCTTGGCGGGAATGGCCTTGGCACGCGAAAGCCGTTGATGGATTTGCGGACTCGAAAATTCGGGTGCATCGGCGACAGGCCGTGCACGGATGGATCGTGCGGCTCGAGCCAGATGCGTTCGGCCTTCGGCTCAACGCCGAGCCACAGCTTGAGCCGGTCGCGCCAGGCCGCGAAGCGCTCCGAACCCTCGGCGACGATCTCCCAGCTGTCCCGCCCGGCGTCGTCGACAAACGCCGCGAGCGCCAGCAGATCCGGCTGCACGGGCATCGTGCGCCAGACGCCGCGGCCGAGCTGCTGATCAGCGACCAGCACCGGATCGCGCCGCTCGGCGATGCGCAAGGCGACCGTGAAGCCGGCAAGCTCCTCGCCCTGGATCAGGCGCCGCTCCGGAGGCGGTGGCCGCTCGTCGGGGAGCTTCGCGTTCGGAAACTCCCGAAAACCGCCGGACCGGACCCAGAGGTGAAATGCCCGTGGCTTCCATTTCAGCTTGCGGATCTGCGCCGCATAGTCCGGCACAGCCGCCCTGCAAAGCTTCTGGTCGTCAGCCGCGAGCGCCCGGAATTCGGCGAGTGCGAGATCGCGCCGCATCGCCTCGTGTTCCGGATACCCCTGCCATGCCGGCCCGAAATGCTCCGGCTCCGCTTCGCCTTCCTCACAAGCGCCAGCAGCCTCCCGCCCCCCGGAGGGGGGTAAGGGGGGAGATTCAGGTTCAGGTTCAGAGTTTAGGTGGTCGCAGCACTGCGAGGGCTGGCCGAGGGCTACGCCAGGGCTAACCGTTTCCGGCGCGGAATTTAGCCCTTGCTGCCTGCCAGGGCTAAACGCCCTTGATTTATCTTCGATTTCGATCCGGCCGAGCGCGCGTCCCTCGATCTCATCGGGATCGGCCTCGACATGCAGCCGGATCAGGTCCGTCGTCCGCTTGCCGCGCCCGTCGCCGTTGCGCACGCCCTTGTCGTCGATCCATTGCGCGATGCGCGACACGGCGCCGATCTCCTCGAGCCAGACCAGCCGGCGGCGCACGGTGTCAACCGAGAGATCAGTGTCCTTTGCCAGCTGGTCGAGACCGACGAAGCAGCACGCCTCGCCGTTGACGTAGAGCGCGGCCGAGCGCAGCACGCTTTTCGCCGGAGGGTTTCTCAGGTCTAGCGAGCGCGCCCATGCATGTGCCTCATCGGAGGCGACGTGTCGGGCCCGGCGCTTCTCACGAAACGCAGTCATGTTAGCAGTCTCACATTCGAAAGGCAGGGAAAGCTGTTCACGCCACGCACAGCAGGGTCACCCCTGCAGAAGGATCATCACGACGCGCTCCGGCTTCATCCGGGCCAGCGCCCCGCGCTCGACGGCCAGCGCCAGCCGATCCAACCAGGCGCGCCGCAGCCGCTTGCAGGCCTTCGGCTGACCATCCGGGCCGAGCACTTCGGCATCTTCGAGTTCGCCCAGCTTGGCGCCGTCGGTGGCGAGCAAGCAGATGACGGTCGCGAGCTTGATCGAGACCTCCCCATTGCCGGCCAGAGCGCGCAACAGGACGTCCGTCATTCGGCAGCCTCCAGCATCGAGGAGCTTGGGGGTGACGCCTGGCCCCGCGCCTTCACGAATAGATAGTCGAAGCAGCAACCTCCGCCTGCGCCGGCAAAGGGCAGATCAGGACGGCGGCGCTGGACGAGAACGCCCTGCTTGGCCTGCACGCAGAACTGCGCGTTGGCGCGGACGGCATGCAGCTCTGGCGCGCCTTGTGCGCTATAGGCGAGATCGCCGGTCGCGTAGATGATCGAGGCGCCAGGCGCGGCGTTGCGCACGGCCTCGACGAACTCCGCTATCGAGAGATGCCGTGTGCCCCTGGTGTCCATGTGGCCCCCGTTGCCTTCGGCTGCTCGCATCTGAAATCGCACGGCGGCGTGTGGCCGCCGTCGTCGATACGTTCTTCGTCGCGCCAGAACTCGGTCCAGTAGAGATCGTGGCCGCCCTGCGCCTCGCGCCGGCCGACTTTCACCATTTCGCAGCGAACGCATTCCTGCTCTGTCTTGTTGAGGAAGCGGACCTTCTCGCCCCAGCGATGGCGGGTGCTGGTCATCGGCGCGCCCGGGTCCTGATCTCCGGAATCGAGCCCGCGCCGCAGCACTTGACCTCGAACATCACTTCCTGATCGTGTTGATCACGATCCCAGATCGAGAAGGTCTCATTCGGCTTCGCGTCCGACGGCATGAGCCAGCCGCCGAGCGCCTTGCGCGCATCACGCTCGGCGTTCCCCGCCTCCGTCATTTCGCGACGAGCGCGCGCCTCGCGCTCGACGGACTGCTGCCATGCCTTGATGAGTTGTTTGCCTTTGCTCGACGCGCCCGCTTCGCTCATGGCCCCTCCAGAAGATCAGATTGCTGCTCGATATGACCCGCGCCCGCGTAGCCCATCGCGACCAGCGCCTGGGCAACGAGATGCCAGACGTGAACGCGCAGCCGCGGGTACTTCGTGAGATCGGCGGAACGCTGACGAACGAGGCGCGCCAGCTGCTGCGCCGAGCGCCCGCGAAAGGTCTCCGCGCGATAGTCGCCATACTCGCGCGTGCCGCCGATGTTGCAGATCCGCATGCGGGCGATCTCGGTGACTTGGCGCGTGATGGCGGAATGGAGCTCGACGCGGATGATGATCATTGGCCACCTCGCGCGCGAGCCTCGAAGCCCTCCGCCCAATCGCGCCGAAGCTGTTCAAGCTCCGGAGCTGCCAACAGCCCATCGCATTGGATGAACGTCTCGCCGCCAACGCAGCGCACGGCCCAGCGGCTGCTCGGCGAATACCCGCGATGCCGCCAACCGAGCCAATAGCCCAGGAACCAGCAGAGGCAGCAGGCGGCGAAGAATCCGGCGAGAACGGCTTGATTGATCATCGGCGATACCCCGCGAGGTAGTCCGCGCCGCCGACCTGATAGGTGATGCCGCTGCGATACTCGATCGGCACGCCGTTGAATCGGGCCATGCTGATGCCGGCTTCCATCCCGCGCGAGACGCCGCGATCGGTACACACGACGATCGCATCGGCCAGGTGCATCCAGGCGTGTCCAGCATTGATTCCGTGTGCGCGCTCGCGCTCATTGTCATCGTCAAGGATGCCCGGCTGCGTATAGAGCAGGTGTGACACCAACGGCGCCTCGCCGCGCAGCAGCGCGTCTTTCACGCAGGCGCGCGCATAGGCGACGTTGGCGACGATGTCGCCGGCATAGGGCGACTCCAGGATGACTCGCCGCATTTGCCGCGGCGTCAGCGTCCGACAGCTGAGGATCTCAGCCATTGCCCGTCCCCCCCTTGATGCGCGCCTCGTTGGCCTGCAGCCATTCCAGCGTCGCGGCGGCCGCTTCGAGCCGCGAGATGTGGTATTCCGCCTGCGACCGGCTCATCCCCGGCTTGACCTTGCGCTCGCGGATCTCGACGTTGATGGCGCCGATTTGCTGGCGCAGGGGGATCTTGTCGCTCATGGCCGCAACTCAGCAGTTGGCGCGAGCGCGGGACGCACGAGCTGCGCGAGGAAAGCGCGGCCGTCGTCGGTCACCATGATCCGCTTCGTCGTCGCATGCGCGAAGCCGGCGCCGATCAGGTGCCGCACCATCCCGCCGTCGATCGCCTCGCCCGCGTCGATCGCGCGCAGCGCCGCCTGCAACTCCAGCTCATCCGACGTCAGCGGCAGCCGCGTCTGCAGATGCCCGTCGACGACCTCGCCGGGCAACCGGTCGCTGCGCGCAAGATCCATCTCGGCTTGCTCAACCGCAATCGCTGACGACGTCCGGCGCAGGAACGGCGGGATCTCGAGATCAGGAAAGCCAGGGCCAGGTCTGCCCGCCGGCGGAACGGCGGTTTCGGCTCCGTTGTCCTGGTCGACTGGAGCCGGTTCGACTATCCCATCCTCCGACGCTAGAGGTAGCGCGGGCGGGGCTGGCAGATCTGCAGCACGCAGTGACTCGCCGCTGTCCGCAAACTGAACGTTTTCGTCGGGCGCATCAAAGCCCCAGGCTTCCCAGCCAGGCCGGCGACTACGCGCGTTGAATTCCACCTTCGGCACGTTGGGCCAGTGGAATTCGATCATCCTGTGAATGTTGTCCGGCTTCTCGCTATGCGCGCCGACCGGCTCGGTGAACACGCTGCGGAAATGCGCCGTCGCCGGAGGCACGACCTTGCCACGCACACCGACCAGCACGATCTCATGCTCGCCGGTGAACCAGTAGCCCATCCCGCGCGCCTCACCCATCCGCCGCTTGTCCCAGACCAGATGCGTGACGTAGGTGAAGCCCTGCAGCTCCATCACCTTGATGGCGACCGAGAGGTGCGGAATCGTCGTCCACTTGAACAGGATGCAGTCGTCGGCGAGGCAAGCGAACCGCTCGGCACAACGCGCTACAATTTCCTCAGGCGTTCGCGCCTCCGCGGCCGTCTCATAGTGCATCGACGGATGCCGCTCGGTGCCGGTCGCGGCAGACCATGTCTCATGGTCCCATTCGAAATCCTCGATCGCGACGCCGAACATTTTGTCGGGCAGCGCCTGGATCTTGCGACCGAACTCCGCCTCGCGCTCCTCGCGCCGTTCCTTCTTCGCCGCGATCTTGTCCCTGCGGATTTCCTTGATGACCGGCGCCAGCATCTTCTTGGCATCGGCGGTCAGCTTCCCCTCGGCGTCGCGCGGCAGCGAAGCCACGATCTGGGCCTGGCGCTCGATCGGCTGGGCTGCGATCTCGGCTGCAGCAGCAACCGAGATCTTGCCGCGGCTGGCCGCCTCGACGATCTCCGGCGCGGCATGCGCAATGACCGACCTGGCGCGGTCGATGCCGGCAACGTCAGCCTGCGTGATCTTGGCCGCCTGCTCGCGGCTAATGTTCGCAGATTGCGAAGTTTGTTCGGGGCGCCCCTGCCTCAGCGTGACCAGCCGCGCGCCGACCATGCGCCGCTCGTCGGCGGACATCTGGCGCCGATGCAGGTTGCGCGATAGCACGAAATCGAGAGGGTCGCCGTCGACCGCCTGCGCGAATTGCCGGAACAGGAAGCAATTGCCGACATCGAGAATATCGGCGGCCTGTAGCTTGTCGCCCTCATGCACCCCCGCATGGGACCAACCGGGACCCACACCCTCGCCCGTCGACATGATCCAGACGAGCGCGCGGTAGCGGTTGCGGCCGTCGAGGATCTGCACGGCGGCCTCGCCCTGCCCGATCAGGATGATCCGGTCTTTCAGGCCGTTGATGCGGATGTCCTCGGCCAGATCGTAGAAGTCCGCGCCCTCGATCAGCGGAAACAGCTCGGCATAGGGATGAAAAGCAAAGGTCATCAGAACGGCACCTCCGCAAGCTCCGGCTGATGACCGAGATCGGCCAGGAGCCGCAGGACGATGGAATCGAGTGACGGGATCTGCTCGCGCGGCGTGCGGTTGCCGCAGTTCTGGCGGTGCGTCAGCCAGCGCAGATTGCAACGGCGGTTGTCGAGCGTCTGACCGTTGATATGGTCGACGACGTGCGTCCGCATGAAGCGGTCCGAGCGCGGCTCCGCCTTGATCATGATCTCGCGATGCATGCGCAGCGTCGCGCGGTCAGGCCCGACATTGCGCTTGGCGTATTTTTGCCACGGCGTGCGCGAGCCCCAGGAGACGTTCCAAGTCGTCTCCGACAGCCACTCGTAATCCTCGGCGTCGACCAGGCACGAGATGTCGTCGCGGACCGACAACCAGATCCGGCGCCACGGCGTGCCGCTGAGGTCGATCAGGTCGAAGGCATGGAGATCGACCGGTCGCCGGGCAAGGTCGAAGGTTTCGCGGATCATCACGACGCCTTCCGCTTGTTCATGAAGTCCTGAAACAGCGGCGGCACGTACTCCTCGGCAAACGACTTGCCGTCCGCCGTCCGCCAGAGCCGCATCGGGTGGCCGCCGACGCTGGCGATGATCTCGCCATTGACCGGGATCAGCAGCTGCAGCGCCTCGATTACCTGCTCGCGTCCGATGCCGTCAGCCGTCAGGCGCTTGACCTGGGCGTGCAGCGGATGCTCCGACGTCATGCCGATCGCATGCATGTAGATGCCGTCGATCGACTCCTGCTCGGTAACCTCGCCTTGGTCCTTCTGCCGCCGCTTGATGATCCGGCGCATCGCCTTGGTGTCGAAGCCCTTTGCCTTCGCCTCGGCGAACAGCACCCTCTGATCATCCTTGAGCGCCACGATCTCCTCGACGATGCGCTCGATCCGTTCGATATAGGAGCTGAGCAGCTCGCGGCCTTCGGTGGTGGCGACGCTCATCGGCCAAACTCCAGGATCTGCGCATCGGCCAAAAGCGACGGATCGGCGCGCTCAGCGGCCAGCTTGAACAAGCCGGCGGCGCGCAGCGCGCGCTTCGCCGTCATCGCGACGTCGACCAGCAGCTGCCCGTCGATGCCGCGGATACGAACGCGGACCGCCAGATCCCCACGCACCGACAGCTCCATCACATGCGGCATCGAGACGACCTGCTCGGCGCCGACGACGGTCTCAGCATCCTCGGAGAAGCCAGCCGCATCCACGCGCGCCACGGACATCGGCGCAGGCGCCAGGCCGAGCTGCCGCTCACGCGCCATGCGCAGCGCCGCCGTGACGGCCGCCTCTGGCACGATCAGCCGCGCCGCCATCTCACGGGTGTCGAGGCCCGCCGCGAACATGTCGCCGGCGGCCGATATCAGCGCCTCGTCGGCCACAGCCTGCACGGCCGCCATCCGGTCATTGCGCTTGCGCGGGCCGATGGAGCCATCCGGTCTCATGCCAGCACCCCACGATTGCTGTGGATTGCCGCTTGCAACCGGGCCCCATCCGCTACAATCCCAAGCGGGGCCCTCACCGGCCTGCCTCCGCTGCCGGCCAATCGGCCAGGCTCACATGCTCGACGGCGCGTGTCCGCGCGCCGGAGCCCGCGGGCTTCCACCCGCGACCAGCGAAGGAGTCCGCCATGACAGACATGGCGAAGCCGCAGCTCGTGTACGTGCGAGCGTACGACCGGCGCCGGCTGGGACGGAAAGAGCACGTCTGTGCTCACACCCGTTCCTGGCCGACCCAGTTGAGCTTCGATTTCTGAGGCGGCGTCATAACCCGCCCCAGCCGGTGAGGGCCCACCCCGGGAGCCCGTTGCGCAAACGCCTTGAAATACAGGCGCGGCGTGACTTTTCCACAGCCGCGCACAGCCGCGCGGCGAGATCGCAAAAACCGATATCCACAGGCCGAAATAATTGCCTTGCGCGCCCTGCCCGCCGGATCGACCGGCGCCGCCCTGGCCTGATACGGTGCCGGTCATGGCAGCACCTCATCACCAGCAGCGGACGGCAGGCGCTGCACGACGCCAGCAAGCGCGACAGGGTCCGGCTCGATCATTTGCCAGAGGCTGTCAGGCGCATCGGCGCCGATGGCAGACAGAGCGGCCTTCAGGACTACGTAGGTCTTCGGCGGGAATTTGCCGGACGATTTGTAGCAGTGGACCGCCGGGTACTTCCCGCCGGTCAGTGTCATGATCGCTTCGATGCCGAGAGCGTCGAAGATCTGTTCGGTGGTTTCAAGGCGTCGGGGGATGTCCATAACCCCGACCGCTATCAAAATTATTTTGAAACTCAACAACCAAGTTTCTTTAATGGGATTTTAGCGATGCCTGCGCCATCCTTCGCGGCGATGAAAAAGCCGCCTGCGAAGCAACCCGAAACGCCGCCAGATCGTGAACGCACTCAAAGGCTTAAACGACTGCGCGAGATCACGAGCGGCAGCAGCCAGACGGCCTTCGCAAAAAAGTTGGATATATCCCCTGCCCGCTGGAACAATTTCGAGCGCGGCGCCCCGCTCAGCATCGAAATCGCGCAAAAGCTAGTGCGAATCATCCCCGGACTGTCCCTCGACTGGCTCTACAACGGAGAGCGGAGGGGCCTCAGCGTCGACCTTGATCGGCGTCTGCACGAGCCGGAGGCTGGCGACGATTCCGCGCGCGCTTGAGAGCGACGCAGGCTCACGGTCCGGCACAAGGAAGTTCTCAACAACGTCCCGCATGTAGGCGATGACGAGCAGCGCGTCGTCTACGTCCTCAGGCAACTGACCCACGAGCGACAGCGCATGTCGCCGGTGCCAGGCCTCCCCCTTCTTCCCCATTCCCAACCCCGCCTTGCGGCACGCCGTCCGAGCGAGCCCCATCCGCTTTCAAAAATATTTTGAGCGATCGGATTGAGTTTCAAAAATATTTTGATAAGAATGCATGTCATCGCAGACGGCCAGGTCGATCCTTCCCAATTGTCTTAACTGTGCTCGCCTACCTCCGGTGGCGCAAGCCATGGCTAACGAAAGGTTAGTTCCGATGGTTAACAGACAGAAACAAACCTCTCGCTGGCGGCGCGAGCAGCTACTGCGGCACGGCCCGCAGGAGACCCATGCCCCGCTGGCGGCCGCGCTCGTCGTCATCGTGTTGGCTGCGATGGTGCCGCTTGCCGGCGCCGGACTGATTGCCCGCTTTGCATCGTCGGAACGTCCGGCCTGCTCCGACAGGCCCATTCTCGCCGTCCTGACCGACTGCGCGGTGTCGCGATGATCATCAGACGGTCTGCCCTCCTCACCCGCATCGAGGCCGCGTCATGAAGCTGAAACATCAGTTGCAGCGGGTCACCTACATCACCAAGCGCGGCGAACGCCGCATCTACGAATATCACCGCAAGCCGTGGCCGAGCACGGTCGATCAGTGCATCGCCGTGCTGGCGCGCGGGCCGCTGCACCGGGAAGGCAACGCTCAGTGGCGCACCGACGGCCGCGGGCGCCGCTTCAGAAACGCCACCGTCGAGAAGGCGATCGCGCGCGGCCTGGCCGAGCGCAGGGGCGATAGGGTCTTCCTGGTCATTCGCGAGGCGGCAGAATGAGCGTGATCACTGTCATGGCCGTGCACCTCGACGAGGAGCTGCAGGCGCGCGGCGTGCTCGGCATCGGCCGTGCGGACTGCGCCGAGATCTTGCGCGCCGTGATCGAGCGTACGTCCGAGGTTGCCGAGAAGGCCGTCGCCGCCGTCCCTGGCCTGCCCGCGCGCGAGCCACCGAAGGTCTGACGCAACATGCCCCTGCCAGCCCTTCCGGCCGCCCTGGAGGCCCATTTCGCCATCCAGGCGACAATCGGACTGCCGGAGCTCTGCCGCTTGCTCCCCATGGACCGCAAGACGCTGGCGCGGCATATTGAGGCTGGGCGGCTCACCGGGCGGATCAAAGGATGTGGTCGGAAGAAGCCCCGCCGCGTGTTCATGCCACGCGACGTGGCCGCCTTCCTCGAGGCCCTGTCCGCCCCGGAGCCAGCCCAGCCGAAAGTGCGCTCATGTCCATCTACCAGACCCGGAAGAGCCCCTACTGGCAGTACGACTTCGAGATCGAACATCTTCGCTTTTACGGCTCCACAAAGCTCCGGGATGAACGTCAGGCTCAGGCCTTCGAGGACGCGCGCAAGATCGAAGCCCGCGCCCTCGTCGAGCGACTGAAGGCCGAGGGCTCGTCGCCTCTGACCCTCAAGGCTGCCTGCGACCGCTGGTGGACCGAGCACGGCTCGACCCTGGCCGACCAGCGCATCCGCAGCGTGCTCGATCGCCTGGTCGAGATCATGGGCGCACGAACCTATCTGCACACCATCAGCGACGACGCCGTTTCGCGCATGGTCACTGAGCGACGGAAGGATACAAGGCGCGACCGCACCGTGGTCGAGAACGGCCGCAAGGTCATCCTGCACCGTCCGATCACTCCGCGCACGGTCAACCGCACCATCGACCTGCTGCGCCAGGTCATGTACCGCGCCGCCGACAACTGGAACGCGGCGATCGTCAAGATGCCGAAGTGGCGCAAGCACCGGCTGAAGCAGGTCAAGCGCCACATCCGCGAGATCTCGGCGGCCGAGGAAGCGACGCTCGACGCAGCGGAGGATCGCGATTATGCCGACGTCAGGCGATTTGCCATCATCACCGGCCTGCGCAAGGGCAACCTGTTCCTGACCTGGCCCCAGGTCGATTTCGAATTAGCGGTCATCCGTGTCATCACCAAAGGGGGCCAGCCGCGGGTGATCCCGCTGACCAAGGAAGCCTATCAGATGCTGTGGCGCCGGCGCGGCGATCATCCTGTCTACGTATTCACCTTCGCCGCCAAACGCACCTGGAAGAAGCACCCGAAGAATGGCGAACAGCGGATCAAGGGCCAGCGCTATCCCATCACATATTACGGCTTCACCACCTATGCGCGGCGCTGGAAAAAGCTCGGCATCGCCGCCCGCATCCACGATTTGCGCCATACGACGGGCATGCGCACGCTACGGCGGACCCGAAACCTCAAGGTTGTGCAGACGCTACTGGGACATACGGACATTAAAACGACGGCGACGTTCTATACGGACGCGCTGGTCGAGGATCTGCGGCAGGCGATGGAGGAAACCGCGTCAGCCGGACGCAGCGCCACTCGTCCAAAATCCCACATCCTTCCGAAGTCGTGATATAGACTTGGATTGCACATTTTGATCGAGACATTCTTATGACTTGGACAGAATGCCGATACACCCGGGAGGAAATCAACCGACAGGGGCGCGAATTAGTTCGCCTGCTCAATATTGACACGGAACAATGGTCGGCCGACGATTACTTGGCGTTCCGCCGGATGTCTACGGTCGTAAACAACTGGCGGGGTTGTCACGCTTATCCCCTCAACGTTTTGCAGATGAATCTTCGTCGTGCCGCCCGCCGTTTCGACGACGAACCCTTGATTGCGCAAAGGACCAAACGGCTGATTTCCATTGCGAACAAACTCGATATTCGGCCGGATATGAAACTATCACAGATGCAGGACATTGGCGGCTGTCGAGCTGTCCTAAAATCGGTGGCAGGAGTCCGAGCTCTCGATGAGTTTTACGAAAACCAGAGCCAGATGAAGCACAGCCTGGTGCATCGAGACAATTATATTTTTCAACCCAAGGAGTCCGGATATCGAGGGATTCACCGCGTTTATCGCTTTCTGTCCGACAAAGAAGGAGGGCGCCGATTCAACGGATTGAAGATCGAGATGCAGATCCGATCTCAATATCAACACGCATGGGCGACCGCTGTAGAGACGGTGGGTACGTTTCTCGGAGAGGCGCTGAAATCCTCGATTGGACCAGATGCATGGCTTCGCTTTTTTGTGTTGATGAGTTCCGCCATCGCTTTGCGCGAGCGTACACCGTTGGTCCCCTTGACGCCGGCTTCTCCATCCGAACTAAAATCTGAGCTGGACCACACTGCTGCACGCCTAAACGTTGAGCAAAGGCTTAGTGCATATAATCATGCGCTACAGCGACTGACCAACGATACCGACGACGCGCACTACTACTTACTTAAACTCAACACTCGGACCGAAACCCTCGCCGTTACCGGGTTTAAGGCAGATGAAGCCGAAAAGGCGCAACAGGCCTACTCTAACGAAGAATCTGCAATAAAAGGGGAAGGGACGGACGTCGTGTTAGTTGCAGTCGACTCACTGGCCGCGCTACAACGAGCGTATCCCAATTACTTTGCTGATACCCGCATTTTCCTGGAACTCCTAAGGCAAGCCCGACAAGGTCGGGCCCGTCGCGTATTCACTGGGCAACTTAGCCTTCCGTTGATCATTCCAAATCCGAAGTCCACTTAGGGCGAATCCCGGAAAAGCCCCCTACCATGCCTAGCGTTGCAGCTTAAACTATTGATATTATTAATATTTGCGCATCCTGCGCGCATGATTTCTACTCCGCGGGTTGCAGGTTCGAGTCCTGCTGGGATCGCCAATCGCCACGCCAGCGCCATCCTGGCGCCCCGCCACTCGTCCATTTTGAAGCATTGCCGTGAACGACAGGGCGTGCGCACCCGAGCCCGCCCTCGTTTGGCGGGCGCGTAGCCATGGCGTTGGGGGGCTCGGTTGGCGAAACATGAGGCATCCCGGTTTCTGGTCAGAATCCTGCGGTCCCGATTCCGCGACCACAAGACGGAGCTGTCCGAGTTGCAGCGTCACATCCGGCGCGGCGACATCGTCTGCGACATCGGCGCCAACAAGGGCAGTTTTCTCTACTGGCTGGCACGGTGGTCGGCGCCGGGGCGGGTCATCGCCTTCGAGCCCCAGCCGGATCTTGCCGAACGATTGGCGCGGCTCTGCTCCCGGTTCTCGCTCGACAATGTCGTCGTCGAACCGCGCGCCGTCTATTCGTGCTCCAGCAGGAAAACCCTGTTCGTTCCCGAAGGGCATCAGCCCGGAGCTTCGCTGCTCCGGCCCGCCGAGACCTCGAAGGCGATCCAGGTGCAGACGACGTCGCTGGACGACTATCTCCCCGACACCGCAAACGTCTCTGCGATCAAGATCGACGTCGAGGGTGCCGAACTCGACGTACTGCGCGGCGCCGAGCGCACCTTGCGCCGATGCCGGCCGTTGATCGTGGTCGAGTGCGACCGCCGCCTGGCGACGCTCGACAGGGTGAAGGAGACATTCTTGCTCCTGCGGAGTCTCGGCTATCGGGGCCAATTCCTGAGCCGCGGGAGATTGCTTCCGTTGTCTGCCTTCGACCCGGAAATCCATCAGCGCGCCGATGGCGAATGGTTCTGGAAGCGGAAGGACTATTGCAACAACTTCATCTTCAGGAGCGTGCGCGCGCCGACGTCCTGTGACCACGAAGCTTTCCTGGCACCGATCGAAACCACTTCGCCGGGCGCACGAAGTCGTCCTGAAACAGTCCCCCGGCAAGTTGCCCAGCATCACATCGACTGATGGGGGTTACCGATGTCCACGTTGCTGAGCTTTATTTTTCGAATCCTATTGCCTGAGCTGCCGGGCGATGTTTCCGGAGCTTGATACCGGTCAGCCGACCGTCGCTGAGTAGCGCGCGCCGAGCGGCCGGACTCTCGACCCGAGGTTCAGCCGCGCGGACCCAGCGGTCCTGCTTTGGCTGTTCGCCTGCAACGCAGGATGCCTCGCGTGCATTAAGCTTTCCTCTTCAGCTTAACGCCGGCTTCCATTTGACGCCGACGCCCTTCATCCGCCACGTGCTGGGCGATGGAGTTGAACCATGTTCGAACTAGCCATTTTGACTGCAATCTGTTTCATCGCCCCGTCGCCCTCACGATCATTTACCAGCGGCGCCAGGATGTCCTGTACGGCCCCTACATTACCGATGTCTCGTGGCCGACGGCGCTCCCCGACGACCGCGTCGAAGCGTCGTCATCCTGAGCCTGGAATGCTCCCGCACAAGCCGTCGCGATCACGCCAGGGAAGAGTGGCGGTGCGGCCGACGCCCGATTTCAGAAGCCGATGCGCCCGCCAGAATCGTTGAGCAGCGCATCGAGCCGGTCCGGGCTCATGCTTTGTCCGCCGGGCATCTCGATGCTGACGCAGGCGGCGCCGAGACGCAGATAGGCATTGGCCGTCAGCAGCGCGTCCTGCGCGCTGCGGCACCTGATGGTAGCGATCGCGCTGGCGCTTTCGGCCCGTACGGTGAAGGACGCTGCGGCCATGAAGGACTGGCTCATCTGTAAGCGGCGGCTGAAATGAAGCCGAAGCTTATTCAGAGGAGCCCGACGGTATCATTGAGGTGGATCAAAGCCGCCAGCCGAAGACTTCGCTAAGCGCCCCCCTCAGCTTCGGTTCAGCGACAGGCTGATGCGGGTGACGATGCCGTCCCAAGCGCGCTCCCAGACCCGGGGGTAGTTGATCAGCACGCAGTGCACGTAGCCGCCAACGAAGTTGCAGCGATTGTACCAGACGTAGTCGCCCTTGTAGCTCGACACCGCGAAGAATCGCGAGGTGACGCGCTTGTATTGAATATTCGGCGGCGGGTTCTTCCTGGCAAGGAACCGCGCAGGTGACTCCCGCGCGTTATTCGATACCGACTGCACGGTCAGATTGGCGCGGCCGTCGGCAGTCTGGAAGCGTTGGCCGTAGCCCTCGGGTTGGCCCGCCGTGTCGCTGAAGATCGAGACCGGAATGTCGACCGATGTGCCGGTCTCCGGGATCCTATAGGTGTTCCAGCGAACCGATTGGGCCGTCGCGGCGGTGCTCCCGCAGGCGGCGCACGCAAGCACTGCCATCGCCTTGATGATCGGATTCATGTGTGTCGTCCCGAACGGCTTGAGAACGCGATGACGTTGGATCACTTTCGCGGCCGCGCGAAGGCAATGTCCGACATCAACGGCAGGCGAACGCACGACACCCGCCGAAGTTCATGGCTCCCGCAGGTCCCGTGCTCGTTCGCTTCCATCATTGAACGCGGGAGGGGGCAAGGTTCCGGGTTGCCGCCGGACCGTCACCAGCCATGAGCTCGTTCGTTCCGGTCTCGGAGGGCTGCTCCAGCCTTCGCAAGAAGGCATCCAGTTGCGGCGCGAGTTGCGAGACGACGAACCTCGAGCCTTCCGGGGTGAAATGGATGGTATCCCAGACGATCGGAGTTTCCGCGTCAATCGTCAGCGGACAACGCCTCTTGCTGCAAATCGTGTCGACAATGGAAACGTATTGAACGAGCGGATACGCGCGGGCGATCTCTCTCAGACGATCGTCCGCCTCGAACGACGCGTCTTTCGGCATCAGCGAATTGCCGATCGGGACGTGCGTCTGCTCATGGTTGAACAACGTCGGAGCCAAGGGAGCTGGAAACTCGATCGAGGGACCGAGCAGCAGAACGGGAACGCCCGTTTCCTGAGCGACCGCCAGCAGCGCGTTCAAATAACCGTCGACGCGCCGTGCGGGAGGCCGGCCATAGGTTTCGAGATAGGCGCGCCAATTGCCGGAAAAAATGATGGCGTCAAAGCGGTGCGCCTTGATCTGATCGCGCAGCAGCTGATTGACGTCGTTACAGTTTCGCGAGCTGCTCAGCTTGAGTTCGACGAACGGCGGGCAGCCCCCTGACGTGAGCTGCAGAAGATGGTAGGTATCGGGCGACAGGTAGCCGCGCAACGCCCAGGCATAATGCGCGGCCAGGCTGTCGCCGGCGAGCAGAATGTTGCGCTTGTTTGCAGCCGGTTTCAGGCATGCCTCGAAATCGTAGGCCGATGCCGGCTCATCGGGCTGCAAGAAGCAGCTGTGCGCACGATAGAACGGCTCCATCGTCCGGGAATCGTACCGGAGCATCCGTGCCTGTGATTGCGGGAAGCGATCGGCGTAGCCGTCATGCGCGACGCCGTGAACTCCGACCGCGACCATGACGGCGGCAATGCCCGCGATCACCGGGGAGCCTCGCACGCCAACCCATACCGTTCGTGCGCGCGCAGGCCGCTCGACGATGACGTAGGACAGATAGGCCAGCAGCAGCGAGCACAGCAGGAGTCCAACCGTAGCTGCCGCCGAGGTCGCCACATCCAGCGGCAGCGCGGCCCTGCCGAGGACGAAAACCGGCCAGTGCCAAAGATAGAGCGAGTAGGACAAACGGCCGAGGAATGCTCCGAGCTCACTGAATGGCAGCCCGGGTCTGCCCTTCTCCTGATTGAACGCGACGATGTAGACCGCAGCACCGACACAGGGGACCAGCGCGTGCAATCCCGGGAAGCGGGTCTCTGCGCGGAAGATGACCACGGCAAGCAGCATGGAGACCATGCCCGCGGCCGCGAAGGCCAGGCGCGTCACGCTTCCAACCGGCGACCATCGATGCAGGAAAAACGCAATGCTTCCGATCAGGAACTCCCAGGCCCGCAGCGGGGCGATGTAGAAGGCGGTCGAGGGCGATTGCTTGATCCAAAGCTCGTCGAGCACACACAGCGCGATCGTTCCGAGGATGACCAGCCCGAGCGACGGCTTCGACGTTGGATCGGGAAACAGCCGGCTCCAGAGCCAAGTCACGACCGGAAACAGGAAGTAGAACTGCTCCTCCACCGACAATGACCAGGTGTGGATGAGAACCTTCCCGATCGTTGGTAGATCGAAATAGCCGGTCTGCGACCAGAAGAAGACGTTCGACGAAAACAGCACCGTGGAGATCGCGCTTCCGAAGAACATTCGGTAGTCGCCTGGAGGCGCCAAGAACCACGCGACCATCCCGGTGACGACGATCATCAAATAGAGCGCCGGAAGCAGCCGCCTCGCCCTCCGTTCGTAGAACTCAATGAAGGAAAACGAATCGGATTGAATGCCCGTCCAAATGAGCCGGGAGATCACATAACCGGAGATGACGAAGAAGATGTCGACGCCGACAAACCCACCGCCAAAGCCCGGCAGCTCGTAATGAAATCCAATGACCGAAACCACGGCTACGGCGCGCAGCCAATCGATGTCCGGCCGGTATTCCAAAACCTTTGTGCGCGTCATGCTGGCAGCCTGGGCGGGCCGTTCGCCCTAACAGGTTACCTGCTGACATGTTCCAAAATGAATTGCAACGTTCAGAAACACACGGAAATACCGTTGTTGGTTGGTGTATCCGAATTGCCGCACCGCCTCAGGAGCCCATCACGCGGGGATGCTGGAGGATAGCGGGCACGGCCGGCGCCCATTCCGCCTGCGGCGTCATCCGCTTCGCATCGGCAGGATTGGCGATCGGTCGCGACATCCCGGTACTGACATGGGGACGGTGATCGAGAGCTCGACAGAGCAGCGAGAACGCGCAGCATCCGTCCAGGCCCACCTTGCGAGCAGGCCAGATCCATGCGCCGCGCTCGCGCGCGCTGCCCAACGCAGCCTTCGACCCGACGGCCGCTCGGGTGTCGGTAACTACTCAACCTTGGGCCTTCTCTTTTGCCCAAGCCTAGCAACGCGCCTTCATCACCGCGCGCTTCCTCCATCATCATCCATGAACTGCCCATCATGCTGGCGCCTCAACTGGGCTCGACACGAGACGCCCGTGCGATCCCTGCTCGATGAATGTGGGGCTGTTGTATGATGAGCACACCCGCCAGCGAGATTTCGGCGACCGGCTTCCGTCGTCACCACCCACATGATACCAGTCATGCCAAAGAAACCGGCGAGCGAGTGGCGACATCGCCATAGCCGTTAATACCTCGCCACAAATTGGCCGAGGTCGAGGTGAGCTGCCTCTATACTTGGAGTTGCTTTTGCAACCGCATTGGCGCCGTAGCCCGGATGGTGCTCGTCGCCACCGAGCCGCGCAGGCTGAGCACGCTCAAACCGCCTCCCTGAAGGAATTAAGCTTAAAAACGTGCGGCGCCGCGTCTCCGCAACCTGGCAACTTCTTTCAACAGCCAAGACGTGCAACAATACTGCACGCAACTAATATCAACCTCAGATTTAATTTACTGATCATTTACTTTCCGCAACTTTGCCCCAAAAACTGCACGATGCTGGGTTCCTCTTTCACAATTAGAACTCTTCTGGGACTCTACAAAAACCACCTCCCCAGAAACGGGATCTAACAACCTCGGATATACTTTTCATAACTCACTCTCCGTCTTCGTTTCGCGTACAGAGGTCCCACAATGACAACACTCATCAAGGCTCTCCCGACCCATCTCGAAGAGACCCGTATCGACACCGAGAAGCTGCGCACGATCCTGATGCTCTGCGGCGCCACGGCGTTTGGCTTCATCCTCCACGCCACCTACGGTCTCGATCTCAGCTACGCCTTCTTCTGATTTGATCAGTCAACCGGTCGCGGGCTGGCGACTCTTCATTGCCGGACGCGATCGGCGTCGGTCCCGACTCGCGGGGTTATTGAACGGCCCCGCGCGTCGCCTTTTCGAAGCGATACGCGCCACGCGAAGAATATGGCAGATGCCGTCAATCACACGCTTGATCGTGCTTTTGCACAGCCTGGCCGCGCCGCTCCCACAATTCCGCCGCGACGACGCGACACGCTGGGGCTGTTGAGAATTGCGGTTGCTTGAGGACGAGTAGCGTCATGCGTTCACCAGTATATGATCTCTATCAGATGAAGCAGGATCGCTTGCCGAAAGGAGCCCGTTCGGCATGGCTGAGGACGAGGCCGAATGAGCCTCCCCCCATCGCCGATGACTGGGTCTTCGTCGGCAAGGAACGGCATCCGAGCCGGTGGACGGTCGCAGAGATGAATGAAAAAGGCACCTGCTACCGCGAGATTCCGATCTGGCTATCGAGCCGCCGCAGCATGATGGCTGGATCGGCGGCCGAAAACGGCGCTCAGCCGCCGGCCGCCTGAGATTTCATCGGGAGTCGCGGACAAGGCCGCGATACGCGAGGTTCGTCGGCAGCCTCGCAAGCGCAATGAACGAGGTCGGCGGTCCTAAGCGAGTTGGACGCCGTAATAGTCGTCGACCTTGCGCCCCGCCCCGGCATCCCCCCAGTCCCACTCACGCTCGTCGGAATATTTCGGCGCGCCCCGCAGCTGGTTCTCGGTCACGCCGGTAACGTAGCCGCCGAGTCGCGTGTCGTACTTCAGGGATTGCCAGGGCAACGGGTAGTGATCATTGCCAAGCCCGAGGAAACCGCCGAAGCCCAGGACGGCATACGAGACCCGCCCGCTCGGCTTGTCGATCATCACGCGTTCGATGGTGCCGATCTTGGTGTCGTCGGCGCCATAGACGGCCGTGCCTTCGACCTTGTCGCTTCCAATCAGGTTGCCATATTCGCGTTCATCGAGCATCGATGTCATGTGATCCTCCCGGTGCTAGTGGATCGATAACGTTCGGCCGTCACCGGCCGTTCCCAAGGGCCTAAAGGGCTCTCAGTCACCCGCCGACGGGTTACCGTCCTGCTCGGGATGACGTGTCGCCTCGCGGGACGGAGCATCGGGAGATGTGGTCCTATGAACCTGCTGCGCACGCTCCTTGTCGGCGGGCTGATCCTCCCCGCGTCCTGTCCTGACGATGCCTTGGCCTTGCTTCGCCATCGGATGGCTCTCCTTGGTTGGTGATCCACGAAGGGCGTCGGATTGGATAGTGCCGACGCCACTCCGATTCGATCGAAAACGACGCGGGCCGCGCCCGTTCGTTCCTCCCTGAGCCAACAGGCCGCAGAGCCGACCAGTGCATCTGGCGCGCGACACGGTGCTTTCAGCGATCCAAATGAAACGTTGGTGGTCTCAGGCCGTTGACCACGTCCCTCGAGAGGAGACACCGCATGGCAGGTGATCGCACAACGTCGATGTCCAGCCGCCAGATGGTCGGAGGCACCGCAACGCTTGCGGCCGCATCGCTGACCTCGGCAACAGCGAAAGGACGCGAGACGATGGCCGCAAATTCAACCCCGCCCGAACCGCTCGTCGACCCCAAGGACAAATATCCGAAGCCGCCGTTCGAACACCAGTCGCAGCCCTGGCCGGGTCTTGCGAGCAAGATGTCGCCGCGGCCGGATCACGGTGAAACCAGCTACAAGGGTTCCGGGCGTCTCGCCGGGCGCAAGGCGCTGATCACTGGAGGCGATTCCGGCATGGGACGCGCGGCCGCCATCGCCTATGCGCGGGAAGGGGCCGACGTCGCGATCAACTACTACCCGACCGAGGAGCCGGATGCGCAGGAGGTCATCGCGTTGATCGAGGCCGAGGGGCGAAAGGCCGTCGCCATCCCCGGCGATCTGCGCGACGAGGAGTTCTGCCGGCGGCTGGTGCAACAGGCCGTCGAAGCGCTGGGCGGACTCGACATCGTCGTCAACAACGCCGCGCGGCAGCAGGCACGCCAGTCGATCCTGGATGTCTCGTCCGAAGATTTCGACGCGACGATGAAAACCAATATCTATGCCCCGTTCTGGATCATCAAGGCCGCCCTGCCCCATCTGAAGCCGGGATCGGTCATCATCGGCACTTCGTCCGAGCAGGCCTACGATCCCTCTCCCGACCTCTATGACTACGCGCAGACCAAGGCGGCGACCATGAACTACGTGAAGTCCCTGGCCAAACAGCTCGGGCCGAAGGGCATTCGCGTGAACGCCGTCGCTCCCGGGCCGATCTGGACGCCCCTTCAGGTCTCAGGCGGGGCCACTATGGAGAAGCTCGAAAAATTTGGTGGTCAGACTCCACTCGGTCGTCCTGGCCAGCCGGTGGAGCTTGGATCGATCTACGTCCAGTTGGCCGCTGCGGACGCGAGCTACGCCAACGGGCAGGTCTATGGATCTTCGGGAGGGTCCGGGCAGCCCTGAAGCCGCCCGCCTCGCTCAAATGCGGGTGACAGGCTGCGGAAGCGAATACGCTTCCGTATGCACCTGACGGATCGTTGTGAACGCAGCGACAGCCGACGCCAAGCTGAACGCAGTCAGTAGCGCAATGAGAATCGTTCGTGGGGTCATCGGACGCTCCTGCATTCCAATTGGTTACTCGTGCCGCGCAGCCTTCGGCTCGCCGAGCGGCGCAATCTCGCCGTCGAGCCAGTCCTGCTGGAGGGCGAGCGCATTCCAGCCCTGGGCCATGCGCCGATAGCGCCGGAAGGCCGGCTCTTCCTGCGTGCGCTCCGCAAGCTGGAGGCAGTTGTCCGCGTTCTCTCTGAAAAGATCTGATTGTTTCATACAAATTTAGCTGGTGGGCGCCGCGCGCCGATGCAATCGTGTTACACGATATTAATGATCATGGAACTGTCGGCAGTTCTCTATCGAAAGCGGGGAGCAGTACGTTCTGTTCCAAGTTGCAAGATGGTCGTGAGACCGAGCATCACAACGCTCTGCCGTGGTTTGCTGACTCTCTGACCTCTTCCCCTTCGGGATCGCGGCGCAGCCCTGGACTGCATTGTCATCCCGCGCTCCGAACAACGAGGTCCCCGCTGCACCCGCTACTTGCTGCGCTGCGGTCGGAGCGTTGCGGAACTGGCGGGCGCATCGCCCGTCGCTCCCGGGCCGCGGGACTTGGCGGTGGACGACCATGAAGGCGGCCACGACACTGAGTTGAGAATCGTGCTTCTCGTAACCCCTCGGCACGACCAGCGAAGGCTAATCTCTGGCTTGGTTCCGGAAAGGGATGGCTCATCCTCGCAAGAGAGAAAAAGAATTCTGGAACGTTCCGCCTGGAGTGGAGTTGAGCCATTTGTGCCGGCAAATGCCGGTTCCATCAGCCGGAGAAATCGGCCTCCCGGCTTGATTTGATTAGTTGCCGCGGCTTCTATGCCGCCCGTCATAAGTGTCTCAGATTCTTGATGGTAGACGATTCTGACTTGGGGGAACTTGATGAGCGATGATGCTGCTGCCGGTGCGATGCCCATGCGCCAGGGGTTCGGTCGCCACGGCAACGGAGTCGAGGCGGCCGATGCCAGCCAGGATCTGCTCCGCGTCCTCCAGGCCATGCGTTCCGGAGATTTCTCCGTGCGCATGAGCGGCGACTATCTCGGCATCGACGGCAAAATCGCTGACACGTTCAACGAGATCATTGCAGCCAACGAGCGGATGGCGCAGCAGCTCGAGCGCGTCGGCCAGGTCGTGGGACGCGAGGGGAAGACGCGCCAGCGCGTGCGGTTCGGCATCGCCAGCGGCTCCTGGGCGGATATGGAGAGCTCGATCAACACGTTGATCGACGATCTTCTATGGCCCACGCGCGAGGTGACTCGCGCGGTCGCCGCCGTGGCCCAAGGCGACCTCCTGCAGACCGTGAAGCTGGATGTCGATGGCCGGCCTCTGGGCGGCGAGTTCCTGCAGTCGGCGACCATCGTCAATACGATGATCAAGCAGCTCAGCGTCTTCACGTCCGAAGTGACCCGCGTGGCGCGCGAGGTCGGCACCGAGGGCAAGCTCGGCGGACAGGCCCAGGTTCCCGAAGTCACGGGCGTCTGGAAGGACCTGACCGAGAGCGTCAACTCGATGGCCAACAACCTCACCGGCCAGGTCCGCAATATCGCGGAGGTGACGATCGCGGTTGCCAATGGCGACCTGTCGAAGAAGATCACGGTCGACGTGCGTGGTGAAATTCTGCAGTTGAAGGAGGCGATCAACACGATGGTCGACCAGCTGCGCTCGTTCGCGTCGGAGGTGACGCGCGTGGCCCGCGAGGTCGGCACCGACGGCAAGCTCGGCGGTCAGGCCATCGTTCCCGGCGTTGCCGGCACCTGGAAGGACCTCACCGACTCCGTCAACGCGATGTGCGGCAACCTCACCGCTCAGGTCCGCAACATCGCCAACGTCACCACTGCGGTCGCCCGCGGTGACCTGTCACGCAAGATCACGGTCGATGTGCGCGGTGAGATCCTGGAGCTGAAGGACACCATCAACACGATGGTCGACCAGCTCAACGCCTTCGCATCCGAGGTGACGCGCGTGGCGCGCGAGGTCGGCACCGAGGGCAAGCTCGGCGGCCAGGCGCAGGTGCCGGGCGTTGCCGGCACCTGGAAGGATCTCACCGACAACGTGAACTTCATGGCGTCGAACCTGACGGCACAGGTCCGCAACATCGCCGACGTCGCGACCGCCATCGCCAGCGGCGATCTATCAAAGAAGATCACGGTCAACGTCTCCGGCGAGATCCTTCAGTTGAAGGAGACGCTGAACACGATGGTCGACCAGCTCAATGCGTTCGCCGGCGAGGTCACGCGCGTGGCGCGCGAGGTGGGCACCGACGGTCGGCTCGGCGGCCAGGCCAACGTGCTCGGCGTTGCCGGCACCTGGAAGGATCTCACCGAGAGCGTCAACTCGATGGCGTCGAACCTGACGGCGCAGGTCCGCAACATCGCCGAGGTGACGACCGCCGTCGCCAACGGCGACCTGTCGAAGAAGATCACCGTCGACGTGCGCGGCGAGATCCTGGAGCTGAAGGACACCATCAACACGATGGTCGACCAGCTCAACGCGTTCGCCGGCGAGGTGACCCGCGTCGCCCGCGAGGTCGGCACCGAGGGCAAGCTCGGCGGCCAGGCCATGGTGCGCGGCGTCGCGGGCACCTGGAAGGACCTGACCGACAGCGTCAACTCGATGGCCTCGAACCTGACCGGCCAGGTCCGCAACATCGCGGAGGTCGCCACCGCCGTCGCCAAGGGCGACCTGTCGAAGAAGATCACGGTCAACGTCTCCGGCGAGATCCTTCAGCTGAAGGAGACGCTGAACACGATGGTCGACCAGCTCAACGCCTTCGCCGGTGAGGTGACGCGCGTGGCGCGCGAGGTCGGCACCGACGGCAAGCTCGGCGGCCAGGCCGAGGTGCCCGGTGTGGCCGGCACATGGAAGGACCTCACCGACAGCGTCAACTCGATGGCCGGCAATCTGACGGCGCAGGTGCGCAACATCGCCGAGGTGGCGACGGCCATCGCCGGCGGCGACCTGTCGCGCAAGATCACGGTCGACGTGCGCGGCGAGATCCTGAGTCTCAAAGAGACGCTGAACACGATGGTCGATCAGCTCAACCGTTTCGCGGGCGAGGTGACGCGCGTCGCCCGCGAGGTCGGCACCGAGGGCCGGCTCGGCGGCCAGGCCAACGTGCCCGGAGTCGCCGGCACCTGGAAGGATCTCACCGACAGCGTCAACTCGATGGCCGGCAATCTGACGGCGCAGGTCCGCAACATCGCCGAGGTGACCACGGCGGTGGCGCGCGGCGACCTGTCGCGCAAGATCACCGTCGATGTGAAGGGCGAGATCCTGGAGCTGAAGAATACCATCAACACCATGGTCGATCAGCTCAACGCCTTCGCATCGGAGGTGACGCGCGTGGCGCGCGAGGTCGGCACCGAAGGCAAGCTGGGCGGCCAGGCCGAGGTGCCCGAAGTCGCAGGTACCTGGAAGGACCTCACCGACAGCGTCAACTTCATGGCCTCGAACCTGACCGCGCAGGTCCGCAACATCGCCGAGGTCGCGACCGCGATCGCCGGGGGCGACCTGTCGAAGAAGATCACGGTCGACGTGCGCGGCGAGATCCTGCTGCTCAAGGACACCCTGAACACGATGGTGGAGCAGTTGCGCTCGTTCGCGGCCGAAGTGACGCGGGTCGCGCGCGAGGTCGGCACCGAGGGCCGATTGGGCGGCCAGGCCGTTGTGCCCGGCGTCGGCGGCACCTGGAAGGATTTGACCGACAACGTCAACCTGCTCGCGGCCAATCTGACCACGCAGGTCCGAAACATCGCCGAGGTGACCACGGCAGTGGCGCGCGGCGACCTGTCGCGCAAGATCACCGTCGACGTGAAGGGCGAGATCCTGGAGCTGAAGAACACCATCAACACCATGGTCGATCAGCTCAACGCCTTCGCCGGCGAGGTGACGCGCGTGGCACGCGAGGTCGGCACCGAAGGCAAGCTCGGCGGACAGGCGCAGGTGCCGGGCGTTGCCGGCACCTGGAAGGACCTCACCGATACCGTGAACTTCATGGCCGCGAACCTGACCGAGCAGGTCCGCGGCATCGTCAAGGTCGTGACCGCCGTCGCCAACGGCGATCTCAAGCAGAATCTCACGGTCAAATCGAAGGGCGAGGTCGCAGCGCTCGCCGATACCATCAACAACATGACGGAGACGCTGGCGACCTTCGCCGACCAGGTGACGAGCGTGGCCCGCGAGGTCGGCGTCGAGGGCCGGCTCGGCGGCCAGGCCAACGTGCCCGGCGCGGCCGGCACGTGGAAGGACCTGACCGGCAACGTCAACCTGCTCGCGGCCAACCTGACGTCCCAGGTGCGCGCCATCGCCGAGGTCGCGACCGCCGTGACCAAGGGCGATCTCACCCGCTCCATCCAGGTCGATGCCCGCGGCGAGGTGGCCGAGCTCAAAGACAACATCAATACGATGATCACCAATCTGAGGCTCACCACCGACCTCAACACCGAGCAGGACTGGCTCAAGACGAACCTCGCCAAGTTCACCAACATGCTGCAGGGCCAGCGCGACCTGACCACCGTCGGCCGCCTGCTGCTGACCGAGCTGACGCCACTGGTGAACGCTCACCGCGGTGTGATCTACCAGGTCGAGACCGAGTCCGCGCCGCAGCTGCGCCTGCTCGCCTCATACGCCGATGACGGCATCTATCCTCACCGGACGCACGTCCAGTTCGGTGAGGGGCTGATCGGGCAATGCGCGATCGACAAACGCCAGCGGCTGGTCTCGGAGATCCCATCCGACGTCATCCCCGTGGGCTCCGCCCTGCTCCGCGCCGTCCCTAAGAACCTCGTGGTGCTGCCGGTGTTGTTCGAGAACCAGGTCAAGGCGGTGATCGAGCTGGCGTCGCTCAGTCCGTTCACGACGTCGCAGATGACGTTCCTCGAGCAGCTCACCGACTCCATCGGCATCGTGCTCAATTCGATCGAAGCCACGATGCAGACCGAGGGACTGCTGAAGCAGTCGCAGCAGCTCGCCGCGGAGCTTCAGACCCAACAGCGCGAGCTGCAACAGACCAACGAGCAGCTCGAGCAGAAGGCGCAACAGCTCGCCGAGCGCAACGTCGAGGTCGAGCGCAAGAACCAGGAGATCGAGCAGGCCCGCCGCGCGCTCGAGGAAAAGGCGACCGAGCTCGCGCTGACATCCAAGTACAAGTCCGAGTTCCTCGCCAACATGTCGCACGAGCTGCGCACGCCGCTCAACAGCATCCTGATCCTCGGCCAGCAGCTGACCGAGAATCCGGACGGCAATCTCACGCTCAAGCAGGTCGAGTTCGCCCGCACCATCCATGGCGCCGGCACCGATCTGCTCAATCTGATCAGCGACATCCTCGATCTCTCGAAGATCGAGTCCGGCACCGTGACGGTCGACGCCGAGGAGATCCTCACCACCAACCTCCTGGAGACCGTGGGGCGTCCGTTCCGCCACGAGGCGGAAAATCGCCTGCTCGCCTTCAACATCGACGTCGACCCGAACCTTGCGCGTAGCATCGTCACGGATTCCAAGCGCTTGCAGCAGGTGCTGAAGAATCTGCTCTCGAACGCCTTCAAGTTCACCGCCGAAGGAGGGGTGCGCTTGAAGGTGTCTGCGGCGCTCGGCGGATGGAGCGCAGAACATCCGGTGCTCAACACGGCACCGGCCGTGATCGCGTTCGAAGTCTCGGACACCGGCATCGGCATTCCGCAAGACAAGCAGAAGCTGATCTTCGAGGCGTTCCAGCAGGCGGATGCCGGCACGAGCCGCAAATATGGTGGCACTGGTCTCGGGCTCGCGATCAGCCGCGAGCTCGCCAACCTCCTGGGCGGCGAGATCCACCTCAAGAGCGCCCCCGGCAAGGGCAGCACCTTCACGCTGTATCTGCCGCTCAAATATTCAGGTCCCGCAACGGCGCCGCGCGTCAGTCCGGCATCGCCCGTTCCCTACGTTCAACCTCCAGCCCTACAGCAAGCGGCCGCGCCAGAGCGCGGGATCGAGCCCCCGCCGGACGATCGTCTCGATCTCGAACCCGGCGATACGATCCTGCTCGTGGTCGAGGACGATCCACACTACGCGCGCGTCCTGATCGACCTCGCGCGCGACAGGGGCTTCAAGGTCCTGACCGCCAGCCGCGGCGCCGAGGCACTGGATCTTGCCAAACAGTATCAACCGGCTGCGATCTCTCTCGACGTCTTCCTGCCGGACATGCTCGGCTGGACCGTTCTGAGCCAGCTCAAGCATAATCCGCTGACGCGGCACATCCCGGTGCAGATCATCACGCTCGACGAAGACCGCCAGCACGCTTTGGCGCGGGGGGCCTTCTCCTTCGTCAGCAAGCCCACGACAACGGAAGGCGTCAGCGCGGCCCTGTCGCAGATCAAGGAATACGCGAAGCCGCGACGCAAGCGGCTGCTGATCGTGGAGGACAACGCGGCCGAGCAGCTCAGCATCCGCCAGCTGTTGGATCACGACGACATCGAGATCATCGCGGCGGATACGGGAGCTGCGGCGCTCGAGACGCTGCGCAGCGCCCCGTGCGACTGCGTGGTTCTCGATCTGCGGCTGCCCGACATGAGCGGGTTCGACGTGCTCGATCAATTGCGCTCCGACGAGTTCTTGTCGAGCGTCCCGGTGGTCGTCTTCACCGGGCGGGAATTGTCGGCCGAAGAGGATGCGGAACTGCATACGATGGCGCGGAGCATCGTCGTCAAGGGCGTGGAATCGCCGGAGCGGCTGCTCGACGAGACGTCGTTGTTCCTTCACCGCGTGATCACGGAACTGCCGCTCGAGAAGCAGCGCATGCTCGAGAAGCTGAACAGTTCCGACGAGGATCTGATCGGCAAGACGGTGCTGCTGGTCGACGACGACGCCCGCAACATCTTTGCTCTCTCCAGTGTGCTGGAACGCCGCGGCATGAAAGTGCTGACGGCCACCACCGGCAGCGAAGCGATCGACCTCGTGCAGAGCAATCCCGCGATCGCGATCGTCCTCATGGACATCATGATGCCGCAGATGGATGGTTATCAGACGATCGGCGTCATTAGGCAAAACCCCGCCTTCGTCCGGCTCCCCATCATCGCGTTGACCGCGAAAGCCATGAAGGGAGACCGCGAAAAGTGTCTCGAAGCTGGCGCCTCCGATTATCTGGCAAAACCCGTCAATACCGAGCAGCTGCTTCTTGCGATCCGCATGTGGCTGCACCGCTGAACGGCTCATCATGATGGAACATGCGAAGGTCAACATCCTCTTGGTCGACGATCAGCCGGCGAAGCTGCTGGCCTACGAGGTCATCCTGAAGGAACTCGGCGAAAACCTCGTAGTCGCCACGTCTGGTCGCGAGGCGCTCGAAATTCTGCTGAAGAATGAGATCGCGGTGATTCTCGTCGACGTCTGCATGCCTGAGCTCGACGGCTTCGAGCTGGCGCAAATGATCCGTGAGCATCCGAGGTTCCAGAAGATTGCGATCATCTTTATCTCCGCCATCCAGGTGAGCGACTTCGATCGCCTTCGTGGCTATGAGATGGGCGCCGTCGACTACGTGCCGGTTCCTGTCGTGCCGGAGGTGCTGCGCGCCAAAATCAAGGTTTTTGCCGAGCTCTATCGCAAGACACGCGAGCTGGAACATCTGAACCTTGAGCTGGAGGACCGGGTACGGGCCCGCACCGCCGAGCTTGAGCGATCGACAGCAAAGCTCGTCGAGAGCGAGCAGCGTCGGAGCATGGCGATCGCGGCCGGCAGGATGGGCTCGTGGGACTGGGACGGTGTCAATGGCGACTGGATGTGGGACGAGGGGCAGTACCGCATCTTCGGCGTCACGCCGCAGAACTTCGAGCTGAACACCGTGAACATCATGGCGCTGCTGCACCGGGAGGATGCCGAGCGCGCCCGCCAGGTGGTCGCGGAATTCAGCCGTGGCGCGACGTCGTATGAGGCTGAGTTCCGGATCCACCGGCCCGATGGCGAAGAGCGGTGGTGCGTGGGAACGGCCGCGGCGACCACCGACAGGACCGGCCGCGTGGTCCGCGTCAGCGGGGTCACGATCGACATCACCGAGCGCAAGCGCGCCGAGGAACGCCAGAACCTGCTGACCCGCGAGGTCGATCATCGTGCCAAGAATGCGCTGACCTTGGCTCAGTCGATCGTTCGCCTGACCAAAGCCGACAGCGTGAAGACCTATGTCAACGCGGTAGAGGGGCGCATCAGCGCACTGGCCCGCGTTCACACCATCCTCTCGCTATCAAGCTGGGAAGGTGCGAAAATAGGTAGGTTGGTGGCCGAAGAGCTCGCGCCCTATGCAACCGGCGGCCAAGTCGCCTTTGACGGCGTCGATCTGCAGCTTGAGCCTGCGACCGCGCAGACGCTGGCGCTGGCGCTGCACGAGCTGGTGACAAACTCGGCCAAATACGGCGCGCTGTCGGTCCGCTCCGGGCATCTCTCGGTCAAATGGAGCATCGAGGATGAGCGCCTGGATCTGATCTGGATTGAAACCGGCGGTCCCTTGGTGCGCGCGCCGACCTCGCGCGGCTTCGGCACGCGCAGCCTGATGGCCAGTGTGGAAAGCCAGCTCGGTGGGCGCGCCTCGTTCGACTGGCGTCCCGAGGGATTGGTGTGCCGGCTGGTCGTCCCGCTCCGCCCCGGCGCGACCCCGCCGGAGATCACGAGCCCTTGCGCAACGGCGGCGCCGGGCGACGCACGACAACGGGCTGCTGGCTGACCGCTCCGGATAGCTCAGGCCATGTCGCGCGAGATCCGGACCGGGATCGACTTGGCGGCGGGCACCTTGCTCCCTTCCGCGTAGTGCCATAGCGGAATCAATCCGTTGCATTCGGGGTAGTAGGCCGCAACGCTGTAGCGCGGAATGTCGAACGCCACTGCCTGGAGCCCGCCCAGCGAGCGCTCCACGCCGTCATCGGCCTCGGTCGAGAGCCGAACCGGCTCGCCCTGCTTGATGCCCAGATCAGCCATGTCGCTCGCGTTCATGAAGACGATCTGACGGCCACCGGTGACGCCGCGAAACCGGTCGTCCTCGTTGTAGATGGTGGTGTTGAACTGGCCGTCGGCGCGCAAGGTCATCAGCTGGTAAACGCCATTGCCTTCCTCCGGCGGATTGAGCGCCGCCTTGGGCACGGTGAAGTTCGCCTTGCCGGTCGGCGTCTTCCATTTGCGTTCGCGGGCACCAAGCGGCCGCGGAAAGCCGCCGGGCTCAAACAGGCGCTTGTTGAAGTCTTTGAACTGCTCGGGATAGGTCCGCTCGATCGCGTCTCTGACGCGCGCGTAGTCGCCCACCCAGGCATCCCAATCGACGCGCGGATTTGGCTTCAGGGTGGCCTTGGCGAGACCGGCGACAATGGCTGGTTCCGACAACAGGGTCTCTGCGACGGGTTGGCGCTGCCCGCGCGAGCCGTGAATGCAGGTGGTGGAGTCCTCCATCGAGACCGCCTGATCTCCGCCTGCCTGCCGGTCGATTTCGATGCGGCCGAGGCACGGCAGCAGATAGGTCACCTCGCCTGGGACGATGTGGCTGCGATTGAGCTTGGTTGCGATCTGCACCGACAGCCGCAGCTTCGACCACGCCGGCTCCATCAGCGAGCGTTCAGGGACGGCGCGCAGGAAGTTACCGCCGAGACTGACGAAGCCCTTGACGTCCCCCTTGATGATGCCTTGGCAGGCATCGACCGTGCTGAGACCGTCCCAACGCGGCGGCTCGAACGAATAGAGCTCGGCAAGCTTGTCGAGCGGCACCAACTTGGTCTTCTCGGAGATGCCGACGGTGCGTTGCCCCTGAACGTTGGAATGGCCACGAACCGGCGAGATGCCGGCCCCCGGCTTTCCGATGTTGCCGCGTAACAGCAGCAGGTTGACAATCATCTTCGCGGTTTCGACGCCATGCCGATGCTGGGTTATTCCCATCCCATAATTGGCGATCACGGCGTGCGAGCCTGCGTAGACCTTGGCAGCCTCCAGAATGGCGCCGCGCGTGAGGCCGGAGGAGCGTTCGATATCGCTCCACGACGCCTGCCGGCAGCAGGTTGCGAAAGCTTCGAAGCCGGACGTGTGCCGCTCGATGAAGGCGACATCGAGCACGGGCGGGCTCTTGGTCGCGACCGCGGCATCATCCGCCTCGATCACGGCCTTGCACAATCCGAGTAGTGCCGCACCATCGCCGCCCATGCGCAGCTGATGATACTGCGTGCTGATCCGCGTTCCTCCCGTCAGCACCATTTGAATGGGATTTTGCGGATTGGTGAAGCGCTCCAGCCCACGCTCCCGCAGCGGATTGAACGTGATGATGGGCACGCCGCGTTGTGCCGCCTTCTGCAACGGATGCAGCATGCGCGGCGAGTTGGTGGTCGTGTTCTGGCCGAAGAAGAAGAAGCAATCCGCCTTGTCGAAATCCTCAAGGAGCACCGTACCGACGGGGACGCCAATCACCTCCGGCAGAGCAACTGATGTGGATTCGTGGCACATGTTGGAGCTGTCGGGAAAATTGTTGGTGCCGTACATGCGGCCGAAAAGCTGATACATGTAGCTCGTCTCGAGCGAGGCCCGGCCCGACGTGTACATGACGACCGAGCGTGGATCGAGCCTGTTCAACTCCGCCCCGATGTCGCGAAGGGCCTCGTCCCAGCTCACGGCAACATAGCGATCCGCCGCAGCGTCATAGCGCATCGGATGAGCAAGACGCCCCTGCTCTTCGAGCTGATGATCCGACCAGGATCGCAATTCTGTCAGACTGTGCCGAGCAAAGAACTCCGGTCCGACTGTCTTGCCGGTGATTTCCCACGCGGTCGCCTTGGCGCCATTCTCGCAGAATTCGAACGGGTGCGGCTTTGCCGGCTTGGCCCAGGAGCAGCTGACGCACATGAAGCCGCCTGGCTTGTTCTGTTTCAACAGGATCTCGCTGCCAAGCAGGGTCACCTCCTCCTGCGTCAGGATGCTGGCGACCGCGTGCACCGAACCCCATCCGCCGGCCGGAGCCCTGTAGTCCTGGATTTTTGCTTTCTCGCTCACGACGCTCTCCGCGGCCTGTTCAAAAGCGGCAAACCCGGGATGAGCAGCGAAGTTCCGATTCCTCACTGAACGTTGCGAGGCTATCGTCGAAGTCCCGCGGGCGAAGGTCCGCGCTAGGAATTGGGAACGACCCGGCCCGCCGCGAGTCATTTCCATGCCTCTGGCGGCGTCCCCCATCTCGCTGGAGGCACTCCGTGTGGACTGCGGCCCAGCGTTCGACCCCTCGGGCGCTGGGCCCGTCCCACTGAGGTAGCCGGGTTTTCTCCCGGCTTCCGATCTCAGCATCAAGCCGCGCTGCGCTTGAGATGGCGGCCTTCCTTGACCTCTTCGATGATCTTGGCGCTGAAGGCTTCCAGATCTCCGGGATTGCGCGAAGTGATCACGCCCTGATCGACCACGACCTCCGCGTCCTGCCAATGCGCGCCGGCATTGGCAACGTCCGTCTTGATCGATTTGTAGGACGTCATCTTTCGCCCCTTGGCAATTCCGGTCTCGATCAGGAGCCACGGCGCATGACAGACCGCCGCAACGATCTTCTTGGCTTCAAAGATCTCCTTGATGAACCGCAGCGCCTTCGGCTCGAGCCGCAGCAGATCCGGATTGATCTGACCGCCCGGCAGCACGACGGCGTCGTAGTCCGAAGCAGACGCCTGGTCCAACGTCTTGTCGACCTTGACGGTCCGTCCCCAGTCCTTCTCATCCCAGCCCTTGATCTCGCCCGGCGCGAGCGAGATGATCTCGACGGTCGCGCCCGCCTGCTTGAGACGATCGCGCGGCACTTCGAGCTCGGATTGCTCGAACCCGTTGGTTGCGAGGATCGCGATCTTCTTTCCCTTGATATCCATTGGAGTCTCCTGGCCATTCGACACCGCCGGCAACCTCGCGCTGGCCTCCATGTTCCGCCTGGCAGGCCGGGCGGATCGTCACAACTGGTCGATCGAGTCAGCGCTCGCCTGGGTGGAACCAGCCTGCCTATGGCGCCGTTTGTTTGGACGTCCCTGCCTTGAATGGATGGGCGGCGTCGAGCGGCACGGCATCGCTGCATCGGCGGATCGCAATCTGGAGGCGCTCGTGCCCTACGCATTGTTTGAGAATGACGAACAGATGACCCGCCCGTTTCGCACCGAGCGCGAGGTCTGGGAGGCCGCGGAACAGGCCGATCTCATCACGCTCGGCACGCATGGCGAGAAAATCCTCGACAACAATTTCGAGATCAAATCATGCGAGGCCACACCGGAAGAGCTTACCGCCGCGCCGCCGGACATCGTATTGCCCGAAGCTCACACGCCCGATGCTGATCGAGGGAGCCGGACTACCGACCAATCTTTCTCCTCACCGGCCAAATTGAAGATGCGGACGTCCTCATGACCCGGCGCAGGTTGGCCTTTGCGGCTCAGGTGATCGTCGGCCATGTCGGTTCCTGGCCTGATCATCGGACTACGGACGAGCGGCGGATCGCTCGGCCTTACCGCCAGCCTCTCATGCGCGCCGGGCGCCGCGCTGCTTGCGAGGCAGTCGGCTCGCTTCCTCCAGCTTGAGCCGCTCTCGCTGTTGCCGCAGCCGGTCAAGCGTCTCCAGCATGTGGTGCAGAAGCACTTCGGCGGCCGCCGTCGAGGCCCGAGCTCGCCGTAGCTGCACGATTTCACGGCGCTGCCGCCCGACCCGGAGACGCATACGGTCGATTTCGGCTCGAACCACACATAGATCGCGCATGAAGCACCCGAGCAAGAGTAGGATCGCACAATAGAACAAAATAGGAACACTTTGCAAGCTTTCCCGTTGAAGCCGGGCAACAACGGGAGATCCCCATGCCCGAACAGCTGCAGAAAGATCCCGAGGACTGGGTGTCCGGAGCCGATCCATGACGGATGCCCAAGCTTCCTACTTGAGAACGCTCAGCGAGCAGGCTGGCCGATCCGATCCCACGCGAGCGGAGATGACGAAGGCTGAAGCGTCCGAACTGATTGATGAGATGAGACGCACCGCAGGGTTGGATTGAACCGGCATATTCGACTCACCAGGCCGATGGGCCGGCAGATCGGTATTCCAATGTTGGCGATGCCGGTCCGAAGCTGTCGCGAATCAGAAATCGGTCGTTTAGTCTCCGCGGCATTTCGCGGGAGTCCACCATGGTTGCGGACAGTGACAGCAAGGTTGCCTGGCATCGCGCCCAGCTCAAAAAGAATCGCGCGACCTTGAAACAGATCGAGACGGCGCGGTTCACGGTGGGCGAGAGCGCCGATGCGAAGGCGCTTGAACAGACCAAGCGGCAGGTTGCGGAACTCCAGGTCAAGATCCGCGAATCCGAGCACCTCATCGCTCAGCACGACAAGCAGACGCGACGCCCGCTAGCGACCGACCTGCGAAGCCTCTCGAATGTCGCTTGGCGCAACTGGACCGGCAATGGCCCGCGCTGAGGGCTCGCTGCCATTCAGTCCACGATCTTCTGATGCACGCCTCCAGGCTGTTGCATAACCGTAGACACATTCGACGGCTGTGATTTGTCAACCGTCGGCGCCCAGCGCTTCAGTCGCTCATCGCTCCTGCTGATTGCATCGAGGTCGATGCGTCCTTCCGCCAGAGCCTCCTTGGCGCAGGCGAGCGCGCGGTGGAACTGGGTGCCGTCATAGGCCACCAGCAACAGATCGGCGCCGCCGTTGAGAGCCTCCACGACAGCTTTGCAGAGATCGCGGCCGTAGATCGCCCCCATCACGAGATCATCCGTCACGATCACGCCCTGATAGTTCCAGCGGCCGCGAATGAGTCCCTCGAGCACGGCTTTGGAATGTGAGGCAGGCCGCTCTGGATCGATCGCATCGACCGTCACGTGACCGACCATCATCGCCGCGTGCGAGCCCTGCAGCACCTGTCGGAACGGCCGCCAATCCGACCGTTCCAAGACATCTGCCGGCGTGCCGAGCTGTGCCGAGAAATGATGCGTATCGGCTGCGACGCGCCCCAGACCAGGGAAATGCTTGACGGCCGCGCGGACACCGCTTGCTTCCAGGCCACGGACGTAACCGAGCGCAATGTCGCCAACCACCGCGGGATCGTTGGAGATCGCGCGGCGGCCGATCAAGGTGTGAAAGTCCAGTCGGTTGCGTGTCCAGCTCGGGCGAAGGTCGACGACCGGAGCCAAATTGAAGGTGATGCCGGCAGCCGCGAGAGCCTCACCCTGGGCGCGCCCCATCGCGAACGCATCCTGCGCGCGCCGCGAGGCCGGCAGATCGGCCAGCGTTGCGAGGCCGGGCATGTTCGGCAGGGTCGGAGACAGGTGTGCGACGGCGCCTCCCTCCTGATCCGCCGCAACCAGCAGAGGCGGCAGCCCGGCACTCCGGCGCGCGTCCTGCAATCGCGCCATCTCGGCGCGCAGCTGAGGCTCGGTCCGGCCGCGGATGTTGTGGTGTGTCACATAGACGCCCGCGATCAACCCCTGCCGGGCCAACGCGGCTGCGTCATCGACGGCCGTGTAACCGACGATGAAATGCCGGCCGAGCAGATGCGCCACGTCGGGGGGCGTCCGGAACGTCTCGTACTTGCGCCAGGCAAACATGAACTGCGTCGACGTCAGCATGATCAGCGGAACGCACCATGCTACGACCAGAGCGCGTCCGGCGGGCCCCCGCCGCCACCGACCGCCGAGCATCAGCAGCAGCGGAACGGCAAGCCCGATGAGGAGCAGGGCTGCGTGGCCGCTGCCCCGCAGCCGAACCAGATAGGGCTCGTTGCTGTTCAGCGTGACGAAAATGAAGAGCAGAGCGAGGATCCAGAGAACCGCGGTCCTGATAAGTCCGAGCATGTGTGCAGCCGATCATCCGAGGGGAAAGACGGCCATTGCCGTAACAACCACGTTTTCCCTGCGCCAGATGTGGAATCGCGTCTGCACGAAATCTGCAAACAAATCCTGAAATGCTGCAGATCCCCTCGTGAGCTGCTGCATGGGCAGGCGTCATGCTTGGCTCATCGGCTTGTGCCTCCCGGCCCGAACGATGACCCAAACCAAGGATTCCTCCATGACGACTCTCGCCGAGCCGACGGCTGCGCCCGTCGCGCCCGATTCCATGTGGCTCAAATTCGCCATCACTGCCGGCCTCGTCGGCCTCGCCGACACGCTGCTCTACAACGGCCGGCCGATCGGCCTGGCATTCCCGCTGTTTTTCGCCGCGCTCGCCGCAGCGAGCATTCTCGCCAATCTTGCCAAGACCGATCGAAACCGTCTGGTCGGAGCTGCAGTTCTCTTCGTTGCCGGCCTGGCTCCCGCCATCGAGGAGCTGAACCTGCTTTCTTTTCCTGTCCTGCTGCTCACGACGCTGTCGGCTATCACGCTGGCGACCAACCGATCCGCGCGCGGCTTCCGGCTTCCGCTGACCGCCGCGCGGCAGTTGCTCCTGATCGGGCCGTTTCGACTGATACCTGATGCGATCGTGACGCTGCGCACGAACATGATCACGCGAACTCTCGTTGTCTGGAGCATCCCGCTGGCACTCGGCTGCGTGTTCTTGGCTCTGTTCGCAGCAGCCAATCCAGTCATTGAGCGGTGGTTCGCCGTCCTCAGTCCCGAGCGCGTCGCCTCCCAACTCACGATGGGGCACGCGATCTTCTGGCTCGTGACGTTGTCCATGGTCTGGCCATTCGTCAACCTTCGCTGGCGCGAGCGGACCAAGACCTCGAGCCCACCGATCGAAAGCGAGCCCGATCAGCCGTCAATCCTGACGACCGTGCTCGGCCCTGAAACCGTGATCCGGGCGCTGATCCTGTTCAACATCCTGTTTGCCCTCCAGACGGCGCTCGACGGCGCATATCTGTGGGGACATGCTGCGCTTCCGGACGGCATGACCTATGCGACCTATGCGCACCGAGGCGCCTACCCCTTGATCGTCACGGCGCTGCTCGCGGCTGCCTTCGTCATCGTCGCCGTCCGCTCCGAGACCACGGCAAACGAGTCGCGACTGGTCCGGCCGCTGGTCTATCTCTGGGTGGCTCAGAACGTGATGCTGGTCGTGTCCTCGATTCAACGGCTTCACATGTATATCGAGACTTATGCTCTGACCTATTGGCGAATCGCGGCCCTGATATGGATGATCCTGGTTGCGATCGGCCTGATCCTCATCGTGCTCAGGATCGCTCTCGACAAGTCCAACGCATGGCTCATCCGTATGAACCTGCTGGTGCTCTCGGCGACCATCTACGGCTGTGCGCTGATCAATTTCGACCGACCGATCGCAGACTTCAATGTCTCCCATAGTCGTGAGGCAGGACAGAGCGGCCCTCTCATCGACGGCTCCTATCTCGTCTGGCTCGGGCCCGAGGCACTGCCGGCCATCGAGCGGGCGATGCTGTTGCGACCGACGGACCGAGGGCTGGCCAGCGACCGTGATCGGCTCCTTGAGCAACAGGAAAGCAGCATGGCGTCCTGGCGATCCTGGAGTTTTCGCGGCTGGCGCCTGCAGCGCTATCTCGATACACATCCTGTGTCGCAGAAACCAAGCTGATGCCTCGCCGCGGAGTAGAGCTCGTGTCTCCCCGAATCCTCATCGTCGACGATGACCCACATATCCGCGAGGTCCTGCGCGTGGCCTTGAGCAAGGCCGGCATGGCGGTGAAGGAAGCCGCCGACGGCCGCGCCGCGCTGGCCAGCGTCACCGAAGACCGTCCGAACCTGATCGTGCTCGACGTCGGCATGCCGGAGTTCGACGGCCTCGAGGTCTGCCGGCGCATTCGCCGGACCTCGCAAGTGCCGATCCTGTTCCTGTCGGCCCGCGACGAGGAGATCGACCGCATTCTCGGGCTCGAGATCGGCGGCGACGACTACGTGACAAAGCCGTTCAGTCCGCGCGAGCTGGTTGCCCGCGTCAACGTCATTCTCCGCCGGGTCGCGAACGGCGGAGGTGATCGCTCGGCCGAGCCGGAGAAGCTCGTCCATGGCCGGCTCCGGCTCGACCCGCAGCAGCACCTGGCCCGTTTCGATGACATGCCGCTGACGCTCACCGCGCTGGAGTTCAGCATCCTGCGCACGCTGATGACGCGTCCTGCGGTCGTGTTCAGCCGCGAGCAGATCATGGCCGCCGCCTATCAGCTCAACATTCAGGTCTCCGACCGAACGATCGACAGCCACATCCGCAACATCAGAGCGAAGCTCGCAGCCGCGCATTGCGAGGACGCGATCGAGACGGTCCATGGCGTGGGCTTCCGGCTCGGCCGCTGCGGCACCCCATGATCGCGCCCAAGCCCAAGGCAAAATGGCGGCCGTCGCTGGGACAGATCGTCTTTGGCGTGCTGGCGCTGGTCGGCACCTTGCCGCTCGTCGGGCTGTTCTTCTTTCGCATCTATGACAACCAGCTGATCCGTCAGACACAGGCGGAACTGATCGCGCAGAGCCGTGTCCTCGCGGCGGTCTTCGCCGAGGAGGTTTCCGCGCGCCTTGCCACCGGCGTTCCGCTCGGCGCCGAGGTCCCGCCCGAGTCACGTCCGGATGCGTCCGACGAGGTGACGCCCATTCGCCCCCTGCTCGATCTTCTGGCCAACGATCTTTTCGTCCGCCGCCCGGACGCCCGCGACGCGGTCCATCCTGCGGATCCTGCCTACGTCGCGATCGGCACGCGGCTGCTGCCGATCGTCAGGGAGACGCAGAAGGTCACCTTGGCCGGGTATCGCGTGCTCGACCCCCAGGGGGTCGTGATCGCCGGCCGCGATGAGATGGGCAAATCACTCGCTCATATCGACGAGGTGGCTGCCGCCCTGAAGGGACGCTACAGCGCCGCGCTCCGCATTCGCATTCCGGACAAGGCCCCGCCACCGATCTATTCGATCAGCCGCGGCGTCGGCGTCCATGTGTTCTCGGCCATGCCCGTGATCGTCGACGATCACGTTGCCGGGGTCATCTATACCTCGCGCACGCCCCGCAACATCTTCGAGCATCTCTATCAGGAGCGCGGCAAGTTCATCGCTGCCGGCTCCACCATTGTCCTCACGACGCTGCTGGTCGGCCTCGTCGTGGCACGCACGATCACACGGCCGATGCGCGAGCTGGTCGATCGCGCCGGCAGGATCGGACGCAACGATCCCGCGGGTTTCCGTCCGCTTGCCCATTACGGCACCCGCGACTTCGCGGAGCTCGCCGAGCACTTCTTCGCCATGGCCGAGCAACTGGCGCAACGCTCCAACTACATCAGGAGCTTTTCCGCGCATCTGACGCACGAGCTCAAATCGCCGCTGACCTCGATCAAGGGCGCAGCCGAGCTGCTGCTCGACTCCCTGGCCAGCCCTTCCGAGACCCTGACCCGCGCCGAGCAGGAGAAATTCCTCACCAACATCCTTGGCGACGCCGACCGCCTCGCGGCGCTGGCCCAACGCTTGCGCGAGCTGGCACGGGCGGAGACGGTGTCGACGGTCGAGGCTGGTAGCATAGCCGAGGCCGTCGGCACGCTGCGAGTGCGTTTCCCCTCGACTGTCATCGAGACGTCCGGCCCGGTCGAGCGCAGCACTAGGCTCCCGAACGAGACCGTGCTGATCGTGCTCACGCATCTCGTCGACAACGCCGTCCGGCATGGCGCCCGGCGCATCCGCCTCGAGGCCGAGGAGAGCAAAGGGATGCTGATCGTCATCGCCAGCAATGACGGCGATCCGATCTCGCCGGAGAACCGCGACCGCATCTTCGATGCCTTCTTCACGACCCGGCGCGACAGCGGCGGTACCGGCATGGGGCTGGCGATCGTGCGCGCCATCATGGCAAGCCATGGCGCCGAGATCTCGCTGGGGCCGGGCGACAAAGGTGTCGCGTTCGAGCTGCGGCTGCCGATCGAAGGCGCCCCATGACGTCGATCTGAGATAGCGCAGTCTATTGGCGCCGCGTCAGAGTTGCCTCCGGTTGTTCGTGGCAGCCGGCAATCCCCACCTCAGTCAAGTCCCTGTCGGCGAATATCTTCTCCCAATCGTTCGTATACGAGCAATGTATGCCACGGTGCCGCCGGCTGCATGGGCCGGCCGAGAATGCCGCAGAACTGCATGGCAATTCGCAAATGACTTGGACCCGCGATCCGCGTAATCTTCGCGCCGATTGCGCCATCGGCCAGCGTCCCGCTTGGCCTTCGGGAGACCTTGATGAATTCGAGCCGTTTCGAGATCAGCCGCCGGACCGCCCTCCTGACCTCCGCTGCCATCGCCGCGAACGTGGTCAATCCACTCCGCGCCTTCGCCCAGGAGACGCCGCGCAAGGGTGGCGTGTTCAACGTTCACTACGGCGCCGAGCAACGCCAGCTCAACCCGAGCCTCCAGGCTTCAACCGGCGTCTACATCATCGGCGGCAAGATCCAGGAGAACCTCGTCGACCTCGATGCCAACGGCCAGCCGGTCGGCGTACTTGCCGAGAGCTGGGAGGCGACGCCGGACGGCAAGACCGTCACTTTCAAGCTGCGCAAGGGCATCACCTGGCATGACGGCAAGCCGTTCACGTCGGAGGACGTTGCCTTCACCGCGATGAACATGTGGAAGAAGATCCTGAACTACGGATCGACCCTGCAGTTGTTCCTGACTGCGGTCGACACGCCAGATCCGCAAACCGCGATCTTCCGCTACGAGCGGCCGATGCCGCTCAACCTGCTGCTGCGCGCCCTGCCCGATCTCGGCTACGTCTCGGCCAAGCACATCTACGAGAGCGGCGACATCAGGCAGAACCCCGCGAACCTCGCCCCCATTGGCACTGGTCCGTTCAAATTCGTGAAGTACGAACGCGGCCAGTATATCATCGCCGAGCGCAATGCCGACTACTGGCGGCCGAACGCGCCCTATCTCGACCGCATCGTGTGGAAGGTGATCACTGACCGTGCGGCGGCGGCGGCGCAAATGGAGGCAGGCGAGCTGCACTACAGCCCGTTCTCGGGCCTGACCATCTCCGACATGGCGCGGCTCGGCAAGGATAAGCGCTTCATCGTCTCGACCAAAGGCAATGAGGGCAACGCGCGCACCAATACGCTCGAGTTCAACGTCCGCCGCAAGGAGCTGGCGGACGTGAAGGTCCGCCGCGCCATCGCACACGCGATCAACGTTCCCTTCTTCATCGAGAACTTCCTCGGCGATTTCGCCAAGCTGGGCACCGGTCCGATCCCGTCGACCTCGACCGACTTCTACCCCGGCGCCAATACGCCGCAATATCCCTACGACAAGGCCAAGTCGGCGGCGCTCCTGGACGAGGCCGGCTACAAGCCCGGCGCTGGCGGCACCCGCTTCTCGCTGCGGCTGCTGCCCGCGCCATGGGGGGAGGACATCTCGCTGTGGGCGACCTTCCTCCAGCAGTCGCTGGGCGAGGTCGGCATCGCGATTGAGATCGTGCGCAACGATGGCGGCGGCTTCCTCAAGCAGGTCTATGACGAGCACGCCTTCGATCTCGCGACCGGCTGGCACCAGTACCGCAACGACCCCGCGGTTTCGACCACGGTCTGGTATCGCTCCGGTCAGCCCAAGGGCGCGCCGTGGACCAATCAGTGGGGTTGGGACGATGCCAAGATCGACAAGATCATCGATGACGCGGCGACCGAGGTCGATCCGGCCAAGCGCAAGGCGCTCTACGCAGATTTCGTGCGCGAGGCCAATACCGAGCTGCCGGTGTGGATGCCGATCGAGCAGATCTTCGTCACCGTGATCACGGCCAAGGCGCGCAACCACTCGAACACGCCGCGCTGGGGATCGTCGAGCTGGCACGATCTGTGGCTTTCCGCCTGAGCCGGAATCCGTCAGGATAAGGCCATGCGCATCTTGAGCCTTGCGGGGCGGCGGCTCGCCGCCTCGATCCCCACCCTGTTCCTGATCCTGATCGGCGTCTTCCTCCTGCTGCAGCTCGCGCCGGGCGATACGGTCGACGCGATGATGGCTCAGATGGGCGGCGGCGATGCGGCGACCGCCCGTGAGCTGCGCCGCTTCTACGGGCTGGATCTGTCGGTCCCGATGCAGCTCGCCAACTACCTGTGGCGGCTGGTGCGTCTCGATCTCGGCTTCTCCGCGATCTACGGCAAGCCGGTCGCCGCCGTGATCCTGGAGCGGCTGCCGCCGACCCTGCTGCTGATGACCTCCGCTCTCTCCTTTGCGTTCTTCTTCGGCCTCGTGTTCGGCGTGATCGCGGCGCGCGGCGTCAATCGCTGGCCGGATACGCTGATCTCGACGGTCGGCCTGATCTTCTACGCCACGCCCTCGTTCTGGTTCGGCCTGATGGCCATCGTGGTGTTCTCGATCTATCTGCAATGGCTGCCCGCGGGCGGCTTCGAGGACATCGGCGCCGTCAGCACCGGGATCTGGCGCGTGCTCGACATTGCGAGCCATCTGGTGCTGCCGTCGCTGACGCTCGGCCTGATCTTCCTGGCCATCTATCTGCGCATCATGCGCGCATCCATGCTCGAGGTCCTGAACCTCGATTTCGTCCGCACCGCGCGTGCCAAGGGCCTCGACGAAACCCGCATCATCACCCGCCACGTGTTGCGCAACGCGCTGCTGCCAATGGTGACGCTGATCGGACTCCAGGCCGGAACGATGCTCGGCGGCTCGGTCGTGGTGGAGACCGTATTCTCGCTGCCCGGCCTTGGGCGCCTCGCCTATGAATCGGTGGTCCAGCGCGATCTCAACACGCTGCTCGGAATCGTCTTCGTCTCCGCGCTGCTGGTGATCCTGGTCAACTTCGTCACCGACCTGCTCTACGCGCGGCTCGATCCGCGCATCACGGCGGAGGGCTGAACATGGACGCCGCGAAGCGCTACTTTCGCAGTCCGGCTGCGGTGCTGGGCCTGATCCTGCTACTGATCGTCGTAGGCATGGCGATCAGCGCCGGCTATCTGTATCCGCGCGATCCGCTCGCCCTCGCCGGCCGGCCGCTGATCTGGCCGTTCGCCAATCCACGGTTCCTGCTCGGCACCGACAATTCCGGCCGCGATATCGCCGCCCAGATCTTTCACGGCGCCCGCATCTCGCTCCTGATCGGCGGCGTCGCCACGTTCATTGCCGTGGCGATCGGAATCATGGTCGGCGCGCTCGCCGGCTACTACGGCGGGTGGGTCGACAACATCCTGATGCGCATCACCGAGGCCTTCCAGACACTGCCGAATTTCGTGCTGCTGCTGGTGCTGGTCGCGGTGTTCGGCTCGACCTTGACGACGGTCACGATCGCCGTCGGCATCGTCTCATGGCCGGCGCCGGCGCGGTTGACGCGGGCTGAGTTCCTCTCGCTGCGCAGCCGCGAATTCGTCCAGGCAGGCCGCACTCTCGGCATGCGCGACACCCAGCTGATGCTGGGCGAGATCCTGCCCAACGCGCTGCCGCCGGTGATCGTCTATGCCGGCGTCGTGATGGCGGTTGCGATCCTTCTGGAGAGTGCACTCGCCTTCCTGCGGCTGTCCGACGCCAACGTCGCCTCCTGGGGCAATCTGATCGGCCTGGGACGCGATGTGCTGCGCGTGCAGTGGTACGTATCGGCGATCCCCGGTGTTGCCATCCTCATCACCGTGCTTGCGGTGTCGCTGGTCGGCCAGGGCCTCAACGATGCACTGAACCCCCGGCTGAAGCAGCGATGAGTCCAGCCAAGCCCGTTCTGACCGTCGACCGCCTCAGCGTACGTCTGCCGAAAGGCGCCGACCGCATGCATGCGATCTCGGAGGTCTCGCTTTCGATCGCCGAAAACGAGATCGTCTGCATCGTCGGCGAGTCCGGCTCCGGCAAGTCGATGATGGCCAACACGATCATGCGGCTGCTGCCGGACGGCGTGACCACCGACGGCGGCCGCATCCTGTTTGCCGGCCACGACCTCTGCACCGCCACGGCGGCCGAGATGCGCCGCATCCGCGGCGCCGAAATCGCGATGGTGTTCCAGGAGCCGATGACCGCGCTCAATCCATTGCGCACGATCGGCGACCAGATCGGCGAGGTCCTGGACATCCATACCGATCTGTCGAAAGTCGAGATCAAATCGCGCGTGCTGTCGCTGCTCTCGGACGTCAACATTCCCGATCCGCCGCGCGCGGCGAAGGCCTATCCGCACGAGTTGTCCGGCGGACAACGCCAGCGCGCAATGATCGCCATGGCCTTGGCGCTCGATCCGAAGCTGCTGATCGCCGACGAGCCGACGACGGCGCTCGACGTCACGACGCAGGCCCAGATCCTCAAGCTCATCCGCGAGCTGCAGCAGAGGCGCAAGACTGCGGTGCTGTTCATCACGCATGATTTCGGGGTCGTCGCCGAGATCGCCGACCGCGTCGTCGTGATGCAACATGGCAGCGTCGTCGAACAGGGCGCGGCGGCGGATGTCCTACAACGGCCGCAGCATGACTACACCAGGCAACTGATCGCCGCGGTACCGCCGGTAGCAGCGCCCCCGGCACGCAAGCTGTCGGACCGGATGATCCTCACCATCTCCGGTGTCTCGAAGACATATCGCACCGGCGGCTTCCTCGGCCGCGGCGAGCGCGTCACCCATGCGGTCAGGGACGTCTCGCTCGCGCTGCCAAAGGGCGCGACGCTCGGCATCGTCGGCGAGTCGGGCTCCGGCAAATCCACTCTCGCCCGCTGCATCATTCGCCTGATCGATCCCGACGCAGGAACGATCCTGCTCGACGGTGAGGACTGGGCGCGCCTCTCTCGCAGCGAGGTCAGAAACCGGACCCAGCAGATGCAGATGGTGTTTCAGGACCCGTTCGCCTCGCTGAACCCGCGGCGCAAGGCGGTCGATCTGGTGGCGCAGGGACCTATCGTGCACGGCACCTCGCGAGAGCAGGCGCTGACGGAGGCGCGCGAGCTGTTCAGCCTGGTGGGGCTCGACCCGTCGGCCGCCGATCGCTTCCCGCATGAGTTCTCCGGAGGTCAGCGTCAGCGCATCGGGCTGGCGCGCGCGCTGGCACTGAAGCCCAAGGTGCTGGTCGCGGACGAACCGGTGTCCGCGCTCGACGTCTCCGTTCAGGCGCAGGTGTTGAAGCTGCTGATCAGCCTGCGCGAGCGCCTCGACCTGTCGATCATCTTCATCACGCACGACCTGCGCGTCGCAGCCCAGATCTGCGATCTGGTCGCGGTCATGAAGGACGGCGTGGTCGTCGAGCATGGACCCACGCACGACGTGTTCGGCAACCCGCAGCATCCGTATACGCAGGCTCTGCTCGAGGCCATTCCGGGCGGCGACTTCGCCCGGATCGAACATCCCACGTCTTAGCCGATCTCACGCGCGTCGCGATATCGGTACAAGAGCAGCATCAGCGGCGCGAACGGACGCAGCAGGGCGTGCGCGGGAATGGTGACCGGTTCCGTGAACGGCAGCGCCAGCTCGTTCGCCGACACGCCGCGCACCGCTTTCGCAAGCTCCGCACCGAGGGGGATCGTGAGCGCGACCGCGCGGCCGTTGCAGCCGGTCCAGCCATAGGCATCAGGACCGAGGCGATGAATCCGCGGCATGTAGTCCGTGGTCATGCCGACATAGCCGTTCCAGACATAGTCGAACCTGACCTCGCCGATCTGCGGCCACAGGCGCTGCAGGCGTTCGGCGACCCGCGCCTTCAGCCGCTCGGCCTTGTTGCCGGGGCCGATCACGGCGCCGCCGGTGACCAGTCGGTTGCGGGCGTCGTAGCGCGCAAAATAGAGTTCGCCATGGGTATCGGACATCGCCTGCCGCGCCGGGATGACGGTCTTGCGGACATTGTCCGACAGCGGCTGCGTCGCCATCTGCCACGACAGCACGGGCATCACCTCGTGCGCGATATCCGGTGCGAGCGCCTTGGAGAACTCGCCGCTATAGGCATTGCTCGCCAGCACCAGCGCGCGCGCCGACAGCTCCCCCCGTGCGGTGCGCACGATCCAGCGATCCCCCCGCCGGGCGAAGTCGATGACCGGTGAGCGCGCATAGATCCGGCCGCCCAGGCTCAGCACCGTCCGCGCCAAGCCACGCGCCAGCGCGAGCGGATTGATGTGGCCGCCGGTCTTGTTCCAGAAGCCGCCATGCCAGGCGTCCGAGCCGAGCATGTCTCGCGCCTGATCGCGCGACAGCAGCTCGACCGGCGCACCGAACTTCGACCACTGCTTGAACCTGCGCTCGGCGATCTTGATGCGGCCGGGCGTATGCACCGGCTGGACCCAGCCGGCCTGTTCATGCTCGGCGTCGATGTTGTACCGTCTCACGGTATCGAACAGATTGGACGCGCTGTCGCGCAACATCGCCACGAAGCGCTCGCCCGCGGCGCCATGACGCGCGACGAGGTCGTCCGGATCGGGACGTGACAGCGTCGGAATGACCTGACCGTTGTTCCGGCCGGATGCGCCCCAGCCGGGCTCCATCGCCTCGACGATGGCGACGTCCGTCCCAGCTTCGCGCAGATGCAGCGCCGTCGACAGCCCCGTGAAGCCGCCGCCGATGATGACCACGTCGGCCTGCACACTGCCCTGAAGCTCGGACAGGTCGGGTCCAGCCGGGGTCTGCGCCGCCCAAAGGGATGGCGGCCATTGAACGGAATCTGTGGTGGTGCTCATCGCGGACAGCTCATCCTTGCTGGTCGACCGCCCTGCCGGAGATCGATCTTGCCTTGCGCCCAGCGCCCCGCAGCGCCGGTTGCGGCGCATGGGTCGATTGGGCATAGTTCGGCCACCAATATGCCAAGTTCGCTGCAAGGAGACAAACGCGTGGCCCTCAAGAATGTCATCGGTATCGATCACGCGGTCGTCGTGGTGAAGGATCTCGACGCCGCGGCGGAGACCTGGAAGCGGCTGGGTTTTACGCTGTCTCCGCGCGGCACGCACAGTGCCAAGATGGGATCCGGCAACTACACCATCATGCTCGATCCTGACTACATCGAGTTGCTCGGCATCCTCGCCGAGACCGATCACAACGTTCCAACCCGCAATTTCCTTGCCCAGCGCGGCGAAGGCATCGAGCGCATCGCCTTCACGGCGATCGATTCCGCGGCCGGCGCCGAGGAAATCCGCGCGAAAGGTTTTGAGCCGATTGGTCCCATCGACTTCGAGCGTCCGGTGCCCCTGCCCGACGGCAGCATCTCGGCAGCGAAATTCCGCGTGTTTCAATGGCCCGTCGCGGAGGCTCCGGGCGGCCTGCGCATCTTCGCCTGCCAGCACAAGACGCGCGAAACGGTGTGGATCCCGGAACTGATGCGCCATGCCAACGCCGCCAAGCAACTGAAGCAGGCGCTGATCGTGACGCCGGATCCGGCCAAGGACGCGGCTCACCTGTCGCGCCTGATCGATCGCGACGGCCGGGACGAAGCCGACGGCGCCGTGACCGTCACCTCGGGCGGTGACCGCGCCGATTTCGTATTCCTGACCAGGGACCAGCTCGCAGCGCGCTATCCGGGTGTGTCGCTTGCCGGCCTGCCGGAGCGAGGCGGCGCAGGCCTGGTGCTGGCCTCACACGATCTGACCGCCACCGAAAAGGCTCTGGGCGCGGCAGCGGTGCGCAGTGGCGCGAGCCTGATCGTTCCGCCCGCGTCGGCCACCGGCACTCTGCTCGCGTTCATGGCCGGCTGAGCGCCGGACTGCGGCCGCGCGCGTCGCGGCCGCAACGATCTCATTCCGCCGGCTGGAACATGGCCGGCCGGCCTCGCTGGCTGTCGAGCCACCCGACCAGCCGATCCATGAGTCCGCCGCTCGACTCGGAGGGCTGCGCCGACGAGACGAACGGATCGCAATGACACTTCGCTCCGGCCGCGCGCGACATCTTCGCGACCGCCTCCGTCATAGCCGGCGCGCCGCAGGTGTAGACGACGTCGTTCGGCGTGAGCTCCGGCATGTGTTCGGTCGGCCGGCCGCTGCGAATCGCCGGCGAGACGTTCTGCGGCTCCGACACGATCGGGATGATCTTCACGTTCGGGAAGCGCGCCAAGCGGCACAGCGCCTGATGCATGTAGAACGACTGCAAGGTGCGTGACACGACGATGAAGACGATCTCGCGCTTCGGATTCTCCGTGATGGCGGCGACCGCGATCGCCCACATCGGCGCGAAGCCGGTGCCGCTCGCCACCAGGATGATCCGGCCGCGATGCTTCTGACGGAAGAACGCGGTGCCGAGCGGCGCCGTCAGCTTGACGCGATGTCCGACCTGGATGTCACGGCCGAGCGCCGAGGACACCAGGCCATCCTTCAGGATGCGGATGTGCAGATACAGCAGATGGCTATCGGGCGCGCCGACCATCGGATAGGTCGGGCTGTAGCAGCGTGTCGGAAAACCGCGGTACTGGACCTTGGCGTATTGTCCGGGGAAGAATCGCAGCGGCTTCGGCATCTCGAGGGTGACACCGACGACGTCGGGCGCGAGCCGCACGAGATCGCCCACCTCGCAGTTCATCGTCACCGTATCCGGCACGGGCTCCGTGATGATCTTGAGGTCGGACACGACACGCGCCTGGCACGCATGCGCCATGTCGCCTTCCATGCCGCCGAACAGCTTGCCGTCGATGACCGTCACTTTGCAGGAGCCGCAGATTCCGCTGCGGCAGTCATGGGGCAGATCCACGCCACTGTTGATGGCGCCGTCGAGCAGGATATCGCCCACATTCGCGTAGAACGTTTCCCTGTTGTACTGGATCTTGCAAATCTTACCCATTACTGCACCTCAAGTCGCATCGGCCGGATCTGCCTGGTATGTCTGATCTGGGTATGGTCGAACGCTGCGACACGCATGAACACGCCATTCTTGATCGGAACGTCGTACTTGCTTTTCGTGTCCATTTTGCGGGCAATTTCGAGCGTCCAGTGGCCCGCGGCCCAACGCGCAGCGCAACGGATGTCCGCGCGATCACCGGTGAACTCGCCGCTGACGAGAACACCGGGCACCACGGTCCCGATCGGCGTCTGGGCATCCGCCTCGGCCGAATAGGGCACCGATTCGGCCTCTGTCATGAACCAGCGTGAGCCTTCACTCTCGCCGATGTTGGGATCGAGATTGATCTCGCCCATCGCCGCGGTCATCGCGGCGACGTCCTTCGGCAGGCGCTTCGGTCTCACGCCCCGATTTCCCAGTCTTGCGGCCTCCCTGTCGATCACGAAATTGTCCGAATAGTTCGCAGTCCCCGGATCCGGTGCAAACCCGCCCTTGTAGGGCGTGAGTCCCTTGACCTGATCCGGTGTCGGCTCCGCAGGCGGACCGAAATGATCATCGTCCATCCATCCGGTCGGGCCGCCGCTCGTCGCCTTCCACAGCCAGGCGTCGGCATAGAGATTCGGCGCCGGCGTGTAGTGGATGCCGCGACCCGACAGCGTCGGCGGCTTGTCCGGCATCGGCTGCGAGCTCATGTGAAACGTTCGGTCCGCGGCCAAGGTGATCGGCAGCGTCGTGAACAACAGCGAGAACTTGTCCTCGTTGAAATCGTTCTCGTCGCCCTTGTCGAATCCATTCTGCAGGAGATGCCAGCCATCCGCCTTCTTGATCAGCGGCAGCTGCTTCAACGATCGCGTCGGATCCTCCCAGATGACGAGGAAGTAGACCCACGTGCCGTCATGCGCCGCCTTGATCCAGACGCGCGATTCGCCGGTACCGTCGAAATTGTCGCCCTGGTTGGTCGTCACCATGTGCGGCTGGATGTTGCGCCAGACACGATCCGACGAATCGCCGTCAAGCGTCGGCGCATCCGATGTCGCGATTCGATACACCGTGACGGTGTCCTCGGCGTAGTAGTCGGCGGCGAACATCGCCGAACCGATCACGATGGCTGCGGCGATCGCGACCATGAACGGGTTGGATTGGAAGCTCGGATTGCGGCGGCGGGAATTGCCCTTGGCAGGTGTCGGCGGCGGACGCATGCGACCCGGCGGCACACGCGGCTCGGACCGGGCCCGCATCGGCTCCTCCATGCGCCGCGGCGCCGGCATCGGCTCACGCGCTGCAGGCCGCGCAGCTGGCGCCGGCCTCCTCGGAGGCGCCTCCGCTTCCTCCAGCTTTTCCGACTGCTCGACCAGCATCGTGAGGAGTTCGACGGGATCGAGCTTTGGCGGCGGCGGCGGCAAGGGCGCCGGCCGGAACACGCGATAGAGCTGCATCTTTCCGCCGATGCTGAAGTGAACCAGGACGTGCAGCACCACGAAGGCCGGGATCACCCAGGTCGCGTACCAGTGGATCATCATGGTGACGTAGCCGGAGGCTACGCCGAAGAAGAGCATGCCTCCGGTGACGATCAGGATCGCCATGGAGATGAAAAGCACCCAATGCAGCATCACGCTGATCGAGCCCAGCCGCGCCGGCCGGCGGCCGAGCAAGCCCTTGAAGCGCATCTTGTCGATGGTGACGCGACGGCCGAGCCCTGACTTCGAGATATAGATCATGTAGGCGACGGCGACGCTCGCGAGCACGACCCCAGCCGGCATGTGCCAGGTCCAGGTCCGGTGCCGGGGCAGCAGCCAATCGAGATTGTTGGCGATCCATGCGTGTCCAGGCGCTTCGGTCGCCATGCGAAGCCCCGTCAGGAACGCGATCACCGTGGCCCCAACCAGGGTCCAGTGCAGGATGATCGTTCCATAGTCGGTCTTGCGGATCTTCATGCGTGCGCCTCCAGAGCTGCGCGCACGCGATCGGCGCGATTCACCGCCGACCTGGCGACCGTATTTCGTCTCAGCGGACCGATCCGGCGCAGGATGATCAAGTATTCAACCCTGCGGGCCGCCCCTCGACCCGAATCCATTCCCGCATCACGCGTCTCGATGGTGATGTCGTCCAGCAACTTTGTCGTCCCCCGGATACGCTTTACTAAGTGAGCAACTTCGTCCGACTTCGGCGTTACGGCGCCGTTCTGCACCCAATCGTTGCCCCGCTACGCTTGAGCGTGATCGGTTGGATCACGCCTATGGTTGATCAGCTGCCGTGGCCCGAGCCGGTGACGAGTTGCTCGGATCGCACGCGGACTGATCTGCTTCGTCCTCCCTGGAGTTGATGTTGATCTCGTGCGCCCGATGCTTGGCGGGTCACCGGTTCCACAGCGGCCGCACGTTCGATGATAGAACACATCGTCGGTCGCCATGCCCGGCTGAGCTGATTGCACGTCTTGGATTGGTGCGCGGAGCCGCATGTCCTTGTGTTGCCGCCGCCATCATGATCGTTCTCCGCACCATCATCGAATACCGCATGATCGAGATGACAACGCCTGTGCGTTGCACCGCAGGAAGATTTATTCGGCTTCGTGGCGTCATTCGGCCCGGACCGCGACCAATGAGTACGGAACCAAGGTGATAGACGGACGAATGTGTGACACGCGTCGCGTGCCGATGGCTGCTATCACGCTGCAACTATCGACGATCGCGGACGGATTTCGCACGGACCCGATCGCGCTGAACGATGCCACACTTTTTCAGAGCCGCCCCGGCGCATCGCGCCTCGTGCCGGTCGTTTGCCCGCGACGCTGCGACGGAATTGCCCACTTGTCCAATTGTTGCCGGAAAATCGTCGGTATCGACTGTCAATAGCGCGGAGTGAAGCACTGTGTTTGGGAGACGCGCCTGGATGAGTCTGGCTCAAGACCGCCCGAGAACGAAAGCCGCGGCTGCCCTCAACGACCTTCTCTCGGGAAGCGACGATCCGGTGACGCGCGGGTTGCGCCAGGCTGTCAAACGCATGGCCGGCATCGGCGTGTTCAGCGGCGTCATCAACATCCTGATGCTCTCGGGCTCGGTTTATATGATGCAGGTCAATGATCGCGTCGTTCCGAGCAAGAATCTCGCCACGCTCGTCGGCCTGTCGGTGATGATTCTAGCCGTCTATCTGATTCAGGGTTATTTCGACGCGTTGCGCACCCGCATGCTGTGCCGGGTGGCGACCGTGTTCGACGCGAGCTTGCAGGACGCGATTCATCACGCTCTGGCCACCCTGCCCCTGCGCGGCACCAAGCCGATGCTGATGCAGCAGCCGCTGCGCGATCTCGACCAGCTGCGCGCCTTTATGTCGAGCATGGGACCAACCGCCTTTCTCGACATGCCATGGATACCGATCTTCCTGATCGGCATGTTTCTGTTTCATCCGCTGATCGGCATCACGGCCGTCATCGGCACGGCCGGAATCATCTCGATGACGCTGGTGACCGACCGGTTGTCGCGTCAGGCGAGCAAATCCGCCAGCGATACGAGCGCCGCGCGGCAGGTTCTCGCCGACGCCACCCAGCGCAATGCCGAGGTGATTCGCGCGCTCGGAATGCTGGATCGCTTCTCGGCACGCTGGAACGCCGTCAACGAGCGCTATCTGAAGGACAACATTCGCGCGAGCGATGTCTACGCCAATCTCGGAGCCGCCGCGAAAGTGCTGCGCTTCATCCTGCAGTCGGGCATGCTCGGCATCGGCGCGGCGCTCGTCGTCTCCGAGCAGGCCTCCGGCGGCGTGATGATGGCCTCGTCGATCCTGATGGGCCGCGCGCTCGCCCCGATCGAGATCGCACTTGGCAGCTGGAAACAGCTGGTCGCCGCGCGCCAGGGCATCGCGCGTCTGCGCGATATCTGCAAGGCCACCGCCAGGCCGGAAGCGCCGCCGGTCGCGTTGCCCCGCCCGTTCCGCGAGCTGACCGTACAGGAGCTGACGGTCACCGCGCCGGGCACCGATCGGCCGATTGTTCAAAACGTGTCGTTCTCGATCAAGGCAGGCACGGGTCTGGCACTGCTCGGCGCGAGTGCCTCCGGCAAGACCTCGCTCTCGAAGGCGCTGGTCGGCATCTGGCCTGCACAGCATGGATCCGTCCGCCTCGACGGCGCAGCGCTCGACCAATGGAGCAACGAGGATCTCGGCCGCCACATCGGCTACCTGCCGCAGGACGTTGCCCTGTTCGACGGCAGCATCGCCGACAACATCTGCCGCTTCGACGAGAATGCGAGCTCGGATGCGATTCTGAAGGCGGCGCAGATCGCCGGCGTGCACGACATCATCCTGCGGCTGCCGGAAGGCTATTCGACGCGAATCGGCCAAGGCGGCATGTCGCTGTCGGCCGGTCAGCGGCAGCGCGTGGGTCTGGCCCGCGCGGTGTATGGCGATCCCTTTCTCATCGTCCTCGACGAGCCGAATGCCAATCTGGACACCGACGGCGAGAACGCGCTCAGCCGCGCCATTCAGATCATGCGGCAGCAGAACCAGAGCATCGTGATCGTGATTTCGCACCGTCCCAGCGCGCTGAATGCGCTCAACATGGCGCTGGTGCTGTACGAGGGCAAGGCGATCGCATTCGGTCCCTGCCAGGAGATCTTTGCCCGCGTCGCCGGAGCCAACAAGGCCGCGGGACCCGCCGTCGCGCATGCCCCCGCTCCGCCCAGGGTTGCTGCTCCCGCAGCGGCGCCAAATCCGAACGCCCGCTCGCTTCGTCGCGCCGCCCCAGCAGAAAGCGCTTGATCAATGAAACACATCAACGACTTCAGGCCGTTCGACGACGACGATTATGTGCGACCGAAGACTCGCGCGGTCGGTCCGCAGGGCGATGCATTGATTCTCGAGCTGCAGCGGCTGCAGGGCGCATTCGACGACGGCTCCGACGAGGACCCGCGGCAGCGCCACGGCACACGGGACGGCGGCAAGAAGCGACGGCGTCCGCCACCGTCGCCAGGCAGGCCAAAGCCGCGTTCGAAGAAGAAGGGCAGCACCATGGGCCGCGCCCTCGGTGCGTCGCTGTCGCTGTTCGGTCTCGGCGCCCAGGCGCCCCGGACACGCCGGGGTGAAGGCATCCGCGAGATGGACTGGCAGCAGCCCGCACCGATGCGCGGCAACGAGCCGGAGCTGTCGCCGCCGCCGCGCCATCCGCCCGCGCGCATGGCGGGCAGCAATTCGGCGCCCCTGCTCGACCTGCAGGATGCACGACGCGACGGCAATTTCGGCGTCGGCGCGCCGCGCGCGGTCGGGCAGCAGAACCTTCCCGCCCGTCTGGCGCATGCGCCTGCCGTTCCGCAAACCCGTGTCGGCCGCCTGGTCGGTACCGCCGGTACGGCCTTGACCACCGGCATGACCTTCATTGCGACGCAAGGAACGGCGGCCGATCTCGACGACGGTTCGGACGAATCGCTGGTGCCGCGCGTCAGCCGCATGTTCGAGAACGAGTTGCGTCTCGGCTTGCGGGTGCTGCTTGTCGCCGGCGTTCTCGGCGGCGGCTGGCTGACCCTCGTGCCGCTCGCCGGCGCGATCGTGGTTCCCGGCAATCTCGTGGTGCAATCCAACGTGAAGGCCATTCAGCATCCGACCGGCGGCATTGTCGCGGAAATCAAGGTCGACAACGGCAAGCGCGTCGCGGCGGGCGATCTGCTCGTGCGGCTCGACGCTACGCAGAGCCAGGCCCAGCTCCAGGCGATCACCAAGCAATTGAACGAGCAGCGCGCCAAGATTGCGCGGCTCTCGGCCGAGCGTGACGGTCTCGATCAGCCGGACTATCCGTCCACTCTGACCTCACGTCAGGACGATCCGAACGTCCGCACCGTGATCGCGTCGGAGAACGCGCTGTTCAAGGCCCGTGCCACGACCCGCAAGAGCCAGAAAGAGCTGCTGCAGGGCCGCATCGTCCAGCTGAACAACGAAATCAGCGGCATGGAGTCTCAGCTCGAATCCAAGAACAAGCAGATCGAGCTGATCAAGGGCGAGTTGGCCGGCGTGCAGGAGCTCTATGACAAGCGGCTCGTTCCGCTGACGCGACTGACCACGCTGCAGCGGGAAGCCGCTCGGATCGACGGTGAACGCGGCCAGCTGGTGTCCAGCGTGGCGGAGACGAGGTCCAAGATCAGCGAAGCCGAGCTCCAGACCGTCAAGATCGATCAGGATTTCCGCAGTGAGGTGGTCAAGGACCTCAGCGAGTCCCAGGCCAAGGAAGGCGATCTGGTCGAGAAGGGCGTCGCCGCGCGCGACCAGCTCGATCGCATCGAGATGCGCGCGCCGAACTCCGGCACCATCCACCAGCTCGCGATCCACACCATCGGCGGCGTCATCAAGCCGGGTGAGACCGTCATGGAGCTGGTCCCCGATTCGGACGAACTGCAGGTCGAAGGGCACGTCCAGCCCAAGGATATCGATCACGTTCACACCGGGCAGGATGCGATGGTCCACTTCAACGCCTTCAACCAGCGCACCACGCCGAAATTGAGCGGCCAGGTCTCGTTCGTGTCGCCTGATATCACCAATGACCCGCGAACCGGCTCCACCTTCTACACGGTCAGGATCACGCTGTCCGACGAGGAGCGCAAGCGGCTCGGCAACGTCAACCTGATGCCCGGCATGCAGGCCGAAGTCTACGTTCAAACCGGCAGCCGGACGATGCTCAGCTATCTGATGAAGCCGGTTCTCGATCAGTGGCGCCGCGCCTTCGTGGAGTAACAAGACCGAACGGCCGCGGTCGGCGTCATCGCTCACGAATGAACGCAGACCGCGTCGGCACCTCGACATGAACGTTGCAAATTTTCCCCGCACCTCAGACCCGGCGATGGTGCCGGCAAGTGCGTTACCGTCCGCCCAGCCCGGCGCCCGCACCGAGGCGTCTGATCACGCACGAAAGCCGCGACTGCCGCCGCCAGCGGCCGTGCCGACCCAGGAGGGTCCCCAGGGGCTGCGCTTCGACTTCAACGACGGCTGTCGTGTCATGCTGCCCGACACCGGACACGCCTGGCACGTCCGATTGAGCGATCTCGAGACCGCCAACGTCCTGTTCGACATCGACCTGCGTTCTGGGCACGTCAACAGCAGCAAACGCTACTTTGTCCCGTTCAGGCTCGAAGTGTGGTCAGGGCCCGAGCTGCTGCTGTGCCACGACTATGACGCCACCGACCGCGACGTCCTGATCCAATTCCCGGTCGGCACGATCGGCGACATCATCGGCTGGATGAGCTATGCAGTGAAGTTCAAGGACCTGCATCGGTGCCGCCTGAGCTGTGCGATGGGCGAGCCGCTGATCCCGCTGTTCCGCGACGCCTACCCTGACATCGCATTCCTCAGCCACGAGACGGTCCAGCCGGAGCGATACTACGCAACCTACTCGGTCGGGCTGTTCTTCGACGATGCCGAGCTGGTCCATCAGCCCTATGATTTCAGGCAGGTCGGCCTGCATCGGACCGCAGCTCACATTCTCGGCGTGGATCCGGCCGAGCGTCCACCTCGCGTCGCGTTGAGCGAAGACAGCCGTCCCATCGAGGACCCCTATGTCTGCATCGCCATGCAAGCAACGACCGCGTGCAAGCACTGGAACAATCCTGAGGGCTGGCAGAGCATCGTGGCCTTCCTCCGCGAGACCGGCTATCGCGTGATCTGCATCGATCAGACCGCGGAGCGCAGCCACGGCGCCTACCGGACGCAAATTCCCGCCGCAGCCGAGGATCAGACCGGCGACCGGCCGCTGCCCGAGCGCGCCCGCTGGCTCAAGCACGCCGCGTTCTTCATCGGCCTTTCCTCGGGGTTGTCATGGCTGGCCTGGGCGGTCGGCACTCCGGTCGTGCTGATCAGCGGCTTCACCCACCCCACCAACGAGTTTGCGACCCCCTATCGGGTCATCAACCATCACGCCTGCAACAGTTGCTGGAATGATGCCAGTCATCGCTTCGACCATGAGGACTTTCTGTGGTGCCCGCGATGGCAGGGCACGTCCCGACAGTTCGAGTGCACGCGCCTGATCACGGCCGCGCAGGTCGAGGGCATGTTGCGCCGAATTCCCGGCTTCGGACAGGGATTGCATCCGCAACCGCGCACCTCTCAGCAGCAGGCGGCGCCTGCGCCCTTTGATCGGCATCGAACCTCGAGGGCAGAGTCGGCGCCGGAATCCGTGGAGAGCGACGAACCGGTCGCGCTCGCAGCACTGCTGGCGCAACCGTGCGGCGACGTTGCCCGCGGGGGCCTTGCAGTCGGCGTCACGGTCGCCGCCGGCAGGCTGCTGGATCAGGCTGCCGCCGGCATCGCGGAAGGCGATCGCGCAGCCACCGCGAGCGATCTCATGGGCGCGCTGCAGAACTACAAGCAGAGCATCGCCATCGTCAGGTACCTGACCGTAGCCAATCCGGACGACGCCGGGTTTCAACGCAACCTCTCGGTCGCCTTGAACCGCATTGGCGCCGTGTTGTTCGTTCAGCGAAACCTCGAGGCTGCGCATGCCGCCTATTCCGCCAGCCTCGCCATCATCCGGAAGCTGACCGCAGCTCACCGCGGCAATCTCAGCTTTGAGCGCGACCTCGCCTGGTGCCACGCTCTGCTGGCGGACGTGCTCGCCGCCCAGGGCCGCCATGCCGAAGCCTTCGAGCAGCGTCGCGCCAATACCGCGCTGATCACCCACCTCGCCAACACGGTCGCCAACGATCCGTCGCTGCAGCAGGCGCTTGCAAATTCCTACCAGAGTCTGGGCGATGCCTTCATTCCACTCGGCAACATCGACGGCGCGCTCGCCGTCTACCGGATCAGCCTGGGCCTGACCAAGCAAGGGCTGGACGCGAACGGGCAGAATGACCCGGCCTGGAATCAGCTCTACACTACACTGCTGCAGAAGATCAGGACTGCGCTCCTGGCACAGCGTCAGGCCGCGCCGCCGTCCTGAACGGCGCACGGCGAGGTCGGCCGATACGCCCAGGCGCCTTCGCCTCTCACTCCCCCGGACAGACGATCCATCGTGGCGTTTTTCCAGCGATCGCGCTGCGACAATGCCGCGCGCCCGTGTCGCCGGGCAACCTCGAGCGCATCAGACCAACCCTGCGTCTGATCTCCGGAGACCGGCCACTCACCGGCGAGATGCAGGCAGCATCTTGACGACAACATGCAATTCGCGCCCGATCGCCGCACCCCGCATTTGCTGCTTGCCGCCAGAAATCAATCACTTGGCACGCGATCGCGGCGCATCTGTCACAGATCCGCGATGTCCCGAGAACAACATATTTGCGGACTCCCCCACGCCTTTTTTGGCCCGATTGCTCCGAGCATATAGCGAGGTGCGACAAAGTAGCGCGCGTCAGAAAAGCGCGCGACACAGCGGCGCACGGGCGTGAGGCGCGGCGCAGCACGTCCGACGCAGGGCCGATGCGCTTCCGCATCGTCCGGCCAGTTTCGGTACGGGGCCCTGCCGGGCGTCGGATGAACTTGGGGAGAGATGATCTATGGCGAATAACACCTTCAACCCGACGGCGCTGGCCAACGGAACGTCGAACCTGCTGGTGCGCGCCTCAGCGCTCAAGATGTCGACCGACCTCGTCCAAGCCGGCGTGGTGTTCAACGATGCGGTGCGCGCCTCGCTCGGCCTGTTCACGCAGGCAGGCAGCGGCAACTCGAACCCGTTCCTCGGCAGCTACACGACCGATCTCCACGCCGTACAGAACGACATCGCCGCGATGCTCGCAAATCCCGGCCAGGTGACCCTGGGCGGCCAGGCCTTCACGCTGAATGCGACCGACACCGCCGTTCTCACCAACGTGCAGGCGCAGATCTCGACGCTGCTCACGGCCGCACCGCAGACCACGAATGCTGCGACGATCACAGCCGCGGATCAGACCCTGCACGCGGTCCAGCAGGAGATCCTGCAGGAGATCAACGGCGACGCGCATCTGTCCGGCGCGCTCAACAAGGTCAACTTCCTCGCCAACACCGGCGGCCAGGACGTCGGCTTCCAGAACACGCCGGCCGGTGCCGATGATGCGGCGACCTTGGCCGCAGCGACCGCAGGCAACACGCTGAAGGATGTCGGCCTCGTCTTCAACAAGGTCGTCGACCTCGCCTCCGGCGGCATCAGCACCGCGAACCTGCAGGAGGTAACGAACGACCTCACCGCGATCTCGCAAGGTCTCACCAAGATCCTCAACAACAAGACCCAGCTTGCCCAGATCGAGAATGGCGAAACGGCGAACGCGGCCGCGCTCACGACCATCCATCTGCAAACGGTGCTCGGGCAGATCAATCTCGAGCTCAACCAGTATGCCAAGGCGGAAACAACCGGCAATCAGGCTGCGCTGCGCGGCACGGCGGACAATCTGCTCGACAGCATCGACATCATTCAGAACGACGCCAATCTGAACAAGGCCGCGGGCGGCAACGGCATGCCCGGCCATGCCGGCGGCTTCGCGGAGGATCCGGGCGGGTTGACCGGCACGGTCACCAAGTTCCAGGACAACCAGGCGCAGACGAATTTCTGGGCCGCCTTCTTGGCGGAAGGCAACACCATCAACGCGACCCTGCAGAAGATCGCAACCGGCGGAGCGCAGGCCAGCGCCGCACTGGTCACTCAGATCCAGAACTATCAGGCATTTGGCGCCAATTTCGATGCCGCGCAAGGCAACGTCTTCCGTGGCCGCTTCGACAACGAGCTTCTGAGCGGCACGCTCGAAGCCGACACGGCGGCCGCGGTGAAGGGCCTGCAAGGCATCCTGAACGGCGATACGGGCGCTGCGCTTGCCGCGGACAAGGCGATGCTCGCCGCGGCCGGCCAGGGCTTCGCGGCCGACGCCATGGACGTTTCCGGCAACAACATCGCGATCGGCGGCGCGACCTATGTCGGCTCGGCGACCACGGTCTCGACGGCCACGTCGGTGCACGGACTCGCCCAGGGCACGATCCCGGTCACGGCAACCCCGAACATTGCCAACGGCACCGGCGGCTCATCGTCGACGCCGCCGGCTGGTGGCGCCACGCCGGTGAATTTCAGCCCGACCGCGCTTGCCAACGGCACGTCGAACCTTTTGACCCGTGCCACGGCGATCCAGCATTCGACCGACCTGGTGCAGGCTGGCGTCGTCTTCAACGACGCGGTGCGCGCCTCGCTCGGCCTCTTCAGCCTCGCCAACAGCGGCAACTCGCCGGCCTTCCTCACCAGCTACCAGGCCGACATCACGGCGGTGCAGACCGATATTGCGGCGATGCTGGCCAACCCTGGTCAGGTCACGCTCGGCGGCAAGACCTTCGCCCTGAACGCGACCGACACGGCGGTGCTGACCAATGTCGAGGGGCAACTGGGCACACTGCTGCAGGCGGCGGGACAGTTCGCCAACGCCAGCACATCGGCAGCGGCAAGCCAGACGATCCATGCGCTGCAGCAGGAAATCCTCGGCGAAATCCACAACGACGCGCATCTGGCGAACGCGTTGAACAACGTCCCCTTCCTCGCCAATACCGGCGGCCAGGACGTCGCCTTCCAGACGTCGCCCGCGGGCGCGGACGATCCGGCGAGTCTTGCCGCCGCTACCGCCGGCAACAGCCTGAAGGACGTTGGTCTGGTCTTCAACAAGGCCGTCGAGGTCGCCTCGGGCGGCATCAACACCGGTAACCTTGCCGAGGTGACCGCGGACTTCACCGCCGTCCAGCACGGACTGACGGCCATCCTCAACAACAAGACCCAGCTCGCGCAGATCGAGGCTGGCGAGACTGCCAACGCCGCGGCGCTGACGACGATCCATCTGCAGACAGCGCTCGGCCAGATCAACCTGCAGCTGGGCAAGTATGATCAGGCTGCGACCACCGGCAATCAGGCCGCTCTCCGCGGCACGGCCGACAACCTGCTCGACATCATCGACATCATCCAGGGCGACACCAACCTCAACATGGCGGCAGGTGGCAACGGCAACGCCGGCCATGCGGGCGGCTTTGCCGAGGATCCGGGCGGGCTCAAGGGGACGGTCACCAAATTCCAGGACAACCAGGCGCAGACGAATTTCTGGGCCGCATTCCTGGCCGAGGCCAACACCATCAACGCCACGCTGCAGAAAATCTCGACCGGCGGTGCGCAGGCGAGCGCGGCCCTGATCACGCAGATCCAGAACTACCAGCAGTTCGGCGCCAATTTCGACGCCGCCCAGGGGGCCGTGTTCCAGGGTCGGTTCGACAACGAACTGCTCAGCGGCACGCTCGAAGCCGACACCGCCAACGCGGTCAAGGGCCTGCAAGGCATCCTCAACGGCGACACCGGCGCAGCACTTGCGGCAGACAAGGCGATGGTCGCCGCGGCCGGCCAGGGCTTTGCCGCCGACGCCATGGACGTCTCCGGCAACAACATTCCGGTCAATGGCGGCACCTATGTTGGGACGGCCACGACGGTCTCGGCGGCGACCTCAATCAAGGGGACCGCGCACGGCACCATTCCGGTCACCGCGACACCGAACCTGGCCAACGGCACCGGCGGCACTGCTGCGGCAGGAACCACCGCCGCCGGTGGCGCTGCAGCCGGTGGCACCGCGGCGAACGGAGGCACGTCGACCGGCGGAACCGCGGCTGGCGGCACGGCGGCTGGCGGAACGGCGGCTGGCGGCACGTCGACGGGTACCACGGCCAACAACGGCAGCAACGCCACGCATCACAGCGATCATCACCATCATCACGATCAAAGCCAGGGCGCGCATATGAGCCAGGCCGCGGCTGCCGGGCCCGACATGTCGCATCTCCACGCGATGCATCACATGTGGGGTTGACGAGGCAGCCGCAGCAGCTGCTGCGGCTGGGATACGGATACCCGGGAGCAAGCAGATGAGGTCCACTCGCGCAGTGCTCCCGGGGGAAATGAGAAGGACAATGAGCCGGGCGAGACGACACGCGTTGAAGAAGGAGGCCTCGGAAGATCAACAAAGATGCACGTTCCGTTCCGCACCGCGGAGGCTCGTCACGCTGGAACTTTTCTAAGGAGAGATCGGTGACCGGTCGCAAGATCGGGGCAACTTCTTGTCTGGACCGTGCGTCGAAGCGCCGCTGAGCGACGATGTTGCGGGGATGCCACGACGGAAATCAACGAGTTAGTAAGCTTCCGACCGCCGCCGTGACCCGGCTGCGACAGGAGCCATTTGCCCGAACAACATCATATTTGAGGACTCCGCGGCGCTTCTTTTGGCCCCATTGGAGCAAATAATTCCCAGGTGCTCTGAGGCTGCGACATTTCGCCCGTTCCGCGAAGGAGCGAACGAGACGTCGCTGCCCGATCAACGCCCGCGTGCTGCCCATACGCCAAGCAGCAGACGCCGGGTTGAAACTTGGGGAGATGATCAATGGCAGCCAATACCTTCAACCCGACGGCGCTGGCGAATGGCACGTCCAATCTGCTGGTTCGCGCCTCTGCGCTCAACCCGTCGACCGACCTCGTCCAGGCCGGCGTCGTGTTCAACGACGCGGTTCGCATCTCGACCGGTCTGTTCTCGACGCCCCAGAACAGCGGCAACTCCAACCCGTTCCTCGGCAGCTACACCACAGACCTGCATGCCGTGCAGAACGACATCAACGCGATGCTGGCCAATCCCGGAGATGTCACGATCGGCGGCAAGGCATTCACGCTCAACGCGACCGACACCGCGGTGCTCACCCAGGTCTCGAACGAGATCACGACGCTGATCAACGCCGCACCCAACACGACCAATCCGGCGACCCTCGCCGAGGCCGACCAGACCATCCACAACGTGCAGATGCAGATCCTGGCGCAGATCCAGGGTGACGCGCATCTTTCCGCCGCGCTCAACAACGTTCCCTTCCTGGCCAACACGGGTGCCATGGACGTGGCGTTCCAGAGCCTTCCCGCCGGCAACGACAGCGCCACCAATCTCGCTGCAGCGGCCGCGGGCGACCTGACCGCCATCGGAACGGTGTTCAATGCCGCCGCTGACCTTTCGCTGGGCGGCATGAGCGCCAACAACATCAACCAGATCCAGGCTGATTTTACGGCCGTGACGCAGGGCCTTCAGGCGATCCTGAATGACCCCGCGAAGCTCGCTGCGATTGAAGCCGGTGAAACCGCCGTTGCGGCCCAAACGACGACACTTCACCTGATGACGCTGCTCAGCCAAGCAAACCTTCAGCTGAACAAATACGATGTCGCCGAGACGATGGCCAATCCGACGGCGCTGCGCGGCTCCGCCGACAACATCGTCGACATGATCGACGTGTTTCAGAACGACGCGGCGCTCAACGCAGCGGCGGGCGGCACCGGCGCGCCTGGTCACATCGGCGGGTTCTCCGAAATGCCCGGCGGCCTGACCGGGACCGTCACGAAGTTCCAGGATAATCAGGCGCAGACCAATTTCTGGGCGTCGTTCCTCGCCGAGGGCAATACGCTGGGTGCGAAGTTGGTTGCGGTCGCAAATGGAACAGGTACGGCGTCACAGGCCCTGATCGACCAGATCACGAACTACCAGAACTTTGGCGCCGCGTTCGATGCGGCGCAGGGGGCGGTGTTCAAGGGACGGTTCGACGACGAGCTCGCCGCCGGAGCTCTGCAGTCTGACACCATCATGGCCACCAAGGCATTGATGGGCATCATGAACGGCGACACGGGTACAGCCCTGGCGACCGATCAGGCGATGTTGAAGGCTGCCGCCGCGAACTACATCGGCAATGCCGGAGACATTGCGGGCAACAACATCGCGATCGGCGGATCGGCCTACGTGACCTCAGCGACGAGCTTCGTGACAGCGACTGCGGTCAATGGCATTGCCCAGGGCACCGGCATGCCGGCGGGCGCCAATCCGAACATCGCCAACGGCACGGGCGGAACGCCTACGAGCACGACCACGCCCGGCGGCGGCATGGGCGGAGGTGGCACGACCGGTGGTGGCACCACCGGAGGCGGCACTGCGGGCGGCGGCACCACGGGTGGTGGGACGACCGGTGGCGGCACGACGGGCGGTGGAACGGCCGGCGGAGGAACCACCGGCGGCAACAACACCACCACGACGCATCACTGCGGCGGCCACCACAGCCATCATAGCAGCCACCACACGGCGGCAGCCGCGGCCACGGCCGCAACGGCGGCAGCAGCCTCGAGCGGTCCGGACATGTCCCACCACCACGCGATGCACCACATGTGGGGCTGACGCCTTCAGCAACCTGACCAACATTGGCCGGCGCAGATCCCTTGGGTCTACGCCGGCTCGTTGCGTTGTGGCAGCACCGGCCATCGACGCTGCACGTGGCCGGACAAGCTCCATCCGCTGCTCGAAGGGTTCTAGCCGACCGTTTGCGATCGGCCTCACCTAAGCCTCCGTTTCGCTTCAATCCGCCTCGACAACGGCATTCGTCGAACATTCAGCAAGTTGCCATCATGAACGAGCTCGCCGTCGCCTTCCGTCCCCGCCTCGTCCCCGCAGCGTCCGACGGCAGACAGCCGTCGGCGGCCGCGCTCAATGATCAAGCCTTGCGCATCGCCGAGCAGGCCTACCGGAAGGTTCTTTCGCTTCAGCCCCGTCATTTCCGCACCCTGTGCAGCCTCGCCATGGTCCGCCTGCAGCTCGGCGACACACATGAGGCACGCGACCTGCTCGACCAGGCCGCAGAGGAAGCCGGTGACGCCGCGGATCGGCACCTGTCGCTCGGCAAGTCCTTCGCAGGCCTCGGCGACCTCGCCAAAGCGAGCGCGCATCTGCAGCGCGCCGTCGCGCTCGACGAGACCTCGACCGAGGCCAGGCTTCTGCTCGGCAGCGCGCTCACCAGCCTCGGCGATCCTGCCGGCGCGGTTCGGCATCTGGAGCTGTTGCTGGCTGCGGACGCGGGCAGCGCCGATGCGCACCAGGCGCTCGGCTTTGCCTTGCAGCGCCTCGACCAGTACGAGCGCGCGCTCGCGCATCACGAGGCCGCACTCGACGCGCGGCCGGATTTCGCCGCAGCCGCCGCCAGCCTTGGCGACGCCTGCCGCATGCTTGGGCGGCACTCGGAAGCCATTGTCCACTACTCGCGCGCGCTCGCGATCCAGCCCAACGCGCCGGTCGTGCTGCTCAACATCGGCGGCTGTCAGCAGGCCACCGGTCAGCTCGACGCCGCGATCCACACCTATCAGCAGGCCCTTGCCCTGAACCCCCGGCTCGCAGAGGCGCACTACAATCTCGGCAATCTGCACCTGGAGATGAAGAGCGGCCCTGCCGCCATCTTCCATTACGAGCGTGCCATCGCCGCGCGGCCGGACTTCCCGGAGGCCCATAACAACCTCGCCAATGCGCTGCGATCGCGCGGCAAGCACGACCTGGCGCTCGCGCATTACGACGAGGCGGTACGCCGGCGCCCCGACTATGCCGTCGCCCACCGCAACCGCGGCGATGCGCTGCGCGACATCCAGCGCTACGAGGACGCCGTCGCGAGCTATCGAACCGCCCTCGCCCACGATCCCCGCGATGCCACGACGATGAACCATCTCGCTGGCGTGCTGATGATCCTGGGGCGGCTCGACGAGGCGGCGCTCGCGTATGAATCGGCCCTGGCTGTCAACCCGCGCAGTATCGGCACGCACCTCAATTACGGCGTGGTCAAGCCGTTCGCGGTCGACGACGCGCGCTGGGCACCTCTGCAGGATCTGGCCGCGAGATCGGAGACACTCACCGAGGATGCGCGCATCGCCCTGCACTTCACCCTCGGGCGGGCTTATGCCGACATCAAGGACGGCGAACGGTCGCTGGTGCACCTCAACGCCGGCAATGCTCTCGAGCGCCGCCGCATCAACTATGACGAGAACCAGACGCTGCGCCAGATCGAGCGCATCCGCGCGGTGTTCTCCAGGGACATGCTACAGGCGCGCGCAGGCCATGGCGATCCATCGCACGCGCCGGTGTTCGTCATCGGCATGCCCCGGTCCGGCACCAGCCTGGTCGAGCAGCTCCTCGCCAGCCATTCCGCCGTGCATGGCGCCGGCGAGGTCAACTATTTCGCGGCCGCCGCGGGGCTGTTCACCGATCGTGACCGCGGTGACTATCCGGAGATGCTCGCCAAGCTGTCCGACGCCGACATCACGACCCTCGCGCGCGCCTATCTCGACCGGTTCACGGACCTGCCGGCGGACACCAAGCGCATCGTCGACAAGATGCCGTCGAACTTCCTGTTCGCCGGGCTGATCCATCTCGCGCTGCCGAATGCCCGGATCATTCACGTCCGGCGCAATCCGATCGACACCTGCCTGTCCTGCTACACCCAACTGTTCGCCGAGCCGCAGCCCTTCGCCTACGATCTGGCCGAGCTCGGCCGCTACTACCGGGCCTACGACGCCTTGATGAGCCATTGGCGCTCGGTGCTGCCAGAGGGCGTCATGCTGGAGGTGACGTATGAGGACATGGTGCGCGACTTCGATGCGCATGCCCGCAAGATCGTTGCGCATTGCGGGCTCGATTGGGATGATGCCTGCCTGTCGTTCCACGAGAACGAGCGTCCGGTGAACACCGCCAGCCTGGTCCAGGTCCGTAAGCCGCTGTTCTCCGGATCGGTCGGCCGCTGGCGCATGTATGGCGACCGGCTCAAGCCGCTGCTCGATGCGCTCGGCAGCGAGGCCGTGCGGCCGACGATTGCCGAGGCGATCGCGGGCGCCAAGCCGCCCCAGCCGGTGAACGTCGCTCCGCCCGTGGTGACGCCGACGACAGCATCGCTTTCCTTCGCTTCGCAGCAGGCCGGATCGCTGCAGACTCTGGCCGAAGGCGCCGCCGCCGTGGCAAAGAAGCTGCAAGGCCGCGGTGACTTCAAGGATGCCGAGACGATCTTCAAGCTGATCCTCGCGGGGCAGCCGAACCAGTTCGACGCGCTGGTCGGGCTCGGCATGGTCTGCACCACCGCCAACCGGCTCGACGAGGCCAAGGAGTTCTTCCGGCGCGCGGTCGCGGTGAACGACAAGTCCGCCGAGGCCCATGGCAGCATCGGAGCCGTCGAGGCCTCCGCCGGCCATTATGAGACGGCCGTCCAGCACTACGAGACGGCACTTGCGCTGGCGCCGAGCCACGCCGGCATCCTCTATGCCTTCGCCATGGTGCGCCAGAACCAGGGGCTGATCGACGAGGCGATCGCCCTGCTCCGGCGGGCGATCGACAACAAGCCGCAGCACCTCGATGCGCATTTTGCGCTCGGCAACCTGCTCTATACGGCGGGCAAGGATATCGAGGCGGCGAAGCACTATCTCAAGGTTCTCGACTTCAGTCCTGAACACGCCGAGACCCACAACAACATCGCCAACGTGCTGCTGCGCCAGGGCCATCGCGAGCGCGCCATCGAGCACTACAAGCGGGCGATCGCGAGCCGGCCCGACTATGCCGACGCCTATGGCAATCTCGGCAATGCCTTCCTTGAGCTCAACCGGCTCGAGGAATCGATCGAGCAGAACCTGCTGGCCATCAAGATCAAGCCGGAACGCTTCGGCTCCTACAACAATCTCGGCGTCGCCTACCAGGCGCTCGGCCGCTTCGACGAGGCGACGGCGGCGTTCCAGAAGGCCTTGGAGCTGGCGCCGGACGACGCGCCGATCCATCTCAATCTCGCGAACATGTCGAAGTTCAAGCCGGACGACAGCCGGCTTCCTGGTCTGCGGCAGCTCCTCGAACGCGTCGACCGTCTCGATCAGGAGAAGCAAATCGCAGCCCATTTCGCGATGGGCAAGGCGTTGTCCGACCTGAAGGACTACGACCAGGCCTTCTCGCATCTGCACAAGGCGAACACCCTCAAGCGCAAGACCTTCGACTACGACTCCGAGCAGCGGCTCGGCATGATGAAAAATGTCGCGGCGCGCTTCACGCCCGAGTTCTTTCGCATGGTTGCAGGGCACGGCGACGACTCCTGGGCCCCGATCTTCATCGTCGGCATGCCGCGCTCCGGAACCACCCTGATGGAGCAGGTGCTGGCCAGCCATTCCAAGGTCTTCGGCGCGGGCGAGCTCGAGACCTTCAAGGATCTCGTCGGCGAATGCGCCAACCGCCAGAAGGTCGTTCCGGCGTATCCCGATCTGATCACGCTGCTGCCACCCGAGGAGATGACGAAGATCGGTCAGGAGTACACCGCCCGCGTTCGGACGCTGGCGCCCGAGGCCGAGCGCATCGTCGACAAGATGCCGCTGAACTTCCTGTTCGTCGGGATGATCCATGCGGCGTTCCCGCGCGCCAGGATCATCAACACGCGGCGCGACCCGCTCGACAATTGCGTTTCCTGCTACTCGCTGCTGTTCACCGGCTCACAGCCCTTTGCTTACGACCTGACCGAGCTCGGCCACTACTACCGGGGCTATGAGGGCGTGATGGAACACTGGCACCAGGTGCTGCCGCCCGGCGTCCTGATGGACGTTCGATACGAGGATCTGGTCGACGACCTCGAGGGCGTGTCGCGCCGCGTGCTCGATCATTGCGGCCTCGACTGGGAGGATGCCTGCCTCGACTTCCATCGCACCGAGCGCATGGTGCGCACGGCGAGCCTGATGCAGGTGCGCGAGCCGATCTACCGCCGGTCGATCGGAAGCTGGCGCCGCTACGAGAAACATCTTGGACCGCTTTGCGAAGCCCTCGGCATCGACCTTCCGCCGCCGGAATCCACATGACCGCCGGCAAATAACCGGGTGCTGTTGCCCAGGGATTGGTGACAGGCGCGGCACCCGGCTATCCGGCCGCGCGGCGGAGCGGCCGGAGCATTGTGCTCCGTGGCCTTTAAGAAATTATCTTCGTCATATGCAGAAGCGTCAGTTTTAATACGCAGACCGACAACTAATTACACAATCAAGGGTTTATCTATCCACTCAGCCATTGGCTGAGGCGAATTGCGTTCGCAGACCGGCCAAATCGAACCCAAAAGCCACCAGGATAGCACCTTCGGTCGTCCTTATCAGTTCAATTGATAGTTCGCTCCTGTGGGGTTTGAGGCCTGTCGACGGGCATGCCGCGATGCGGCACCGGTCCGGACACAACCTTTCGGCGAGTTTCGGGTATCGGTCCTGCCTCGCGGTCCATCTGATGCTGACGCCGGTCCCAACGAGGGTGTGTCATCCGCCACGGTCATCTCGGCCTGCACCTTGATGGCGCCCCACGGCATTCGGCGAGGTTGAAGCGCCCGCCCAACTCTGGCTCGCAGCAGCTTTCTCCTTTCCCGTTTGAATCCCCCAGCGCCTCCACCGGCCGGACGAAGCCAGACTGTGACGACGGCCCAGCAGGCGCTTGACCTGGAGGCCAAGGCTTGGTTTGACCCGTTTCATCCGGTCAGAGCCCGACCGGATCCAGCCCCCAACCGTGGAAGATCCCTGACCATGCGCATCACTCTCGTCGGCTCCCGCCATTTCGGTGTCGCCACACTGAACATGCTGCGCGAGAGAGGAATCGAGATCGCGCGGGTCGTCGTTCATGATGGCGAGGACCGGCTCGCAGCCGCGGCGCGAGCAGCCGGGATCGAGGTCGTGGTCCAGGCCAATCCGAAGGTCGTGCCCGCCGGTGAGATCGCCCCCGACACGGACCTGATCGTCACGGCACATAGCCACGCCCGCGTCACCCACGAGGCCGTCGCAGCCGCCCGGCTCGGCGGCATCGGCTACCATCCCTCGCTGCTGCCGCGCCACCGGGGCATCGCCGCAGTGGAGTGGACCATCAAGGAGGGCGATCCGATCGCGGGCGGCACCATCTACCACCTCGCCGACCGCATGGATGCCGGCGCCATCGCCGCCCAGGAATGGTGCTTCGTCAAGAAGGGCGAGACCGCGCGCGAGCTGTGGGAGCGCGCTCTCGCACCGCTCGGGCTCAAGTTGCTCGGCGATGTCGTCGAATCGGCCAAGGCGACCGGCACGATTCCGGCCAAGCCGCAGGACGAGCAGTTCGCGACCAACGCGCCCAGCCTCACCCCGCACTGAACATCTGATCGCATCGCCCCGATAAGTTGTGGACATCCTCCCCGCTGGCGCCTTCGCGGTGCCCTGCGAACGGCAGCATGGGCGGTCAGCGGAAGGATGAGGGCGGTCGTCCGCTCATGGGGTGGGCGAAGGCGCAGTTTGCGCACAATGCCGCCCGAATGGCTCAAAGCCGGGTTCCGCATTAATCGTTAATGGACTGAAATTGCTCGATAAAAATTCGTTGCGGCGCTGCGGCAAATTTTCGTCACAATTCCTCCAAATAAGGTACCGATCAAACGACATTGAGGGACAACGATTCATGCGTCTCGACCGCATTGGAATGGCTTTCGCCGCGTCGATCCTGGTGGGTAGCTTGGCCGCCCCCGCATTCGCCCAGTCGCCCTATGACGGTCAGTGGCAGGTGACGATCGTCACCAACAGTGGCAGCTGCGAGCCCACGGCCAGCTCGACCTTGATCGTCGCAGACGGTAAGATTTCTGCGGCTGGCGCCAATGTGTCGGGTTCGATTGGACGCGAAGGCCTCGTCAAGGTCTCCATCAATGGCGCATATGCGAATGGGCAGCTCAACGGCAATTCTGGCTCGGGCAAGTGGAACGGCGCCTCGGCCGGCATCCCCTGTAGCGGCCGCTGGCAGGCTTCGCGCCTGTAACGGCGCGCACACGCTCCTGAAGATGGTGCGGCGGGCCGCGGCCGCCGCCGTCGTTTTGACAGCGGGTATGACCGCCTCGCCGGGACACGCCGATCCGGGCCCGTTCACCGGCATGGCCGGAACGTGGGGCGGCAGCGGCACGGTTGCCCTTGAGGACGGCTCAACCGAGCGTATCCGGTGCCGGGCCAATTACGGCGTCTCGGGACCGCGGATGACGCTCGTCCTGACCTGCGCCAGCGATGCCTACAAGTTCGGGCTGCAGGCCGAGGTGATCGCCGAGGGCTCGGCCATCTCGGGGACCTGGAGTGAGACCAGCCGCGGCATCAATGGCGTGCTGCAGGGCCGTGGCGGCGGCGGCAACTTCCAGCTGCTCGCGACCACCGCCGGCTTCAACGCCAACATCGCGCTCGCCACCCGCGGCAAGAGGCAGTCCGTGTCGATCCGGGCCGACAGCCAGTTCCGCGCAGCCAACATTTCACTGTCGCGGTGATCTCGATCAACCGCCACGCTTGGCGCCGGGGATTGCACCTGCGGAGGGCGCCGGAGCAAGCTGCGCGGCGGTGCGCTTGATGGTCTTGGCGACCAGCAGCGCCTGCTCCCGCGTCATGGCGAAGTCCTGCACACCTTTATGGGTGGTCAGCGACAGCACCATGAGATGAGGCTCCCGCTCCGGCCAGCCGGTGGCAAAGGCGGTCACGAAGTCGGCTGAAGCGGCGCGTTCGGTCATGTCGTGTCTCTGGCTGCCTTGGGCTGTATCGCGGCGGTCGCTTTAGGACGAAACACAGCCACACTCCACGTTTTTCTCGATGACACGCGTCCGTCGCGAGCGAACCTGGCGCGGCGTTGGTGCACTGCACCGTTGATTTCATTTGCATTGCTCTGCACGCGAGGTGATACAGCCCGCCTTCGCCGCCCTCCTCCCTCTCCCCGCCACCTCATGAATCGTCCCGCTTCGAAACTGATCGCCGCACTGTGGATGACGGGCTGGCTCGGCCTGATGCTGGTGATGGCGGTGGCCGGACGCGAAGCCATGCGCGAGCTCAACGTGTTCGAGCTGATGGAGCTGCGCTGCCTGATCGGCCTGGTGATGCTGTCGCCGGTCATCGCATTGAGCGGCGGCTTTGCCAGGCTGCGCACCTCGCGCCTCAAACAGCACGCGGCGCGCAACCTCGTCCATTACGGCGCGCAGCTTGGCTGGTTCTTCGCGCTCACCTTGATCCCGATCGGCCAGGTGGTGGCGATCGAGTTCACGATGCCGATCTGGACGGCGCTGCTGGCGGCGGCCTTCCTCGGCGAGCGCATCACCCTGTTCAAGCTGGCGGCGATCGGGCTCGGCCTCGTCGGCGTCGTCGTGATCGTCCGCCCGGATACCGGGGCGATCAATCCGGGACAGCTCATCGCGCTGGCCGCCGCAGTCGGCTTCGGTATCTCGATCGCGCTGGTCAAGCTGCTGACGCGCACCGAGCCCACCGTGTCAATCATCTTCTGGATGCTGGTGGTGCAGTCCATCGCCGGCCTCATCCCTTCGCTCGTATTCTGGACGCCGCCCTCGGCCGCGACCTGGGGCTGGATCCTCCTCGTCGCCTTCTGTGGGACCTTCTCGCATTTCTGCATGACGCGGGCGCTGCTCTACGCCGACGCCACCATCGTGGTGCCCATGGATTTTCTCCGCGTTCCGCTGACCGCCACCGTCGGCTGGCTGGTCTATGCGGAGCGTCTCGACGGATTGACCGTGGTCGGCGCTGCGTTGATTCTCGCCGGGAACCTGCTGAACCTGCGTCCGCCGCAGCCTCGGGCCGTGCCGATGGGCAGTTCGGCTGGGACCTGAGGCGCCGGGGAGCCCTCAAGCGGCGTGATCCGGATCACGGAACCGGCGCGCTACACGCGATCGTCGTGGATCGGGCGCAACACCCGCGAACTGGTTTGTGGCGGAAGCGTGATTTTTTGCCTGGGAACAAGACTTTTCGCGCCGATCCGCGACAAATGCTGCAGTGAACGCTTCGCTTGATCGTTGGGGGATCTCCTGATGCGCTATCTCACCGTCGCCCTGTCCCTGCTCTGCATGGTGCTGACCGCTGAAGCCGCCAAAGCCGACCGCCGCGTCGCCTTCGTCGTCGGAAACGGCGCCTATAAGAGCGTGGCTCAACTGCCGAACCCGCCGGTCGACGCAAAGGCCATGGCGGCCACCCTGCGCAACGTCGGCTTCGACGTCGTCGAGGGCACCAATCTCACGCGCGACAAGATGACCGAGAAGCTGCTCGATTTCGGTCGCAAGGCGCAGGGCGCCGACATCGCGGTGTTCTATTACGCCGGGCACGGCATCGCCATTGCGGGCACCAACTACCTGCTGCCGGTCGACGCCGACCTGAAGTCGGAAATGGACGTCAAGCTGGGCTCAGCCATCAATATCGACGTGACGCTCGACCAGACGATGGGGGACGCCAAGGTCAAGCTGGTCTTCCTCGATGCCTGCCGCGACAATCCGTTCGCCGCCAAGATCAAGTCGAACTCGCCAACCCGCAGCGTGTCGGTGCAGACCGGTCTGGCCGAGATGAAGTCCGGCGAGGGCACGCTGATCGCGTTCGCCACCGGCCCGGGCCAGACCGCCCTCGACGGCGAGGCCGGCGCCAACAGCCCGTTCACCCGCGCGCTGATCTCGCACATCGCCCAGCCCGGCGTCGAGATTCAGCAGGCCATGACCGCCGTGCGCGCCCAGGTCAATGAGGAGACCAGCAAGGGCCAATTGCCCTGGGGGCATACCAACCTGATCGGCGCGGTCTACCTCAACCCGGCGGCTGCCCCCGCTGCAACGGCCGCCACGGCCGGCACGACGCCGGCCGTCGCGACGGCCACCGTGACCGCAGGCGAAGCCGAGCTCGAATTCTGGCGCTCGGTGAAGGACTCCAACAAGCCGGAAGAGCTCAACGCCTATCTCTCGACCTACCCGAACGGGCAGTTCAAGTCGCTGGCGATGGCGCGCATCGCCGCGATCGAGAGCGGGGCCATCAACACCGCCACCCGCAACGTCGCCAAGGGCGTCGATCCCGCCACCTACACCGAGGAAGGCACTCAGGTCAGCGAGGATCAGATCGGCCTCGACAAGACCAAGCGCCGCGACGTGCAGCGGCGGCTGACCGGTCTTGGCTTCGACACCAAGATGACGGGCGTGTTCGACGACCAGACCCGCGGCGTCATGAAGCGCTGGCAGGCGGCCCGAGGCTATCCGTCGACCGGATTCCTGACCAAGCTGCAGCACAAGGCGCTGCTGGCAGAGCCGCAGCCGGCGCCGGCGACCGCCGCAGTCGGCGATGAGGCCAGGCCGCGCCGCGCCAAGCCGGCGGGCAACGTCGCGGCCGGCGGCCCGCCGCCGCAGGGTGCGCCGGTCTATCGCAATCCGCCGCCGCAGGACAACGCGGGCAACGCCGCCGGCGCCGCCTTCATCGGTGGCATGATGGGCGGTGTGCTCGGCAGCGCGCTCCGCCGGTAAACGTCTTCGTCTTTCCCGCGTAAAAAAAGCCCGGAGCACGAGCTCCGGGCTTGTTCGTTAGAATGCAGCCGGCCCTCAGAGCCCTGCCGCCTTGCGCAGCGCCGCATTGATGCGGTCCTGCCAGCCCGGCCCTTCGGACTGAAAGTGCTCGAGAACGTCCTGGTCGATCCGCAACGTCACCTGCTCGCGCACGCCAGGAACCGCCGCCTTCTTCGGCGGCGCCTCCACCGGCTTGGTGGTCACCTTCTTGAACGCGGCCTCAGCCTCGGTACGGGCGTCAGCGAGCGTGCGGGGCCGCCGCGGCTGGTCGGCCATGGTCAGATCCCCTCGAACAGCGCGGTGGACAGATAACGTTCGGAGAACGAGGGCACGATCGCCAGGATCGTCTTGCCCGCGCTTTCCGGTCGCTTGCCGATCTCGATCGCGGCCGCAATCGCCGCGCCCGAGGAGATACCGCCGGGAATGCCCTCGTTGCGGGCCAGCGCGCGCGAGGTCTCGATGGCGGTGGTGCTGTTGATCTTGACGATCTCGTCGATCACGGACCGGTCGAGAATGTCGGGCACGAAGCCGGCGCCGATGCCCTGGATCTTGTGCGGCGAGTGCTGGCCGCCCGACAGCACCGGGCTCTCCTCCGGCTCGACCGCGACGACCTTGAGACCGGGCTTGCGCGCCTTCAGCACCTGGCCCACGCCGGTGATGGTGCCGCCGGTGCCGACGCCGGCGACGAACACGTCGATATTGCCCGCCGTGTCGTTCCAGATCTCCTCGGCGGTGGTGCGGCGATGGATGTCCGGGTTTGCGAGGTTCTTGAACTGCTGCGGCATCACCGAGTTCGGCGTCGTCCGCAACAGCTCCTCGGCGGTGGCGATGGCGCCTTTCATGCCCTGCGAAGCCGGCGTCAGCACGATCTCAGCGCCGAGGAACGCGAGCATCTTGCGCCGCTCCACCGACATCGACTCCGGCATCACCAGCTTCAGCTTGTAGCCGCGCGCCGCAGCAACGAAGGCCAGCGCGATGCCGGTATTGCCCGAGGTCGGCTCGATCAGCACGGTGTCGGGCTTGATCACGCCGGCCTGCTCCATCGCCAGGATCATGCCGACGCCGATCCGATCCTTCACGCTCGCGGCGGGATTGAAGTATTCCAGCTTGGCGAGGATGGTCGCCTTGACGCCATGTTGCTCCGGCAGCTTTCGCAACCGCACAATCGGCGTATTGCCGAACGCGTCGACAATTGAATCAAATACGCGCCCGCGTCCGGGACGCTGTGCTGACGACTCCATGAAATCACTCCTCTGCGCGCCCCGCGCGACGTCGACAACGATTCCGACCATCTTCAGCGAGCCTGTTGCGCTGCGCAAGCACGTTTGCGCGATCTTAGGACGATCGCGGCGCACAACAAGTCGTGGCTAAATTGCGAAAAACCAACGCATTTGTGTTGCGACAAGGTCAATAAACTCGGTGTATGCTTGATTGCAGCCGGACGAAGATTCACGGTGCAGGTCGACTGCAACCCGGGCGGACATCAGCAAGATGTCATCTTCGGAGTGATACAATCGGGGCGTTCGTGCCAAACGACAGCACCGTTGTAGAATAGACATAAGAACAGACCACCCAAACAAACTCTTTGTGTGACGGACTTGATATCCGCGAAAGTTGGACTCGTCGGAATAGACCCGTTCGAACGCGACTCGTTCGAAATCGACCCTTTTCGAAATTGACGTCGTTCAAGCAGAGATCGCCAACAAAGAGATCGTCCAGGAGGTCAATATGTCAGCACTCGCTGATCTCGTGTCGACCGCAACCGCACGCCCGAATCCTCGCGGCTGCGATCTGCCGACATGCCCGGTCTGCGCCGACTCCATGATTGCCGCGGAGGCGTCGGCATATTTGGCTGACAATGCGATCAGCTATCTCTGGACCTGCGACACCTGCGGCTATGGCTTCGTCACCAAGCACTCCGTGAAAAGCCGCTTCGTGTGCAACTGAACGGTCTGCAACTGAACGGCGCCAGGGCGAGAGAGTTCCGCGACGTGATGTCGCGGCCGTTCCGTCGCTGAGGATAACGCGACCGTCGGGCAGGTCGGCAATGCATGATCAGCACAATTTCAAGAGGGCCGGCGCATAGGGCCGGGCTCACAACGAGCTGGCGGCCTTCACCTGAAGCGGCTGTCAGCCGGCGCGCGGGGCGATGTCGCCGCGCGCCCAATCGGCCTTGGTGCGCTCGTAGAATTCCGTGAAGCGCCCTTGTGCGATCGCCGCGCGCATCCCGGCCATCAATTGCTGGAAGTAGGCAATGTTGATTTCCGACAGCAGCGTGGCGCCGAGCGCCTCGCCGGCCTTGATCAGATGATGCAGATAGGCGCGGGCATAGCTGCGCGCCGCCGGCCACGGGCTCTCCTCATCCAGCGGCCTGTCATCGTCGGCATGACGCGCATTGCGCAGGTTCACCGGCCCGAAGCGTGTGTAGGCGACGCCGTGGCGGCCGTTGCGGGTCGGCAGCACGCAGTCGAACATGTCGATGCCGCGCCGGACCGACTCCAGGAGATCGTCAGGCGTGCCGACGCCCATCAGGTAGCGCGGACGGTCGGCCGGCAGCACCGGCGCGGTCGCCTCGATCATCTCGAGCATGACCGCCTGCGGCTCGCCGACGGCCAGGCCGCCGATCGCATAGCCGTGGAAGCCGATGTCGACCAGCGCCTGCGCGCTGGCGACGCGCAGTGCGGGCACATCGCCGCCCTGCACGATGCCGAACAGCATGTAGCCTGCCGGCGCACTCTCGAACGCGCGGCGGCAGCGTTCGGCCCAGCGCAGCGACAGCCGCATCGCGCGCTCGATATCGTCGCGCTCGGCCGGCAGCCGCACGCATTCGTCGAGCTGCATCGCGATGTCGGAGTTGAGCAGGCGCTGCACCTCGATGGCGCGCTCCGGTGACAGCTCGATTTTCGCCCCGTCGATGTGCGAGCGGAACGTCACCGCCTGCTCGGTCACCTTGCGTAAACCCGACAGCGACATCACCTGGAAGCCGCCGGAATCGGTCAGCATCGGCCCGCCCCAGCCGGTGAAGCGCTGCAGGCCGCCGAGCGCGGCGATGCGCTCCGCCGTGGGCCGCAGCATCAGGTGATAGGTGTTGCCGAGCACGATGTCGGCGCCGGCCTCGCGGACGTCGCGCCAGTGGATGCCCTTCATGGCGCCGGCGGTGCCGACCGGCATGAAGGCCGGGGTGCGGACCACGCCATGCGGCGTCGTCAGCCGGCCGGTGCGGGCCGCGCCGTCATTGCCGAGCAGTTCGAAATGGTTGGGAAGGTCGCTGGCCGAGGAGCTCATGGCCGGCTTATTGCGTCAGGATGGCCCCCGATTCAACCGCGATGGCGCCGTTTTCGTCCATTTCGGCCGTTGACGGCGGTTCCGACCGCCCCTATGGTCCCGCGCCATGTCGATCTCGACCAAACGCACGACGAAAACCACCAAGCCCACGAGGGCCTCGGGAGGCGTGCGCGCGTAGTCGAACTCGATTGCGACCATCTTCGAACCGAAGCCCCGCCTGATGAAGGTCCGGGGCTTTTTTATTGCCCGAATTTCAACCGGAGACTTGAGACGTGTCCCACGATCCCACCATTGCCATCGTCGGCGTGACCGGCGCCGTCGGCGCCGAATTCATCGCCACCCTGGACCGCCGCAACGTCCGCGTCGGCCAGCTCAAGGCGCTGGCGAGCGCCCGCTCGGCCGGCCAGACCCTGACCTTCCGCGGCCAGACCATCGTGATCGAGGAGCTGACCGAACGCTCCTTCGAGGGCGTCGACATCGCGCTGTTCTCGGCCGGCAGCGGCATTTCCAAGAAGTTCGCGCCCATCGCCGTGCGCTCTGGCGCCGTCGTGGTCGACAATTCCTCGGCCTTCCGCATGGATCCGAACGTGCCGCTGGTGATCCCGGAGATCAACGCCCGCCGAATCCGCGACCACAAGGGCATCATCGCCAATCCAAACTGCGCGGCCATCACGGCGCTGGTGCCGCTGTGGCCGATCCATCAGAAGAATCGCATCAAGCGCGTGATCATCTCGACCTATCAGGCCGCCAGCGGCGCCGGTGCGGCGGCGATGGACGAGCTGGTGCAGTCGACTCGCGCGAGCCTCAACGGCCAGGTCTATGCGCCCAAGGTGATGCCGCATCCGTTCGCCTTCAACCTGTTCAGCCACAACACCGCCATCGATCCCGAGACCGGCTACAACGACGAGGAAACCAAGGTCATCAACGAGACCCGCAAGATCTTTGAGGACGAAGGCATCGCCATCGGCGTCACCTGCGTCCGCGTGCCGGTGCTGCGCGCCCATTGTGAATCCATCACCTTCGAATGCGAGAAGCCGATCTCGGAGGACGACGTCCGCCGCATCCTGGCGACCGCGCCCGGCGTGCGCGTGGTCGACGACCGCGCCAAGAACTACTTCCCGATGCCCGTCGACGCCTCCGGTCAGGACGACGTGCTGGTCGGTCGCATCCGCAAGGATCTGTCCGATCCGTCAGGCCACTCGATCGCGATGTTCGTTGCCGCCGATCAGTTGCTCAAGGGCGCTGCGCTCAATGCGGTGCAGATCGCCGAGCTCCTGCCCGAGCGGGCGATGGCGTAGCTCTCAGGGCGAACTTGCAGGGTGGGCCTTTTGCCCACCCTACGGCTCGACGATGCGCTCGTCTGGCTGACGAAACAACAGGCACGCATCGCCATACGAATAGAAGCGATAGCCGCTGCGGATCGCATGCGCATAGGCCGCGTGCATCGTCTCCAAGCCGGCGAAGGCTGAGACCAGCATGAACAGCGTCGAGCGCGGCAGATGGAAGTTGGTCATCAGGATATCGACCGCGCGGAAGCGATAGCCGGGCGTAATGAAGATCGACGTCTCCGCCTCGAACGGCGCGATCGTGCCGTCGGGCTGCGCCGCGCTCTCCACGAGCCGCAGCGACGTCGTGCCGACCGCGACGATGCGGCCGCCCTTGGCGCGCGCCTCGTTCAATGCGGCCGCCGTGTCCGGCGTGAGACTGCCCCACTCCGCATGCATGCGGTGGCCTTCGGTGTCATCGACCTTCACGGGCAGGAACGTGCCGGCGCCGACATGCAGGGTGACACGCTGCAGCCCGACGCCACGCTCGCGCAGCCGCTGCTCAAGCGTCGGCGTGAAATGCAGCCCAGCCGTCGGCGCAGCCACCGCGCCCTCTTTGGCCGCGAACATGGTCTGATAATCTGTCGCGTCCTGCTCGTCTGCGGGCCGCTTGCCGGCGATGTAGGGCGGCAGCGGCGGCCGGCCGAGATCGGCGATCGCTTGGTCGAGCGCGGGCCCATGGAACACAAACGACAGCGTCAGCTCGCCCTCCTCGCCCTTGGCCTCGACGGTGGCGTCGAGATGCCCGAGCAGGCAGACCTTGCCCTCGTTGCCGAACCGGATCGTATCGCCTGGCGCGAGCTTCTTGGCGGGCCGCACCAGAGCCTGCCAGCGCGAGCCGTCGAGCCGCTTGATCAGGGTCGCCTCGATCTTCGCCTCGGTCTCGCGGCTGATGCGCCGACCGGACAGCTGCGCCGCGATCACCTTGGTGTCGTTGACGACGAGCTGATCACCGGGCTCCAGCCAGTCCGGCAGGTCGGCGACCGTGCGGTCGCGCAGGACACCGTCGCCCTGCACCACCAGCATGCGCGCGGACTCGCGCGGGCTCGCCGGGCGAAGCGCGATGTTTTCGGGGGGAAGATGGAAATCGAACAGGTCGGTGCGCATCGTCGTTCTGGGACGACCATCGGCCCTTCATTCCGGGGAGCGTGCGACAGCACGCGTCGCGAAGGATGAAGGCCCGACTGTCTGCCTCATGGTGCGAGACGCGTGCTGCGCACGCGCCTCACCGTGAGGATCGCAAAGTCTAAGCCGCGTCGGCGGCCATGTAGGCCTTCACGATCTTGTCCGGGTTCTGCACCGGCTCGCCGCGCTTGATCTTGTCGACGTTCTCCATGCCCTCGGTGACCTTGCCCCAGACCGTGTACTGCTTGTCCAGGAAGCGGGCGTCGTCGAAGCAGATGAAGAACTGGCTGTCGCCAGAATCAGGATTGGCCGCACGCGCCATCGAGGCGGTGCCACGAACATGCGGCTCGGCGTTGAACTCGGCCTTCAGCTTCTTGCCGGAGCCGCCGGTGCCAGTGCCCTGCGGGCAGCCGGTCTGCGCCATGAAGCCGTCGATGACGCGGTGGAAGACGATGCCGTCGTAGAAGCCCTCGCGGACGAGCTCCTTGATGCGCGCGACATGGCCGGGCGCGAGATCGGGACGCATCTCGATCGTGACGGGGCCCTGAGTGGTCTCGAGGATCAAGGTATTTTCGGTCACAGCCATTCTGGTCTCTCGGTTTTTGTAGAATTGACGGGGGTCAGGACAAAGCAAATCCTGGGTCTGAAATGTCGCGGCGCCTTCCCATTTGCGGCCGTCACCCCTCCTGACGGCAATCCGAGCACGACGAGGCCCGCGATGCTGGCCCAGAGATGCTGGCCCAGAATAGACCCAATGCGCTTAAAGCTGAAGCCACCGGCCCTGTCGATGTGACGGGGCGGCAGAATCGGCATGCCTCCGCGACGTGGCAAAAGGTTCCTTAAGGCCCGGGGGAACCCGGGCGCGAGACCCGGGCATGCCCCCGCTCTGCCTGCCTACTTGATGTCCGAGGCGACCTGAACCTTCACCATCTTGTCCGGATCGGTGACGGCACCGCCCGACGAGCCCGGAGGCGCCTTCTTGAGCTTGTCGACGACGTCCATGCCCTGCACGACCTCGCCGATCACGGTGTATTGGCCGTTGAGGAAGGACGCATCGCCGAAGCAGATGAAGAACTGCGAGTTGGCAGAATCGACGCTATCGCCCCGACGCGCCATGCCGACGGTGCCGCGCTTGAACGGCGTGCTCGAAAACTCCTGCTTCAGGTTCGGGTACTTCGAGCCGCCGGTGCCATTGAAGTTCTGGCCGTCGCCGGTCTGCGCCATGAAGCCGTCCATGACGCGGTGGAACGGCACGTTGTTGTAGAAGCCTTCGCGCGCCAGCGTCTTCAGTCGCTCGGCATGCTGTGGCGCCAGATCGGTGCGCAGCTTGATGATGATGCGGCCCTTGGTGGTGTCGATGACCAGGGCATTCTGCTTGTCGAGGCCGGCAGGCAGCGACTGGGCCAGCGCCGGCAATGCGAACACGAGAGCAAAGACGAAGGCGAGAGCGCGGATCATGGCAACTCCGATGACATGAGACGATGAGGAGAGGAAGGCACCGCCGGAAGCGGCCGGTGCCCGAAGGATCACTTGAACTTGGCCTTGAGACTTTCGGCCACCGACGGCGGCACGAAATGCGAGATCTCGCCGCCCATGGCGGCGATCTGGCGAACCAGCGTGGCCGCGATCGGACGGACACCCACCGAGGCTGGAACGAACACCGTCTGGACCTGCGGTGCCATGGTCTGGTTCATGCCGGCCAACTGCATCTCGTAGTCGAAATCGGTGCCGTCGCGCAGGCCCCGGATCATCATGATCGCACCGGCCTCTTGCGCGGCGGTGACGGTCAGATTGTCGTAGGTCGAAGCCTCGAAGCCGCAGCCCGCCGCGGCTGCGACGGGACCGAAGATCTCGTGCGCCATCGCCAGCCGCTCCTCGGTCGAGAACAGCGGCTTCTTGCCGTGATGCACGCCGACCGCGACGATCAGGCGATCGCAGAGATGAACGGCCTGCCGGACCACATCGAGATGGCCGTTGGTGACGGGATCGAACGAGCCCGGATAGAGCGCAATGCGTTGCATGCGCCCGTCCTATACCGCCCGGAACAGGCCGGCAAGCCGCCGTCAGGCCCGCTGGCGTGGCTGTGATGGGCAAAGAGCGGCCGAGAGACCGCACCGCAATGAAATGGGTTGCGACACCGGGGAGCCGGAACTGTGGTCGGCTACCGCGATTGTTTCATCGGAACTCGGGACACGAAACACGCTCGCGCCGAGACGAAACCAATTCGCCCGTTCCGCGAAGACGTCTCGAAACCCGAACTGATTATCAAATCCTTAACGAACAACGGGCCGAACGGCCCAGACAGGGGACCGTCATGATCAAAGCGCTATCTGCAGTCGCAGCGGCCGGCTTGGTGGCTGCCGGCATCACCCTCCTGCCCGGCTTCGCTCCTCAGGTCGAAGCCAGCGTGCCGCGTCCGCTCGCCAAGGCGGACCGCCTGGACATTCGACCGATCGGCCGCGACTGCTCACAGCAGGCCTGGCCGAACTTCGAAGCGGGCTGCCTGCGCAGCGCCGGAACCCGGGGGACCATTCGTGAGGCGCGGATCATCGGAGTCGACCGGACGCAGTGAGGAGAGAGCGAATAGCGAATAGCGAATAGCGAATAGCGAATAGCGAATAGCGAATAGCGAATAGCGAATAGCCCGAAACCTGATTCGTCCCTATTCGCTACTCCCTATTCGCCATTCGCCGGCTCGCTCGCCCCGTTGCCGTTCTCGGCCTCCTCGCCGATATGCTCCACCGACACGACATGCTCATCATCGGCGGTGTCGAACACGATGACGCCCTGGGTCGAGCGTCCCGCGATGCGGATGCCGTCGACGGGGCAACGGATCAACTGCCCCTTGTCCGTCACCAGCATGATCTGATCGCCATCCTCGACCGGGAATGAGGCGACGAGCTTGCCGTTGCGGTTGTTGACGGACATCGCGACGATGCCTTTGCCGCCGCGGCCGGTGGTGCGGTACTCGTAGGACGAGGTGCGCTTGCCGTAGCCATTGACCGAGACGGTCAGCACCACCTGCTCCTGCGCCGACATCTCGACATAGCGTTCCTGCGACAGCTGGATCGCGCCAGCGGCCGCCTCCTCGCCCTCGGTCTCGACCGGCTCCTCGGTGGCAGCATCGCCCGACATCGCCCGGCGCATCTTCAAGTACGCCGTACGCTCGTCCGAGGTCGTTTCGACATGGCGCAGGATCGACAGCGAAATCACCTTGTCGCCGCCGGCGAGCGCGATGCCGCGCACACCCATCGAGGTGCGCCCGGTGAAGACGCGCACGTCGGTGACGGGGAATCGGATGCACTGCCCGCCCGACGCCGTGAGCAGCACGTCGTCGCGCTCGGTGCAGATCTGCACGTTGACGATCTCCTCGCCCTCGTCGAGCTTCATCGCGATGATGCCGGAGCGGCGCACGTCGACGAAATCCGACAGCTTGTTGCGGCGGACGTTGCCGCCGGTGGTGGCGAACATCACGTCGAGATTGGCCCAGGAGGATTCATCCTCCGGCAGCGGCATGATCGTGGTGATGCGCTCGCCCTGCTCCAGCGGCAGGATGTTGATCAGCGCCTTGCCGCGCCCGTTGGGCGCCGCGATCGGCAGCCGCCAGACCTTCTCCTTGTAGACCTGGCCGCGCGACGAGAAGAACAGCACCGGCGTGTGCGTGGAGGCCACGAACAGCCGGCTGACGAAATCCTCCTCGCGCGTCTGCATGCCCGAGCGGCCCTTGCCGCCGCGGCGCTGCGCCCGATAGGCCGACAGCGGCACGCGCTTGGTGTAGCCGGCATGCGACACGGTCACGACCATGTCCTCGCGCTGGATCAGGTCCTCGTCCTCGACCTCGCCTTCCTGCTCGGCGATCACGGTGCGGCGCGGCGTGCCGAACTCCGCCTTGATCGCGGCGAGCTCGTCCTTGATGATCCCCTGCACCCGCGCCCGCGAGCGCAGGATGTCGAGATAGTCGTTGATCTCGACCTTGAGCTTGTCGAGCTCGTCGGAAATCTCTTCACGGCCGAGCGCGGTCAGGCGCTGCAGACGCAGGTCGAGAATCGCCTTGGCCTGCTCGAACGACAGCCGGATGGTACCGTCCTCGGCGAGGCGATGACGCGGATCGTCGATCAACGTGATGATGGCCTCGACGTCGCGCGCCGGCCAGTCGCGCGACATCAACGCCTCGCGCGCGGACGCAGGATCGGGCGAGGTCCTGATGACCCGGATGACCTCGTCGATATTGGCCACGGCCACGGCGAGGCCGACCAGGATGTGGGCGCGGTCGCGCGCCTTGTTGAGCAGGAACTTGGTCCTGCGCGTGACGACACGCTCGCGGAACGCGACGAAGATCGTCAGCAGGTCCTTCAACGTCATCGTCTGTGGGCGGCCGCCGTCGAGCGCCAGCATGTTGGCGGCGAAGCTCGTCTGCAGCGGCGTGAACTTGTAGAGCTGGTTGAGCACGACGTCCGGCACGGCGTCGCGCTTCAGCTCGACGACGACGCGGTAGCCGTCGCGGTCGCTCTCGTCGCGCAGGTCGGCAACGCCTTCGACCTTCTTCTCGCGCACCAATTCGGCGATGCGCTCGACCATCGTGGCCTTGTTCACCTGGTAGGGAATCTCGGAGATGATGATCGCCTCGCGATCCTTGCGGATCGTGTCGATCGTCACCTTGCCGCGCATCATGATCGAGCCGCGGCCCAGATGATAGGCCGAGCGGACGCCGGCGCGTCCAAGAATGATGCCGCCGGTCGGGAAATCCGGCCCCGGAATGATGTTGATGAGCTCGTCGATCGTGAGCGCGGGATTGTCGATCAGCGCGATGCAGGCATCGATCACCTCGCCGAGATTGTGCGGCGGGATGTTGGTGGCCATGCCGACCGCGATGCCGCCGGCGCCATTGACCAGCAGGTTCGGATATTTGGCCGGAAGAACCGACGGTTCCTTGTCCGAATTGTCGTAGTTCGGCTGGAAGTCGACAGTGTCCTTGTCGATGTCGTCGAGCAGCGGGATCGCCGACTTGGCGAGCTTCGCTTCGGTGTATCGGTAGGCGGCCGGCGGATCGCCGTCGACGGAGCCGAAATTGCCCTGGCCGTCGATCAGCGGCACGCGCATCGAGAAGTCCTGCGCCATGCGCACCATGGCGTCGTAGATCGACTGGTCGCCATGCGGATGATATTTACCGATGACGTCGCCGACCACGCGCGCGGACTTGACGTATTTCTTGTCGGGCGTGTGCCCCTGCTCGTACATCGAATACAGGATGCGCCGGTGCACGGGCTTGAGGCCGTCGCGCGCATCGGGCAGCGCTCGCGACACGATCACGCTCATCGCGTAATCGAGGTAGGAGCGTTTCATCTCGTCGAGGATGGAAACGGGACGAATGTCGGAAGGTCCGCCCGGCTCGCCGGGCTTCTCATCTTCTTTATCGGACAAAGGGGATACCGGTGGGTTTTGACACGCGAAAATCGCTTGGAATCATATAGCGCAGGAGCGTGCCGCAGGCCACCCCCAAGGCGATCCGAAGCGCGCTTTTTCTGCTCGCCTTTCCAGTCACTTAACCGGCTGCCGCGGCCGCCCATGGCAGGCTCCGGGAACCGTTTCGGCTACGGCCCGAAGACGACCTTGTGCATGATGCGTCCCGGCAGCAGCGTGAACAGTCCGGCGATCACCAGGGCGCCGGAAAACAGCATGATCATGCACACCGCCAGCGGCAGCACGGCCAGCGTGTAGATCGACAGCAGGTGGATCGGGCTCCATGAGCGCGACCCAGATCCAGCCGACCGTTCGATGCGGCACGGTCCCCTTCGGGGCGGCGAACTGAACGAGCCCGAGCGCGAACGCCGTCATTGCGGCGACGGCGTGCAGCTGGACGGCGGGCTCGGCGTCGAGCAGCGGCGCGAAGCTCATGGCAGCCCCCAGAGCTAGATTGCAGCCCGCAGCTCGTGCAGACGTTCCTTGATTGCGTCGACATCCACGCTGCCAGCACGCATCTTGGCTTCGGCTTGGCCTTTCACCAGCCCGCACAGTTCGACGAGCATGGCGTCATGGGCGCATACAGCGTCCATCTTGGTGTAGACGAGATCGTACTCGACGGGCTCCCAGGTCCCAAGATCGGCAAGGTTGTGCTGCATCTGAACCTCGAGGTGATCGAGCGCCGCGGCGAACTTGGCCTCCGCCGTGAGCTTCGCCTCAAATTCGTGGAACAGGTCGAATATCTCCTGTCCGCCTCCCCCGGGCAAGCGCGACCGGATGACTTCGATCGCCTCGCGCTCCTTGGCGACCTTGGCATCCTTTCGGCTGCCGGTCTCGAAGAAGGGGACGTCTCCGACCAGCGCCTCGACGAGGTCGTGGACGATGATCATCTTCAGCACGCGATCGATCTCGACCGGTCTTTCGAGATGACGGTGCACGAGCAACGCGAGCAGAGACATGCTCCAGCTATGCTCGGCCACGCTCTCGCGGCGCCCGTCGGACAGCCAGCTGTGGCGCAACTCGCGCTTCAGGCCCTCGGCGAGCCGATAGAAGTCGAGGGTCCTTGCCACAGCCTCCATCATCGTACCAACCTCGCACGATCGCTTGCAGCACCCCGGCCGGCCCCCTCGGATGACCGCCGGCCTGCCGTCCAGACACGGGCAAGCCGGCTCGCATCAGCAGCGTCCGCGCGCGTCTCAGAACGGAATGTCGTCGTCCATGTCGCTGTTGCGTCCGCCACCGCCCGCCGAAGCAACCGCGCGGCGCGGCGGCGCCATCGACGGACCGCTGCTGCCAAAATCACCGCCACCCATGTCATCGGAGAAGCTGCCGCCACCGCCGCCCCGGCCATCGAGCATCGTCAGGGTGGAGTTGAAGCCCTGCAGCACGACCTCGGTCGAGTACTTCTCGACACCGCTCTGATCGGTCCATTTGCGGGTCTGCAGCGCGCCCTCGATGTAAACCTTGGCGCCCTTCTTCAAATACTGCTCGGCGACCTTGCAAAGACCTTCGTTGAAGATCACCACGCGGTGCCACTCGGTCTTTTCCTTGCGCTCGCCTGTCGCCTTGTCGCGCCACGTTTCCGACGTCGCAATGCTCAGATTGGCGATCGGCCGCCCATCCTGCGTGCGCCGGATCTCGGGGTCCTTGCCGAGGTTGCCGACCAGAATCACCTTGTTCACACTACCCGCCATCACCACTCTCCCGCGGTTCTCGATCATCGGACCGGCCGTCCACACCGGCCTCACGGCGTCCGGTGGCTAACCCTTCCTCTCGCGGCGGACCCTATACGGTTGCCGCGCGGTCCACCCGCCCTGTCCATTGCTTATCCACATATAGCAGGCGGAAGGCCATTGTTCCAGTTTTGTTCGCACGCATATGTCTACAACCGTGCGTCGAGTTCCACGGAACTCGATGGAACCGCAAGTTCTCGCAATGGAACCCGGAAAAAGTTCCCTTATTCACGAAAAAGGGATTAACTTTCATCAAGTTAGCCAGCCTCACTTCCTCCTCGGCTGTGGCTTTTGGGAGACGGTATCCAGGGTTGAATCGCGTATATTTGAGGATGGATTGGGGCCGCAAGCGTGGTCGCACCAACTTCACAGACGAGCGTCTCCGGGGACCATTTTGGAGACGCCCAACGCGGGAGACTTGGGATGAAACGAATTTTTCTCGGAGCTGTCAGCTTGATGGTTTTGGGGGCGCTGACGCCGGCGGGAGCCGCCGATCTCGCCGCCCGCCCGTACACGAAGGCCCCGGTGATGGCGCCGGCGCCGCTTCCGACCTGGGCCGGCTTCTACCTCGGCCTGCAGGGCGGCGGCGGCTGGGGCCGCAGCAACGAGACCTTCTTCGGGGCGCCGAATACGGCGATCTTTGCCGGCACCCAGAACTATGACACCAGCGGCGGCTTCGTCGGCGGTGTGGTCGGCTACAACTGGCAGGTCGACAACATCGTGTTCGGTCTCGAGGGCGACTATCACTGGGCCGACATCAACGGCCGGTCGGGCGTCGTCAACGCCGGTCTCGGCGATACCTACTTCACCAGGCTGCGCGGCTTCGGCGACATCAAGGGCCGCCTCGGCTGGGCTGCGGGTCCGGCGCTGTTCTTTGTCAGCGGCGGCGCTGCCGTCGGCGATCTCCAGCACCGCTACGACGCAGCGCTCAATGGTGGCGCGGCCAATAGCTTCGCTCAGAACAACTGGCGCTGGGGTTGGACGATCGGTGCCGGCGCCGAGTACATGTTCGCGCCGAACTGGTCGGCCAAGGTCGAATACAACTATCTCGACTTCGGCAAGAGCTCGATTCAGTACAGCGCGGTTCCGGCCAATCGCTCCGAGTGGAGCGACACCGTGCACACCGTCAAGGCGGGCGTCTCCTATCACTTCGGCGGCCCGATCGTGTCGCGCTACTGATTGCACGCAAAAAGCGAATATGTCGAAAGGCCGGCCTCGCGCCGGCCTTTTTTGTGTGCCAGAACCGGCACTTGCCGAGCCGTTGTGTCCTTTGGGTGACGGCTTTTTACGGCGGAAGGAGCTATCAACGTCCGGCGGGTGGGCGTTGGTGAGAGCGTGCGTGCGGGCGTCGGACGTGGTTTGGGGAATGCGATGAGAAGGCTGTTGCTGGGGGCGACAACTTCGCTGGCGCTGGGGATTGCGCCGGCCATCGCTGCCGATCTGCCCGCGCGCACCTTCACCAAAGCGCCTGCGATGATCACGACGATCTATGATTGGAGTGGCTTCTATATCGGCCTGAATGCCGGTGGCGCAGCGGCCCGCACCTGCTGGACCAACAAGGTCAGCTTTGCCGGCGTGGCCGCAACCAACGCGGAAGGCTGCCATGATGCGACCGGCGCGCTGGCGGGCGGCCAGATCGGCTATCGCTGGCAGGCTGGCGGCTGGGTGTTCGGCATCGAAGGTCAAGGCAACTGGGCCAACCTCAAGGGCAGCAACACCAGCCAGTTCGCCCCGGCCGTGACCAACCAGACCAAGATCAACGGCATCGGCGTGTTCACCGGCCAGATCGGCTATTCCTGGAACAACGTGCTCTGGTACGTGAAGGGTGGCGCCGCGGTCGCGGGTGAGAAGTACAACGGCCTCTCCACGGCCACGGGCGTGGTGCTCGACGTGTCCAGCGCCACGCGCTGGGGGGCTGCGGTCGGGACTGGTGTCGAGGTCGGCTTCGCCAAGAACTGGTCGGTCGCAGCCGAATACGAGCACCTGTTCATGGGCAACCGCACCCTCGGCTTCTCGGGTGTTCCCCTTGGAGCCGCGGGCCGGACCGATGCGGTCGGCCAGGACGTCGACATGGCGACGGTCCGCGTGAACTATCGCTGGGGCGGTCCCGTCGTTTCCAAGCACTGACCCTCGAGGGCTGACACTCGGGATCTCACGCGGCGGCGCTTGCCCGGCCTGTCGTCACTCACGCTGTGACACAGCTCCCCCCGTCGGCATTGGCAGTCGCCGTCTTTACCCGCGCTTAAGCACGATCGGCACATCCCGCCACGCGGCTCGTCCCGGTCACGAGTTTGGAAAGCAGTCTCCCTTACAACCAGCCACAGGCCACCTTCGCGTGGGCCCGGATCGGAGGGATCCGGAGCGTGGTGTATTGGGACTGGGGAGAGACGAATGCAGAAGACGACCTTGATCTTGACCGCAAGCGCCGCGGCGCTGGGACTGGCGCCGGCCTCGGCGGCCGACTTCGCGACGCGCCCTTACAGCAAGGCGCCACCGCCGGCCTATGTCACGCCGCTGCCGAGCTGGGCCGGGTTCTACCTCGGCGTCAATGGCGGCGCGGACTGGAGCCACAATTGCTGGACGCTCAACCGCGTCGGCGGCGTGGCGGTCGCGCCGACCCAGTCCGAAGGCTGCCACAATGCCTCGAGCGGCCTCATCGGCGGCCAGGTCGGCTATCGCTGGCAGGCGGCGAGCTGGGTGTTCGGCGTCGAGGCCCAGGGCAACTGGACCGACCTGAAGTCGTCCAATGCGAGCACGGCTGCGCTGGCCGCGGGCATCACCAACACCACCAAGACCGATGCGATCGGCCTGTTCACCGGCCAGGTCGGCTACGCCTGGGGCAACGTGCTCTGGTACGTGAAGGGCGGCGCCGCCGTCACCCACAACAAATACACCGGCACGGCGAATGCGGCCGCGCCCTTCCCGGTCGGCACGCTGCTGGATTCCGCCAGTGAGACCCGCTGGGGCGGCACCGTCGGCACCGGCGTCGAGTTCGGCTTCGCGCCGAACTGGTCGGTCGCCGTCGAGTACGACCACCTGTTCATGGGCTCGCGCGACATCAGCTTCCCCGCCACCGCAACCGTGCTGTCGCGCGTCGACACCATCAAGCAGGACATCGATATGGCGACCGTCCGCGTGAACTATCGATTCGGGGCGCCGATGGGCACGCGCTACTGAAAAAAGCCGCCGCTCGCACGCATTCGGAAAGGCCGGCCGTCGCGCCGGCCTTTTTCGTGTCAACAGCCCGGCAGCGTCGCGGCGTTTTTGTGCTAAATATATGATATATAACGCTTTTTCATTTCTGTGGCGGGCGCGTTACAGCCTCTCCGGGATGCCCTGTGTATGACTTGCCCATCGCTTGTCATTCCAACCTCCCGGGGGAGAATTTGATGAAGAAGTTGCTTGTGATCACGACGGCGCTCGTCGGCATCGCATCCGCCACATCCGCGTCGGCGGCCGACATGGCGGCCCGCCCGTACACCAAGGCGCCGCCGATGGTCGCGCAGATCCTGAGCTGGTCGGGCCTCTACGCCGGCATCCAGGGCGGCGGCGGCTGGGGCACCAGCAAGGAGACCTTCCTCGGCCGCTTCAATGCGCCGGGCTTCCTGGGCACCCAGAACTACAACACCAATGGCGGCTTCGTCGGCGGCGTGGTCGGCTACAACTGGCAGGTCGACAACGTCGTGTTCGGCCTCGAAGGCGACTATCACTGGGCCGACATCAACGGCCGCTCCGCCGTGGTCAATGCCGGCGTCGGCGACACCTTCTTCACCAAGCTGACCAGCTTCGGCGACATCAAGGGCCGCCTCGGCTATGCCGCCGGTCCCGCCCTGTTCTTCGTCAGCGGCGGCGCCGCGGTGGGCCAGTTGCAGCATCGCTATGACGGCGTGCCCGGCAACGTCTTCAGCCAGAACACCACCCGCTGGGGCTATACGGTCGGCGCCGGCGCCGAATACATGTTCGCGCCGAACTGGTCGGCCAAGCTCGAGTACAACTATCTCGACTTCGGCAAGAGCACGATCCAGTACAGCGCTGCGGCGCTCAACCGCTCCGAGTGGAAGGACACCGTTCACACGGTCAAGGCCGGCCTCAGCTACCACTTCGGCGGCCCGGTCATCGCAAAGTACTGATGCCTGCAAACCGACAGGTTCCGAGAAGGGCCGGCGAAAGCCGGCCTTTTTTGTTGCCCTGATGCCACCTTGCCGGCTCGCCACACCCGGAACCAAGTAACTGAGCGACATAGGCTTTCTGGAACTTGGCCGTAAAAACGCGGTTTGGGCGCGAGTGTGTCTTCAGGGTGACGGTAATCCGTACGGAACCGGGCTATAGGAACCTCGTCAACTTGAACGGGTGAGTCTGTTTCGTGCGTAAGCTTATCGGTGCGATGCGGACTTCGAGGAATAAAAATAAACTGGAGACTGGAATGAAGAAGATCCTGCTCGCGACCGTGGCCTTGGCCGCCCTGGCCGCTCCCGCTGCCGCCGCTGATCTTGCCGCACGCCCGACCTACACCAAGGCCCCGGTTGCCGCGCCGGTGCTGACCTGGACCGGCTTCTACATCGGTGCCATGGGCGGCTACGCCAACGAGAATGCTGACTTCGCGGCCATGAAGGGCGGCTTCGCCGGCGGCACCGTCGGCTACAACTGGCAGCAGGGTGCTGTCGTGTTCGGCCTCGAGGCCGACGCCGCTTGGGCCGACATCAACGCAAACGTCGGCGCGCTCGGTGTCAACGCCGAGTCCAAGATCCGCGACTGGGGCACTGTCCGCGGCCGCATCGGCTACGCCTTCGGCCCGACCCTGCTGTACGCGACCGGTGGTTACGCCTGGGCCGACAACCGCATCTCGCTGACGGCCCCCGGCTTCGCCGCTGCCGACAGCAAGATCCACTCCGGCTGGACCGTCGGCGCTGGCGTCGAGTACATGTTCGCCCCGAACTGGTCGCTGAAGGGCGAGTACCTCTACAAGAGCTTCGGTGGCGAGAGCTACACCTTCACCGGCCTCGGCACGCTCACGACCGGCACCCTCAACGTGCATTCCGGTCAGGTCGGCATCAACTACCACTTCTAAGTTTTTGCCTCCGGGCCAACGCACACAGCCTCCGCTCTGCAAGAGCGGAGGCTTTTTCTTTGTGGGATCGTGCACAAAACAGGACGGAACCGGCAGCCTCCTGCCAGTCGCTGCCATTCCCTGAGCGCATTGTTGATGATTCGCTGACGGCACTGGAAATCCAGCTCCGTTCTTCCTACGTTCCGACCATACCTTTTCCCCCTGGCGTCCGATGGCCGGCTTCCGGCGAAACGCGCCTGCAACGATGGCGCGACTCTGCGCCGTGGGACGATCGTCATGGATGAAGTGCTCAAGGCCAAGCAGCGCGCGCAAGCCAACCAGTCGAGCCTGCGGGCCATCACCATCCGCGGCGCCCGCGAGCACAATCTGAAAAACATCGACGTCGAGATCCCGCGCGACAGGCTCGTCGTGTTCACCGGCCTGTCCGGCTCCGGCAAATCCTCGCTCGCCTTCGATACGATTTATGCCGAGGGCCAGCGCCGCTACGTCGAATCGCTGTCGGCGTATGCCCGCCAGTTCCTGGAGATGATGCAGAAGCCGGACGTCGACCAGATCGACGGCCTGTCGCCGGCGATCTCGATCGAGCAGAAGACGACCTCGAAGAACCCGCGCTCGACGGTCGGCACCGTCACCGAGATCTACGACTACATGCGCCTGCTGTGGGCGCGCGTCGGCGTGCCCTACTCCCCGGCGACCGGCCTGCCGATCGAAAGCCAGACCGTCTCGCAGATGGTCGACCGCGTGCTGGCGATGCCCGAGGGCACCCGCCTCTATCTGCTGGCGCCGGTCGTGCGCGGCCGCAAGGGCGAGTACAAGAAGGAGCTCGCCGAATATCTCAAGAAGGGCTTTCAGCGCGTCAAGATCGACGGCACCTTCCATGAGCTCGCCGAGGCGCCGACGCTCGACAAGAAGTTCCCGCACGATATCGACGTCGTCGTCGACCGCATCGTCGTGCGCCCCGACATCGGCCAGCGCCTCGCGGAGAGCTTCGAGACCGCGCTGAAGCTCGCCGAAGGCCTGGCCGTCATCGAGTTCGCGGACGCTCCCGCCTCGGCCGCGCCGGCGGAGGAGAAGGAAAAAAAGAAAACCGCAAAGATCCACGATAAGAGCGGGCCCGAGCGCATCCTGTTCTCGGAGAAGTTCGCCTGCCCGGTCTCCGGCTTCACGATCCCCGAGATCGAGCCGCGGCTGTTCTCGTTCAACAACCCCTACGGCGCCTGCCCGGAATGCGGCGGCCTGGGGGTCGAGCAGCACGTCGATGCCGACCTCGTCATTCCCGACAAGGACGTCACCCTGCGCAAGGGCGCGATCGCGCCCTGGGCCAAGTCGTCGTCGCCCTATTACCTGCAGACCCTGACCGCGCTCGGCAAGTTCTACAAGTTCACGCTGGACACCAAGTGGAAGGATCTGCCGAAGAAGACGCAGAACGCGCTGCTGCACGGCTCCGGCGACGACGAGATCAAGTTCACCTATGAGGACGGCGTCCGCGCCTACGACACCAAGAAGCCGTTCGAGGGCGTCATCACCAACATCGAGCGCCGCTTCCGCGAGACCGAGAGCGAGTGGGCGCGCGAGGAGCTCGGCAAGTACTTCAACGACGTGCCCTGCGCCGGCTGTAACGGCTACCGCCTGAAGCCCGAGGCGCTGTGCGTCAAGGTCGGCGGCAAGCACATCGGCGAGATCAGCGACCTCTCCGTCAAGGCGGCCGGCGAGTGGTTCGCCGAGGTGCCGAAGCAGCTCAATGCGCAGCAGACCGAGATCGCCACCCGCATCCTCAAGGAGATCCGCGACCGCCTCACCTTCCTGCTCGACGTCGGCCTCAACTACCTGACCCTGGCGCGCTCCTCCGGCACGCTGTCCGGCGGCGAGAGCCAGCGCATCCGCCTGGCGTCGCAGATCGGCTCGGGGCTAACCGGCGTGCTCTACGTGCTCGACGAGCCGTCGATCGGCCTGCACCAGCGCGACAATGCCCGCCTGCTCGACACGCTGAAGCGGCTGCGCGACCTCGGCAACACCGTCATCGTCGTCGAACATGACGAGGACGCAATTCGCCTCGCCGACTATGTGCTCGACATCGGTCCCGGCGCCGGCACCCATGGCGGCAACATCGTCGCCGAGGGCACGCCGGCCGAGATCATGCGCAATCCGGCGTCGCTGACCGGCAAATATCTCACCGGCGAACTCGAGGTGGAGGTGCCCGAGCGGCGGCCGCCGAACCATCGCCGCACCATCAAGGTCGTCAATGCCCGCGGCAACAATCTCAAGAACGTCTCGGCCGAGATCCCGCTCGGCCTGTTCACCGCGATCACAGGCGTGTCCGGCGGCGGCAAGTCGACGCTGCTGATCGACACGCTCTACAAGGCGATCGCGCGCAAGCTCAACGGCGCCAACGAGGCGGCGGCGCCGCACGACCGCATCGAGGGCCTGGAGCACATCGACAAGATCATCGACATCGACCAGTCGCCGATCGGCCGCACGCCGCGCTCCAACCCCGCGACCTATACCGGCGCGTTCACGCCGATCCGCGAATGGTTCGCCGGCCTGCCGGAATCCAAGGCGCGCGGCTACGAGCCCGGCCGGTTCTCCTTCAACGTCAAGGGCGGCCGCTGCGAGGCGTGCCAGGGCGACGGCGTCATCAAGATCGAGATGCACTTCCTGCCCGACGTCTACGTCACCTGCGACGTCTGCAAGGGCAAGCGCTACAACCGCGAGACGCTCGACGTGCTGTTCAAGGGCAAGTCGATCGCCGACGTGCTCGACATGACCGTCGAGGAGGCCGCCGAGTTCTTCAAGGCGGTGCCGCGCGTACGCGACACGTTCGAGACCCTGCGCCGCGTCGGCCTCGACTACATCCACGTCGGCCAGCAGGCCACCACGCTGTCCGGCGGCGAGGCGCAGCGCGTCAAGCTCGCCAAGGAGCTGTCCAAGCGCGCCACCGGCCGCACGCTCTACATCCTGGACGAGCCGACGACGGGCCTGCACTTCCACGACGTCAAGAAGCTCTTGGAGGTGCTGCACGAGCTGGTCGCGCAGGGCAACACGGTCGTCGTGATCGAGCACAATCTCGAGGTCATCAAGACCGCCGACTGGGTCATCGACCTCGGCCCCGAGGGCGGCGACGGCGGCGGCGAGATCGTCGCCTGGGGCCCGCCGGAGGACATCGTCAAGGCCCCGCGCAGCTACACCGGGCAGTTCCTGAAGCCGGTGCTGGAGAAGTCGGCCAAGCCGAAGAAGCGCGGCCGCGGCGCGGCGAGCGAAGCGGCGGAGTAGTTGCCCTCAATTCCCTTTTATCGATCGTCATTGCGAGCGAAGCGAAGCAATCCAGGGCCGCGTACGCGACTCTGGATTGCTTCGTCGCTGCGCTCCTCGCAATGACGCATGTGGTCGATATCGGTTCATGACAGCAAAGCCCGCCGCTCTCTGCAGAGCGGCGGGCTCGATGTTTCTGCAACGAACTCAGATTACCACTGGCGATAATACCCGCTCCGCGTGCCGTTGTTGTTGCCGCGCGGGCCGACGTCGCCCTGGGTCGAGCTTGGGGTCGGGTGGTTTGTGCCGTTGTAGCCGGCGCTCCAGCCCGGGCCGTCATACGGGCCCGGCGCGACGGCGACGTAGCCTTCCTCATAGACCGGCCCTGGCGCCCAGGCGAAGGAGTCGCGGTAGGCATAGGTGCTGGTGACCTGGCCGCCATAGCCGTAGCCGCCCGGCCCGTATTCTCCGGCCGAGGCGCCGACCGTGCCGGCGACCAGCGTGACGGCGGTGAGCGCTGCCAATCCAAACGTGCGTGTCATGAACTTGCTCCGTTGTTCCCAATTCATCGAGGAACAAACCATCGTCATGCCCCGGCAGTTCCGCCACCCGCCACAACATGTGTGCGACACAACGTGGCGCTCACGTTGCCGCGATCAGATGATCCGGAATGCTGGTCGCATCACCTCGCAAGCGACTGGGCGCCCTCTCGGACGACAAACCCGCCGCTCTTGTCGGAGCGGCGGGCTTGATCGACTCACTTCAGCGCGAGATGGCAACTACCACTGCCGGTAGGCGCCGGTCAGCGTGCCGTTGTTGTTGCCGGACGGACCGACGTCGCCCTGGGTCGAGCCAGGGGTCGGATGGTTGGTGCCGTTGTAGCCGTGGCCCCAGGCCACTGGGCCAGCCACCGGACCCGGCGCGTAGGCCGGCGCCGGCGCGGCGCCATACATCGGCTCGGAATCGGAGGTCTGCGCCGGCGGCACCCAGGCCATCGAGTCGCCGAAACGGGCATAGCCCTGCGCGGACGCCGCGGCGGTGCCGATCACCAGCGTGGCTCCGGCCAGCGCGGCCATCTTGATCGTGCGTTGCATGTCTCTCTCCTTGCTTCTGCGCGGGTCAACCACCGCACGGCGCAAGGCGTTCCTGCAGCGCACACTCACAAAAAACGTGATGAAAGGTTGATTGGCCGACGCACGGAGCCCCCCTTGCAGGACTGAGCGAACCCAGCCCTGCAAAAGCTGCCCTGCGGCGCTCAGGCCGCGACGGCGACCGCCCGTGGCCGCGCCACGCCGGTCTTGGTGACTCCCGGCAGCGGCGGCGCCTTCGTGCCGGTCGCATGCGGGAAATACTGCAGCTGCATGGAATGCATGTAGCCGGCTTCCGCGGTCCAGGAGTCGTTCGCCTCGACGATCGGCGTGATCGTGAACAGATCCGGATTGCTCGGCGCAATCGACGTATAGGTCGGGATCGCTGCGCTGAGCCACTCGAGCGGTTTGTAGATCGAGTAGTAGTTGGTGTCCTTCAGGACCGGCGCCGGCGGCGGATAGGTACCGAGAATTCCGTTCAGGTTGGCCCAGGCCATCGGCACGATATCGTTGCTGTTGACCGCCGCGTAATAGGTGTAGCTCTTTGCGAAGGTCGTCGCGAAGCCCGCGTTCCACATCGTCGGAGCCGCGAAGGTGTGCGGCCACAGCGTGAACGTCAGCGACGAGTTCAGCTTCGGCAACTGGTCCTGCAGCCACGCCGTCGCCACCACGGCGAGCGCGCCGCCGAGGCTGTGCCCGGTCACCATCAGTTGCAGGTTCTGCTTGGCCGCAAGGCCGCGCAGATAGTCCAGCAGCGACAGGTCCGTCGTGGGATCGGTGAGCGCGATGACCAGCGCCAGCGCGTCGTTGATTCCGGCGCTGATCTGCAGCGGCGCTCCGGCCTGCTGCGGATACAGCCACGGCACCTGGAAGACAGCATCGGCATCGGCGAGCACGTTCTCGAACGCGCCGGCGACCGAGCCATCGACATCGGTGCCGCGGAACGCCACCGCGTAGCTGCCGTCGTTGCCTTGCGCGACGTAGGCGAGCACGCCGTTGTTGACCGCCGGGCCCCAGCATAGCGACCACGGACCGTTCGCCGCACCCGATGGGACGGACTTCAGCATCGCCACGAAATCGCTCGGCTGAACCACATCGAGCGCGTCGTCGATATAGGCGAAGTAGGACAGATACGCTGCAGCAACCTTGTTGAGGGCCATGTGAAATCTCTCTGGCTTGAATGATGAAAACAATTTCGATCAAATCGGGCAGGCAGACCATGATCCGCCGGCCCGCCGGGATGATAGACCGCGTTATCTCCAGGTGCACATCACAACATGTTCAACCCCTGATCATCGAACGTCACCGTGGAGCTGCGACACGCAATGATCGCATCTCATTTGCGCGCCGCCCCTCCCATTGCTATGGCGCAGGGCTGTCGCAGGACGACACGCCTCGACGATCATCAGCTCCTCGCCACGCTCACCCCGCGCCCGGATGCCATATTCTCTCGTCATCTTCGATCTCGACGGCACCCTCGCCGACAGCTTCCCGTGGTTTCGCACCCACGTGAACGTCGTCGCGCAGCGCTTCGGCTTTCGTCAGGTGAAGGACGAGGACATCGACGGGCTCCGCCATGCCTCGACCCGTGAGATCCTCGATTTCCTTCAGGTGCCGCGCTGGAAGCTGCCCTTCATCGCGCGCCACGTGCGCCGACTGAAGACGGCGCATGCAGCGAGCATCCCGCTGTTTGCAGGCGTCGACATCATGCTCGACACGCTTGCCGCGAACGGCACCATGCTCGCATTGGTGTCGTCGGACAGCGAGGCCAACGCGCGGCAGAAGCTCGGATCGCGCGCCGGTCTGTTCGCCGATTTCGATTGCTCGGCCTCGGTGTTCGGCAAGGCACGGAAGTTTCGCCGGGTGCTGAAGCGGCTGCGCGTCGACCCAGCCCAGGCCATCGCGATCGGCGACGAGACCCGCGACATCGAGGCGGCGCGCGCCGCCGGCATCGCCTTCGGCGCGGTGACATGGGGCTATGCCGCGGAGCAGGCGTTGCGCGACCACCAGCCGGAGATGCTGTTCACCCGGATGGACGAGATCGTGGAGCGGTTGGTGGTGCCCGCCAGACGAGATTCGTAGCCTGCATCAGCGCCGCCGGCGACATGCAGGGATAGTGACGAGCCTCGATAACCTCACCGCGTCATTGCGAGCGCAGCGAAGCAGTCCAGAGTCTTCGCGCGGCCTCGATTGCTTCGCTGCGCCGCTGCGCTCGCAGTGACGGAGGCTGCAGATGCAACTCCATTTCCGCCACCGGCGGACCTGCTCACCGCCGCAGGAACGCGCCGAATGCGCGCGGACCGTCGCCGACCTTGATCTCTCCGGTGACCTTCAGCGCGGCCACGTCGATGACGCTCAGAATGTTGCTCTCCCAATTGGCGACGATGACGCGCTGGCCGTCGGCGGTCGCCTCGATGCCCTCCGGATAGTCGCCGACGCTAATGCGCTTGAGCGGCTGCAGGCTCGCCAGGTCGAACACGCTGACCGTGCCGTCATACTGGTCGGTGGCGAAGCCCCTGCCCTGCGCCAGCGCCACCGCATAGGGCCGCAAACCGGTCTTGACCCGGCCGATCTCGCGGCGCTCGGCGAGGTCGATCACCGAGACGTCGTTGGAGGCGACATTTGCCGTGTAGGCGCGCTTGCCCTCGGCGTCGATGGTGACACCGAACGGCCGCGTGCCGACCTTGATGGTCGCAAGGCGCTGGCGCGTCGCCGTGTCGATCACCGAGACCATGTCGTCATCGCGGTCGGCGGAGAGCAGCAGCTTGCCGTCTTGTGTCACCGCAAGCCCCGACGGCGAGGCGCCGACCGCGATGCTGCCGGTCACGGTCCGGGTCTTCGCATCGATCACGCGGATTGCGGCGTTGTACCAGTCTGCGACGTAGACCGTCGAACCGTCCGGCGTCACGGCAATGCCGAGCGGCCCGCCACCGACCTCGACCCGTCCAACCACCTTTCGCGCGACAGCGTCGACGACGCTCACGCTCTTGTCGTCCGGGCTCGCCACATAGGCGAAGCGTCCGTCGGCAGCCACCGCGACGCCGGCCGGCTTGCCGCCGATCGGGATCGTCGCCACCGGCTTCGAGGTCGCGAGGTCGACGATCGTCAGATCGTCGCTGAGCTGGTTGGTGACGAAGGCCTCCTCGGCATGGGCGATGATTGTGGCGGACGCGAGCAAGATACCGGACAAAAGCGCACGGAGATGATGCGGGAGACGATGCGCGCTGGCTTGGCATCTGCCCATGGACGGAAATGCGATCGCATATGGCAATCGGAGTTTGGCGCTCGTCTGCGCCAAGACCGCCATGGCCGGGTTGCTCGCAGCAGTCCGGTGAGATGGAGAGCGCCGACCAAGCAACATCGTCAATCCACGCTAGCTCCCGCTTTCCACCTTCTTCTTCAACCCTTCGAGTCCAGCCTTGTACAGGCCGGTCACCGCATTGACCGCAGCCTCGTCGTTCAGTTCCGGCGGCGGATCGTTGTTGGGGAAGCCGCGGTAGAACGCGCCGGTCCATTCGACCACGCTGCCCTTGCCGTCCGCGCTCGGCGTCACCGCGATGGTCGACGAGTAGTTCGTCACCGGCAGCACCTTCACGTCGACGGCGGTGATACGGTACGAATAGCTCATCTTCTCGGCGTCGTATTTGTAGAGCTCCTCGTCGACGGTAGCGCCGCCCTTCAGGGTCAGCTTGCGCGTGGCGCCAATCTCGTTGCCCTTGTCGCCCGCGGTCTTGTCGACGACGCCGAGCCAGCTCATGTCCTGGAAGTTGCCGATCACGGCCCACACCTTGGCGGGCGCGGCGTTGATCTCGACGTGCTCCTGCACCTTGCGCCGGGTCGGACCATGCGCATCCGCTGTGGTCAGGGCCGTCGTTGCGATCGCGAGCGCCGCCGTCACGGCCAGCGCCTTGCCGAACACCATCCTCATGTCGTTTCCTCAGTCACTCTCATTGGCCGGCGCATCCGGCGCGCGGCGGCGCATCTTTGCACCGCTCCCGATTGTTGCAACAAAAAAGACCGTGTCGTGGCCGATCAATTCGCGCCGCAGCAGCGCTTGTATTTCTGGCCGGAACCGCAGGGACAGGGGTCGTTGCGGCCGACCCTGCCGAACGACGCGAAGGGATTGGGCTGCCGGGCGAAGCTGGTGGACGCGGGCAGCGGAGCCCCGCTCTGCCGGTATTGATGCAGCGTCAGCACCGCCTCGCGGATATTCTGGGGCGCGTTGCGACTGAGATTTCGATATTCGACGGGATCCGGGTTCTCGTCGAGAGTTGCACCGATCATCATCATCAGACCGACCGCAGCCATGGCGACTTCGCCGCCCACCCGCTCATACGCATCGAACCTGTCACGACGCAGGTTCGTGGCCGCCGCGAAGCCGTCGATCCACAGCTCCCAGACGACCTCGCCGTTGAAGCCGTCGATGGGAAAGCGCGGCTGGTACTGCTCCGGATGATGCGCGAGCGTCAGCGCGATCTCCCGGTGATAGTCCATGACCAGCCCGAGCACCTCGTTGGCATGGTCGATGCTGGTGAACACGGAGCGACGGCCCTTGCCGAGCCCGAAGGCCGCCGCGAACCATTCGCCCGGCGGAATCGGCTCAGGGAGCACGAGCAGGCCGGCGATGAAGCCGTCGAGCTCCTCCAGCACCATGGCGCGATCATCCAGGGCCAGGAGCGCCTGTTCGAGCTTGTCGTGGCGACCGATCTGCTCCGGCATGCAGCCCCTCTTCCTTCGCTCCTGTCACGTTCCGAGTCGCCCGACGGGCACGGCGCGCACATGGCCGAGCCACGACGCGGCCGTTTTGACACCAAAACGGCCATGCGCGCAAAACCTAAATTTGCGCACGGGATCAGCGGCATCACCCTTGTCCAGTCCTGCCGTGAAAAATATTCCTGTTTCGCCATTTCGGAATTTCTGTTTTCCTGCATGCGTCCTGTCCTCACGAGAGGGGCGCTTCGCGGTCGTCACGGGCGTGGAGGGCGGGATGCGATGGACGTCACGGGCCCGGCGCTTTTGCGCAGACGACGGGTTTTGTGGCGGACGGCGAAATCGTGTGGTCCTGACCTCCCGACGCTGAGGTCAAGTGGGTGTCGATGCCTTCAAGGCGTCGCGCCGATGACGGTGGCCAGAAGGCCCGGCGCACCGAGGAGAGCGCGTATAAGCCGGTAGAAACCGTCGCGCAGGGAAGGCCGGTGGCGGGCTCAAGCGGTGGTCGCAACACCAAGTGTTTTCATTCGTGACAGCAGCTCGTCAAGCGCTTCTGCTGGAGTTTTCCATCCTAGCGTCTTTCTCGGTCGGGAATTGAGCGCTGCGGCCACGGCGGCGATCTCGTCAGCATCGTAGACGCTCAGATCGGTACCTTTCGGGAAGTACTGCCGCAGCAGGCCATTCGTGTTCTCGTTCGTGCCACGTTGCCAGGGGCTTCTTGGATCGCAGAAGTAGATCTGAAGGTCTGTATCGATCTTGAGGTCACTGTGTTGAGCCATTTCGGTCCCCTGATCCCAGGTTAGCGAGCGGCGGAGTTCTTTGGGCAAGGTGACGATGGTGCGCGTGATCGCATCGCGTACCGCTTCAGCTCCGTGTCCGGAGAGCGCAGGCCCATCCTTCGTACGTGGGCCATCGTCAAACCCCGGCAGCCGTGGAAGGTGCAGGAGCATTGTAAACCGCGTGCTGCGTTCGACCAGCGTGCCGATTGCCGAGCTGGCGGAGCCGACGATCAGATCTCCTTCCCAATGTCCCGGCACAGCTCGATCCGCGACTTCGGCCGGACGCTCACTGATCATGATCTCTGGCGATATGAAGCCTTTGCTGCGCTTCCGCGTACGCGCTCGGGGCACGCGCAGCGCACGTCCCGTTCGCAAACAGGACGACAACTCGCGTTTCAGCGCTCCTCGGCCCTGAACAAAAAGCGCCTGGTAAATGGCTTCGTGGCTGATGCGCATCGCCTCGTCATCCGGGAAGTCGATCGGTAAGCGCCGGGCAATCTGCTCGGGACTCCACGCTTTCGTCCACCCCTGATCCTGGCTAGAGCCCGCACGACCGGCCTTCCGCCGAACGCCGCCTGGAGGTGCGACAAACCCTGCAAGCCGCTCTTCAACATAAGCGCGCAAGGCGGCGTTGCTTGCAAGCTTGCTCGGCTTAGGACGCCGGGCCGATCGATCTGCATGCCACTGGGCGGCCGTCGCCCGATAGGCCATCTTGCCGCCGTGCGTGGCCGCATTGCGATCGAGTTCACGGGAGATGGTCGAGGGAGATCGATTGAGACGCCGCGCTATCTCTCGTACAGAATGGCGCTGCGCATTCAGCAGCGCAATCTCTTCGCGCTCAGAAAAAGAGAGGTGCCGTCCGGAGAGCGGCTTCGCTGAAGGTCGGAACATTGCCGGTGCCACGCCGCCCGCTTTTCGAAATAATCGGGGGCCGACAGCATCCGATAATCCAGCAGCCAGCGCAGCATTCTCGCTGTTCAACCCAGCGGCAATCCCACGCCAAAATTTCTGCTGTTCCGCACGCCCCGCAACTGGTGGGCGCCCCAATGATCCCAGCTTGCCCCGCGTTGACCGTTTCTTTCGAATGCCCATCGCAACCTCCTCATCGAGTGTTGCGACGACCAATTGAATCCGCCGGTTGTTCGGCCAATCCTGTGGTTCCTGCCGCCTGCATTTTTTTCGCAGGCGGGCCATGGGTGCGGCCTGCACCCGGCCTTCCCTGCGCCCTCTCACTGAGGAGGGCGGAATGAACGTCAAAGCTCGGGTGCACTTGGCACGGCGAGAACGCGCAGTCATGTCTCTCCGTCATCGCGAGGAGCAAAGCGACGAAGCGATCCAGAGTCCTCGTGGGTCCTGGATGGCTTCGCTTCGCTCGCAATGAGGGCCGAGCAGGCTTCGCTCTGCTCGCCTATCATCCCGGCCTCACTCCGCCAGCACCGCCTGCACGAAGCCGTCGGGGTCGGCGCAGAACTCACGCATCGCCTTGAAATGATCCGTATCCTGCACCGCGACCTTCTCCAGGCCGTATTTGGTCAGCCGCAACAGGGTCGCGCCGGGATAGGCCATCAGGACCGGCGAATGCGTCGCCATCAGCACCTGGCAATGGCTGGAGTCATCCATGCGCCGCATCAGCTTCAGGAACTCGATCTGGCGCGCCGGCGACAGTGCCGATTCCGGCTCGTCGAAAATGTAGATGCCCTGGCGCTGGCAGCGTTCCTCGAAGAAGCGCAGGAACCCCTCGCCATGCGAATGGGACAGGAAGTCGGGCGGCGGCCCGCCGAACGGATCGTCCAGTGCGGCCTGATCGAGATAGCGCGCCACCGAAAAGAAGCTCTCGGCGCGGAAGAACCAGCCTTGCGTGATCTTCGGCAACCAACTCGCGCGCAGCGCGGCGGCGAGTGCGCCGCCCATACGCTCGATCGCACGCCCATGGTCGACCGGCATGTAACCCTTGCCGCCGCCAGCTTCGTCGTAGCCCGCGAGCGCGGCAATGCCTTCGAGCAGGGTCGATTTGCCGGTGCCGTTCTCGCCGACAATGATGGTGATGGCGTTGGTGAAGCTGAGCTCGAACGCGTCCTGCAGGAACGGCAGGCAAAACGGATAGGCCGCGCGATCGGAGATCTTCGCCGGATCGAGCCACAGCCGCTTCAGATAAGGGGCCGGCAGCCGGATCTCGCGTTGCTTCCTCGCCATGACGCCTTCACAACCTCGGTGACATCACCGGCAATCTCGCACATCGCGCCCGCATCGGCCACCGGCCCACGCGGGCTACGCCACGACCTCCAGCACCAGCTCCATCGTCATCAGCACCGGATTGTCGCCGCGGACGAGGCGCCCCCGCGCGAGCGCGCCGGTGTAGTCGACCAGCGCGGCGTCAACAGTGGCTTCAAGGCCGTCGTCGCCCGGCGCGATCGCGCCGGCGGTGATGGTCAGCTCCGTCGCGAACGGCTCGACGACGACGCCGTCCTCGAAGCGCGCCCCGATGGTCGAGCCGACGCCGCCGCGAATGCGGGCCTTGCTGATCCCCTGCGCCCGGCAGAATGCCTCAAGGCAGCCGGCGAAATCCTGGTTCGGCCGCAGCCGGAGCGCGAAGGCGCGGCGATCCGTCATGGCGCCGCTTCGCGCGGCCGCTACCGGCCCGAACAGCTTGAAGCCGGTCTCGACGTCCGGCTCTGCCGTGAAGATCGCGCCGTCGAGCCCGAAGGCGTCGACCTCGAACGGCTCGGCAACGATGGTCTCCTCCGGCAGGATGTGCCCGCCGCCGTTGCGGCTCCCCTCCTCCATCCACAGCGCGTGGCAATGGAAGAATGGCGCGCCGTCGCGCACGCCGAGCGTCATCGTCCCCGTCGACAGGCGCGTCACACCGGCGGGACGATAGGTGTCGCTGTAGAACGCGGCATGATCCGCCGTCTTCGACAGCGCCGGCATCACATAGGCGAACGGTCCGAGCGCACCGCCTTTGATATCGAGCACACCGCCGGCAAAGCCATTGGCCGCAAAGCCGCGGCGCGCGGCGTCCAAGAGCGGCAACCCCTGCTCCATGGTGAAGGTGAACACACGGCCGCGGGCCTCGACCCACTGGATGCGATCCGCGACGGGCGCACCGGGCTGGGTGATGGATCGCATCACGCGTCAGCCCTGCCTGGTGAGATCGAGCAGGCCGCGCGCCTCGAGCTCGTCGCGCACCAGACGCTTCGGAATCTTGCCATAGCCCGATTTGGGCAACGCGTCCCAGAAGAAAAAGCGCTTCGGCATCTTGTAGCGCGGCAGCTTGGTGGCGAGATAGCCGGCGATCGCGCTCTCGCTCGGCGCGGCCGCACCTTCGCGCGCCACGCAGACGGCAACACCGACCTCGCCCCACACCGGATCGGGCACGCCGAGCACCGCGACCTCGCCGATGTCGGGATGCGTCAGGATCTTTTCCTCGACTTCGCGCGGATAGATGTTGGAGCCACCGGAGATGTACATGTCCGAGGCGCGGCCGGTGATGTAGACGAAGCCCTGCGCATCCATGTGGCCGAGATCGCCGGTGCGAAACCAGCCGTCGCGAAACGCCTTCGCATTGGCGTCGGGATTGTCGTAGTAGCCCGCGAACACGGCCGGACCGATGACGCAGATCTCGCCGGTCTCGCCCGGCTTCAGCTCGCGTCCCTGATCGTCCTGGATCGAGACCTGCATGCCCGTGCGCTCATAGCCGCAGGTGCCGATCCGCGCCTCCGGTCCATCCTCTTCCTCGTGCGCCGCGGCCGGGAACACAGTGATGTTGCCGGTGACCTCGCCGAGGCCGAAATACTGCACGATCACCTTGCCGAGCCGCGCCAGCGCGCGCTTCTGGTCCTCGCGATACATCGGCGCGCCGGCATAGATCACGTGGCGCAGCGAGGAGTGATCGAACTGGTCGACCGCGGGATGCTCGACCATCATCTTCAGGATGGTCGGGACCGTGAACAGGTTGCTGACGCGATGCATCTCGATCAGGCGGAAGGCTTCGGTGATGTCGAACTTCTCGCTCGGCAGCAGCACGGTCTTGGCGCCGCGCGCGCTCTGCATCAGCTGGTGCACGCCGGCGCCGTGCGACAGCGGCGCCACGACGAGAGACGCGTCGTACTCGGTCGTGCCCGGCGTCAGATCCGCGAGATGATTGGTGATGACGAACGCCATCTGGCCATGCGTCAGCACCGCCGCCTTGGAGCGACCGGTCGTGCCGGAGGTGAAGAAGAACCAGCAGGGATCGTCATGCTCGACGGCCGCGTTCGCGACGTGTGCGCCGACATGCGCCTTCATTGCGTCGGCCACGGCCCCCGTGCCGAAGCTGCCGCCTTCACCGATGCGCCAGGTAAAGTCAGCAGTCGTCACTGCGGCAGCATGATCCGGAAAGTCGCCGTGGCAGAGAAACGCCTTCGCGCCCGAGGCGGTCGCGAGATAGGCGACCTCGTCCGGCATCAGTCGGAAATTGGTGGGCACCCAGACCGCGCCGAGCCGGAACGCGGCGAACATCGAGACGAACATCTCCTCGCAGTTCTTGGAGTGCACCAGAATGCGATCGCCCTTGGCGATCCCCTGCTCGGCCAGCGCCGCCGCGAGCGCCGAGACCATCGCGTCGATTTCGCGCCAGGTCCACGACCTCTCGCCCCAGACGAAGCCGACGCGGTCGCCGAGCCGGCGGCCATTTTGCGTGACGATATGCGCGAGGTTCATCACCCGGCGGGACATGCGCAGGGGTGCCGGTGTCATCGACAATCTCTCGCGCCGCTGCTGCTGACGAACAGACCCATGGAAGCGTCCCCTCGATCGATCCTTCAGGCGATCTCAGCCGCCCGATACCTTTGGGCCTGTTTATCCCGGTCCTGCTCGCCCTCGCAAGGCCGGCCTCCCCATCCCACCCATGCGGTGGCGTGTTTCGAACGGATGCGGATGCCGCGCGACAAACCGTGGCCGGCCGCGCATTTCTTCATATCACCGCGCGCCGAATCTGATTTGAGGACAACCATGATCGATCGTCGCTTCCTGCTTCTCGGCCTCGCTGGCGTGCTCGCCGCTTCTCCGCTGCACGCGCAGGCGCCTGCTTCCAGCGAGCCTGTCGGCATCATGACTGCGATCTACACCCGCGTCGCCAAGGGCAAGGGGGAGGATGGCGGCACCTTCGTCATCGAGGACAAGGCGGCGCGCGCGAAATATCTGTCGAAGTCGCTGGCCGCCCAATGGGCGAAGATGGACGCCCGCACGCCCAAGGGCGAGGTCGGGGCGATCGATTTCGATCCCGTCACGAATTCGCAGGATCCCGATGTCGCCTCGTTCAAGGTGACGTCGGAAATGCAGGACGGCGACAAGGCAACCGTCGCGGTCAGTATTCGCGGCCACCGGACCGAGCGCAAGGAACAGGCCGACGACATCATCCGTTACGACCTCGTGCGCGAAGCGGGCCAATGGAAGATCGACGACATCCGGGGTGCGGTCGATGGCAAGCCATGGTCGATCCGTGCACTGCTGGCGGAGTTCCTCAAGATCACCGAGAAACCTAAACGAAAGTAGAGGCGCATGACTGATGTCCGTGACAACAAGGCCGGGAGCCGCTTCGAGCTCGACATCAACGGCCACGTCGCGTTTGCCAATTACCGGGCCACGCCGCAGGGGGTGATCATCACCCATACCGAGACCCCGCTACCGCTGCGAGGCCGCGGCATCGGTTCGCAGCTCGTGGAAGGTGCCCTCGCGCTGATCCGCGCCGACGGCCGCAAGGTCATCGCGGGCTGCAGCTTCGTCGCCGACTACCTCCGAGACCATCCGGAGAACCGGGACATCATGGCCTGATGGGCCGTGGAATTACCGGGCGAGACGATTGGACGGAGCGCCTTAACGCAATGGCTACCTGGATGGATCAGCAATCCCCCGCCGAGCAAGCAACCAGACCCATGGGGAGAGGCACATGTTCATCACAGCCATTTTCGACGTTCTCAAGCGCTACGTTCACTACCGCACGCAGCTCGCCTATCTCGACCAGCTCGACGAGCGCACGCTGCGCGACATCGGATTCGACCGCGACCAGCTACATGCGGAGGCCTGGGAACGCGCCGGCTTCGTGCACGTCTGAGGCGCTGGCACAGCCTCACGCCAGACGCGATCCAAGACGACAAAGGCCCGCACGATGGCGGGCCTTTCGCTTCTTGTTCTTGCCGTGAGCGGCGCACGCTCAGTGCTTGATCTCCGGCGGCAGTTTGCCGCCATTGGCGGCGAGCTTGCTCATCACCTGCTTGTGCAGCCACACGTTCATGCTGGCGGAGTCGTTGGTGTCGCCGCTATAGCCGAGCTCCTTGGCGAGCTCCTTGCGCGCAGCGAGGCTCGAATCGATATCGAGCGCCTTCATCAGGTCGACGATCGAGGTTCGCCACTCCAGCTTCTCGTGCTTGGCAGCCGCCGCCTTGTCGACGATCGCAGCCACATCGACATTTTGCGGCGCAGCAGCCGGGGCCGCCGTCGGGGACGCAGCCGCGCCGCCGGCCGGCGCGGCGCCGCCCGCGGCGGGCGTGCTGCCGCCGGCCGGTGCCGCCTCGGCATGATGGCCGAAAATCGCGCCCATGATCTTTCCGAAAACGCTCATCAATGGCTCCCAATGGATGGTGATCGTAAGAAGAACTCGGCCGGCGATGTTCCGTTGCAGAGACGCCCGTCGGAGCCGCTCCGCCACCGCCGTGGCCTGCCAAACGCGAACACGGCGACGAATGTGAAGCTTACCCAAGGCGGAATGACGGCGGAACGACTTTATTGGACCATGCTCAGGCTTCTGCATGGGCGTGCCAAGCTAATGCACTGCGACATTCACAGCCCTCACCGAGGCGTGAGTAGGCGCAGCCTGTTTTGCCACTATCCTGATGACTTCCGTTCGCGAATGGCCGCCCCGAGGTTCGTCGCGTCTGGCCATCCGCGAATTTGTTCCAACGAGAAGCGCAGCCCGCCTGCGTGGTTGGGAAGCGCCCTGCGCAAGTTGAGGGAGCACACGACGATGGCTACCTACCACAGCAATGCTGCCTCCCACGTTCGGGCGGCAGACGAGGTCGCGGCTGAGCTGACGATTCGTACGATCGACATGTCGAGCCTGATGCGTGCGCTGCGGCTCGGCTGGGATGACTTCAAGGCAGTGCCGAGTCACGCCGTGATGCTATGCGCGATCTATCCCGTTCTCGGCCTGGTGCTGGCGCGTGCAGTGTTCGGCTATGCGGTGGTGCCGCTGTTGTTTCCGCTGGCGGCCGGCTTCGCCCTGCTCGGCCCGTTCGCCGCGCTCGGTCTCTATGAGCTCAGCAGCCGCCGAGACCGCGGCGAGGACACCAGTGCCTGGGATGCCCTGGAGGTGCTGCGGTCGCCGTCGTTCGGCTCGATGCTCGGACTGGGCACGCTGCTGTTCGCGCTGTTCGTCACCTGGGTCGCGACCGCGCAGGCGATCTACGTCGCAGTGTTCGGCTATGGCGGCGCGACCGGTGTGAGCGATTTCCTGCAGCGGGTCTTCACCACGCCGCAAGGCTGGTGGCTGATCGCGGTCGGCTGTGGCGCAGGCTTCCTGTTCGCGTTGCTGGCGCTGTGCCTCAGCATCGTGTCCTTCCCCTTGATGCTCGACCGTCACGCCGGCGCGCTCGAAGCGGTCGTCACCTCGCTCCGCGTGGCGGCCAAGAACCCAGTTCCGGTTGCGGCCTGGGGCCTCATCGTCGCAGTGCTTCTGGTGGCCGGCACGATCCCGTTCTTCCTCGGTCTCGCCGTCGTGATCCCGGTGCTCGGCCACGCCACCTGGCATCTCTACCGTGAGGCCATCGCGATCCACCCCGACGCCGCCCGGATCGTGCCGCCGGTCCCCCGCAGCTCCAAGCCCGCGGCCGATTTCCCGGCGAACCTGTTCCCATGGCGCTCGCGTGACCAGATGTGAGGACGCAGCGATGAGTTTTCACTGCCGCCGGCCTCCGGGCCGGCGGTCGCGTCGAGCGGCCGCAGAGTGTGGCGGCGCTCACGAAATCCGACGCCAATGTGATCGAAAGGCCTTGCTGCTGCCGCGGTTACGCCCGACATGGAGCACGCCCAGCAACGCTTTTTGAATCCATTGCCGTCCAGGTGTTTCGATGATTGCTCGCGTTCTCGCCGTGTCCGCTCTTGCCTGTCTCGCTGCCCTTACCCCCCTGTCAGCGCCAGCGCACGCCGCGGTACCTTGCGGCAACGGCAATTTCGACGGCTGGCTCGCCGAGTTCAAGACCGAGGCTGCGGCCAAGGGCATCTCGCAAAACACGATCAATGCGGCGCTGACGGGCGTGACGCCGGACCAAAGCGTGCTGAACCGCGACCGCGGTCAGAAGGTGTTCAGCCAGACCTTCGAAGAGTTCTCCGGGCGCATGGTGCCGCCGCGCCTGACCCGCGGCTCCAACATGCTGAAGCAATACGGCTCGGTGCTGTCGCGGATCGAGCAGAGCTACGGCGTGCCCGGCGAGGTGCTGGTCGCGATCTGGGGCCTCGAGACCGATTTCGGCGTCAATGTCGGCAAGTTCCCGACCATCCGTGCGCTCGCGACCTTGGCCTATGACTGCCGCCGCGCCGAGCAGTTTCGCGGCGAGTTGCTGGATGCGCTGCGGATCGTCGACCGCGGCGATCTCCAGCCGGCCGAGATGCGCGGCGCCTGGGCCGGCGAGATCGGACAGACCCAGTTCATGCCGTCGTCCTGGATCAAATATGCCGTCGATTTCGACGGCAATGGCCGGCGCGACCTGATCCGCAGCGCGCCCGACGTTCTCGCCTCCACTGCGAACTATTTGAAGGGCTATGGCTGGCAGAAGGGCAAGGACTGGGAGCCCGGCGGCCCGAATTTTGCGGTCATCCAGCAGTGGAACAAGAGCGAGGTCTATGCGCGGACGATCGCGACCTTCGCGACGCAGCTGGCGCGGGCGCCATAGCCTGCCCGGAAAAAGGCCGATCGCGGTGACGCGATCGGCCCTTGGTTCAACGATGCGAACGATTGACGCGCTACTTGATCATCCCGGCCTGCATCGCCTTCGTCAGATGAACGCTGCAGGCGCCCATCTTGCCGCTCAGCAGCGCATCCTGGGCCGCCGCGATCTCTCGCTGCGCCGTGTATCTGGCATCGCCATCAGCCATAGCCTCGATCGCCGTCTCAGTCTTCTCCAGGTTGGCCCCGCTGCAGCCGGCGCCGTGCATCCGCGCCGCCTGAGCCGGACCGAACGCGGTCATCGCCGCGATGACGAGCGCGGCCCCCAACAGTTTGCTGTTCATTGTTTTTCCTCGCTGGTGCGACGGCGCAGGCATCATTGCCGGACGCCGCGACAATTTGTCGCACCACCGCGATATTCTCGCGAAATGAAATCACTGCGAGCCGCGCGTGATCGTGGACATCGGTTCACCGTCGCGACATCAAAGAGTGAATAAAAATTCACGCCGATCGACCCATGCACTTCGTCGGGGCTCGCGAGATGCTCAACGCCTAACGGCTTCATAGCCGCAGTGACAGCCAATCGATCGGGCTTTTCAAACGAACGATTGAAAAACAGCATGATTACGGAGGTTTCCAACAGATCCGCACCCTCTGATCCGCTGCCCGATTCTTACTCAAGCGTTACCCAAGCTATGCGCCGGAGGTTTAGCTGCATCGCAACATCGGCACTTCCGCATCGCAACAATCTCTTCTATGTTCATTTCAACGATGAGGTTCCAATGAAGAACTGAATCGTGAACTAAAGGAGATTTCTCATGTTGCTCTCGCTCATCCGCATGGTTCAGGCGTTCCGTGAGTATCAGCGCAACGTTGCCGAGCTGTCGCAGCTCAGCGATCGCGAACTCGCCGACATCGGTCTCGATCGCTCGGACATCCCGCGCGTTGCCGCCGGTCACTACAACGGCTGATCGGCCTTCTTCCGATATCTACCGGACATCGCCCGCCTCGCTGCGGGCGTTGCCGCATCTAGGCCTGGCGCAGCGAAACACATGCGCCCGCTTTCTCGCGCCGAGCCTCATTGGCGCATTTGCAGCGCTCGGGAAAAGCGCTACCTGTCCCGCGCATGACAGGCTCCAAATCACCTTCGAATACCGTCCACGTTGTCGGTGCCGGCCTCGCCGGCTCTGAAGCCGCTTGGCAGCTCGCCGAGGCTGGAGTCGATGTGGTGCTGCACGAGATGCGGCCGGACCGCATGACCGAGGCGCACCGAACCGCCACCCCGGCCGAACTGGTGTGCTCGAACTCTTTCCGCTCCGACGATGCGGCCAACAACGCCGTCGGCCTGCTGCATGCCGAGATGCGCCGGCTGGGCTCGCTGATCATGCGCGCTGCCGACGCCAATCAGGTTCCGGCCGGTGGCGCATTGGCCGTCGACCGCGACGGCTTCTCGGCGGCCGTCGCAGCGGCTCTCGAAGGGCATCCACGCATCGCGCTGCGCCGCGGCGAAGTTACCGGCTTGCCGCCGGCGGAGTGGGATCGCGTCATTGTCGCCACCGGTCCCCTCACCTCGCAGCCGCTCGCCGAGGCCATCCGGGACCTGACCGACGAGACGGCACTTGCTTTCTTCGACGCCATTGCGCCGATCGTGCACAAGGACACGATCGACATGACCAAGGCGTGGTTCCAGTCGCGTTACGACAAGGTCGGTCCGGGCGGCACGGGGGCTGACTACATCAACTGTCCGATGACGAAGGAGCAGTACGACGCCTTCGTCGCGGCGCTGCTCGCCGGCGAGAAGACCGACTTCAAGGAGTGGGAGACCAACACGCCCTATTTCGACGGCTGCCTGCCGGTCGAAGTGATGGCCGAACGCGGCCACGAGACGCTCCGTCACGGCCCGATGAAGCCGGTCGGCCTGACCAATCCGCACAATCCGACGGTCAAGCCCTACGCGATCGTGCAGCTGCGCCAGGACAACAAGCTCGGCACGCTCTACAACATGGTCGGCTTCCAGACGAAGCTGAAATATGGCCCGCAGCAGCAGATCTTCCGCACCATTCCCGGGCTGGAGAACGCGGAGTTCGCGCGGCTCGGCGGTCTGCATCGCAACACCTTCCTCAACTCGCCGAAGCTGCTCGATGCGCAGCTCCGCCTGCGCGTCCAGCCACGGCTGCGTTTTGCCGGCCAGATGACGGGATGCGAGGGGTATGTGGAGTCGGCGAGCATCGGCCTGATCGCCGGCCTCTACGCCGCCGCCGAGGTGCGCGGCGCCAATCTGCTGCCGCCACCACCAACCACGGCGCTCGGCGCCCTGCTCGGCCATATCACCGGCGGCCACATCGAGACGATCGACGGTGCGACGCGCTCGTTCCAGCCCATGAACATCAATTTCGGCCTGTTCCCGCCGCTGGCGACGACCCCGACCCGCAAGCCGGACGGCACGCGGCTGAAGGGCAACGAGAAGACGGTGGCGAAGAAGCAGGCGATGAGCGCCCGCGCGCTGGCCGATCTCGACCGCTGGATCGCCGAGCACCTGCCCGTCGCGGCCGCTGCGTGAGAGCCCCATGAGTTTGCCGAAGACTGATTTCGCCGTGCTGGCGGCGCGCTGGAGCGAAGGCGTTCTGCTCAAGCGCGACGTGTTCTCGACCGTCGAGCGCGGCCGCTTCAAGAGCGAGGCCGGTGACGTCGACGCCGTGCTGCGCCGGCTCGATGAGGTGCCGTGGTGGTCGTTCGTGCTGGCGCGGCATTTGTTCGCACGCGAGCGCAAGGCGCTGATGCGCGCCAAGGGGCTCAACGCCGGCCCTGATCTGCTATGGGCTGGGGATCGCGCGCTGGTCCGCGGCTTCATCAATGGCGTGGCGCTGCACCTGGCCAAGCCGCACGGCAACGTCGCCTATTTCCGCTCGGCCAAACAGATGATGCGCCGGCTGCATCGCGCCGGGATCACGCACAACGATCTCGCCAAGGAGCAGAATTGGCTCGTCGGTCACGACGGCCATTGCTACGTGACCGATTTCCAGTTGGCCGCCTGCTTCGAGAGCCGCAGCCGGCTGTTCCGGATCGCGGCCTATGAGGACCTGCGTCATCTGCTCAAGCATAAGCGGAGTTACGCGCCCGAGGCGCTGACGCCGAAGGAGCGCAAGATCCTGGCACGCAAATCGCTGTTCGCGCGCGTCTGGCTGATGACCGGCAAGAAGGTGTATCGCGCCATCACGCGCGGCATCTTCAATTTCACCGACCGCGAGGGTGGCGGACGACGCCTGGTCAACGATGCGCCGGTGCTGATGGACATGATCCGGAAGAATCCGGCCGTGCGCGACGCGGCGATCGTTGCCTTCGCAGACCGCCGGACCGGCGTCGGGCTCTATGCGTTCGTCGAGGGAGAGCAACCGACGCTTGAAACTCAGCTGCAAAACGAGCTTGCTTCAGCCAAGGGCCCGAAGCCGCCGGAGCATATCCAGGTCGTGCATGCCCTGCCGCGCGACGCCAGCGGCAGGCCACGCACTGAACTGTTGCAGCTGGTCGCGATGAACCAGATCGACCTGATCGAACCGATGCTCACGAGCGACAGCGATCGCGCTTTCCTCAAGGACATCCTGGACTCGCGCAAAAACCTGCGCGACCGGTTCAATTTCGAGGCGGACCTGAACCTGCCTTCGGCCTGAGCGGACGAGACTTCGCGGACCGACCATTGTATCCTTTGGTTGCAATGTCGTTTGGGAGGATTGGCAATGAACGTCGAAACCCGCGCGGCCACAACGTCTCGGTCGTCGAACATCGAGATCATCCCGACCGGCCGGCAACTCGGTGCCGAGATTCGACATGTCGATCTCAAGCATCTGGACGATGCGGGCTTCGGCTCCCTGCTCCGTGCCTTTCACACGCACTCCGTTTTGCTGGTGCGCGGCCAGGGTCTGACGGACCAGGACTTGATCGCCTTCAGCCGCCGCTTCGGCGATCTCGACTGGGCGCCGGTGCAGGAGAACGGGCGCCGCTTCGTCGACGGTCTACCCGAAATCTATATCGTCTCGAACGTGAAGGTGAATGGCGAGGCGATCGGCAGCCTCGGCGCGGGCGAAGCGGTGTGGCATACGGACATGTCGTATCTCGACACGCCGCCGATCGCGAGCGCGCTCTACGCGCTGGAAATTCCCCCCGTCGGCGGCAACACGTCGTTCTGCAGCATGTACGCCGTGTACGACGCGCTTCCTCCTGAACTGAAGCGCCGCGTCGCAGATCTGAAGATCAAGCACGACGGCACCTACAACAGCGGCGGCTTCGTCCGACAGGGCGTAACGCCGACCGATGATCCGCGCACATCGCCGGGCGCGATCCATCCGCTGGTCTGCACGCATCCCGATTCCGGCCTGCGGATGCTTTATCTCGGCCGCCGGCGCAATGCCTATCTGGTCGGCCTCGAGCTCGCCGAGTCGGAAGCATTGCTCGACGCGTTGTGGGCCTATGTTGCCCGTCCGGAATTCTCCTGGGAGCATGTCTGGAAGGTCGGAGATCTCGTCATCTGGGACAATCGCTGCACCATGCATCGGCGCGATCCGTTCGATGATCATGCGCGGCGAATCATGCATCGGACCCAGATCAAGGGAACAGATCGTCCACACTGATTCGCTTGCGCGCGGGATCAGCACGATCAAGCGCCAGATTGCCTGCGAATGAGTTGCAGGTTGCTGGATATTTCCTCGCGCATCGCCTTGAAGCGTCCAACTTCCGACTCAGAGCGGCAGAGTGTGCCGACAATCGGCAGATCGTGCCGCGATCCTTCCGCGAATTGCCTCCGAGCCGAAACACCCCCGACAAATTACGATGGTTGATTTGCAGGCACTGGTGAAACTTGGGAGATGACGCAAGTGAGTCTCAGAAGCAACGTTGCTCGAAGCGCCGAAAGCAGCCTCATCCAGGTCATCCCGACGGGAAAGACGCTCGGTGCCGAGGTCTGCAATGTCGATCTCGGATCCTTCGACGATTGGGCGTTCGCCTCGTTCATGCGCGCGCTGCTCAAGCATCAGGTCCTGCTGGTGCGCGGCCAGCGGCTTGGTGAACGTGACATCGCGGCCTTCAGCCGTCGCTTCGGTCACGCGGATCTATTTTACACCTCCCCCGGGGGCTTGCTGGGCGACAGACTGTCATTCTGCAGCCTCTACGCCGCTTATGACGCGCTCTCACCGGCGCTGCGCAGCCGCGTCGCTCATCTGAAGGTTCGTCATCTCGCGACCGACACCGCCGATGATGGCCGTCGCACCGTCATCGCAGGCCCGGTGCATCCGCTGGTCGGCAATCATATCGATACCGGCCGCTCGATGCTCGCGCTGGGGCAGCGTCGCCATTCCTACGTCGTCGGCCTCGAGCAGGACGAATCCGACGCGCTGCTCGACGATCTCTGGCAGCTTGCCGAACGGCCCGAGTTCAGTTGGACCCACACCTGCCGGCCGGGTGATCTCGTCGTCTGGGACACCCGCTGCACGATCCACCGGCACGAGCCGCCGGACATGCCGAGACTCCTGCACAGCCCGCCGCTCTGGAGCACGATGCCCTCGGCCTGAGCCCGCGACGGGTCAGCGCGCGCGAAAACTCGTCGTCCCCGCAGCCCGCCACAGCGTCCACAGCGTCGCGAGGCGCGAGCGGGAGCGCGGCTGAAACGGATCGTCGCGGGGTCCGGCCCGCGCGAGGTCGCGCCGGACCAGCGCGAGCGGCAGCAGAACCGGCCGCACGGCCGGTGGCGCCTGACGCGCCAGCTCGAGGGTGTGATCGAGATGCTGCCGGGCCTGCCCGCGCAGGTCCATGATCACCTCCTGGATCGCCGGCGACGCCTTGCCGGAGAACATCTCCTCCTGGCCGACGCCATGCCGCGCGAGAAGATCGAGCGGGACATAGAGCTGCCGGTGGGCCGCATCGCGCGGCAGCGCCGCGATCACCTGGAGCAACCCTTGCGCGATGCCGGCATGGTGCGCGAGATGATCGGCGTCCGCAAACGGCGGCGCAATGATCTGCGCGGCCAGCGCGAACAGCGCGCCACGCGTGTCGCCGAGATAGCCGTCCAGCGCCGCCATCGTCGGCATCGGATCGTTGTAGAGATCGAATTGATGCTCATCGACCAGGCGCGTCAGCCGCTCGACCGGAAGCGCGAAGCGCTGCACGGTGAGCAGCAATTCGGCCGCAACGGGATTTCCCTCCGCGCCGCCATGTTCGTGACCCGTCAGCGTGTCGTGCCACCACTGCAGGCGGACTTCGCCCGGCAGCGGCTGCGACACGAGATCTCGAATGCGGCTGACTTCGACGTTGAATGCGTACAGCGACAACAGCGCACGCCGGGGCCCGGGCGACATGAACAGCGTCGAGGCGTAACGGTCGAAATCGTGCTCGCGGACAAGGCCTGCACAGAACGCGGCGTCGCTGTTGGCGTTCGTCTCGCTCATGGGACGGCGATGAGCGCTGCCGCAACCCGGCGCCGCTCGCCGATCATGACGTTGTAGGTGCGAATCGCGGGGCCGGTCTGCATCGCATCGAGCACGACGTTCACGCCACGCAGGGCCGCGCGCAGCGGTGCCGGCGCGATCCAGACTTCGTTTCCGGTGCCGATGATGAGCGTGTCGATCCTGTTCGCCGCATCAAAAACGCGCTGCAACGAATAGCGGTCGATCTGATCGGGCTGGATGACGTCCCAGGCCCAGATCGAGTCGGGCAGGCACAGCAGCGAGCCGCGATGCGACATGCCGGCAAAGGCGAAGCCGCCTTTGCCATAACCGTCGATCGGCGCGGACCGCGGGAAATGCGGGGCGTCAGTTGCCATGCGAGACCAACATCTCAACCCCGATCCGGGTCCAACGGCTGATCAGGGCTTCTTTTTCGGCTCGTCGATCTGATCACCCCGAACGGTTCCGACGCCGAGATAGATCAGGATCGGCGCGGCGATGAAGATCGAGGTGTAGGTGCCGACCAGCACCACGCCGAACATCATCACCGCGGTGAAGCTGTGGATCGCCGGGCCGCCGAACAAGAGCAATGCCAGCAGCGCCAGGGTCACCGTGACGTGCGTGATGATCGAGCGCGACAAGGTCGAGTTGATCGATTCGTTGAGCAGCTGCGGCATCGGCATCTTCTTGTAGCGCCGCAGCATCTCGCGGATACGGTCGTAGATGACGACGGTGTCGTTGAGCGAATAGCCGAGAATGGTCAGCAGCGCCGCGATGCTGGTGAGGTCGAAATCGACCTGGCTGATCGACATGAAGCCGATCGTCAGCACGATGTCGTGGACGTTGGCGATCATGGCACCGAGCGCAAACTGCCATTCGAACCGGAACCAGAGATAGATCAGGATCGAGATGATCGCGAGCATCAGGCCGAGCATGCCGACGGCCAGGAACTCGCCGGAAACGCGCGGCCCCACCACCTCGACCCGGCGATACTCTACGGAATCGCCGATCGCCGCCTTCACCTTGTTCGCGGCCTCCTGCTGCGCGGCGTCGCCGCCCGGCTGTTCGGCAATTCGGATCAGAACCGATGCATCGGCCGCAGTGCCGAACTGCTGCAGCTGCACCTCGCCCAGACCGAGGGTCGCCAGCGTCGCGCGCATCCCCGCAATGTCGGCGGTGCCGGACTTGGCCCGCACCTCGAGCAAGGTGCCGCCGCGGAAATCGATGCCGAGGTTCAAGCCATGGGTGAAGAACAGCACGATGGCGAGGATCGACAGCGCCGCAGAAATCGGAAAGCTGATGCGGCGGAACTGCGTGAAATCGAAATGCGTGTCGTCGGGAACGATGCGCAGCGACGGCAGCAGGCCGAGCGCGCTGACCACCGTCAGCACCGCGATCAGGATGCCAAGCCCGATGAGAACCCAGTGTGTCACAGTAGCTCCTAGATTGGCACGCTTTGCGGCCGCTTCCACCGCACCCACCCCGCGACGATCAGACGGGTGAGCGTGAAGGCGGTGAAGACCGTGGTGAGGATGCCGATGCCCAAGGTCACGGCGAAGCCGCGCACGGGGCCGGTGCCGATATAGAACAGCACGGCGGCGGCGATGAAGGTGGTGATGTTGGAGTCGAGAATGGTCGCCAATGCGCGCTTGAAGCCGGCGTCGATCGCCGAGATCGCATTGCGACCGCCGCGCAGCTCCTCGCGGATGCGCTCATAGATCAGCACGTTGGAGTCCACGGCGATGCCGACCGTCAGCACGATGCCGGCGATGCCCGGCAAGGTCAGCGTGGCATTGAGCAGCGACAGCACGCCGAAGATCATCGCGACGTTCACCACCACGGCGATGTTGGCGAACACGCCGAACAGCCGGTAGGTCAGCAGCATGAACACGATGACGAGGATCGAGCCGACATAGGAGGCGAGCTCGCCCTTGGCGATCGAGTCCGCGCCGAGGCCCGGACCGACGGTGCGCTCCTCGATGACCGTCAGCGGCGCGGGCAGCGCGCCGGCGCGCAGCAGGATCGCGAGCTCGTTGGCGGACTGCACGGTGAAATTGCCGGAGATCTGGCCCGAGCCGCCAGTGATCGGCTCGCGGATGACCGGCGCCGAGATCACCTTGTTGTCGAGGACGATGGCGAACGGCTGCCCGACATTCTCGGTGGTGGCTTGCGCAAACTTGCGCGAGCCGGCCGAGTTGAAGCGGAAGGTGACGATCGGCTCGTTGGTGCGCTGGTCGAAGCCGGTCTGCGCATCGGAGAGATCACCGCCGGAGACAAGCACCTGCTTCTTCACGACATAGGGCTGGTTGGGTGGCGATGCGCTCTGGAGCACCTCGGAATCCGGCGGCACCCGCCCCTGCACCGCCTGATCCGCCGGCACCGAGGTATCGACCATCCGGAATTCCATCTTGGCCGTGCGCCCGAGCAGGTTCTTGAGCTGCGTCGGATCCTGCAAGCCCGGCACCTGCACCAGAATGCGATCGTTGCCCTGGCGCTGGATCACGGGCTCGACGGTGCCGAGCTCGTTGACGCGGCGCTCGACGATCTGCATCGACTGCTCGATGGTCTGGCGGATGCGTTCGGTGATGGCCGCCGGCGGGATCGTCAGCCGGACCAGTCCGCCGCCGGCATCGCTGACTTCGAGGCTGCGCTGGCCGCTGGAGCCGAGCAGCCCGCCGAGCGGCTGCGAGAGATCGCGCAGCTTGGAGATCGCGGTTCCCGTGTCGCTTTCCTTGGTGATCCGGACCTCGACCCCATCACCCCGGCTCACCAATCCGGTGTAGCCGATCTTGGCATCGCGCAGCGTGCGGCGAACGTCGTCGCGCACGGCATCGAGCCGCTCCTTCTTGATGTAGTTGGAGTCGACCTCGAGCAGCAGATAGGAGCCGCCCTGCAGGTCGAGGCCGAGCACCAGCCGGCGCTGCGCCCAGGCCGGCCAGGTCTTGACCGTCGCTTCGGAGAAGAAGTTGGGCACCGCGCACAGGCACACGACGAGCGCCGTGAGAATGATGCCCAGCGCCTTCCACCGCGTGAAATACAACATGGAGGTTGTCCGTAAGGGCCGCAGCCGGCCCGGAAAATCAGAACATCACAAAGAGCGAAGGCCGGCGTTCAACCGGCCAGGCCGGCGATCAGCTCGCTGCCTTCTCGTCCTTCTTGTCGTCCTTTGCGTCTGCCTTCGCGGGCTCGCCCTTGGTGCGGACGCCCGTGATCATCTGGCGCATCTGGCGCACGCGCACGCCGTCGGCGATCTCGAACTCGACCTGGTCGTCGTCGACGACCTTGGTCACCTTGCCGACCAGGCCGCCCTGGGTCACGATGGTGTCGCCGCGGCGGACGTTCTTGACGAGATCGGCGTGCTCTTTGACCTTCTTCTGCTGCGGCCGCAGGATCAGGAAATACATGATCACGAAGATCAGCGCGAACGGCAGCAGCGACATCAGCATGCTGTTGGTGTCGCCAGCGCCGGCGGCCTGGGCATAGGCAGGGGTGATCAGCATGTGGTCGATCCTCGTGGGCAGCGCCCGGTGAGACGGGAATAGCCGGCGAACCACGCTTGTCTCGGCGCGGGCCGGCCTCTTGCGAATTTCGCGCGGAATATAGCGGCAGCAGTCCCAATAGCAAGGCGCCCCGCCCCTTCATTTCGCCCCGCTTGCGGCAGCCGGCGAGGCCCGATATGGCTGCCCCATCAGGAACTTGCAGCATGTCGAAAAAACCAGCCAGAGCCTCGTCCCGCGCCCCCGCCAAAAACGCCCTCAGACCGCTCGCCAAAGGCCCCCGGCCTGCAGCGCAAAAGCCACCAAAGATCGCGGCAAAACGTCCCGCCGGCCCCGCCTCCGATGATACGGCTGACCGGATTGCCCGTGCGCTGGAAGCAATTGCCGCGCATCTGGCGACAACCCATGCGGGTGCCACGCCCGCGCTGGACCTGACCGCGGCCGACGCCTTCGTCTGGCATCCGAACGGCCGGCTCTCGACGGTGCCGCGCGTCAGCCGTGTCGAGATCGACCTGCTCAAGGGCATCGACCGGATGCGCGACATCCTGATCGAGAACACCGAGCGCTTCGCCAACGGCCTGCCGGCCAACAATGCCTTGTTGTGGGGCGCGCGCGGCATGGGCAAATCATCGCTGGTGAAGGCCGCCCATGCCAGCATCAACGTCACGCGCAAGCCGGCCGACCGGCTGAAACTGATCGAGATCCACCGCGAGGACATCGAGAGCCTGCCGGCGCTGATGGACATCCTGCGTGCCGCGCCGTTCCATTTCATCGTGTTCTGCGACGACCTGTCGTTCGACGGCAATGATGCGTCCTACAAATCGCTGAAAGCCGTGCTCGAAGGCGGCATCGAGGGACGCCCGGAGAACGTCATTCTCTACGCCACCTCGAACCGGCGCCATCTGTTGGCCCGCGACATGATCGAGAACGAGCGCTCCACCGCGATCAATCCGGGCGAAGCGGTCGAGGAAAAGGTCTCGCTGTCCGACCGTTTCGGCCTATGGCTCGGCTTCCACCGCTGCAGCCAGGACGAATATCTCGCGATGGTCAAAGGCTATTGCAGCCATTTCGACATTGCAGTCGCCGAGGATCAGTTGGAGCGCGAGGCGCTGGAATGGGCCACGACGCGCGGCTCGCGCTCGGGCCGCGTCGCGTGGCAGTTCACGCAAGATCTGGCGGGCCGCCTCGGCGTGCGGCTGACAACGCAAAAAGCCGCGCAGTAATCTGCGCGGCCCTGTGTCGTCCACGATTGCGTGGGGTCAAACGACCGGACCTCACGCCCCGTTGAGGAATTGCAGCGGGTCAACCGGAGACGATCCCTTGCGGATCTCGAAGTGGAGCTGCGGCGATCCGACTTCTCCCGATTGACCCGACTTGGCAATGACCTGGCCGCGCTTGATCGGATCACCGCGCTTCACCATCAGCTCACTCGCATGGGCATATGCGGTGACATAGCCGTTGGAATGCCGCACCAGGACCAGATTGCCATAACCCTTCAATTCATTGCCGGCGTAAGCGACGACGCCATCTTCGGCCGCCTTCACCGGGGTGCCCTCGGGCACGGCGATGTTGATGCCATCGTTGGACTTGCCGTTGGTCTTGGCGCCGTAGCTGGTGATCACCTTGCCGCGCGCCGGCCAGCGGAAGGTCGGCAGCGAGCTGGTGGTCTCGGCCGGCCGTGCCGGCTCCTCCTCCTTCTCGGGCGCCGGATTGGCCTGGGCCAGGCGGGCGGTCTGGACCGGACCGGCGGCCGTCGCGACCCGCGTTGTCGGCGCTGGCGCCGGCACGGTCGCAACCGCCTGGGGAACGGTTGCGACCGGAGCCACCGGCGCAGCTGCCGCCACGGCCCTGCCAGGGACGGTCAGCCTGGTCCCGAGCTTGAGCGGCGAAGCCTGATCGAGATTGTTGGCGCGGGCGAGCTCAGCCGCCGTCAGATGATTCTGGCGGGCGATGCTGGCGAGTGTCTCGCCGCGGTTGACGAAATGGACGGTGGACGGTGCGACGGCCGCCACCGGCTTCGGCGCGACCATTGGCGCGGCGGCAGCGGGCTGGGCCGCGGGCGCAGCCGCCACCGCGCCAGAATGCGGAATGATCAGCTGCTGGCCTGGCGACAACGCGCGCGGGCCCTTGTAGCCGTTGGCAGCCAGGATCTCAGCCGGCGTCACGCGGTAGCGCTTGGCAAGGATGTCGAGCGTATCGCTGGTGCCGACGATGATCTTGGTGCCACTGGCAGGACGCGCGGCCGCGACCGAACGCGGCGGCACGGTGCCGGTGGTCTCGAGGCGCGGCTGGGCCGGCGGAGCATAGGAATGCGCGGGCTGTGCATAGGCCGGGGGTGCGGCGACGGCGGACGCCGCGACCGGGACCGCAGCGGGTGGCGCATAGGACGCGACGCCGCGCCCGCCCGACGACATGCCTCCGGCGCCGCCACCGGTCGGATAGGATTGCGGAGCCCCGACCGCCGGGGGCGGCAGCGCCGAGGACGAATAGGCAGGCGCCGGCGCGGGAGCCGGCGTGTAGGACTGGCTGTATTGCTGGTGCTGCCGGGGCGGCTGCGCCTGCACCGACCCGGTGGAATCGGATGCAAAGGGGTTTGAAAACGGATTTTGCGTCTGCGACAGCCGCGTCGACATGTCGGCGCTGCAGCCGGCGACGCCGAACGACATCAGCGCCAACGCCGCAACTTGCGGCAGGCGGCGCGAGCGAAGCAACTCGACAGTGGCGGGCATGGTTACTCACTCGTACGCAACAAACAACGAATTCGAGTAAACACAGCCGCGGTAAATAAGCGCTTAAGCCGCGAATAAAGCGTTGTGCGGCCTGCTGATCCGCACGTTTAAAGTTCGCGCGCAATCCCCGGAATTGCCGGCACAAATCGCACGTCGACGAGCTCCTTTCGGTCGAAACGATCACCCGTCCGCGTGCTCCTGACGAGCGTCTGCACCCCGTGTTGCGGCCCGACCGGCGCGATCAGGATACCGTCCGGCTCCAGCCGGTCGAGCAGGCTCTGGGGAATCTCGTCCATCGCCGCCGTTACGATGATGCGGTCGAATTGGCCGCCCCCCGGCGGCAGCGCGTAGCCATCGCCGAGCATGACCTCGACATTGAAGCAGCCGAGCTTCTCCAACCGTTCCCTGGCCTTGTCGGCCAATGTCCGGAAGCGCTCCACCGTCAGGACGTTGGTGGCCAGCCTGGACAGAATCGCGGCCTGGTATCCTGACCCCGTCCCGATTTCGAGTACACGATGGGACTTCTGCAGCTTGAGCTGCTCGGTCATGTAGGCGACGACGAAGGGCTGGCTGATGGTCTGCCCACAGGCGATCGCCATCGCGCTGTCGCGATAGGCCTCCGGGCGGTCGGCCGGCAGAACGAACTCCTCCCGCGGCACCTCTTCCATCGCGCGCAACACCGCCTGATCGCTGATCCCCCGCCGACGCAGGGTCAGCTGAAACATCATTTTCTCGGGAGGAGCAGCTGGGGGCATCGGGATGTCGGTTGGTGGGCTCGTGCGCAATTTACCTGCCGGGCGAGGGTTGCGCACCGATTTTCCGCACACCCGTCGCAACCGGATGCACCGTCATGGTCCCGACGACGGACCGCGTTCCGCACAAGGAACCAAGTCGGGTCCGGTTCGTTCACCTTATGGGCGATCGTGCCCACGCCGCACGACCGTGAAAGACGACATTGTTGACGTTGCGCCATAAGCCGTTATTTGCGAGCGTCAAATCGGGTATGGGCAAGGACTGACATCATGACTGCACCGCGGCCGCCGCGCGGCTCTGTGTTTTTGGTTGAAGACGAAGTCATGATCCGAATGATGGTCGCCGACATGCTGGAAGAGCTCGGCTACACCGTCGCGGCCGAAGCCGGCGAAATCGGCGAAGCGATGCGGCTGGCCGAGAGCACCTATTTCGACGTCGCCATTCTCGACGTCAACGTCAACGGCAAGGTCATCTCGCCGGTGGCCGATCTCATCAAGGCGCGCAACCGTCCCTTCATCTTCGCAACCGGCTACGGCTCGTCGGGGTTGCCGGAAGAATATCGCGACCGGCCGGCCCTGCAGAAGCCATTCCAGCTCGAGACGCTCGGAAAGGCGATCGACCATGCCCTGCGTGGCGCTGGGCCACAGGGGTAGAAGGCGCTTCAGCCGAGAATGTCGCTGAGCTTGCCGGAGAACGCCTCGTCCGTGCGATCCAGGCGAAGCGGGGTCACTGATACGTAGCGCGCCGCGAGAGCTGCGAGGTCCGTCCCCTCGTCGGGCACATCGAGCGAGGCAGCCCGGTCGAAGCCGATCCAGAAATAGGGGTTGCCGCGGCCGTCGCGCCGCTCATCGACTTTCAAGAAGCCCAGATTGCGCTTGCCCTGGCGGGTGACCACGACGCCCCTGACCTCTTCCGGTGCACAGGCGGGGAAGTTGACGTTGATCACTGTATTCCTCGGCACGCCGGCTTCGAGCACCTTGCGCACGATCTGCGGGCCGAATTTGAGCGCGGTGTCCCAAGACGGCTTGTCACGCGTTGCGACGCTGAATTCCTGCGACAGGGCAAACGACGGCAGACCGAGAATGGTGCCTTCGAGCGCGCCGGCGATGGTGCCCGAATAGACCACGTCCTCGGCAACGTTGCGGCCCTTGTTGACGCCGGACAGCACCACGTCGGGCAGCTTCGCCCCCAGGATATGACGGGATCCCATGATGACGCAGTCGGTCGGCGTGCCGCGCACTGCGAAATGCCGCGGGCCGACCTCACGCAGCCGCAGGGGGTCATTGAGCGAGAGCGAATGGGACACGCCGCTCTGGTCCAGTTCGGGAGCCACGATCCAGACGTCGTCGGACAGGGCGCGTCCGATCTCCTCGATCACCTTGAGACCCGGCGCATGGATTCCGTCGTCATTGGTGCAGAGAATCCGCATGGCCAACCTTCCGTCCCTCCGAAAGCATCGTTCGGGGGTGTCTTATCTGCTGTGCAGCATCGAGGCAAACCTGAGCGCGCTGCGGCACCACCCGGTCAATGCCGGATCCGCCACTGCGGCAGGAACCTGGCGAGCTGCCCTCGCGTGCCCAGCCTCAACGGTAGGCTGGATGCGCCGGGCGCTTGCTGGACAGGAGGCGCCGGCACCGCTGAAGGCTCCGTCCGCGGCACCGCCGCAAACCGGGCCCGCGCGACACTCAACGCCTTCTCGAAGTCGACGGGGTTGAACCAAGCCTGATCGCACAGCGAGTCGTGCAGGCCCTCGTCCCAGACCCTTGAGGATTCGATATCGAATGCTCCCTTCAGGCGCTGATCGACCGCCTGGATGCCGGAGCCGGTGACGGCCCATTGCCGTCCGATCCAGAAAATATCCCGATGCAGAGCCATGATGCCGGTATCTGAAAAGCAATTGCTGAACAGAACCGAGGATACGACCCGCCGGCGCGCACGCAATGGCGGCGACCTGGGCGGATGCAATTTGCCGCGGCGCTATGGCTCCGCGGTCACCACCTTGAGGCCGCCCATATAGGGCTGCAGCACATCGGGGACGGCGATCGAACCGTCGGCCTGCTGATAGGTCTCCATGACCGCGATCAGCGCACGGCCGACAGCCGTGCCCGAACCGTTCAACGTGTGCACGAAGCGCGGCTTGCCATCGCTTCCGCGATAGCGTGCATCCATGCGGCGCGCCTGGAACTCGCCGCACACCGAACAGCTGGAGATCTCGCGGAAGGCGCCGCCATCGCCCTGCCCGGGCATCCAGACCTCGATGTCGTAGGTTTTCTGCGAGGAGAAGCCCATGTCGCCGGTGCACAGCGTGATGACTCGATAGTGCAGATCGAGCCGGCGCAGCACTTCCTCGGCGCAGGCCAGCATGCGCTCGTGCTCGTCCGTGCTGGTCTCCGGCGTCGTGATCGAGACCAGCTCGACCTTGGTGAACTGATGCTGACGGATCATGCCGCGGGTGTCGCGGCCGGCGGCGCCCGCCTCGGCGCGAAAGCACGGCGTCAGCGCCGTGAGCCGCATCGGCAACTCCTTCTCATCGACGATGGACTCGCGCACCAGGTTGGTCAGGGCCACCTCGGCAGTTGGAATGAGACCCAGCCGCTCGGTCTTGAGGCGATCATCCGGCTCTGCAATCAGCTCGCCCTTCACGGCCCAGAACTGGTCGTCCTCGAATTTCGGCAATTGGCCGGTACCGAACATGACGTCGTTGCGTACCAGCAGCGGCGGATTGATCTCGGTGTAGCCGTGCTCATTGGTATGAAGATCGAGCATGAACTGCCCGAGCGCGCGCTCGAGCCGCGCCAGGCCCCTCTTCAGCACGACGAAGCGCGCGCCCGACAGCTTCGCAGCCGATTCGAAGTCCATGGTGCCAAGAGCCGCACCGAGATCATCATGCGGCTTCGGCGCGAAGGCGTAGTTGCGCCGGGCGCCGAACATGTGGCGCTCGACATTGTCGTGCTCGTCCTTGCCGTCCGGCACCTCGTCGAGCGGCAAATTGGGAATCGCCGAGAGCTCGCGCGCCAGCTCCTCATCCGCCTGCTTCGCGGCTGCCTCCAGCTCCGGCATGGTGGTCTTGAGCTTGGCGACCTCCTCCATCAGCGCCGATGCGCGCGCGTCATCCTTGGCCTTCTTGGCCTCGCCGATTTCCTTGGAGGCGGCGTTGCGCCGGGCCTGGGCCTGCTCGGAGGCCAGGATCGCCGCGCGCCGCCGCTCGTCGATGGCGAGCAGATGCGACGACAGCGGTGCCAGACCCCGGCGCGTCAGCGCCACATCGAAACCTTGCGGATTGTCACGGATCGATCTGATGTCGTGCATGGTCGTTCGGTCCTGGGAACGAAGAGTATCGGCGAGTCGCCTGGGCTCGCGGGCCGGCCTGCACTACCGCGAATGGCGCCGGATGGGAACAGGCAACGCCCTCGGATGTCCCCGAGCGCAACCGTTCTATTCGGAAGGGTCGGCCGGGAGATTCCCCGAGCCGGACGACGAGCCGGACTTGGCCGCAGCCGCCTGCTTCTCGACGATGCCGACCGCGATGATCGCGCCCTCGTAGAGCGCCAGCAGCGGCAGCGCCAGCGAGGCCTGGCTGAGCACGTCTGGCGGGGTCAGCACGGCGGCGATGATGAAGGCGATCACAATGAAATAGCGCCGCTTCTCCTTCAGCATCTGCGAGGTGACGATGCCGATGCGGCCGAGCAGGGTCAGGATGACCGGGAGCTGGAACGCGATGCCGAAGGCGAAGATCAGCGACATCATCAGCGACAGATATTCACCGACCTTGGGCATCAGCGCGATTTGCGCCGTCTCGGGGCCGCCGAGCTGCTGCATGCCCAGTGAGAAGCGCACGATCATCGGCCACACCGCAAAATAGACCAGCATGGCGCCAAGCACGAAGAAGACGGGGGTCGCTATCAAGTAGGGTAGGAAAGCATTGCGTTCGTGGCGATACAGCCCCGGCGCCACGAACTTGTAGATCTGCGTCGCGATGATCGGGAACGAGATGAAACCAGCGCCGAACATCGCGAGCTTCAACTGCGTGATGAAATATTCGAGCAGCTGGGTGTAGATGAACTTGCTGTTCTCGGCACCTGCGACCCAGACGAACGGCAGCACCAGGATGTTGTAGATCTGCTTGGCGAAAAAGAAGCAGAAGATGAAGGCCACGCCGAAGCCGATCAGCGCCTTGATCAGCCGCGACCGCAGCTCGATCAAGTGGTCCATCAACGGGGCCTTGCTGGCCTCGATATCTTCGACGGTCATGACGCTTTGGCGTCCTTCGGGCGGTCAGCTTCTGCTGACGCAGACATTTCAGGCTGTGGCTCGGGTTTGATTTCACGGACGATCGCCAGCGGCTCGCCCACGGATTGATGGACTTCAGCCTCTGCGAAGGTCTCGGCCACTGGAGGTTCGGGGGTGGTCGGGGTCATCACAGGAGGCTCGGGCGAAGCAGCAGCCACATCCGATGCGGGCGCCGGCTCGGCGGGCTTGTCGATCCCCTCGATATCGAGAGCCTTGTCGACGTCGCGCTGCAACGAGGAGATCACGCCGGTCGGGGTGAAACCGCTGGCCGCCTCGCGGACCTCATCGAAGCTCTTCTTGAGGTCGGCCATCTCCGCTTCGCGCATCGCCTCCTGGAACTGGCCCTGGAACTCCGAGGCCATCCGGCGCGCCTTGCCGATCCATTGCCCGACCATGCGCAGGACGCCCGGAAGCTCCTTGGGACCGATCGCGATCAACGCGACGACCCCAATGACGAGCAGCTCACTCCAGCCGATATCGAACATGAAACAATCCGCCTACGCGACGACGCCTCTGATCCCGCCTATCCGGGCCTGTCTGAACAGGTCCCGGTGCCGTCCCTGCGGGAGCGCGCCGCCGGCGCCTTTCACGCGCAGATCAAACGGCTTTGCTGCCGACATCCGTGCGGGTGGCCGAAGGCGTGGCGCCGTGATCGATCGACTTGACGGGCTCGGTCTTCTCCGGCGCCTTGTCGTCGTCCTGCATGCCCTTCTTGAACGCCTTGATGCCCTGCGCGACGTCGCCCATCAGATCGGAAATCTTGCCGCGCCCGAACAACAGCAGGACGACCGCGATCACGACGATCCAGTGCCAAATGCTAAGCGAACCCATCCTGCAACCCTCCAAACACCGGCGCAGCCTTCACCCGACTGCCCGTCGACGCTACCGCCGAAACCGCGTCATATCCATGGACTTGACCGCGACACTTCGCTTCTAGCATTCGATTGCGAAACATCAACACGAACGCGGCGCATCAGCCGAAAACGGCCCGCGGACAGCCCAATCTGGCCGGAAGGTAGGCGCCAACGCCCCCAAAAACAAGCACTTAAGGTCCGACAATTCGCGGCCGGACCTACGTAATAACGCGAGTGTTAACAGCCCCGGCCGCTAGCTTTGGTGCGGCGAGCCGTCGTCGTCGGTATCGCGGTCGTGCGCGTCATCGGCCGCGTCGATCTCCTCATCCGCCATGTCGACCTCGGCCTCGGCCTCTGCCTCGTCGTCTGCCTGAGCGTCGGCGTCGGCAGACAGCTCGACGAGCTCGATAACGGCCTCGTCGTCCGGCTCGACCTCGATCTGCTCGACGGCCAAGTCCACCTCGGTGATCTCGGTTTCCGCATCGGCGCCCGGCAGTTCCAGATCGCCAACGGCGACCTGCGACGAGGTGTCGTCCCGAACGGCGGCCTCAGCGGTCGCCATCTGGCCTTCGGCGACCTCGGCCGCAGCCGTGTCGGCTGCGATCGTTTCCATCTCGGCCGTTTCGTCTTCCGCGGCTTCGGCCTCGCCAGGCTCGGCCTCCACCGCCGGCGCAAGCGCCAGGTCGAGATCGCCGGGATCCAGCGGCTCCTCGTCCTCCCGCAGCGTCGGATCGTCCGATGGCGTCGGGACGGTGAAGCCGGTCGGCAGCCGGGAATCCAGCAGGCCGGTCCCCTTCAGCTCTTCCAGGCCAGGCAGATCGCCCAGGGTCTCCAGGCTGAACTGAGCCAGGAACGCATCGGTGGTTCCGAAGGTCAACGGACGGCCCGGCGTCTTGCGGCGCCCCCGCGGCTTGATCCAGCCGGTCTCCAGCAGAACGTCCAGCGTTCCCTTGGAGGTGACGACGCCGCGGATCTCTTCGATCTCGGCACGCGTCACCGGCTGGTGATAGGCAACGATGGCCAGAACTTCGATCGCCGCGCGCGACAGCTTGCGCGTCTCGGTGCTCTCGCGCGTCATCAGCCAGGCGAGGTCGCCGGCGGTACGGAAGGTCCACTTGTTGGCGACGCGCACGAGATTGACGCCGCGATTGGCGTACTCCGCCTGCAGCTGCGCCAGTGCGGCCTTGATGTCGACACCTTCAGGCATACGCTTGGCGAGCGCAGCCTGCTCGAGCGGCTCGGCCGAGGCAAACAGGAGAGCCTCGAGGATGCGCAACTCTTCGGGGCGCGCTACAGGCTCGATCGCGATCTCGTCGGGCTCTTCCATGCGCAGTTCCGCCAAGCTTGCCATGGCAGGGTCTCCTTGTTCGTTACTCAACCGTCAAGTCCGGCGCAGCCATGGCGCCGGGCTGGATCGGTGGACGCTTACGAAAGTACAGCGGCGCGAACGCCTGCTTCTGGTTCAGCTCGAGCTTGCCTTCGCGAACCAGCTCGAGGACGGCCGCAAAGCTCGATGCGAAGACGGTGGCCTTCTGTGCAGGCTCGACGACGTAGTCCAGCAGGTAGTCGTCGAGACATCCCCAATCGTCCGAGACCTCGGTCATACCGACCAGACGCTCGAGCGTGGCGCGGGCCTCAGCAAGCGACCAGACCGTGCGCTTGGCCATATGAACGGACGTGACGACCCGCGACTGCCGCTGGATGGCATAGGCCGACAGCAGGTCGAACAGGGTCGCGGTGAACTTGGGACGACGGACCTCCGCTATGGCCTCCGGGTTGCCGCGCGGGAACACGTCACGCTGGAACTGGGGCCGGTTCATCAGGCGATTGGCGGCTTCGCGGATCGCCTCCAGCCGGCGCAGCCGGTTGGCAAGTGCCGTCGCCATCTCCTCAGCGCTCGGACCTTCCTGCGCTGGCGGCTCGGGCAACAGGAGACGCGACTTCAGAAAAGCGAGCCAGGCCGCCATCACGAGATAGTCGGCGGCGAGCTCCAGCCGGATCTTGCGGGCAGCCTCGATGAACTGGAGATATTGGTCGGCGAGCGCCAGGATGGAGATCTTGGCAAGGTCGACCTTCTGCTGCCGCGCCAGCGCGAGCAGCAGGTCGAGCGGGCCCTCGTAGCCCTCGACGTCGACGACCAACGCCGGTTCGGCCTCGGCCAGCTCCGTCGTGGGACGGCCGGTTTCAAACGACAGAATTTCAGCGGTCATGCGCTAGCGGATCCCAGCCGGTTGATCAAGGCGTCGAGCTCGCGGCGCGCGGCGTCACGATCGAAGCCTGTGGGTGCCTTGCGCGCCGCAAGCGCGCGATCGGCGCGGATCAGAGCCTGCCCTTCAAGCTCAGGCGTCTCGGCGGCCACGGCCTGCATCTCGTCGAGCTTGCCGTTGCAATGCAGAACCATGTCGCAGCCAGCCGCCACGATCGCGCGCGTGCGCTCGGCGATCGATCCGGCCAACGCGTTCATGGAAACGTCATCACTCATCAACAAACCCTGGAACCCGATCCGTTTGCGAATCACCCGTTCGATCATTGTCGCAGAAGTCGTGGCCGGATGGGCGGCGTCGATCGCGCTAAACACAACATGTGCAGTCATCGCCATCGGGAGGTCGGCCAGCGGCCTGAACGCGGCGAAATCGGTTGCGTCGAGCTCCGCTTCTGGCGCGTCCACGGTCGGCAGCCGGACATGGGTGTCGGCGGTGGCCCGGCCATGCCCCGGAATGTGCTTCAGCACCGGCAGCACGCCGCCCTGCTCCAGCCCCTCCGTCACCGCCCGGGCGATCGCCGCCACCTTTTCTGGCGTCGTGCCATAGGCTCGATCCCCGATCACGGCATCGGCGCCGGCGACAGGGACGTCTGCGAGCGGCAGGCAATCCACAGTGATGCCGAGCGCGAGCAGGTCGTCGGCGATCAGGCGAGCGCTGAGCCAGGCGGCACGGAGACCTGCGGCCGAATCAAGGTCGTAGAGACGGTCGAACACCACGCCGGCGGGATAGACCGGCCAATGCGGCGGCCCCAGCCGCTGCACCCGGCCACCCTCTTGGTCGATCAGGACCGGAGCGTCGGCGCGGCCGACGCAGGCCCTTAATTCCTCAACCAGTGCAGTCACTTGGGCGGGCGACTGGACGTTGCGCTTGAACAGGATGAAGCCCCAGGGCCTGGACTCGCCGATGAACGCGCGCTCGGCGTCGGTGAGATCAGGCCCGGAGATGCCGGTAATGAAAGCCCGCATGGTCATGCGGGCCGCATAGACCCCGCCTCGGGGGCGGTCAAGCAGGCCTTAATTGTTGCTAAACGGGAAACACTGTCCGCCGGCAGTTTTCAACGATCCGCACATCTTGTTGGCCTCTTCCTTCGTCGCGAAGGGCCCGACGGCTGCGCGGTACCTGACGCCGCCCTTCTCACCCAGATCCATCCGCTTGATGATCGGCTCATATTTGCCCAGCACGGCGCCGTACTTGTCCTGCACCGCCTTGTAGGACGACATCGCCTCCGCCTCGCTGGCCTGCGACGAGATCGAGACCAGGTAGCCGCCGGTACGATCGGTCTGGGTCTGCTCGGTGACCGGCACGGCCGCGGCGATGCGCGCCGGTGCGGCCGGCTGCGGTGTCAGCGGCATCGGGCTGTCGTTGGCGGCCGACGCGTTGGCGTTGGCCGGCGACTTTCGGCCCTTCGGCGTCGCCGCCGGCTTGGTTGCAGGCGTCGCCGGCATCGGCGGATCAGCCGCAGCGGCCTGATTGCCCCCCGTCACGGACAGCGTCTTGATCGGACGCGGATCGCTGTTGGGCAAAATGCCGTTGGCGTTGGCCATCTGCGACATCGGGGCCGCCCCGGCGCTGACCGGCGGCGGACCCGCATTCTGGTTCATCTGCGGGAACACCACGCGCGGATTGCCGCCGCGGGCGTTCAGATCCATCGGCGTCTCCTCGCGGGACACGAGCTTCTCGCCGCCGTCATTGCCGAGCAGACGATCCGGCACCTTCGGCGTCGGATCCTGCTGGGCCATGATCTTGGTCGGACTGTTGTCGGCGCGAATGATCGGCGGCTCGCCGGTACGGCCGGACGAGATGTAGGTCTTGTAGCCGTAGGCGCCGCCGGTGCCGACCACCGCAAGGGTCAGCACCGCGAGCACGGTGCTCATGCCGCTGCGCCGCCGCGGCCGCTCCTCTTCCTCGCCCTCGTCGTAACCGTCCTGATAGCCGTATTGGCCGTCCTGGAAATCGTTGTCGCCCTGAAACCCCTGCTGTCCCGAGCCCATCTGCCCGAACAGCGCATCGTCATAGCGCGAGGAGTCCGGCTCGTTGTCGTCGAAGCCGTTGTCGCGGTTGTAGTCGCGGTCATTCTCGGCGAACCCGTGGCGCGATTCCCCGACGCTGTAGTCGAGCTTGGACAACTGATCGGCGAACTCCGCGTTCGGATAACCCTGCTGCTGCCGGGGAGCGGGCGCGGGCGCGAAATCCTGGTCCGGGAAACCCGGCTGGCCGCGCGGATCCTGATAGCCCGCCGGAAAGGCCGGCGGTGCAGGCGCGGGCTGCGGCGGCTCGCGGCCGATGTCGGCGAAGGGGTTGGCGGCGGCAGGCTGGGCACGTTGCATCCAGGCCGGAGCGCCGGCCGGAGGCATGCCGGGAACCGGCTGTTCCGGCGCGGGCGCCGCGGGGCGCGCCATCGGACGCGGTTGAGATTGCGGAGTTGCCCGGCCCGAGGCGGCAAAAGGATCGTTCTGCCCGATCAGGCGAGCGAGTTCGGCGAGCGGATCGGCATCGGCCTGCTGGTTTCCACCACGGCCAAAACCATCAGCGGGAAAGGGTCTGTCCTGGTAACGATCAGCCATCGTGATGAAGCGTCCCTGCGGGTGAGCCGCATATGCGTCCTAAGGCGGACCCTGCCAGATTGAGGCCCCCAACTGAAGTCGTGTGTTTCCCCCAATCAGCGCATTGCATCAGGAGCATTAACGCCCAAGATCGCAAGTCCCGACGCCAGAACCGAGACGACGCCCTGAACCATGGCCAAACGTGCCTTGGTCAATTCTGCATCATCATCGATAATGAAGCGTAAATAGGGCAAATCCCGCCCCCGCGTCCAGAGGGCGTGAAATTCGCTTGCAAGTTCATACAGGTAGAAGGCGATCCGGTGCGGCTCATGCGCCAGCGCTGCGCTCTCCACCGTACGTGGGTACAGTGCCAGGCGTTTCAAGAGGTCGTGTTCGGCCGAGTCGGAGAGTTTTTCGAGGTTGGCCTCGCGGAGGAACGCTAGCCGCGCCCCCTCGTCCTCCGGCAGGTCCCGGAAGCTCTCCCGCGCATTGCGGAAGATCGAATGCCCCCGCGCGTGGCCATACTGGACATAGAACACGGGATTGTCGCGCGACTGCTCGATGACCTTGGCGAGGTCGAAATCGAGCACGGCGTCGTTCTTGCGGTAGAGCATCATGAAACGGACCGCATCGCGCCCCACTTCATCAACAACTTCCCGCAAGGTGACGAAGTCGCCGGAGCGCTTCGACATCTTCACCGGCTCGCCATTGCGCAACAGCTTGACGAGCTGCACGACCTTGACGTCGAGCACGGCCTGTCCGGCCGTCACCGCCTTCACCGCCGCCTGCATGCGCTTGATGTAGCCGCCGTGATCGGCGCCGAATACGTCGATCAGGTCGGCGAAGCCGCGCTCGAACTTGTGCCGGTGGTTGGCAATGTCGGAGGCGAAATAGGTGTAGCTGCCGTCCGACTTGATCAGCGGCCGATCGACGTCGTCGCCATAGGCAGTGGCGCGGAACAGAAGCTGCTCGCGATCCTCCCAATCCTCCACCGGCGCGCCCTTGGGCGGCGGCAGACGGCCTTCATACACGTCGCCCCGCTCGCGCAGGAACTCGATCGTGTCGGCAACCTTGTTGGTGCTGCCTGCAATCAGCGAGCGTTCCGAAAAGAACACATCATGACGGATGTTGAGCGCGGCGAGATCATCCTTGATCTCGGCCATCATCATCGCGATCGCCTTGTCGCGCACGATCGGCAGCCACTCGGTCTCAGCGAGCGCCTTGAGCTTGTCGCCGTGCTCGGCCGCGAGCGCCTGCCCGACCGGCTTGAGATAGTCGCCGGGATAGAGCCCTTCCGGAATGGCGCCGATGTCCTCGCCGAGCGCCTCGCGATATCTGAGGAAGGCGGAGCGCGCGAGTACGTCGACCTGCGCGCCGGCGTCGTTGATGTAGTACTCGCGCGTGACATCGCGGCCGGCGAACTGCAGCAGGCTGCATAGCGCATCGCCGAACACCGCGCCGCGGCAATGCCCGACATGCATCGGCCCGGTCGGATTGGCCGACACGTACTCGACGTTCACCTTCGGCGCGCCGGGCACCGGCGCGACGCGGCCGTAGGCAGCGCCTTCGCGCAGGATCGTGCCGAGCGCTTGCGCCCAGACTGCCGGCCGCAGGGTCAGGTTGATGAAGCCGGGCCCGGCAACATCGACCTTCGCCACGAGAGCATCGGCCCGCAGCCGCTCGGCGATCACATCGGCGAGTTCGCGCGGCTTGGCCTTCGCCTCCTTGGCGAGCACCATCGCGGCATTGGTGGCCATGTCGCCATGGCTCGGATCGCGCGGCGGCTCGACCACCACGCGCGAAAGATCGATGCCTTCGGGCCAGCCGCCCTGCTTGGCGATGATGGCGCAGACGGCGTGGACACGCGCGAGCATGTCGGCAAAAAGGTAAGGCGTGGAAGCTTGTTCGACCATGCCGCCGCCTAACGCAAATCCGGAGTCGAGTCAAAAAGCCGGTGGTGCTCGGTTAAGGCGAAACGGTCCGTCATTCCGGCGATAAAATGGCCGATGCGGCGAGTCCGATCGCCCTCGCCGTCGCAACCGTCCAGCCAGCCTGCGGGCAGCGTCGAACCGTCCTCATGGTAGCGGCCGTACAGGTCGGCGACGATGCGCTCGGCGTCGCGCATCACCCGCATCACCCGCTCATGGCGGTACATCCGCTGCCAGAGAAACCCCTTGATGGTCGCCTCATGCTCGGCCACATCGGCCGGAAATGCCACCAGCGGCCCGCTGTGCCGCCTGATGTCGTGAGGCGACATCGGCTGCGCCCGCGCGATCCGGCGCTCGGCCTCGGCCGCTACGGCTGCGATCAGGTAGGAGATCAGCTCGCGCACCAGCTCGGCGCCGCGCCGGATCGGATCGAGCGCCGGATATTGGCGGTCGATCTCGGCGATCATCGCGGCCAGCAGCGGAATTTCCTTGAGGTCGTCGACCGTGAACAGGCCGGCCCGCAGCCCGTCGTCGATGTCGTGGGCGTCATAGGCGATGTCGTCCGCGAGCGCCGCGACCTGGGCCTCGAGCGAGGCGTAGCTCCACAGCTCCAGGTCGAACCGGGTATTGAACTCGGCGATTCCCGGCGGGATCGGCTCCTGCAACGGCCCGTTGTGCTTGACGATGCCCTCGAGCGATTCCCAGGTCAGGTTGAGTCCGTCGAAATCCGGGTAGCGCTGCTCGAACGACGTGACGATGCGCAATGTCTGGGCATTGTGGTCGAAGCCGCCATGGTCCGCCATGCAGCGGTTCAGCGCGCGCTCGCCGGCATGGCCGAACGGCGGATGGCCGAGATCATGCGCCAAGGCCAGCGTCTCCGTCAGGTCCTCGTCGAGGCCGAACTGCCGGGCCAGCGCGCGGGCGATCTGGGCCACTTCCAAAGAATGGGTCAGGCGGGTGCGGTAGTGGTCGCCTTCGTGGAAGACGAACACCTGGGTCTTGTGCTTCAGCCGGCGGAAGGCGGTCGAATGGATGACACGGTCGCAATCCCGGCGAAAGTGGCTGCGGGTCCGGGACGGCGGCTCGGCGAACAGGCGGCCCCGGCTGCGATCGGGATCGCAGGAATAGGGAGCGCGGGGGGCAGCCATTCCGACCGACACGGGCGATTGTTCCTTTTGCGGTTTGATTCCTCGGCGGAGCCCACTTAACTATGGGGAGCGCCCGGCACCAAATGAATAGGGCATGACGCGCTACCTCGGAGACCTCCTGCCATGACTGATGCCTCGACCGGCCCCGTCACCATCAGCGAACGCGCCGCCCGCCGCATCGGAGAGATCCTCGGCAAGGAGAGCGCCGGCGCGATGCTGCGCATCTCGGTCGAAGGCGGCGGCTGCTCCGGCTTCCAGTACAAGTTCGACATCGACCGCGCCAAGGCCGACGACGATCTCGTCATCGAGCGCGATCGTGCGGTCGTGCTGGTCGATCCGGCCTCGGTGCCGTTCCTCGCCGGCTCGGAGGTCGATTTCGTCGACGACCTGATGGGCGCCTCGTTCCGGGTCAATAATCCCAACGCCACCGCCTCCTGCGGCTGCGGCACCAGCTTCTCGGTCTAGCGTCCCCTCGTTGTCGGCTCAGGCCTCCGCCGTCGCAGCCGGGACATCGGACGGCGCAACGGCCGGCGCCTCGACGTTTGGCGCGGGCGTTCCGATCGCCTTCAGCATTGCCGCCACCATGGCCGGCTTGCGCAACGGCTTGGCCAGAAAGTCGGTCATGCCGGCCTCGCGGCATTGCTTGATGTCGTCCGGGAAGGCGTTCGCGGTCAGCGCGATGATCGGCAGCTCGGCGAGCCGTCCACCCTTGGCCCGGATGGCCCGGGTCGCGGCGATGCCGTCCATCTCCGGCATGCGAACGTCCATCAGCACGAGGTCGAACTCCTGTTCGTCGGCCGCCTTCACCGCCTGCAGGCCATCCGGAACGATGCATTTGTCGACCGGGAACTCCTGCAGCATCTTCGACACAACCATGCGGTTGGTGGCGTCGTCCTCGGCGATCAGCACGCGCAAGGGACGGCCGAGCGCCTCGATCCGCGCCTTGAGGTCACCGGCGCCGACCCGGTCGCCGCGCTGATCGGACACCTGCTTGTCGCTCCACGGCAAGGTCAGGCTGAAGCGGAAGGTCGAGCCTTCGCCCTGCACCGACGACACCGCGATGACCCCGCCCATCTGCTCGATGATCCGCCGGGAGATCGCCAGCCCGAGCCCGGTGCCGCCGAAGCGGCGGTTGATCGAGGCATCGGCCTGGGCGAAATCCGTGAACAGCTTGCCGACCCGATCGGCGGGAATGCCGATGCCGGTGTCGGAGACGCGCCACTCGATCGTCGCCCTGTGGTCGTCGCGCGTGCGGCAGGCCACGGCGATGGTGATGCCCCCCTGCTCGGTGAACTTCACCGCGTTGGAGGCCAGATTGATCAGCACCTGACGAATGCGCGCCACGTCGCCCTTGAGCGCCGGCGGCAGCTTCGGATCGATGTCCGCATTGACCAGCAGGCTCTTCGATTTCGCGTTGACGCCCATGATGGCGGTGACCGCCTCGACCAGCGCCGCCGGCGAGAAATCCACCGTCTCGAATTCGAGCTTGCCGGCGTTGAGCTTGGACAAATCGAGGATGTCGTTGAGGATGCGCTGCAGGTTGTCGCCGGACTCGCGGATCGTCATGACCGCGTGACGCTGCTCGTCGTCGAGCTTCGTCTCCAGCAAGGTCGAGGCGAGCCCCAGCACGCCGTTCATCGGGGTGCGGATCTCGTGGCTCATCATCGCCAGGAAGTCGGATTTGGCACGGCTTTCGGCTTCCGCCTGTTCGGCCCGCCAGCGCTCGGTGACGTCGCGGCCGAAGCCGCGATAGCCTGCGAACTTGCCCTCATGGTCCCGCGCCGGCCGCGCCGTCAGCGCCCAACGGCGGCGCTCGCCGCCAGCCACCACGACATGGATCAGAATCTCCGGGATCGACAGCCGCTGCGCCATGCGATCGGCCAACGTCTTGAGCGTCGCCGTATCGGTCGGGCAGAGATATTTCAGCGTATCGATCAGCCGTTCGCCCTTGAGCTGATCGAGCGGAAGCTGGGCCACGTCGGCGAAACGCTGCGGCGCGTCGATCAGCCGGCCCTCGGCATCGGTCTGCCACAGCCAGCTCGCGGCGTTCTCCTGGAATTCCTTCAGGAGCAGCGAGATCGTCTCGTTCTGGCGCTCGTGCCGGATCTGCGCCTTCAGGTTCTCCAGGAACACGTTGCCGTGCGACACCAGGTGCCGCACCATGAACGACGTGTAGAGCAGCAGGAACACGACGAGCACGAGATAGGTCGTGCCGCCGCACAGAAACAGCGAGCCCACCGAGGCGAGCATCAGGGTCCAGGTGTAGGCGAGACCAGCCCGCGGCACGCTCGACATCGCGAAGGCGCCACCCGAGATCATCCCGGTCATCAGCGAACCCACGATGATCTGCAGATGCGGATCGACCTGCGGCATCACGATCAGCGGCAGCGATCCCCAGATGGTCGCCAAGAAGAACGCCTGCAACGTCATCCGGGAGATGGCGCGCTCGGACGCCTCCTGCGGCCGCGACTTGCGCGCGCGCCACCAGCCGCGCAGCGCCATGCCGCCGGCCACCGCGATCGCGGCGCCCCACGCGAAGAGAAAGAGATTGGAGACGGTGTTCCAGAACACGCCGAGAATGATCGCCGCGTTGGCGAAGTTGATGCCGATGGTCACGGGGACGAGGCGCGCGACGGCATCGACCTGCCGCGCCCGGATGCGCCGGCGATCGCGCTCGGTCAGCGCTTCGTCGTCGAGACCTTCGATGGCGCCGAAGCCGCCGATCCAAATGAAGAAGGCCCCCAGCGGGCTGCCGCCGGCCGTTCGCTTCGAGCGCGTGGGATCCCCAGGCCAATTCATGAGCGCGCAGAACCTTCGTTGTGATCCCTTGCCATGCCTGATCGGCTGCTTCAGCCGCGTTAATTGTTCCGCCCGTAGAATTACGGAACCTCCGAATGCGCGCGCTGGCAGCGCCGGATGCAACTCATCGTTCCCGCGGCACGATGTGCCCGAGTCATGATCGTCCGTTTTCCCCTCGTTCAGGTCGAGGGCGCAGGGAATGCCGGGTGCTGGCCGCAACCCATGGCCCGCCCGCAGAAAGAAAGCAGGCGGCAGTCACCACAGGTCCAGCCGGTCAACCGGCATTCCCTGCACGACGGCTCTACGCCTTATACGCATTCTCCCCGGGGACCGGGCTGTCTTGCCCCCGTGACCGGCGGATCATCGTCACCACCGGCGTGGCCTCAGCGTCGGGAGACCAGGACCATGCGATTTCGGCGTGCGCCATGTGCCGTTCGTCCGCACGGCATCACGCCATGCTGCGGCCCACGACGCCCATCGCATCCCACCCCGCGTGTCGTGACGATCGCGATACGCCCCTCGTGCCGGGATGGGACGGCGACATAGGAGCATGAATTCTGTAAAAGCGAAACAACGATATTTTTCGCACCGGGACTGGACAGGGCAAATCAGCTTGAAGGCGCTCATGAAATTAATCTCTCGGCGCACGCCTATTCGACGCCGGCTGCGCCCATTGGCATCGCCAACATGGGTCATGCGGTGGATCGATTTGCCCGACGTGCACGCCGGATCACAATCACCACGTCGTTGTTCGCTGATCCCTCACAGCACCGCGCCGGAGGCGTAGGCACTGGCCCAATGCGGAAAACCGTTTTCGGCGGCACGCGCCGCCGCGTGATCCCAGTCATAGGTCAGCGCCAGCAGCTCGGCCTGCCAATGTCCGCGTCGCTCGGTCAGAACCGCGTAGCGCGCGTGCGGCGAGCGATGTTCGAGCTGGGCTGCGATCGGGATGTCGCCGAACACCGGGCAGCCGACGCTGCCGGGGTTGATCACCAGCGGCCCACGGGGCACCTGCACCACCGCCTGCCGATGACTGTGGCCGCACAGCACCAGCGTGGCGCCGCCGAGATTGACGAGACGCGCGGCCAGCACGTCGCGACGCGCTGGCACGTAACGGCCGTCGTCGAGCATCTCTTCGAGGAGGCAGGTGCTGTCGTCGTCCGGCGTGCCGTGCACGGCAAGAATGCCCTGCTCCAACGCGATCCGCGCCGGCAAGGCATGCAACTGGCGTCGCTGCTCAGGCGTGACCGCCGCACGCGCGAAGCGGCCGGCCGGCGACAACTTCTCCTCCGGCCATTCCTCGATCCAGCGGTCATGATTGCCGCGCACCGTCGGCAGCGCCAGCGACTGCAGCAGCTCGAAGGTTTCCTGCGGCCATAGCGGGCTCGTGACGCAGTCGCCGAGATTGACGGTGGCATCGACGCTGCGGGTCGCGATGTCGGCGAGCACGGCCTCCAGTGCCGGAAGATTGCCATGCACATCGGAAATCACGGCCAGTCGCATTGTCGTTTCCTCGCGTCGCAATTCGTAGTGATCACTTGAGACAGAGCGATAGCATGATCGTCATTGCGAGCGAAGCGAAGCAATCCAGGGCGACGCGAGGATTCTCGACGGCTTCGCTCGCTCGCAATGACGGCGCAAACGTAGGGTGCAAAGCGTCGCCTAAGGCGGCGCGTGCCCACCGTCTTTCGCCCGGCAACGCCTTGAACGGTGGGCACGCCGCTTGCGCGGCTTTGCCCACTCTACGTATTGCCCCTCGCCCGCAAGGGCGGCGTCACACAATGGTCGCCGGAGTATAGCGCAGCAGCAGCCGGTGCGTCGGATAGAAGATCACGAGCGGCAAGCCGATCAACAGCAGCACAAACCACGCCGCGCCCGGCATGTAGCTCTGCGCCGACGCATCGCTCAGCCCGTAGACGTAGTTGATGTTGACGGGAAGATTGCCCGCGGCAGGCGGCGGCGGCATCAGGAAGTAGCACACCGACAGCAGCGCCCAGGCGCCAACGGTCCAGACTGCGAAGGCGCGGCGGTCATAGCCGAGCCGCCACACCAGCCAGGCCAGCACGAACGGCAGCCAGAAATGGAAGAACGACAGGCTGCGCGTGAACAGCGGCAGCTTGGCGTCGAACATGTAGGCGGTCATGCCGGTCAGCGGCACGCCGGCGGCGGTGCCGAGAAAGTCGACCACCCACAGCGCCTGCGGCAGCAGAATGCCCACGGCCGGCGCCGACGCGAGCAGCGGGCTTTCCAGCCAGACGGCGGCCAGCGTCGTTAGCAGCGCGACGTCGCAGAAATAGAGGAAGTTGGTCGGGCCGTAGGCCATGAGATAGGTCGGCACCAGCACCGCGCAGAACGCGCTGTAGGTGAGCTTGAACCACAGCGGAATGCCCACCTTCGCAACCGTCTCCATCGATCCCCTGCCCCTGCAATATGGCTGTCTTCGCAATCGCGCGGAGATTGTGGGGAGATGAGCCAGCCCGTCAACGAGACGGCAGACGATGTTCGTGGCAACGTTAATGAAAGTTTGCCCGGAGTGACGAGTTGCTGTCGATCCCAGGCTATTTGTCGGGCTTGGGCATGACGACCAATCGTATCGCGCCGAGATGATCGACCTGCTCCAGCCGATCGAGCCTTGTATATCCCATCTCCCTGAGAAACGTCTTCCCCTCCTCTGTCCATCGTCCAAACCGGGTGCCGACGACCTCCATCAGACCAAAGGCCGCGAGGACCTCGATCGCCTCTTCGCCAGCCGACATCGAATGGCTGTCCACCACCTCGCGACCTTCCAGATATTGGATGACCATCGACGCCAGTGCGGACAGGATCTTCTTTTCGTTTTCTGTCATGTCTTTCCTCAGGACTATCAACAAGTATAGCATGCCCCAGGTCACATTGCAGTCCGTACGGTGGGCGAAGCGAGCGCCGCAGGCGATCGCGTGCCCACCATCGGTGACCGCGCAAGAACGCCGGTGGGCACGGTGCTCGCGACGCTGGCGCGTCGCTGCGCGCCTTTGCCCACCCTACGATTCTCTCACTGCAGCGCCCCGATCGCGAACACATCCGCGCGCTCGATGATCAGGTCGCGGAACAGGCGGGCGCGGTGCGACATCCATTGCGGGTCGGGATAGACGACGTGAAGCGGCAGCGACGGAACGTCGTAGTCGGGGAGCAAATGGATGAGCCTGCCTGACGCAATGTGTTGAACCGCGCACCAGTCCGGCAGCACGGCGGCGCCGAGGCCTTCCAGCGCCGCCAGGGTCATGATGTCGGCGTCGTCGCAAGTGAGCGAGGGTGTGATGCCGACGACGTGGCGGCCGGTTTCGGATTCGAGGCTCCATTCGTTCTTCGGCGACAGCCGCGAATAGGTCACGCAGGGGAGCTGGCGCAGATCATTGGGCAACCGCGGCGGGCGGTGTCTTGCGAGCAGCGATGGCGCCGCAACCAGCAGCCGCTTGACCGTGCCGACGCGGCGCGCGACCAGCGAGCTGGAGCTGAGCACGCCGATGCGGATGGCGAGCTCCGTCCCGGTCTCCACGAGGTCGACGAACTGCTCGGTGAAGCGGATGTCGAGCCGCACCTCGGGATAACGGCGGCCATATTCGGCGAAGACGTCGCTGAAGAAATGACGGCCGAACGAGGTCGGCACCGTCATCCGCAAGGTGCCCGAGGGCGCGCCGACGCGCTTCGGCGACGGCATGCCCGCGCTCTCGAACAAGGTGACGATGTCCTTGGCGAGCTTGAGGACGCGATCGGCCTCGGCGGTCGGCCGGAGCTTGCGCGTGGTGCGGACGAACAGGCGACAGCCGAACTGCTCCTCCAAGAGCGCGATACGCTTGGTGATCGCCGGCTGTCCCAGGCCCAGATCGGCCGCGGCCTGGGTGAAGCTGCCGGCCTCCATGACGCGGATGAAGGTCTGCAGCGCGTCGATCCGATCCATCCATTCCTCCCCGGAATGAGTTTTATTCTCGTCATTCCGTATACGTCAGGAGGCAGGCCGGTCTAGCCTCTCAAAAAATCAAACGGAGGGAGACCATGGAGAAGTCGATTGGCATCGTCGGGGCCGGCATCGGCGGGCTGCACCTGGCGCTGTATCTGCAGAAGCAAGGCATCCAGGCCACGGTTCTGACCGACCGCGAGCCGGAACAGTATGCTGCAACGCGGTTGATGAACACGGTGGCCCATCACGGCATCACCGTGGCGCGCGAGAACGAGCTCGGCGTGAACCACTGGGACAGTCCCGAATTCGTCTATCACCACCACGATCACTTCTTCAATTTCCCCGGCAGCCCCCTGCTCTTTCGCGGGGCCTTCAAGCAGCCGAGCCGCGCGGTCGACTACCGGATCTACCTGCCGGCGCTGATGAAGGATTTCGAGGACCGCGGCGGCGCGATCGAATATGCCAGCATTCAGGACGACGACATTCCGGCGCTGGTGGCGCGCTTCGACCTGCTGGTGGTATCGACCGGCAAGGGCGCGCTGGGGCGGATGTTCAGCCACCGGCCGGAGCTGTCGCCCTACAACCAGCCGCAGCGCCTGCTCTGCGTCGGCCTCTATGACGGCGTCGACCACGGCAGCCCCGAGGGCGACGATCCGCGCGGCGTGACGCTGTCGGTCTCTCCGGGCCATGGCGAGATGATCGTGATTCCGACGCTCACCTTCGGCGGCATGAAGACGGCGCTGCTGATGGAGAACATTCCCGGCGGTGACATGGCCGAGCTGGTGTCGCTCAACTACGACGCCGATCCCTCGGCCTTCCGGCAGACGCTGCTCGACAAGCTGGAGAAGCACCATCCGCACACCTACAACCGGATCGACACGCACCGCTTCGATCTGCAGCCGCTGGACCTCTTGCAGGGCGCCGTGGTGCCGACCGTGCGGCGCTCCTCGGTCAGCTTCGACGACGGCAAGATCGCGATTGCGCTCGGCGACGTGCACTCCGTGGTCGATCCGATGATGGGCCAGGGTGCCAACATGGCCTCCTATGCCGCGTTTGAACTCGGCAAGGCGATCACCGAGGCGGTGGCGTTCGACGACCGCTTCGTCGAGACGGTCGATCGCGCGCGCGAGAACCGCGTGCTCGCCGCGGCGCGCTGGACCAACCTGATGCTGCAGCCGCCGTCGGAGGCGATGGGCCGGCTGATCTTCACCATGGCGCAGGATCGCGGGCTCTGCGACGAGTTCACCGACAATTTCAACTATCCGGAGCGGCAGTGGGACCGGCTGGCGAGCGAGCGGCGCATTCATGCCTGGATCGACGAGCGGACGCGGCTCGCGGCGTGACGCGTGATGACGGAGAGCGGCCGATGAGCCATCATCCCGATGCCGCGGGTTTTCGCGCAGCCGCGTCGCGGTTCTCCACCGGCGTGACCGTCGTCACCAGCAACGATGGCGACGGCGCGCCGGTCGGCATGACCGCCAACAGTTTCACCACGGTCTCGACGCAGCCGCCGACGGTGCTGGTCTCGCTCAAGCGCGGCCGCACCTGGCAGGCGGTGAGCGCGTCCGGCCGCTATGCGGTGAATGTGCTCGCGGCCGATGATGTCGCGATCGGCCGGCATTTCGCCGGCGCGACCCTCGCACAGGGCGCGCCTGCCTTGGAGGCGCGTGACGGCTTCTTCCTGCTGCCGGCGGCCATCGCGCAATTCGGCTGCGAGGTCGTGAGCACGGTCGAAATCGCCGACCACACGCTGTTCATCGGCGAGGTCCGCTGGTGCCGCCACCAGGACGGCCTGCCGCTGGCATTCTACGCCAGCCGGTTTCGCAATGGGCTGGGCGCGGAGATATTGCCAAGCGATGGGCTGGCGTATCCGGCGGAGGGGTGGACGATCTGATCGCGCGGGCGGCCAGTGTCCTTCAAGCCGCCGCTGCTTACCCTCATGGTGAGGAGGCGCGCAGCGCCGTCTCGAACCATGAGGCCGCAGCGTTGGCCTCGCCCTTCGAGACGCCCGCCCGCGGCGGGCTCCTCAGGGTGAGGAGCGAGAGGTTCTCTCTTCAACGAAAATCTGATGCGGTCCGCCGGGACGACTTAGTGAGCCAAACATCGTCACATTGAAGACTGCGGGTCCGGCACAGTCGTGAGGCTCAACCGCCGATCGGTCCGGGGTCGATGCCCCCCGTTGTGGCGGCTCCAGAATGACCGAAGCGCGGCCACGTGACGATCGAACCTAATTTTACGTCCCGTCCGGCGTCGTCGTCAAATGGATCGGCACTGCAGGTACGAGGCCTGAGGCTGATGATCCACAGCAGTTCCGCTCGTGCTGGACTAGCGACGCTCGTTCAGCATCGGGAAGCCGCGCTGATGCCGGACCGGATAGGCCGCCGGCGTGTCGCTCGCGGCGTCGAGCGTGGCCACCTGCTCCGCCGTCAGGCTCCAGCCGACCGCGCCGATATTCTCGATCAGCTGGCTCTCGTCGCGGGCGCCGACGATGATGGTCGCGACCGTCGGGCGCTGCAGCAGCCAGTTCAGCGCCACCCGTGGAATGTTGCACCCGCCTGTGATTCCCACGCCATCCGCCTTGACCGGAGTGGTCGCGGCTTGATCTAACCGGGGCCGTTTCTCCTTCCCCCCGGGAACCTCAAGCCAATGCGTATCGCAACTTGGAACGTCAATTCGGTCCGGCAGCGGATCGATCACCTCCTGACCTGGCTCAAGGAATGCTCCCCGGACATCGTCTGCCTGCAGGAGATCAAATGCACGGACGACGCATTCCCAAGGCTGGAGATCGAGGCGCTCGGCTACAACGTGGTGACGCACGGCCAGAAGACCTTCAACGGCGTCGCGCTGTTGTCGAAGCTGCCGTTCGACGAAACCAAGTCCGGGCTCGACGGCGATGCCGAGGACGTGCATGCGCGGTTCCTCGAGGGCGTGGTCAGCCTCAAGAGCGGGGTGGTGCGCATCGCCTGCCTCTACCTGCCCAACGGCAACCCGCCGAACACGGAAAAATATCCCTACAAGCTCAAATGGATGTCGCGGCTTCGTGACTACGCGCGTGAGCGGCTGAAGACCGAGGAGCCGCTGATCCTCGCAGGTGACTTCAACGTGATCCCCGCCGCCACCGACGTCTCCAACCCCGAGGCCTGGGTCGACGACGCGCTGTTCCGCCCGGAGACACGCGAGAGCTTCCAGTCGCTGCTCGGCTTGGGCCTCACCGACGCGCTGCGCGCCGTCACCGACGCGCCGGGGCAGTACACGTTCTGGGACTATCAGGCCGGCGCCTGGCAGAAGAACGCAGGGATCCGGATCGATCACCTGTTGTTGTCGCCACAGGCCAGCGACCGGCTGGTCGAGGTCGGCATCGACAGCTATGTCAGGGCCTGGGAGAAGCCGTCGGATCACGTGCCGGTGTGGGCCGATTTCGATCTCGAGACGGCGTAACTCGAGAACGGTCCATGACGATCTACACACGGCGGCAATTGTTTCCGCTCGCAATCGTGCCGCTGCTGGCGGCGAAGCCGGTGCTTGCCGCCGACCTGCAGGCCACCATCGCCGGCATCGAGGCCGGCAGCGGCGGACGACTCGGCGTGGCGCTGCTGGACACCGCGAGCGGGGCGCTGAGCGGCCATCGGCTCGACGAGCGCTTCCCGATGTGCAGCACCTTCAAGGCGCTGCTGGCGGCGGCCATTCTCGCCAAGGTCGATGTCGGCACCGAGCAGCTGGCGCGGCGCATTCCGATCGCGCAAGGAGACATCCTGTCCTACGCGCCGGTCACCAAGGCCTATGTGGGGACGTCGGGCCTGTCGGTCGGCGAATTGTGCGAGGCGACCGTGACGCTCAGCGACAACACGGCGGCGAATCTGCTGCTGGCGAGCCTCGGCGGCCCCGCCGGCCTGACCCGCGCCATCCGCGGCTTCGGCGACGCCATCACCCGGCTCGACCGCATCGAGCCTGCGCTCAATGAAAGCGTGCCCGGCGATCCCAGGGACACCACGACGCCCGCGGCGATGGCGCAGACCTTGGCGAAGCTGACGACCGGCACGGCGCTGTCGGCGGCATCGCGCGACATCCTGAATGGCTGGCTGATCGCCTGCAAGACCGGTGGCGCCAAGCTGCGCGCCGGCCTGCCCGGCGAATGGCGCATCGGCGACAAGACCGGCGCGGGCGAGCGCGGCAGCAGCAACGATGTCGCCGTGATCTGGCCGACAGGGCGCGTGCCGGTCGTCGTGAGCAGCTATCTCACCGAGACCAAGGCCAGCGACGACAAGCGCAACGCGGTTCACGCAGCGGTCGGCCGAGCCGTCGCAGGCGCGCTCGGGGCCTGAGCCTCGCGATAGATCGCGGCGATCGCGTCGAATCCGGTGCGCAGCTGGCGCATCTGGCGGCCCGCGAGGCGCACGCCGAGACCGGCGCTCTCCGGCAGCAGGCTTGCCGCGGCGTAGAGGCCGTCGATGCAGGACAGCGCATCGACGAGACGCTGGCGAAGCGCGGTGAGATCGTTCGTCAGCGGCAGCATCAGCACGGCCGAGCCGAACGCGCGATGACCGTTGAAGACGGCGACATCAGGATCGCGCAGCTGCATGCGGTCGATGAGGAGCGGCGCCTCGCCCGTCCGGCGCACGACGAGCGCGGAGTCGAGCTCGCGGAACAAGCGCCCCTGCCCGACCGGGTCATGCATCGTGAAGGCGTCGGTCACGAGGGCCAAAGCATCGGCGGCGCAGTGCAGTTCGAGCACCTGGCACAAGGCAGCCCCGGGAAACAGAATACGCGGCTCCGGCCGATAATCGAGCCTGGCGCCGGTCTCGACCCGGAGCAGCACCTGCTCCATGGCACGTGCGCCCGGCTCGGCGCGATGGACTGAGGTGGCGCCCTGCGTGGTCACGCAAACGGCTGCACCCGCATGTAGCGTGAAGCGCTGCGTCAACCGGTCCTCGCCATGCACCGCGCCACTGCCGGTCTGCAGGATCACGCTGAGCAGGTCCGGCCGCTCGGCATCGGTGTGAAAGCTGCGTGTCAGCACGAACGGCCACGCGAACAGCCGGCGGTCGATCACCGTGCGGCCGCCGCGGCGAACGAAGGAGAGATCGAGCCGCGGCGGCTCTGGGGCTGAAGCGCTCACGTGCGGAACAGCACCTCGCGCTCGAGCAGATCGACGATCGCATCAATACCCTCGCCGCGTCGGCAGTTGGTCAAGAGCACCGGACGGCCGCCGCGCACCTCGGCCGCTTCGCGCCGCATGCGATCGAGATCGACGCCGACATGCGAGGCGAGATCGACCTTGTTGATGACGAGCAGATCGGCGCGGATCACGCCGGGGCCGCGCTTGCGCGGGATGTCGTCGCCGCCGGCGACGTCGATCACGAACATCCAGAAATCGGTGAGGTCGCGCGAGAAGGTCGAGGCGAGATTGTCACCACCGCTCTCCAGCAGGATCAGCTCGACGCCCGGAAAGCGCCGCTCCAATTCGTCGGCGGCCTCGATGTTGAGCGTCGGGTCCTCGCGGATCACGGTGTGCGGACAGGCGCCGGCTTCGACCGCCGACACGCGCGCCGGGTCGATCAATCCCGAGCGGCGGACGCGCTCGGCATCCTCGGCGGTGACGAGATCGTTGGTGATGACCGCGATGTCGATGCCGCGCGCCTGCAGCGCCGGGATCAGGCGCTCGACCAGAGCGGTCTTGCCGGAGCCCACCGGGCCGCCGATGCCGACGCGCGCGGCGGTCATCGGCGCATCGGTGCCGGTGAGAGCGAGACGGTTCATCGCAGCATGAACCTCCTCGCGAGCGGCACGGTCGTCGCCGGCGGGCACATCAGCAGCTTGCCGTCGGCGCGGACCTCGAAGGTCTGCGGATCGACCTCGACATGCGGCATCGCCGCGTTGCGGACCATGTCGGTCTTGCGCAGCCGGCGCACGTTCTTGATCTGCACGGTCTCACGGCCGAGCCCAAGCTTGGCGCGGATGCCGGCGTCGACCGCGAGCTTCGACATGAAGTTGACGCCGAGCCGCTGTGGCGCTGCGCCGAGCGCACCCCACATCCGCTTCTGGATCATCGGCTCGGAGAGACCCAGACTGCCATTGCCGTCGCCCATCGCGGCCCAGACAGGGAAGCCGTTCTTGATCACCATGTAGGGCTTGAGGCCGAACGAGGCGCGCGGCCACAGCACGAGATCGGCCATCTTGCCGACCTCGATCGAGCCGACGACATGATCGATGCCGACGGCAACAGCGGGATTGATGGTGAGCTTGGCGACGTAGCGCTTGATGCGCTCATTGTCGGCGCGCGCGGTCGTCTCCTCCGGCAGCCGGCCGATGCGGTCCTTCATCACGCTGGCGAGCTGCCAGCATTTGGCGACGTTCTCGGCGAGCCGGCCCATGCCCTGGGTGTCCGTGCCGAAGATCGAGATCGCGCCCATGTCGTGCAGGAAATCCTCGGCCGCCATCGACTGCGCCCGCACCCGCGCCTCGCCGAACATGACGTCTTCGGGCGCGTTGTAGTTGAGCTGATGACAGATCATCGTCATCGGCACGCCCTCCTCCATGCCGTAGGAGGTGTAGGGATTGGTCGGATTGGTGGAGGACGGGATCACGTTGGGCCAGGACACCACCTTGAGCAGATCGGGTGCATGGCCGCCGCCGGCACCCTCGACGTGGTACATGTGGATGGTGCGGCCGTCGACCGCCGCCATCGTGTCCTCGCAGAAGCCGTATTCGTTGATCGAGTCGGTGTGCAGATGCACGGCGAAGTCGTTGCGGTCGGCGGCGATCAGGCTCTTGTCGATGACGTCGGGCGCGGCGCCAAAGTCCTCGTGGATCTTGACCGACATGCCGCCGGCCGCGACCGCCTCCTCGACCGCTTCGGGGTTGGAGCCGCCGCGGCCGAACAGCGCGTAGTTCAGCGGCGAGAACTCGATCGATTTCAGGAAGTGCCCGAAATTCGGCCCCGAGCCGGAGCCGACATCGAACACCGGCCCGGAGCCGTTGCCGATCATCGTCGTGGTGCCGCCGGCCAGCGCATGGTCCGACTGTTCCGGCGAGATCAGATGCGCGTGGCTTTCGATCGCGCCGGCGGTGACGATGAACGGGCCGCCGGCGATCGGCGCGGTGGTGTGGCCGACCACCATGTCCGGATGCACGTCCGGCATCACGTCGGGATTGCCGGCCTTGCCGATGCCGACGATACGCCCGTCGCGGATGCCGATGTCGGCCTTCACGATGCCGGCGACGGCGTCGACGATGGTCGCGTTCTTGACGACGACGTCGAGGATCTTGTGGGACGACGTGCGGTGGCCGGCGATGGCCTCGCCGTCGCGCAGGTTCTTGCCGGCGCCGACCAGCAGCTCATGGCCGTAGGTCGTGTAGTCGTGCTCGATCTCGGCGAGCAGGCTGGTGTCGGCGAGCCGGATGAGATCGCCCTTGGTGGGGCCATACAGCTCAGCATAGGCGCGGCGGGTCAGCGTGGCCATGATCTAAGCTCCCAGATAGCCGCGCGACTGCGCGAGTTTCAGCCCGGTCTCGCGCGCGCCGGCCGCGTCGAGCGGGCCGTTGACGAGTCCGGCCTGGCCGCGCACGATGCGGTCGCCGGTGATCGGCACGAGGCGTACCGATTTGGTGACGCCCGGCTCGAAACGGACGCCGAGTCCCGCCGGACGATCAATCTTCATGCCCCAGGCGGCGGCACGATCGAACAACAGTGCGCGGTTGACCTCGAAGAAATGGGTGTGGCTGCGCACCTGGATGTCCCGGTCGCCGGTGTTGACGACGTCGATGGTGACGGCCGGCAACGCGGTGAACATCTCGATGTCGCCAGGGCCTTCGATGATCTCGCCGGGCACGATGACGTCGGCGACGGCGCCCTCAGCCGGCTGGATCGGCTCGAACAGCGCCATCACCTTGGTGCCCTCGGCAAACATCAGCTCGACATAGAGAATCGGGATCATCTGGGCGACGCCGGGCTCGACGTCGTCGGTCGTGAGCAGCCGTCCCGCCATGTCGCGGATCTCGGCATAGGGCAGATTGCGGCGCGCCGCGGTCATCACCTCGTCGGTGATGTAGGCCACCGCCTCCGGATGGCTGAGCCTGATGCCGAGCAAGCGGTTGCGCCGCGCCATCTGCGCGGCGTTGAAGATCACGAGACGATCCATCTCGGTCGGCGACAGGTTCATCATGGCGCGGCACCTCTGGTCAGGTCGTGAACATGCGCACGTGCCGCAGCGGACCGCGCGACACGGCGATGTCGATGAAGGGCGTGAAGCTCGACGGCATCGCGTCGTCGTCGGGTGTCTCGTCGAGCAGATCAGCGAGCCGTGCGCGGGCAAGCGCGAGGCTGCGCTGCGACTCGATGTGGCCGATCAGGCCGAGCCGCACGGCGGCGCTGACGAGGCCGGCGACGAGGGTCCAGCCGGAGACCAGTTCGGCCGCGTCGAGGCTAAGGCCGGCATCGCGGCCGGTGATGGCTTGTACCACCGGCAGATGTCCGAGCCGCGCATCGGTTGAAACGCGGGCACGGTACGCCTGAGACAACGGACCGGCGAGCTTGACCCAGACGCCGAGCAGCGCCCTGCCCGCGCGCCGCGAGCCCTCGCGCATCTCGGCCGACGGCGTTGTCGCCTCGGCGAGGCGATCCACGGCGGCGATCGCGGCAATGTCGTCGGCGTGCCAGGCGCGGCGGAGCAGGATGCGATCCATGCTGGCCCAGCGCTGCGCGAGGTGATCGGCAATAACGCCGTCGAGGTCGGCGCGACCGGACAGCAGGCCGTCGGCCGCGAGGCCTTCGATGCCCCAGGAGAACGCAAAGCCGCCGGCGGGAAAGGCACTGTCGCCGAGCTGCAGCAGCGCGAGCGCCTCGCCGCGGTCAAACATGATCGCGCTCCACGACCTCGCCGGCATCGAGCAGCGGCTGGATGCGGGCGCGATAGGTGTCGAGCGGGGCATCGAGCAGCACGATCAGATGATCGTCTTCGAAGCGGACGCGCCAGTGCAGGTTGCCGGCGTGCCAGCCGAGCTTCAGCGCACAGGCCGGATCGCGCGCGCGCAGGTGCCAGACCTGCTCCTCACCGAAGCGGGCGATGATCGCGCGATCGGAATCGAGATGCAGCAGCGCGCCGTCGACGAGCTGTTCGTCGCGATCGAGGCTGACGGCGCAGTCGGTGCCGCGATCGGTGGTCAGCCGGAAGCGCCTGCGGCCGGCGTCCTCCGGCGGCACGAACAACAGCTCGATGCCGCCGCGATGCTCCAGCGCATGGAGCCGGCCGGCATAGGCCCTGTCGTCGGCGCGTCCTATGATGCCGTGCAAACGGAGCATCGGCGTGATTTTCTCTCGCTGACGTCATCACCGTCATTCCGGGGCAGCCCGCCAGGGCTGAACCCGGGATCTCGAGATCCTCAGGTGCGCAATTGCGCACCATAGTTCGATGCTATCGCATCGCCCCGGAATGACTGTGGAGACGGTTGGTACCTCCCAGCGCACTACCGCAGCGTCGCCGACACCTCCTGCGACGTCACGAGAATGACCTCGCCGTCGAGGATCAGCTTGGCGATGCCGAAGAAGGTCGCCACCGCGGCGGAGCCGTTGTGGCGGTCCATCGCGGCCTTGTCGGCGAAGCGCTCGTAGGTCGTGAACAGACCGGGCTCGGTCTCACTCTGCGAGATGAAGAACCCGATCGTCTCCGGCTCGTTGGCCGCGACATGGGCCGCGACGGCGACGAGAGCGTCGCGCATCGTGGCCTCGTATCCCGCCTTGGCCCTGATGACCGCGGTGATGGTGATCATCAGAAGGTCTTCCAGTCGCCGTCGGCCTCGAACGCCGCCGCCGCCTGGTAGATGGTGGATTCGGCGTAGTCCTTGCCGATCAGCATCAGGCCGACCGGCAGGCCGTCCGAGAGGCCGCACGGCAGGGTCATCGCCGGATGGCCTGTCACGTCGAACGGGCTGGTCGTCGCGGTCATCTCGAAGGCGCGCTGCACCACCTCGGCGAGCGGCGCATCCTTGGCCGGGATCGGCGTGGCGACGCACGGCAGGGTCGGCATCAGCAGCAGATCGTAGGAGCCGAACATGGCATCATAGGCCGCCTTGGCCTGAATCGCGATGTTGCGCGACTTGGCGTAGTAGCGGCCACGATAGTGCTCGAGGCCCCACTGCCCGACCAGCATGGTCAGCTTCAACGTCACCGACAGATCGTCGGCGCGCGTGCGCCAGCCGGAATGCGCATCGAGCAGACCGACATCGTAAAGGCCCTTCCAGTTGAACCCCATGCCGTTGCCGAGCATCATCTGCACGAGGAAGCCTTCGAGCGTGATCGGATTCCACGCCGCCAGCGCATGCATGTGCTCGGGGATCGAGACTTCCGACATGCTCGCGCCCATCTTGGCGAAGCGCTCCGCGCCAGCCTTGACCTTGGCGACCACGCCCTCTTCCATGTTGGGCGCGCTGAAGCCTTCCTTGAGGACGCCGATCTTGAGACCCTTGACGCCCTTGCCGAGCGCCTCGGTGTAGGCCGAGACCTTCGGCGCATATTGCCGGGGATCGAGACCGTCGGCGCCGGCCAGCACTTCGAGCAGCAGCGCATTGTCAGCGACCGACTTGGTCATCGGTCCGGTGTGGTCGATCGTCGATTCGATCGGCATCACGCCGGTGTAAGGCACGAGGCCGTGGGTCGCCTTCATGCCGTAGATGCCGCAATAGGACGCTGGAATGCGGATCGAGCCGCCCTGGTCGCCGCCGATCGCCATGTCGACCTCGCCGGCCGCCACCAGCGCGGCGCTGCCCGACGACGAGCCGCCGGCCGAATAGCCCATCTTCCAGGGATTGTGCACCGGCGCGGGATCGGAGGTGTGACTGCCGCCGGACAGGCAGAAGTGCTCGCAGACGGCCTTGCCGACGATGGTGCCGCCGGCATCGAGAATGCGGGAGACGATGGTGGCGTCGGCGGCGGGAATGAAACCTTCGAGCGTGGTCGAGCCGTTCATCATGGGAACGCCGGCGAGCGCGACGTTGTCCTTCAGCACGACGCTACGGCCGGCGAGCTTACCGCTGGACGCGCCCTTCACCTCGGTCTTGATCGCCCAGGCGTTGTACTTGTTCTCCTTCGGCATCGGCTTGGCGCCCGGCGTGCGCGGATATTTGACAGGCGGCAGCGGGTTCGGCAGCTCATCGATGATATCGTACTGGTCGAACATGCCGCCCATCAGCGACAAATATTCGGCGGCCTCCTCGACCGTCATGTTCATGTGCAGGCTGGCGGCGAGATCGGCGACTTCCTCGGCATTCGGGCGTTTGATGGACATGAGTCATCCTTTCTTGTGAGGACAAGCTGGGCAGAGACAGCAGATTGTCAGTTCAATGGGCCGGCGCAGCTGCGCCGGTACGGGCTCTAGCTCGGGACCATCTGACCTTCCCGGGCCAGGAGAGTCTCACGGTCGAGTTCCTCGGTGATACGCCCCTTCTGGATGTGCAGGATGCGGTCCGATAACGACGTGATGAATTCGAGGTTCTGCTCGACCACGATCAAAGACATCTTCCAGCGCGACTTCAACGCCAGCAGCGTCTCGATGATCTCCTCGATGATCGACGGCTGGATGCCTTCGGTCGGTTCGTCCAACAGGATCAGCTTCGGCTTGGTGCACAGGCAGCGTGCCAGCGCCAGCAATTGCTGCTCGCCGCCGGACAGCGCGCCGCCGCGGCGGTCGAGCAGGCGGACCAGCCGCGGAAAATCCTGCAGCACGGCATCGATGACGCTACGGTCCTCCTTGGGAGCCGCGGCGAGCCCCATGCGCAGATTTTCCATGACCGAAAGGTCCGGAAAGATCTCCCGGCCCTGCGGCACCAGACCGATGCCGAGCCGCGAGCGCTCGTGCGGCTTGAGATGCGTGATGGCTCGGCCTGCGAACACCACCGAGCCGTCGGTGGTTGGCAGATGCCCCATCAGCGTGCGCAACGCCGTGGTCTTGCCCATGCCGTTATGGCCGAGGATGCCGAGATATTCGCCGTCGGCGACCGTCAGGTCCACGCCGAACAGGATCGGGATCCGGCCATAGCCGGACTTGAGCCCGTTGACTTCGAGAAGCGCACTCATGCCGCCACCTTCTTGCCGAGATAGACGTCGCGGACGCGCTGGTCGGCGAGCACCTTGTCCACGGTGTCCTCGACCAGCACGCGGCCCTGGTGGAACACGGTCACGCGCTTGGCGATCTGCTTGATGAACTCCATGTCGTGCTCGACGACCACGATCGCACGGGTCTGGTTGATCTCGCGGATGATCGCAGCGGTGTGGAAGGTCTCCTCGTCGGTCATCCCCGCGGCGGGCTCGTCGAGCAGGATCAGCTCGGGCTCGGCGGCCAGCACCATGCCGATCTCGACCCATTGGCGCTGGCCGTGCGACAGCGTCGCGACGATGCTGTCGGCGTAGTCGGTCAGCCGGATCATCTCGAGCACGGCATTGACCGCCGGGCCCTGCTGGCGCGGGGTCGCCTTGCGGCGCACCGCCATCCAGATGTTCTCGCGCACCGAGAGGCCGTTGAATACGTTCGGGACCTGGGTCTTGATGCCGATGCCCATGCGCGCGATCTCGTGCGACAGCTTGCCCGCGATCGGCATGCCGCGGAACGCGATGCTGCCCGACGTTGGCACCAGTTGTCCCGTCAGCGTCTTGAAGAACGTGCTCTTGCCGGCGCCGTTCGGGCCGATCAGGCAGCGCAACTCCATCTCCTGCAGGGTGAAGGTGATGTCGTCATTGGCGACGACGCCGCCGAAGCGCATCGTCAGGTGCTCGGCCTTGAGCAGAGGAACGAGGTCTGCCATGTCATTCGGCTCCTGCAGGATGCGGCGCCGCAGCGGATTGCACCGGTGGACCATTGGCTTTCGGCTTGGAGGCCGGCATCAGCCGCATCACGAGATCGCGGGCGGTCGGCACCATGCCCTTCGGCAGCAGCAGCACGAAGATCACCAGCACGCCGCCGAGCACGAGGTTGGAGTTCAACAGCTGCTGCGAGCCGATATAGGCGACGATGTATTCGATGACGACGCAGCCGATGATCGGCCCCAACAAGGTGCCGAGCCCGCCGACCGTGATCCAGATGATGATCTCCGCCGACAGCGAAAGGCTGAAGATGGTCGGGCTGACGAAGGCGCCCCAGTTGACGTAGAGCGCGCCGGCAAGCCCGGCGATCGCACCGCCGAGAATGAAGGTCAGGCACTTCACCAGCCGCGGGTCGTAGCCGAGCAGCGAGGCCCGCACCTCGTTCTCGCGCACCGCGACGATGATGCGCCCGGCCGGCAACGCCAGCAACAGGCGCAGCATCAGGAACGCGGCCAGCAGCACGCCTGCTGTGGTCCACCACGACTGCTCGGGCGACAGCACGGTCGAGGGATCGAACGGCATGTTGAAGGTCGGCACCGCCGGCATGCCGTTGAAGCCGCCGAGCAGCGCCTTGCCGATCTTGTACGCATCGCCCGAGGTCGAGTTGACCGAGTTGAACAGGATCAGGGTCACCGTGAGCGTGATGACGCCGAGATAGACGTCGGAGATGCGGCCGAAGAAGATGAAATAGCCGAGGATCGCCGCGAACGTCGCCGGGACCGCGATGGCCACCAGGATCGCAGGCGTCGAGTCCTGGAAATTGATGGCCGCGATCGCATAGGCATAGCCGCCGAGCCCGAAGAACGCGGTCTGTCCGAACGACAGGATGCCGCCGAAGCCCCAGATGAAGGCGAGGCTGAGCGCCAGCACCGCCATTGCAGCGAACAGCGTCAGCTGCATCAGCGCGAACAGCTCGATCACGCTCGGCACGATCGCAATCGCTACGATGGCAAGGGCGATCGCGCCCACCTGGCCGGAAAGACGGAGGTGCTTGTCCATCACAGGTTTCCCTTGAAGAAGCGCCCGGAGATGCCCTGCGGCAGCAAGCGGATCAGCACGATCGCGGTGGTGAAGACGATCACCTCGCCATAGACGGGCGTGGTGAAATAGGCGCCGATCTGGTTGACCGAGCCGAACAGGCTCGCGGCCGAGAGCGTGCCGGAGAGGATCGCGGCGCCGCCGCCGACCACGGTCATGAACGCCTTCGCGACATAGGCGCCGCCCATCACGGGGGTGATGCCGGACACCGGCGCCAGCAGGCCGCCGGCGAGGCCGGTCACGGCCGCACCGAGCGCGAAGGTGCTCATGTAGACCCGGGCCGGGTTGACGCCGAGCGTCGCCGCCATCGCCGGATTCTGCATCGTGGCGCGGGCGACCAGGCCGAAACGGGTGTAGCGCATCACGCCGTAGATGATCGCCATCATGACGGCCGCCATCAAGGCAAGGAACAGCGTGTAGTAGCTCGACTGATACGAGCCAATCGAAAAGCCGCCGAGCGGCGTCGGCACGCCCTGCTGGGTGTTGCCATAGATCGTCGTGATGATCCCGATGATCAGGAGGCTGAGGCCCCAGGTCGCGAGCATCGAATCGACCAGGCGGCCATAGAGAAAGCGAATCAGGCAGCGCTCGATCACGAGCCCCACGATGCCGACGAACAGCGGCGCGATGATCAGCATCGCGATCCAGATGTTCACACCGGCATTGGCGGAAATGACGGTCGCATAGGCGCCGAGCATGATGAATTCGCCATGGGCGAGATTGATGATCTTCATCATGCCGAAGATGATCGCCAGTCCCAGGCAGAGCAGGAACAGCGACGAGATTCCATTGAGGACGTCGAGCGCGAGGATGACGTAGATCGCCATGCGTCAGGTCTTTCAGGGCAGTCCAGGGACACCGGGCCCCGCCGGATGGCGGGACCCGGCAGGCGTCAGAGATTGATGATGTACTGCTTGGTGTCGGTGGGGTTCTTGACGAGGTCGCAGACACTCGCGGTGTCCGCCGGCTTGGCGTCGGTGTAGGTCTCCAGCACCGACCATTTGCGGTCCTTCACCTCGGCAAGGAACGCGTTGCGAACCGTGTGATGGGTCGGCTTGTCCAGCGAGACCTTGCCGCTGGGGCCGTCGAAGACGAGGCCGCTTTCGAGCGCCTCGATCACCTTCATGCGGTCGATGCTGCCGGCCTTCTTGACGCCCTCGGCCCACAGCATCACGCCTTCATAGGTGCACGAGGCGAGCTCGCTGATGTAAGGCGAATCCGGATGCGCCTTCTTGATCTTCTCGACGAAGCTCTTGGAGGCCGGCGTGGTCAGCTCCTCGAAATAGCCGTAGGCGCCAATGACCCCATCGCTTTCCGCCGCGTCCAGCGTCGAGGGCTCGTTGACGAGCCCAAAGGTGGTCGAGGCGATCGGGATCTTCGATTTCATGCCGGCGGCAGTCCACTGCCGGTAGAATGCGGTGTGGTTGCCGCCGACCAGCGCCGACAGGATGAGGTCGGGCTTGGCCGCCTGGATCTTCGAGATGGTCGAGCCGAAATTGGTGACGTCGAGCGGGAAGAAGTCGGTCGAGAGAATCTCGCCGCCATTGTCCTTGCAGTACTTGGTCATCCACTTCGCGGTGATCTGACCGTAATTGTAGTCGGCCGCGATGATGTAGGCCTTCTTGCCCGACTTCTTCATCGCGCTCGGCACAAGCTTCTCGACCGTCTGCGCCGGCGTGGTGCCGGTGCAGAACGTGTTGCGGTCGCAGACGCCGCCTTCGTACAGCGTGTTGTAGAAGTACAGCACCTTGAAGCGGTCGAAGGTCGGCCGGATCGCCTCGCGCGAGGCCGAGGTGATGCCGCCGTGCACGACGTCGACCTTGTCCTTCACCGCCAGCTGCTGGGCATATTGCGAGTACAGCTGGATGTTGGACTGGGTGTCGTAGTGGATGACCTTCAAGGGACGTCCGAGCAGGCCGCCGGCGGCATTGATCTCATCGACGGCGAGCTGCAGCGCGTAGACCATCGGCGTGCCGGAGGTGCCGATCGGGCCCGACTGGTCGTGCAGGCTGCCGACCGTGATCGGGTTCTCGGCCGCAAGCGCGCCTGAGCGGAACACCGCAGGTATCGCGATCAAGGTCGACGTCGCGATGGCCGAGCGTTGCAGAAAACGACGGCGGGAAAAAGTCATCAGGGGTCCCCATCGGTTGGTGATGCTGTTGCACAAGTCGCGCAAAGTTTAAAATTACAATATTTGAAAATGCAAGTTCTTTTTGGCGCGGCAGCGCTCAGTGTGACGATGCGACAACCGAGAAATCGTAGCCGTCCAGCTCGGCGAGGTGGATCGGGTGCCGGCCGCCAACCACCGGCTGTGCCTCCGTGCCGCGCGCGGTGCGCCGCTGCAGCGTGCGCCCGAAGAAGCGCCTGAGAACGCGCGCATCGAAGCTCTCGGCGCGCTCGATCAGCGCGGCGAGCGCGTGAATGCCCTCGTAGCAGGACTCGCCATAGCCGTTCGCGGGCGGCGGGTTGTCGCCGAATGCCGTGTAGTAACGCTCCAGGAAGGCGCCGTTGTTGCGCGAGCGCAGCGATGCAAAGTAGCTGGAGGCGACGAACACGTTCTCGGTCTCGCTGCTGTCGAGTCCATAGACGATGGTCTCGTCGAAGGCCGAGGAGAAGCGCAGAACGTGGCGGCTGAGCCCGGCGGCGCAGAAGGCGCGGCTGAACACGATGCAGTCGAAGCCGAGAAAGACCGGGAGAACGACGTCGCTGCGCGTGGTCTTGATACGATCGAGCATCTCGTCGAAATCATGCACGCCGACCGGCACGTAGTGCTCTCCGGTGACGACGCCGCCGTATCGCGCGATCAGGCGCTTGGCGATGTCGAGCGAGGAACGCGGCCAGATGTAGTCGTTGCCGCACAGGAAGAAGCGCCGGGCGCGCTTGCACTCCGAGAGCCATTGGATCGCGGGTGCCAGCAATTCGCCGGCGGTCTCGCCCGTGGTCATCACATCGCTGTTCGCCGGCAGGCCCTCGAACTGGGGCGTGTAGACGAACGGCACGCGGCCGCGCGCGGCTTGGGCGACGGGATCGCGCGCGTAGCTCGGCAGCATGCCGACGAGGCCGTCGACGGCGAACTCGTCGACCGCTTCGACCGCGGCCCGACCCGCGCTGGCGGCGGTTGCGCCGGCGTCGATGACGATCAGCTCGACCTGTCGGCGGCGGATGCCGGCGGCCTGGTTCAGCTCGGTCACGGCCAGCCGCCCACAGGCTTCCGCGGAGGGGGCCCACAACCCCGCCGAGCCGCGCTGAGGAATGATCAGGCCGATCCGAACGCTGTGCAAACGTGCCGCCTCTGCTGTTGCAGAGGATTTGCACTCACGAATCGTGCCAAGCGCGTTTTGGCGTCATCGCGGTCGTTCGTGTACCAAAGTTCGCCGATTTTGGTTCTGGAACCTGACGCTGGTCAGAACATCGGCGCGCCGACGCCTATTCGTTAGGCATCCGCTGCCATGGCCTCGATGTGTCGTCGCGACCCGCGACTCACCGCGCGGGACCGAGGGTTTTGCGCATCGGATAGGAGGCCGCGGTGCCGAACTTGCCGGCGGGCACGCCGACATCGGCGTAGCCGCGGGCGAGATAGAATCGATGCGCGGTCTCGGTGCTCAACAAGGCGATCTCCCTTGCACCAAGCGCGAGCGCCCGCCGCTCCAGCTCGGCCACCAGCGCCGAGCTGATGCCGCGAAACCGGGCTTGCGGCGACACGTAGTTGACCGTGATCTCGCCGGGATGGGCGAGCCCGCCGACCGCGAGAATCGCACCATCCTCGACCGCGACCAGCAGTGAGCGCCCCTGCCCGTCCGCCCACTGCGCCACGTTCTGGGGTGTCTTGTTGGCCAGCCAGCGCGCCAGGATCTGCGGGTCGCCGCGGTGGTCGTCCCTGCACAATTCGGAAATCGAGGCCCGCAACACGGCGCAGGCCGCCTCGGCATCGTCAGCCGTCGCATCGCGGATGATCATCGCAGCCCCTCTCTGGAACGGAGGGAACGCGATGCATTCCGCTCCTGCTACTCGCGCTTGCCCTGCACCCAGCTCTCGAGCATCTGCAGCGCCGAGGCGCGGTCATCGTCCGAGGCCTTGGCGAAGGCGCGGTTGTAGCTCTCCTTGATCCAGGCTTCGTCCGGACCGGCGCTGTCGCGCGCCAGCGTGAGCCACATCAGTCCGCGCGCCGGCTGGCGCGGCAACCGGTCGCCGTTGAACAGCATCTGACCAAGCAGCGCCTGGGCCTGGTGCTGGCCCTTCTGCGCGGCGAGGCCGAGCCAGCGCGCACCATAACGGAAGTCGTCGCGCGAGGCATCCGCGGTCTTCAGGTACATCCGCGCCAAGTCGTACTGGGCGTCCGCATTGCCGAAGTAGGACGCCGCATAGGAGAACATCTCCCGCGCGCGATCCGGATCGGCCTTGACCTTCGTGTTGGGGATGCCGCTCAGGTAATAGCGGCCGAGCGCGACGAAGGCATTGGCGACGATCTGCGCCTGCGGCGCCGACGGGCTGTCCTCCGCATGCGCATTGGCGATGCGGCTGAAATAGTCGAAGGCGCGCATGTCGTCGCGCGCAACGCCATCGCCCGCCGCATACATGCGGCCGAGCTTGAACTGCGCAATCGGGTGACCTTCCTCCGCCGCGTATTGCAGCGCCGTCAGGGACTGCGTGGGTGAGGTCGAGGACGTCGTCGCGGGCAGCGCCTTGCGCAGCGCGCCGGCGCCAGCCTGCTGTCCAGCCACGGGGATCGCCGGCTCCTGGTTGACCGGAGCGCCATCGAACGCGAACGATGGCGTCGGCAACGCGAGCGGGGCAACCCCCAGCATCAATGCGAAAAGGATCCGATCAGATGTCCGCATAGCAATACTTCTCTTGCGCACCACCTGGATGGGTCACGGCGCCCGCCACGGCCGGCCCCACCTGCTGGGCATATTTCCAAAGTGCACCTGACGTGTGATGCGTCTCACGCGGCGTCCACTTGGTCTTGCGTGTCGCCAGCTCGGCATCGCTCAACTTCACGTTAAGGATGCCCGCCTCGGCGTCGATCTCGATGATGTCGCCATCCTCGACCAGCGCGATCGGTCCGCCGACCGCCGCCTCCGGTCCGATATGGCCGATGCAGAAGCCCCGGGTCGCGCCCGAGAACCGGCCGTCGGTGATCAGCGCGATCTTGCCGCCCATGCCCTGCCCGGTCAGCGCCGCCGTGGTCTGCAGCATTTCCCGCATGCCCGGACCGCCGCGCGGCCCCTCGTAGCGGATGACGATCACGTCGCCTTCGCGATAGGTGCGCTTCTGGACGGCGTCAAAGGCGTCCTCTTCCCGATCGAAGCAGCGGGCCGGCCCAGAGAATTTCAAGTTCGACATGCCCGCGACTTTCACGATCGCGCCCTCTGGCGCGAGATTGCCTTTCAGACCGACGACACCCCCGGTTGCAGTGATCGGCTTGTCAGCCGGCACCACCACGTCCTGGTGCGGATTCCACTTCACGCCTTTGAGGTTTTCGGCGATCGTCCGGCCGGTGACTGTGAGGCAGTCGCCGTTCAAATAGCCATGGTCGAGCAACGTCTTCATCAAGAGCGGAATGCCACCAGCCTCGAACATGTCTTTGGCGACATAGCGGCCACCCGGCTTCAAATCCGCGATATAAGGTGTCTTTTTGAAGATTTCGGCGACGTCGAATAAGTCGAACTTGATGCCGGCCTCGTGCGCAATCGCAGGTAGATGCAGCGCAGCATTGGTCGACCCGCCGGACGCCGCCACAACCGCAGCGGCATTCTCCAGGGATTTTCGCGTGACGATGTCGCGCGGGCGGATATTGGCGGCGATCAGCTCCATGACCTGTTCGCCGGCGGTCATGCAGAAGGAATCGCGGATTTCGTAAGGCGCCGGGGCGCCGGCCGAATAAGGCAGCGCCAGCCCGATCGCCTCGGACACCGTCGCCATCGTGTTGGCCGTGAACTGGGCGCCGCAGGCGCCAGCCGACGGACAGGCGACGCGCTCGAGCTCGTCGAGGTCGTCGTCCGACATCGCGCCCACCGAATGCTTGCCGACAGCCTCGAACATGTCCTGCACGGTGACCTGCTGGCCGCGGAAATTGCCGGGCAGGATCGAGCCGCCATAGATGAAGATCGAGGGCACGTTGAGCCGGACCATCGCCATCATCATGCCCGGCAGCGATTTGTCGCAGCCGGCGAGGCCGACGAGCGCATCGTAGGAATGGCCGCGAATCGTCAGCTCCACCGAATCGGCAATCGCCTCGCGCGACGGCAGCGACGAGCGCATGCCGTCATGGCCCATCGCGATGCCGTCGGTCACGGTGATGGTGCAGAATTCGCGCGGCGTGCCGCCGGCGTGCGCCACGCCCTTCTTCACCGCCTGGGCCTGCCGCATCAGCGCGATGTTGCAGGGCGCAGCCTCGTTCCAGCACGAAGCGACGCCGACGAAGGGCTGATGGATCTGCGCCGTGGTGAGGCCCATGGCGTAGAGATAGGACCGATGCGGCGCACGCTCGGGCCCTTCCGTCACATGACGGCTGGGCAGCCTGCGCTTGATGTCGGTCTTCGCGTCCATCGCTGTTTTGGCCTCCCGGTGCTGTGGAGAACGCTCAAAATCCGGCAAGTGGATTTTCGGCAGCCTCACACGCACTGGTTATGTTCTGATCAAAGTATTTCACGACCAGGTGTGGCTAAAAAGCGGCGCGTTTGCGGAGCGCCGGAGATTGTTACCAAAACTTCGTAAACTGTGGCGACGTCGCAACATCCGTGGCCGATGCGCAACCATGCGCGATTGGGCGTGGCAGGGTGAGCCTACTCCGGCACCACCCCGGCGGCGCGGATCATCGGCCACCATTTGCGGATCTCGGCGCGCTGCAGGGTTCCAAGCGCGGCGGCGCTGCGCTGGTCGGCCGTCGGCATCTGCAACCCCAGGTTTTTCAACTGATTTTTCACATCCGGCTCGTCCAGCGCGGCCACCGCCGCCGCATTGAGGGTGTCGACGATCTCCTTGCTGGCGCCCTTCGGCAGCCAGAGGCCCGACCACAGGGTCATGTGGAAGCCCGGCAGGCCGGCCTCGTCGGTGGTCGGAATCTCCGGCGCGGAATCGAGGCGCTTGGCGTCGGTGACGGCGTAGGCGCGGATCGTGCCGGCGCGAACCTGGTTGATGGCGTTGGAGGTCTGGTCCACGATCAGATCGATCTGGCCAGCGACCAGATCGTTCATCGCCGGCCCCGTGCCGCGATACGGCACATATTGCAGTTTGAGGCCGGTGACCTGCTCGAAATAGAGCCCCGCGATGTGGCTGCCGGAGCCATTGCCCGCTGTGCCGGCCGATACGGGGTTCGGCTGCGATTTCACCCAGGCGAGAAACTCCGGCAGCGACTTCGCCGGGATGTTGTTCCTGCTGACGATGATCATCGGATTGCTCGGCAGCAGCACCACCGGCTCGAGATCGGCTTCGAGGTCATAGCCGAGCCGGTAGACGGCGCCGTTGGCGACATGGGTGCCGAGATGGCCGAAGCTCACGGTGTAGCCGTCGGGCTTCGAGCGGACGGCACGGCCCACGCCGATCGAGCCGCCCGCCCCTGTCACGTTCTCGATCAGAACGGGCTGGCCGAGCGTCTGTCTCATGTGCTCGGCGAGGATGCGCATCATCGCATCCGATGGGCCGCCGGCAGCGAATGGCACGATCACGGTGATCGCGCGCGAGGGATAATTGTCGGCGCGCGCCGGCTGCATCAGCGCAAGACACACCAACAGCACGGCGCAAAGAGCTCGTCGCATCACGTCCTCCCTTGTGTCGCACGCACCGGCGGCAGACGCGAATGCGTCTGCGCCGGAGCATGTGCCCGAGGCCGCGGTGCTGGTTGTTAGTTAGAACTGCCCGAAGTCGATCGGCTGGTGACGATCGAGCGTGCGGGTGACCGGCGGCAGCGGATATTTAAGTCCTGTCGCGCAATTGAACAGCATGACGCGATCGTTTTTCGTTACGCGCCCGTCGGCCAGGCTCTGCTTGTAGGCGGCATAGGTCGCCGCGCCTTCCGGGCACAACAGCAGCCCCTCCTCGCGCGCGACTTCGCTGAGCGCAGATGAAATCTTCTCGTCATCGACCGCGATGGCGAAACCTTTGCTCTCGCGCACCGCGCGCAGGATGAGAAAATCACCCACCGCCTGAGGCACGCGGATGCCGGACGCGATGGTGTGGGCGTCTTCCCACCGGGTCGCATGCTCGACGCCCTGCTCGAAGGCCCGCACCATCGGCGCGCAGCCCGACGCCTGCACCGCGACCATGCGCGGACGCTTGGAACCGATGAAGCCGATCTTCTCCAGTTCGTCGAACGCCTTCCACATGCCGATCAGGCCGGTGCCGCCGCCGGTCGGATAGAAGATCACGTCGGGCACGTCCCAGCCGAGCTGCTCGGCGAGCTCGAGGCCCATCGTCTTCTTGCCCTCGATGCGATACGGCTCCTTCAGCGTCGAGGTATCGAACCAGCCAACCTTGGCCTTGCCCTCGCCGACGATCTTGCCGCAATCGTCGATCAGTCCGTTGACGCGGTAGACGGTCGCGCCCTGCAGCTCGATCTCGCTGACGTTCACCTCCGGCGTATCGGCCGGACAGAAGATCGTGGTCTTGATGCCGCAGGAGGTCGCATAGGCCGCGAGCGCAGCACCGGCATTGCCGTTGGTCGGCATCGCCATGTGCTTGATGCCGAGCGCCTTGCCCATCGACACCGCCATCACGAGGCCGCGCGCCTTGAACGAGCCGGTCGGCAGCCGGCCCTCATCCTTGACGATGATCTCGCCGCCGCCGAGCTTCTTGGACAGCTTCGGCAGGCTGATCAGCGGTGTCATGACTTCGCCGAGGCTGACGATGTCCTGGCATTTGCGCACCGGCAGCAGTTCGCGATAGCGCCACATGTCGGCCGGACGCTGCGCCAGCGCGTCCTTCGTGAGCGCCCGCTTCACGCCTGCGAGATCGTAGCGCACCAGCAGCGGCTTGCCGGCCTTGGAGAGGTTGTGGACCTGATCCGCCGGATAGTGATCGCCTTCCATCGCGCATTCGAGATGGGTGACGAAGGTCGGACGTTCGATGGTGAGATTGTCGCTGGATTTCACGGCAGTGACTTTCTGGCTGCTGTCGTCATTGCCGGGCTTGACCCGGCAATCCATCCGCTTCGCAGAGTTTCCCGAAGCGCGATGGATGCGCGGGTCAAGCCCGCGCATGACGAGCGGGGACGGAGCTACATGTTCAGCACGCGGCCGTAGGCGTCGAGCACGGCTTCCTTCATCATCTCCGACAGGGTCGGATGCGGGAAGACCGTGTGCATCAGCTCTTCCTCTGTCGTCTCGAGGTTCATCGCCACGACATAGCCCTGGATCAGCTCGGTGACCTCGGCGCCGACCATGTGGGCGCCGATCAGTTGTCCGGTCTTCTTGTCGAAGATCACCTTGACCAGGCCCTGGTCCTCGCCGAGCGCAATTGCCTTGCCGTTGCCGACGAAGGGGAAGCGGCCGACTCTGACGTCGCGGCCCTGCTCCTTGGCCTTGGCCTCGGTGAGGCCGACCGAGGCGACTTGCGGATGGCAATAGGTGCAGCCCGGAATGAGGTTCTTGTCCATCGGGTGCGGATGCAGGCCCTTGATGGCCTCGATGCAGACCACGCCCTCATGCTCGGCCTTGTGCGCCAGCATCGGGGGACCCGCGACGTCGCCGATCGCGTAGAGGCCGGGGACGTTGGTCTTGCCGTAGCCGTCGATGACGATGCAGCCGCGATCGGTCTTCACGCCGAGCTTCTCGAGCCCGAGATTCTCGATGTTGCCGACGACGCCGACCGCCGAGATCACGCGATCGAACTCGACCGTCTCGGTCTTGCCCTTGCCGTCGTCGATCGTCGCCACCACGCTGTCGCTCTTCTTGTCGAGCTTGGTGACCTTGGCGCCGGTCATGATCTTGAGGCCCTGCTTCTCCAGTTGCTTGCGCGCGAGGCCGGCGATCTCGGCGTCTTCCACGGGGAGGATCTGCGGCAGCACCTCGACCACCGTCACCTCGGAGCCCATGGTGCGGAAGAACGACGCGAACTCGATGCCGATCGCGCCAGAGCCGACCACCAACAGCGACTTCGGCATCTTGTCAGGAACCATCGCCTCGAAATAGGTCCAGACCAGCTTCTTGTCCGGCTCGAGTCCCGGCAGCACACGCGGCCGCGCGCCGGTGGCAACGATGATGTGCTTCGCCTGATAGGTCCCCTCGCCCAGCGCGCCCTTGGGCGCCTCGACGTCGGATTTGGTCACCGTGATCTTGCCGGGCGCGTCGATCGCAGCCTTGCCCCAGATCACCTGGACCTTGTTCTTCTTCATCAGGAAGCCGACGCCGTCATTGAGGCGCTTCGAGACGCCGCGCGAGCGCTGCACAACCGCCTTCGGATCGTAGGAGATGTTCTCCGCCGACAGGCCATAGTCCTTGGCATGCTGCATGTAGTGATAGATCTCGGCCGAGCGCAGCAGCGCCTTGGTCGGGATGCAGCCCCAGTTCAGGCAGATGCCGCCGAGGTAGGACTTCTCGATGATCGCGGTCTTGAAGCCGAGCTGGGCGGCGCGGATCGCGGCGACGTAGCCGCCCGGGCCGGACCCGATGATGATGATGTCGAAGGATGTGTCGGCCATGACGGCTCCCATTCAACTTAAGCAGTCGGAAATCAGACGGTGGGGCTGCGGACGGAGCGTCGCCAGATCATGGCTCGCATGACGGCTTCCAGGAGCATCAGCAGGGTGCAGATAGCGAATCCGGCGAGCGCGATCGGCGCCCAGATGCCGCGCGACAGCGCCTCGCCGGAGAAGAAGGCAGAATAGATGACGTCGATCCCGAGCGGATTGGCGAACAGCGCGGCGCTCACCAGCGCCGTGATCCAGGGCCACCGCGTTCTGATGCGCATGCGTCGGCCCCGTTTGCCATCCCGCTCCGGAAAGCAAGATCACACCATCATCATCACGGGATTCTCGATCAGTTGCTTGAAGGCGCCGATCAGCTCGGCGCCGAGCGCGCCGTCGATCGCGCGGTGATCGCACGACAACGTCACGCTCATCATGCTCGCGATCTCGATCTTGCCGTTGCGCACGACGGGGCGTTCTTCCGAGGTGCCAACCGCGAGGATCGTGGCGTGCGGCGGATTGATCACGGCGGTGAAGTGGTTGATGCCGTACATGCCGAGGTTGGAGACGGCCGTGGTGCCGCCCTGATATTCCTCCGGCTTCAGCTTGCGCGAGCGGGCGCGCGCGGCAAAGTCCTTCATCTCGCTGGAGATCGCCGACAGCGTCTTGGTCTCGGCCTTGCGGATGATCGGCGTGATCAGTCCGCCGGGCATTGCGACGGCGACACCGACATCGGAATGCTTGTGCTTGACCATGCCGCCTTCGGTCCAGCTGACGTTGCAGTTCGGGATCTTCTGCAGCGCCACCGCCATCGCCTTGATGACGAAATCGTTCACCGAGAGCTTGTAGAGCGGCTTCTTCTCCTTGTCCTTTGGAGCAGCCGCATTGATCTCCTCGCGCGCAGCCAGGAGCTTGCCGATGTCGCAGTCGATCGTGAGATAGAAGTGCGGGACGTTCTGCACCGACGCCGTGAGGCGCTGCGCGATGGTGCGGCGCATGCCGTCATGCGGGATGACCTCGTAGGAGCCGGGCTCGAACAGCGCCAGGATCTGCTTGTCCGACATCGACGGCGCCAGCGCGGGCGCGCCTGCCGCGGCAGGTGCCGCCGACGGCGCGGCCTTCAGGCCCTTGCCGGACTTGGCCTCCTCGACGTCGCGCGCAACGACGCGGCCGTGCGGGCCGGTGCCGGTGATGCGGCCGAGATCGATGCCGGCATCCTTGGCGAGACGGCGCGCCAATGGCGACGAGAAGATGCGCGCATGACCGTTGACCTGAGGGGCCGCCGCAGGCGCGGCTGGCGCAGGAGCCGTAGCCGGCTTCGGCGCGGGCGCCGCGGCCGGTGCAGCCGTCGCAGCGGGAGCCGCCGAGGCGATGGGCTTGGCCTCGGGCTTGGGAGCTGCCGCAGCCGGTGCGCTGCCGGCGGCCTTGACGTCCTCGCCCTCGCCGGCGAGCACCGCGATCACGTCGTTCACGGGCACGTCCTGCGTGCCTTCCGGCACCAGGATCTTGGCGAGGGTACCTTCGTCGACCGCCTCGACTTCCATCGTGGCCTTGTCGGTCTCGATCTCGGCGATGACCTCGCCGGACTTGACCTGGTCGCCTTCCTTCTTGAGCCAACGGGCGAGGTTGCCCTTCTCCATCGTCGGCGACAGCGCGGGCATGAGAATGTTGATCGGCATGATCAGTGACCTTGTTTCGACCTGGGGCTGGTGGTGCCCGTATCGGTCGGCCGAGCCAGCTCGGCTTCGAACATCTCGACGATGCGCTGCAGCGCCTCGTCTTCGGAATAATCGCTCTCGCGCGCATAGGCGCGCGCAGCATGACGGGCGACGTCGACCAGGAGCAGCCCCCACACGTCGGGCTCCTCGAACGCGCGCTGGAAGGCGATCGAGAGCCCGCCATCGAGCACGAAGGCGCGCAACACTTCGGTGGCGTCCTCGCGGCCGATCACATCGGGCGGCAGCGGCTGCTCCTTGGGTCCGGCCATCTGGGCGTCCTCGACGGCTTACCGGTAGCAGACGGATTTGGCGGCCTGAACGACCTCCGCGGCCGAGGGCAGCGCGAGCTTCTCGAGATTCGCCGCATACGGCATCGGCACGTCCTTGCCGGACACGCGCGCGACTGGGGCATCGAGATAGTCGAAGGCGTGCTCCATGATGCGCGCGGCGATCTCGGCGCCGACGCCGCTCTGCTGCCAGCCCTCCTCCACCGTCACCGCGCGGCCGGTCTTCTTGACCGAGGCGACGATGGTCTCGGTGTCCATCGGACGCAGCGTGCGCAGGTCGATCACCTCGGCCTCGATACCCTCCTTGGCAAGCTCATCGGCGGCCTTCAGCGCGTAGGTCATGCCGTTCGACCACGAGATGATGGTGACGTCCTTGCCGCTGCGGGCGATGCGCGCCTTGCCGATCGGGATCACGTAGTCGTCGAGCTTCGGCACCTCGCCGGAGTGTCCGTAGAGCACCTCGTTCTCGAGGAAGATCACCGGGTTCGGATCGCGGATCGCGGCCTTCAGCAGGCCCTTGGCGTCCGCCGCGGAATACGGCGCGATCACCTTCAAGCCCGGCACGTGCGAGTACCAGGACGCGTAGTCCTGGCTGTGCTGCGCGGCAACGCGGGCGGCAGCACCGTTCGGGCCGCGGAATACGATCGAGCAGCCCATCTGGCCACCGGACATATAGAGCGTCTTCGCCGCGGAGTTGATGATCTGGTCCATCGCCTGCATGGCGAAGTTGAAGGTCATGAACTCGACGATCGGCTTCAGGCCGGCCATCGCGGCACCGACGCCGATGCCGGCGAAACCGTGCTCGGTGATCGGCGTGTCCATCACGCGGCGGGCGCCGAACTCCTGCAGCAGGCCCTGGGTGACCTTGTAGGCGCCCTGATATTCGGCGACCTCCTCGCCCATGATGAAGACGTCGCCGTCGCGGCGCATCTCCTCGGCCATGGCGTCGCGCAGCGCCTCGCGGATGGTCTGCGTCACCATCTCGGTGCCCGCGGGCACCTCGGGATCGGGCTCGGCCACGCTCTGCGGCGCAGCCACGCCGGTCGGCGCAGGTGATGCCGACACCGAAGCAGCCGGCTCGGCCGGCGGCGCCGACTGCGCGGCCTTCATCTCGGCAGCGGGTGCCGCCTTGCCGAGATCGGCCACGCTCTCGCCATCCGCGAGGATGGTCGCAATCGGCGTATTGACCGCGACGTCGGCGGTGCCTTCGGGGATCAGGATCTTGCCGAGCGTGCCCTCGTCGGTCGCCTCGACCTCCATCGTGGCCTTGTCGGTCTCGATCTCGGCGATCACGTCACCCGACTTGATCGCCTCACCTTCCTTCTTCAGCCATTTGGCGAGATTGCCCTTTTCCATCGTGGGCGACAGCGCAGGCATCAAAACTTGAATAGGCATATCAGCTCCAGAGAAACAGCTTGCGCGCGCTCAGCGGTAAACGTCGGTGTAGAGCTCGGCGACATCGGGCTCGGGATCGGCCTGCGCGAAATCGGCGGCCTCGTTGACGATCTTGCGCACGTCGGCATCGATCGTCTTGAGATCCTGCTCGCTGACCTTGGCCGCCAGCAGGCGGTTGCGCACCTGCTCGATCGGATCCTGGTCGTGACGGACCTTCTCGACCTCCTCGCGGGTGCGGTACTTGGCCGGGTCCGACATCGAGTGGCCGCGATAGCGGTAGGTCTGCATTTCCAAAATGTAAGGGCCCTTGCCCTCGCGGCACCAGGCAACGGCCTTCTCGCCCGCAGCCTTCACGGCGCGGACGTCCATGCCATCGACCTGCTCGCCCGGGATGTTGAAGGAGATACCGCGCTTGGAGAAGTCGGTCTGCGCCGAGGCGCGCGACACCGCCGTACCCATCGCATAGCGGTTGTTCTCGATGACGTAGATCACCGGCAGCTTCCAGAGCTCCGCCATGTTGAAGCTCTCATAGACCTGCCCCTGGTTGGCCGCGCCGTCGCCGAAATAGGCGACGCTGACCGAGTCGTTGCCGCGGTAGCGGTTGGCGAGCGCAAGGCCGGTGCCGAGCGAGACCTGGGCGCCGACGATGCCGTGGCCGCCGAAGAAGTTCTTCTCCATGCTGAACATGTGCATGGAGCCGCCCTTGCCCTTGGAGTATCCACCGCGGCGCCCGGTGAGCTCGGCCATCACGCCCTTGGCGTCCATGCCGGTGGCCAGCATGTGGCCGTGATCGCGATAGCCGGTGATGACCTGATCGCCCGGCTTCAGCGCCATCTGCATGCCGACCACGACGGCTTCCTGGCCGATGTAAAGATGGCAGAAGCCGCCGATCGCACCCATGCCATAAAGCTGACCGGCCTTTTCCTCAAAGCGGCGGATCAGCAGCATGTCGCGGAGCGCAGCCAATTCCTGTTCTCTGGTGAATTCCGGCGGCGGGCCGTTGTCTCTGTCCTGCCCTTGTTCCTTTGCGGCGGTTTTCTTGGGTGCGGCCATGGCAATTCCGGATGAGAGAAAAAGTAGCTCTCTCTAGCTCAACTCCAAGGCACGTAAAAGGACTGCGTGAATTGCGGTTCATTTTGCTTTGCCGCACTGCAAACGAGCGCGAAATAATCGAATGCTGATGAGCGGTTTTTTGAAATTCCCGACGCCACGGCCTGCTAAAGTTTAGGCACCGGGGCGAAGGGACACGCGTCACTGCGGCCGATTGATCCGGATCAGATCACGCGGGTTGGCGTAGCCGAGCTGGAAGCGGGCGCGCTCATCGAGCATGTCGGGATCGACCCGGTCGGAGCGCAGCAGCGACACGCGCTTCTCACCCTCCGCCCGCTCCTGCTTCAGCCGGGCGAGCTCGGAGGTGAGCGCAATGATCTCCTGGTCGAGCTCCTGACGCGCGGTCAGGCCGTAGCGGCCGGTATAGGCGTTGATGCCGAAATAGCCGATGATGGCGGCCGCCATCGTGTAGAGGGCGAGCCCGGTCAGGAACGATTTGAGCCGCGCGCGGGAGACCATGGGCCGGAAGATGGGGGGGCTTGGTTAAGGATCTGCTAATCTGCGCCGCGGCGGCTTCTTTCCGAAGGTCCCATCACCCGTCACTAGCTGACGGATTGCCGAAGCACCGTGAAACACAAGGTGGCTCGCGACACGAAGCCGAGACGCTCATACAGCGCGATCGCGGCATGATTGTCCTCTATGACGTGGAGAAACGGCGTCTCGCCCCTGCCCCGGACGGCCGTCATCAGGGCTGTTACGAGCCTCTGGGCATAGCCACGGCCGCGATAGTCCGGATGGACACAGACCGCGCTGATTTCCGTGAACCCGTCGAGGCGCATGCGCTCCCCGGCCATGGCGGCCAGTCGCTCCCCGTCGCGAATGCCGATGTAGCAGCCCAGCTCGTGAGTCCTGGCCAGGAACGGACCGGGCTTGGTCCGTGCAGTCAGCTCCAGCATCGCCGGGATGTCGCGCTGGTCCAGCACCTCGACCGCCGCATCCCCCACGGGGTCGACCACCCCGACGGCAACCATCTGGCGGACGCTGGCTCTGAGCCGGACGCCAAGGCCGCGCACATCGCCCGGGGGTGCCGGGGTCACGATCGCAACCACATCCTCTTTGGCAAGGTCGGCGAGCTCAGACCACGCGGCATCGCCGTCGTCCGACATGGCGGCAAATGGCGCAATCGCCGCCGGATAGCGACGAGCATGCGCGGCGCCCTGCGCAAGCGCCCGGTGCCCGGTGGTCAGGGCCGACCAGACGGGGCGATCCAGCGCGGCGCGCTGCTCGGCAGAAAGGTCCAATCTGGACATCGAACGAGCCTCCTGACGATCGGTCCTCAGCTCCGGTAGACCGGCTCCTCGGCGTCGAGCGTCCGCTTGATCGCCTCGAGATGCAGCCGGGCCGATTCCGCATCCCCCTCCCGCATCTGGCGATAGGCGGCCTCGGCGATCTCGGGCGCGACCGGCACCACCTTGCGGCCGGTCGACAGCGCCAGGCACTGCACCTGGCAGGCGCGCTCGAGGTAATAGAGATCGTCCCAGGCCTCGGCGATGGTCGGCGCCAGAACCATGACGCCATGATGCTTCATGAAGACGATGTCGGCATCACCGACAGCCCCGGCGATGCGATCCCCCTCCCGCGCGTCGAGCGCCAGCCCGTTGTAGTTCGCGTCGACCGCGGTTCGCCCATAGAATTTCAGCGCCGTCTGCCCGGCGAAGATCAGCGGGTCGCCTTCGGTCATCGACAGCGCGGTGGCGTAGGGCATGTGGGTGTGGAACGCGACCTTGGCGCGCGGCAGCGCCTTGTGGATACGGGCGTGGATGTAGAAGGCGGTCGCCTCCGGGCGGCCGTCGCCGGCAATGACGTTGCCGTCGAAGTCGCACACCAGGAGCTTCGAGGCCGTCAGTTCGCGGAACGCATAGCCGTAGGGATTGACGATGAAGAGGTCGTCATAGCCGGGGACCAGCGCCGAGAAGTGGTTGCAGATGCCCTCTTCGAACCCGTGCCGCGCCGCCATCCGGAAACAGGCCGCAAGGTCGATCCGCGCCCGCCAGACGGCCTCCGAGTCGAGATCCGGCTGGTTCGGGCCGGGCCTCGACGACGACGCGGGTGTGAACGAATGGGCCATCGTGCTTCCTTGGCAATGCGCATCCTTGCGCAGGTCCGGCATCGCCTTGAAACGGATCGGGCAAGGCGCGTCAACGCCCTGCCCGCATCATACCCGTCATGCAGTTGCCGACCGCCGCAGGTGGACGCGGCGGCGGCGAACGCGATCAGCCGTTCTGCTTGGCCACGAATGCGGCGAATGCATCCAGATATTGCTGCAACACCGTCTTGAGCGAATCCTTGACCAGCTCGCCCTGGGCGTCGAAGGCGTCGCCGACGCCATTCAGGTAGATTTCCGGCTGCCCCATGACCGGGCCCGAGATGCCAGGCATGATGTTCTGCAGATGCTTGGCCGCCGCCACGCCACCGAGCGGGCCCGGCGAATTGGAGATGAGGCCGACCGGCTTGCCCAGGAACGAACTCTGCCCATAGGGACGCGAGGCGACGTCGATCGCATTCTTGAGCACGCCGGGAATCGAGCGGTTGTATTCCGGCGTCAGGATCAGCACGCCGTTCGAGGCCTTCAGCTTCTCCCGCAGGGCGAGCCAGTCGGCCGGCGGATTGGCTTCGAGATCCTGGTTGAAGAACGACAGGCCGTTGAGCGTGGTCACGTCGATCTTCAGGCTGGCCGGCGCCAGCTTGGCGAGCGCATTGGCGATCTTCAGGGTGAAGCTCTCCTTGCGGAGACTGCCGACGAGGGCGACGATCGAATAAGGTGCGGGCATGGGGAATCCTTTGAGGAGCGGGGTGTGGAGCGCACTTAAGGCGCGCGAGCAGGAACATGCAAGTGCATGGACCATCCTCACGCGAAACACTGCGTTTCATCGCAAGCAACGCCCGAGTGTTCCCGACCCTTGCCCGCGTCGTGGAGCTCAGCCGGTCCCCTTGAGACAGCGCGTGAATTCCGCCACCGCCTGATGTGTGAGCCAGATCGCCTGCCCGTCGACCGGCTGCGCCCATGACGAGACCTTGGCGATCACGATGCCGTTGGCGGCATCGACGAACAGGTTCTGGCCGTGAATGCCCATCGCGAACATCAGCTGCGGCGCGTCGTTTGTGACGTACCAGCCGCTGCGATAGTGCATGTTGCGGCTGATCGGGGCAAAACTGTCGCGCCATTGGCCGTCGCGCCAGGCCTGCACATCGCCATTGTGCCTGATGTCGTCGATCCAACCTTCGGGAATGATCGTGTGAGAGCCCCGCCGCCCGCCTGACAGCACGAGCTGGCCGAGCCGGGCGACGTCGCGCAAGGTGGCGCAGAAGCCGCCGGTGCAGCGCGGCGCGCCGTTGCGGTCGAGGGTGATGAAGGCCTCGCCGCTCGCCCCCATCGGCTTCCACAGCAGGCTGCCGGCGAGGCTCGCGAAGCTGCGGCCGGTGGCGCGCTCGATCGCCCATCCCAGCAGATCGGTGTTGGACGAGACGTAGCTGAAGGCGCCGCCATGCGGCGCCGCCTGAGCGCGCATCGTCGCAAAGAAATCGTGCAGGTTTGGCGTCGTGCCCGGCGCGACCGGCTCCCAGCCCGCGGCGTCGGCATAGGCCTGCAGGCCGGCACCATCGAACACGACGCCCGCACGCATGTCGAGCAGCTGCCGGATCGTGGCGCCGCGATAGGCCGTGGCGGCCACTTCCGGCACATAGCGCGTGACCTCGGCGTCGACATCGATCTCGCCGCGGCCGGCCAGGATGCCGGCCATGAGGCCGGCGATCGACTTGGTCGCCGACATCAGGATGTGCGGCGTGTCGCGGTCGGTGCCGCCGTCATACATTTCGAAGACGATGCGGCCGTCCTGCAGGATCAGGAGCCCGTCGGTCGCCGTCGCCTTCAGGAAACCGTCGAGATCGAGCGTGCCGCCCTTGGGCAGCCGCACGCTGAAATCGTCGAACGACACGAGGCTCGACGGCAGCGTCCAGGCGCTGCCCGGCGCGCTCTCGATGTCGGCGACCGGCAGGATCGCGCGGATGTTGTGAAAGGCCCAGCGGCTGAACGGCGCAGTGCGCCAGTTGGAGAGATCGGCGTTGGAGGGAGAGGGATCGGTCGACATACGAATCCTGCGGGATTTCCGAGGTGCTCGACATAGGGGTTCGCAACAGGCGCGGAAAGCCCGGCATTTCGCATATGCAAAAACGCTCAGGCCGCCCGAAGGCGGCCCCCTCTCTCCTCCGTCATTGCGAGCGAAGCGAAGCAATCCAGGGCTCGGTTGGGACTCTGGATTGCTTCGTCGCGGAGCCTGTCCTCGGGCTCGCCGGAGGCGAGACCCGGGGGCTCCTCGCAATGACGCTAACCGATAATCAGATCACCGGATTCCACGGCGCCGGAATCAGCCGGTACTTGGCGCCGTCCTTCTCGACATAGCCCACCGAAGGGAACGAGAAGTGGAAGCCGATCACCTTGGCCTTCTCGGCGGCGGCCATGTCGTAGAACCTGTGCCGCGTGGCCTGCGCCATCTCGGCATCGGTGTCGAACATCACATGCCAGTCGGGGTTGCGCAGGAACAGCTCGGGGACGTTGGTGACGTCGGCCTGGATCAGGACCCTGGCGTTGCCGGACGCGACCGCGAACGAGGTGTGTCCCGGCGTGTGACCGGGCGTGCCGAGCGCGGTGATGCCGGGCGCGACCTCCTTGTCCCACTCGTACTGCGTGACCTTGCTCTCAAGCCCGCCGAACACCTTCTTGAAGTTGGCAAAGTTGCCCTTCATCAAGTCGGTCTGCGCCTTGGCGGCGTTCTCGTCGCTATTCCAGAACGCCCACTCCTTGGCCGGCACCTTCAGCTCGGCGTTCGGGAACGCCAGCGAGCCGTCCGCGAGCTTGAGGCCGTTGATGTGGTCCCCATGCATGTGGGAGAGCACGACGACGTCGATGCTCTTCGGATCGACGCCGGCGGCAGCGAGGTTCTGCAGCGTGCGGCCAACCGCGCCCTTGCTGGCCTCGAAGGCGCCAGCGCCGTTGCCGGTGTCGATCAGGACCAGCTTGGAGCCGGTGTTGATCAGCTGCGGATTGAAGGGGATCGTGATCATGCCCTTCGGCATGTAGGCGCTTTCGGCAGCCGCGAGCGCGTCGTCCTTCGCCGTGTTGACGACGAACGTGTCGGGCATCGGGAAGGTGCGCGCGCCGTCATTGACGGAGGTGCATTCATAGTCGCCGACCTTGTAGCGATAGAAGCCGGGCGCCTGCGCGCCGGCGGGTGCAACCGCTGCGCGTGCCTGTCCGGCCAGCGGCGGCAAAGCGGTTGCAGCCCCGGCGAGGGCCGCACCGGCCAGAAATCGACGGCGATCCAATCGGGTCATGACAAATCTCTCCTCAGTGCTCCATGCGGCTGACACCGCCCCCAGACAAACGGGGCGGATTGTCTCCGCATGCGGGCCAAACGCAAGCCCGTCAGCAACGTCCGAGGAGCGACGTTAGGTCACTTATCTTTGTTGGGGTCGATGAGGAATTTTTCGCCGGTGGCCCGTTTGGCGTACGCGGCGAGGTTGGCCGGATCGAGCGCCTCGGACAAGGAAACGACCTTGGTGTAGTGGCTCGCAAAGGTCGTCTTCAGCTCGTCGACGACGCGCTGGCGCAGCCGCTCGGTATCCGCCTTGCCGATCTTCATCAGGAACGGAAACAGCAGCCAGCCGCCGACGCTCCAGGTCATGCCGAAGCCGCGCGTGATCTCGGTCGGCCTGACGTCCAGGCTGCCGTAGATGTAGACCTGCTTGTGCACGTTCGAGCCGTAGCGGCTGTAGGGATGCTTGCCGGACTTGTTGATCGCGGCTTCCATCGCGTTGAGGATCTGGCCGGCGAGCTTGCCGCCGCCGATCGCATCGAAGGCGATGGTCGCGCCGGTCTCGACCAGCGCCGCGATCAGGTCGTCCATGAAAGTCGGCGCCGTCGAATCCACGATGTATTTCGCGCCGATGCCGCGCAACAGCTCGGCCTGATCAGCGCTGCGCACGATGTTGACGAGCGGGATGCCGTCCTTGAGGCAGATCTTGTTGAGCATCTGCCCGAGGTTGGACGCGGCCGCGGTATGCACGAGCGCGGTATGGCCCTCGCGCCGCATCGTCTCGGTCATGCCGAGCGACGTCAGCGGATTGACGAAGCAGGAGGCGCCCTCCTCCGGTGTGGTGCCGGCCGGCAGCGGCAGGCATTCGGAGAGCTTCAGGCAGCGATACTGGCTGTACATCGCGCCACCGATGGCCGCGACGGTACGGCCCATCAGCGCCTTGGCGGCATCCGAGGAGCCGGTCTTGACCACCACGCCCGCGCCCTCGTTGCCGACGGCCAAGGACTCGTCGAGCCGGCCGGCCATCGCCCGCATCCCCGCCTCCGGCACCTTGGCGGTGATCACGGGCCGCTCCTTGGTGCCGGACGCCTGCAGGGTCGACAGATCGGCCGCGCCGACGAGGAGCCCGAGATCGGACGGATTGATCGGCGCCGCCTCGATCCGCACCACCACCTCGTCCAGCCCCGGCTCGGGGGTCGGCACGTCGACCAGCGAGAGCTCGAGCTCGCCGCTGCGCCTGATCAACGTCCGCAGTTGCAGGCCCTGTGTCTCGACACCCATGCGTGCCTCCCTTTTTTCTTTGGTTAGCTTGTCCAGACTCAGGCCAGCGCCTTCAGCGCCGCCCTGCCCGCATATTTGGCCTGGGCATCCAGCTCCTGCTCGATGCGCAGCAGCTGGTTGTACTTGGCGGTGCGGTCGGCGCGCGCCAGCGAGCCGGTCTTGATCTGCCCGCAATTGGTGGCGACGGCGAGATCGGCGATCGTGGAATCCTCGGTCTCGCCGGAGCGGTGCGACATGACAGCGGTGTAGCCGGCCTTGTAGGCCATCTCGACCGCGGCCAGCGTCTCGGTGAGCGTGCCGATCTGGTTGACCTTGATCAGGATCGAATTGGCGCGGCCGTTGCGGATGCCGTCCTCGAGACGGTTCACATTGGTGACGAACAGGTCGTCGCCAACGAGCTGGCACTTGTGGCCGATCAGGTCGGTCAGCTCCTTCCAGCCGTCCATGTCGTCCTCCGACATGCCGTCCTCGATCGAGGCGATCGGGTAGCGGGCGACCAGATCCGCAAGATACTTGGCCTGCTCGGAGCGCGAGCGCGACTTGTTCTCGCCCTCGTAGACGTACTTGCCGTCCTTGAAGAACTCGGTCGCGGCGCAGTCCAGCGCCAGCATCACGTCCTCGCCGGCGGTGTAGCCGGCCTTGCCGATCGCGCTCATGACGAAGTCGAGGGCTGCGTCCGCCGACGGCAGGTTCGGCGCGAAGCCACCCTCGTCGCCGACATTGGTGTTGTGACCGGCCTTCTTCAGCTCGGCCTTGAGCGTGTGGAAGATCTCCGAGCCGCAGCGCAGCGCCTCCGCGAAGCTCGGCGCGCCCACCGGCATGATCATGAACTCCTGGAAATCGATCGGATTGTCGGCGTGGACGCCGCCATTGACGATGTTCATCATCGGCACCGGCAGGGTGCGGGCCGAGGTGCCGCCGACATAGCGATACAGCGGCATGTCGTAGGAGATCGCCGCCGCCTTGGCGCAGGCGAGCGAGACGCCGAGAATGGCGTTGGCGCCGATCCGGCTCTTGTTCTCGGTGCCGTCGAGCTCGATCAGGATCTGGTCGATCTGGACCTGGTCCTGCACCGACATGTCGCTGAGCGCCTCATAGACCTCGTCGTTGATGGCTTCGACGGCCTTCAGCACGCCCTTGCCGAGATAGCGGTGCTTGTCGCCGTCGCGCAGCTCGACCGCCTCGTGGGCGCCGGTGGAAGCGCCGGACGGCACGGCAGCGCGGCCGACCGAGCCGTCCTCCAGCACGACGTCGACCTCGACCGTGGGATTGCCGCGGCTGTCCAGGATTTCGCGGCCGATGATGTCGACGATGGCGGTCATGAGGTCCTCTCGCGAGCGTTTCTAGGTGGGCGTTGTTGCGCTGCTTCTACCGCAAGCCCGCGAGCGCGAAAAGGCCAAGTGGCGTTGAAATCAAGTCACGACCAAATCACGAAGCGGGTGACGGGGGCGCCCCGATTGGCTAAACGGGCGCCACTGCGGCAGGTGACACGACACATGGCGAAAAGACCCAACACATCCCCGACATCGGCCGGCCTTCAGCTGGGCCGAGAGGTGGCGGCGCCGGACAGCCCGGATGCAGCGACGCTCGACCGCGTTCCCAACCCGCAGAAGGACACCGATTATCTGGCCCGCTTCACGGTGCCGGAGTTCACCTCGCTATGCCCGGTGACGGGCCAGCCGGATTTCGCGCATCTCGTGATCGACTATGCCCCCGGCCCGTGGCTGGTCGAATCCAAGTCGCTCAAACTCTATTTGGCGAGCTTCCGCAACCATGGCGCGTTCCACGAGGACTGCACCGTCGCGATCGGCAAGCGCCTCGCCGCCGAGATCAGGCCGAAATGGCTGCGCATCGGCGGCTACTGGTATCCCCGCGGCGGCATCCCGATCGACGTGTTCTGGCAGACGGGGAAGCTGCCGAAGGGGCTGTGGGTGCCCGAACAGGGCGTCGCGCCATATCGCGGGCGGGGCTGAGCGGATCCATCGCTCGGCCACCGGTCACAACCACCATCATTCCGGGGCAAGGCCGCAGGCATTGAACCCGGAAGCTCGATATTTGTCTTGCGTCCGTTCCTCGCAATCTCGAGATTCCGGGTTCAATCGTCAACGCGTAGCCGCTTCGCGCCTGCGCATCGACGATTGCCCTGGAATGACGGTCCGCGACTGATCGACACCTTGTGAGGCACGTCGACGAGACGACCGCTTCCTTGGAAACGGCGAGCGGTGATGGGTTGAGCTTTCGCCATCCCCAAAGCCCGCAACGCGGTCATGCTCCGCAAAGGCGGAGCATCCAACATTTCGCGGCATCTACCCGCGTCTCTATAAACGAAATAGCCGTCGAACTTCGCCTTGTAGGCAGCTGGACACAGGACCTGGAACGTACTCAACATCGCGTCCGTCCTCGATGCCGTGCTGTTGCCGACGATCTGCTCACTGCGGTGATCCTTCCAGCCGCAAGCAAGGATCCAATAAAAGGCCGAAACGAGGGTTGAAAGAAATGATGATGACCCCAGAGGACGAGCGCGGAGCGTATCATGAAGCCTGGAGGACGTTGTCGTATCCCGGCGGTCTCTGGGGTGTGATAGGTAAGTGTTGATCGAGGGACCGATGTCAAATCAGAACGCAACAATAAAGAGTGGCGTCGTGAGCTGGCGTTGGTACCAGAGACTGGTTCTTTTTTGTTACGGAATTGGCATTGGTGGATGGCTATTCTGCTTCGTCCTGGCATGCGAGCTGACCGCGTCCCATCGGCCGGCAGTTCCTGAACCAGAGTTCGGGTTCACACACCTGATACACGTCGCGCATAGCAGGGACACTGTCTATGTCACTTACCTCGAATACTTGACACACATCTACGGACCTTTCGCGACATGGGGATTTGCAGTCATCAGCGGTCTATGTGGTTACCTTGTGGGAATCAGAAAGAACTCGCCCCGTTTTTCCGGGAACGTTCAGATAGCCTGTGCTTGTGCGGCTTCACTGATACTCATGTACCTGGCCTGGTACTTTTCAGTTGAGCAGGCCCTGCTTGGTCTCAGCCCTGTACCGCACCCGGAATAAATCTCTGGCCGCCAATCCATCGCCCCTGAGTCGCCCGACGGGTGCGCTCCCGCTCGGCTTTCCCATCCTTCGCGACCAGCAAACCGCTGCTCCTGAAAGCCGATTTTTGCCGCGCTTTCAAGGCGGTCCCCTTGTCCTGATCTCCCGCTAAAAATATTCCACTTTCGCTTTATCGGAATTTGTGATTGACTATCGTCGTCCCGTCTCGATCAGAGGGGCGCTTCGCGGTCGTCACGGACGTTGAGGCGGGATGCGGTGGGCGTGTCGGGTTCGCAGCGTGATCAGTCATGCGGACGAACGAGCCTGATGCGCCGGCGAAATCGTATGGTCCTGGCCTCCCGACGCTGAGGTCACGCCGGTGGTGATGATCCGCCGGTTACGGGGGCAAGACAGCCCGGTCCCCGGGGAGAGTACGTATAAGCCGCCCAACCATCGCGCGGGGAATGCCGGGATGTCTCGGCTGAACCTGTGGTTCCTGCCGCCAGCATTTTTTCTGCTGGCGGGCCATGGGGGCGGCCAGCTCCCGGCATTCCCCGCGCCCTCTTCTCAGAAGGAGGGCATGTCCCAAGGCAAAGCTCGGACGCCGACGCGCCGCGAGATGGCGGCGGTGCGTCCCGCGGCCAACGAAAGCGCCGATATGTCTCAGCCGCGCATCTTCAGCATCGAGAGCGAGAAACGCCCTCGGCGCACTTTCCCAGGACCATCGCAGCTAACGATGGGCATTTTGCCCTCGCCCGTCTCCACGTCGTCATGCCCGGGCTTGTCCCGCCTGCGCGGCCGAAGCCGCTTCGGCGCGGCGAAGGCCCGGGCATCCACGTCCTTCTCAGCGCGCCGAACGACGTGGATGACCGGGACAAGCCCGGCCATGACGGAGCAACAAATTAGCAGGCGTTGCTGCCGCGACGGGACCATGTCTTCAGATGCAATGGGCCCGCGCCCGTGTCCGACATGGCCGTCAGCTGACCGCCGCATCCGCCGGCGGCCGCTGCCGCAGCAGCGCGGCGCAGGCGAAGCCGAGCGCGACCATCATGATGGCGGCGATCAGCAACGTCGGCTGCTTGCCGCCATGGACCAAGCCGAAGCCATAGGCGATCGGGCCGACCGTCTGGCCCATGAAGAAGAAGAACGAGTGCAGCGACATCGCGGTCGCGCGCGCCCCGATCGACAGCTCGCTGGCGAACACCTGCAGGCAGCCATGGATCATGTAGAAGCCCCAGCCCATCAGCAGCATACAGCCGAACTGCAGCTTCCAGCCCGGACCGAAGGCGAGCGCGGCAAGCTGCAGCCCGACCAGGGCAGCGCCCGTGATCATCATGCCCTTGACGCCGAGCCGCGGCAGGAAGTTCGAGACCGTGAACGTGTAGAACAGGCCGCCGACCGCGAAGCCCGCGATGACGATGCCCGCGATCGACAGCGAGGTCTCGCCGAGATCGAACAGGAACGAGGCGATGAACGGAAACAGCCCGAACACGCAGCAGCCTTCGACGAACACCGCCGAGAAGCAGAAGCGCGAATTGGGATTGGTGAAGATGGTGCGGTAGCCCTTCCTCAGCGCGGCGAGATCGGTGGTCGGCGCATGCGTGACCTTGGCGCCGCGAAAGCCTGCCGCCACCGCGAAGGAGGCGATCAGCCCGAGCGCGCCGAGGATCGCGAGCACGCCACGCCAGCCGATGAAATCGCCGATGATGCCGGATGCCGTCGCGCCGAGCAGGTTGCCCGCCATCGAGCCCGCGAGCGTGCGGCCGATCGCGACCTGCCGCTTGTCGGGCGCGACGAGATCGCTGGTCAGCCCAAGCGCCACCGGAAACACGCCGCCCGAGGCGATGCCCGCGAGGATGCGCGTCGCGAACAACAGCGGAAACGAGGTGGCGAGCGCACCGAGGATGCTGGCGACACCGAGCAGCGCCAGGCACAGCGTCATCAGCCGCGCCTTGCCGAACAGATCGGCGGCGGCGCCGATCGCCGGCTGGATCAGCGCGTAGATCAGCGCATAGCCCGCGGCGATGCTCGCCGCCGTGGTGATGCTGATCGCGAAATCCTCGGCGACATGCGGCAGCACCGGATCGAGCGCCCGCGTCGACAGCGCCGCCGAGAAGCCTGCGAGGGCGATGATGTTCACCGCCGGCGGAAACTTCTGCCCCGCGGGCTTGGCGGCGGTCTGGTGCATCAGCGCCCGGCGTCCGCCGCCGGCGCCTTGGCGAGTGCGTCGAACGCCATCAGCGTTCGCAGCAGCCCCTCGAACTGCGCGAGCGGGACCATGTTCGGCCCGTCGGAGGGCGCGTGATCGGGATCGGGATGGGTCTCGATGAAGACGCCGGCGACGCCCACGGCCACCGCCGCCCGCGCCAGCACCGGCACGAATTCGCGCTCGCCGCCCGAGGACGTGCCCTTGCCGCCCGGCTGCTGCACGGAGTGGGTCGCATCGAAGATGACCGGTGCGCCGGTCGTGCGCGCCATGATCGGCAGCGACCGCATGTCGGAGACCAGCGTGTTGTAGCCGAACGAGACGCCGCGCTCGGTGACCAGCACGTTGCGATTGCCGGAGCCCGTGATCTTGGCGACCACGTTGGCCATGTCCCAGGGCGCCAGGAACTGGCCCTTCTTGACGTTGACGACCTTGCCCGTCGCCGCGGCCGCCAGCAGCAGGTCGGTCTGCCGGCACAGGAATGCCGGGATCTGCAGCACGTCGACGGCCTGCGCCACCTCGGCACATTGGCCGGCGTCGTGCACGTCGGTCAGCACCGGCAGGCCGAGCGAGGACCGGATCTCGGCGAAGATCGGCAGCGACTGCGCCAGGCCGAGGCCGCGTGCGGCGGAGGCCGAGGTGCGGTTGGCCTTGTCGAACGAGGTCTTGTAGACGAGCCCGATGCCGAGCCGCGTCGCGATCTCCTTCAGCGCCGAGGCGACCTCGAGCGCATGCGCGCGGCTCTCGAGCTGGCATGGGCCCGCGATCACGGCGAGCGGCAGGTGGTTGCCAAACTTGACGGAGCCGAGGCTGACGACCGGCGCGGCAGAGATCGAAGCGTTCACGACATCATCCTCATGAGAGCGCGCGACCATGGCCCAGCGCCGGCTGCCGGATCAACCGGCGTTTGCCTGCGAATAGCAGGGTTGCGGGGATCGGTCATCCCAGCCCCTCCGCGGGCTCTATTTCAACGCCGAGAACGCCGTCGGCACCAGGAACTGGCTGGTGATGTTGGCAACGATCTGGCCGTCCTCCTCGCTCTTGGCACGCGCCGAGATCCAGTCGGGATCGGACATGAACTTGGTCCACTTGGTCTCGCGCTCGGCGAGCGATTCCCAGGCCAGGAAATAGGTCAGTTCCTGGTTGGATTCGCCGATCAGGGTCGTGAAGAAGCCCACGGGGCGGATGCCGTGCTTCTCCCACAGCTTCAGCGTCGTGTTTTCGAAACGCTTCAGCAGCGCCGGCAGCCGGCCCGGAATGCAGCGATAGATGCGGCTCTCGTAGATCATCTGATCCTCCCTGATCTTTTCTGGCTTCGCGCGATCGGGGAGCGTTGTCGCAACAATCGTCGCGGCCGTCAAAGGTCGCGTTGCGCGCCTCGGCCGTCGTTGCGAGGAGCGTCAGCGACGAAGCAACCCAGAGTCACGCCCGCGACTCTGGATTGCTTCGCTCCGCTCGCAATGACGGGACTTGGCACCACGAGCCCGTTACACCAGTCGCGACTGCACCACTGCGGCCTGAATGAACGACGCGAACAGCGGATGCGGCTCGAACGGGCGCGACTTCAGCTCGGGGTGGAACTGGACGCCGATGAACCACGGGTGGTCCTCGTATTCCACGATCTCCGGCAGCACGCCGTCGGGCGACAGGCCGGAGAACTTCAACCCGTGCTGCTCGAGCCGGTCCTTGTAGGCGGTGTTGACCTCGTAGCGGTGGCGATGCCGCTCGGAGATCTCGGTGGCGCCGCCATAGACCTCGGAGACGCGGCTGCCGCGCTTGAGCGCCGCAGGATAGGCGCCGAGCCGCATCGTGCCGCCGAGATCGCCGCTCTTGGAGCGCTTCTCCAGCTCATTGCCACGCAGCCATTCCGTCATCAGGCCGACCAGCGGCTCCGGCGTCGGACCGAACTCGGTCGAATTGGCCTCTGTGATGCCGACGAGATTGCGCGCCGCCTCGATGACCGCCATCTGCATGCCGAAGCAGATGCCGAAATACGGCACGTCGCGCTCCCGCGCGAATTGCGCCGCACGGATCTTGCCCTCGGCGCCGCGCTGGCCGAAGCCGCCGGGCACCAGGATGCCATTGACGTGCTCGAGGAATGGCGCGGGGTCTTCGTTCTCGAACACCTCGCTCTCGATCCAGTCGAGCTTGACGCGCACCTTGTTGGCGATGCCGCCATGCGACAGCGCCTCGATCAGCGATTTGTAGGCGTCTTTCATGCCGGTGTACTTGCCGACGATCGCGATCGTGACGTCGCCTTCCGGGTTGCGGACGCGCTCGTTGATCGTGTGCCAGCTCGAAAGCGCCGGCGGCACCCGCGGCTCGATGCCGAACGCGGCCAGCACCTCGTCGTCGAGGCCGGCGGCATGATAGGCCTCCGGCACGGCATAGATGTTGTCGACGTCACGCGCCTCGATGACGGCGCTTTCTCGCACGTTGCAGAACAGGCCGAGCTTGCGCCGTTCCTCCTTCGGGATCGGGCGGTCGGTGCGACACAACAGGATGTCAGGCTGGATGCCGATCGAGCGCAGCTCCTTGACCGAATGCTGCGTCGGCTTGGTCTTCAACTCGCCGGCGCTCGGGATGTAGGGCAGCAGCGTGAGGTGGATGTAGATCGCGTGATGGCGCGGCAGCTCATTGCCGAGCTGCCGGATCGCCTCGAAGAACGGCAGGCCCTCGATGTCGCCGACGGTGCCGCCGATCTCGACCAGCACGAAATCGTACTCGTCATTCCCGGACAGGACGAAATCCTTGATCGCGTTCGTCACGTGCGGGACGACCTGGATGGTCGCACCGAGATAGTCGCCGCGCCGCTCCTTGGTCAGGATGTCCTGGTAGATCCGGCCCGTGGTGATGTTGTCGGCCTTGGTCGCCGGTCGGCCGGTGAAGCGTTCGTAATGTCCGAGATCGAGATCGGTCTCGGCGCCATCATCGGTCACGAACACTTCGCCGTGCTGATACGGCGACATCGTGCCTGGATCGAGGTTGAGATAGGGGTCGAGCTTGCGAAGCCGGACCTTGTAGCCGCGGGCCTGCAGCAGCGCGCCTAACGCGGCTGAAGCCAGACCCTTTCCGAGCGAGGAAACCACGCCGCCGGTGATGAAGATGTACCGCGCCATGGGACCCTACCTTTAATGCCGCGCGCTCGATTCGCCAAAACGAATCGCTTGCAGCCCGCAACGCTGTCGCGGGCCTGTGGGTTACTTCAAAATCTGAATGGTCTCAGTAACTTGAGACCGCCTCATGACGCAGGACGCCAATTGCGTTCCTGCATGGCTTATCCGCGTTATTGCGATTGCGGTGCCTGCGGCGCAGCCGGAGCCGCGGGAGCCTGCTGCTCGTCGGCCTTCTTGAGCTGGTCGAGCACGCCGCCCCCGGTCGGCGCCACCGGGCTCGCGCCGCCTGACTGAGTCTGCCCAGGCAAGGTGCCGAGAATCGAGGTCGGTTTGCGATCGTAGCCAGCCAGCCAGGTCAGCAGCAGGCTCGTCAGGAAGAAGCCGACCGCCAAAATCGCCGTGGTCCGCGTCAGCAGGTTTGCGGTACCGCGGCTCGACATGAAGCCGGCGCCGCCGCCCATGCCGAGGCCGCCGCCTTCGGACTTCTGCAACAGCACCGCGCCGATCAGGACGGCGACGATCATGAGGTGGATGACGATCAAGACAGTCTGCATGGTGACCTTCCGTCACAAGCCCTCGCAGGCCCCGGCCGGAGGCCGGGATCGCGAGAGCTTCGCGGGCTATTCGGAAATTTGCGCGGTGTTACACGATCATGTCGGGCAACGCCACCCCGCAGATAATCGCAGCCGCGCTTCTCACAAGCGCTGCCGCGCCGCCCGTCGTCGAGGCTTGCCCGACCATCCATTTTCTACTATTAGAGACATATGGATCAAATAATAGACGACTTCAGCCAGCGGCTGGCGCGCCGCCTGCTGCTGGAACGGGACAGCCGCGGCTGGTCGCTGGCCGACCTTGCCGAGCGCTCGGGAGTGTCAAAGGCCACCATCAGTAAGATCGAGCGCGCCGAGGTCAGCCCGACGGCGGTCATCCTGGTCAAGCTGGCAAGCGCGTTCGATCTCACGCTGGCCGGCTTGATGCTCCGAGCCGAGGCCCAGTCGGAGCGCCTGTCCAAGGCGGCCGAGCAGCCGGTCTGGCGCGATCCGGACACGGGCTATGTCCGGCGCCAGGTCTTTCTCAGGCCGGATCATCCGATCGAGTTGGTGACCGTCGAGATGCCGGCGCACCGCAGCGTGACCTTGCCGGCCTCCTCATACATCCACATCCGCCAGCTTCTCTGGGTGCAGAGCGGGCAATTGACCATCACGGAAGGCGCGGAACGCCACGTCCTCGGCCCCGGCGACTGCCTCGGCTTCGGCCCACCGATCGACACCACCTTTGCCAACGAGTCGGACGCACCCTGCGTCTATGTCGTGGCGCTTGCCCGGAGTTGAGAATGTCCGCGATTCGAATTGCATCCCTATCGGACACACCGGTCGTGCGAAGCGCGCTTCGCGCAATGCTGATCGAGACGGTCGCCGATGGTGGTTCGGTCAGTTTCATGCACCCGCTTCGCGAGGAGGATGCCGACGCCTTTTGGCGGGAATCGCTTTCGGCCGCGGCGCGCGGCGAACGAGCCGTTCTTGGCGCCTTCGACGGCGAGGATGTGATTGCGACCGTCACGTTGCAGCTGAAGCTGCCGCCGAACCAGCCGCACCGCGCCGAGATCGCAAAGATGATGACGCGCATCAGCCACCGCAAACGCGGAATCGCGACCGCGCTGCTGCGCGCGGCCGAAAACCTCGCCCGCGCGCACGGTCGGACGATGCTGGTCCTCGATACCGCCGAGGATGGGGGCGCCTCACGGCTTTATGAAAGCGTCGGCTTCCAGCTGAGCGGAACCATTCCGGACTATGCCTTGAAGCCGCATGGCGGCCTTACCGGCACGAAGATCTATTGGAAGCGAATCGAACAGGCGGACTAAGGCGTGCGCTTTCGCTCACGTTGCTTCTCAACAGCCCTTCGCAATGGCGAGAAAGTCTGAGGCTTTCAGGCTGGCGCCGCCGACCAACGCGCCGTTGACATTCGCGACCGCCATCAGCTCGGCCGCATTGGAGGGCTTCACCGAGCCGCCATAGAGGATGCGCGTCCGCGCTCCCTCCTGCTTGAAGCGATCGATCAGCAGCTCTCTGATAAAGGCATGAATCTGCTCGACATCCTTGGCAGTCGGGGTCAGGCCGGTGCCGATCGCCCAAACCGGCTCATAGGCCACGACCAGGTTGCCGGCCCGTGATTCCTGCGGCAGGCTGAGGTTGAGCTGGCCGCGCAGGATGTCGAGCGTCTGCCCTGCATCGCGCTGCTGCTGGGTTTCGCCGACGCAAACGATCGCGACCAGCCCGGCGCGCCACACCGCCTCGGTCTTCTGGTGCACCACAACATCGCTTTCGCCATGATCGGCGCGCCGCTCGGAATGGCCGACGATGATGGCGGTGGCGCCAGCATCGGCCAGCATCTCCGCCGAAACGTCCCCTGTATGGGCTCCCGACGCCTTGGGGTGGCAATCCTGAGCGCCGACCGCGATCGCGCGGGAGCCGCGCGCCCTCTCGGCGAAGCCTGCCACCAGGGTGGCGGGAGGACAGACCAGCAGGTCGGCCTTTCCGGTGACCTCGGCGGCTCCGGCCAGCATGGCGTCGAACTCGGCGGTCGAGGCCTTCAGGCCGTTCATTTTCCAATTGCCGGCGATCAGCGGCCGGATGCGGTCGGTCATGGCGGGATTCCAGCAAATGTTGTGACGGACATCGGCTAGCAGAGCCCTTCGACGAGCACCAGAGCGGGAGCCGTCTTCCCACCGCTTCAATCGGCCTCAGGGCCGAGGTTGCGACCGGGCGGCCGCCTCTTTATAAGCCGTTTCAACTCGGTGACGGCCTTTTGCGGAATCTGCTTTAAGGCGCGGCCTCTTCATCCTTTTTCCTGCAGACAGACTGGACCCATGCTTCGAGGATTACGCAAGGCCTCATCAAACTGGCTCGGCAAGACCATCATGGCGGTGGTCATGGGCGTTTTGATCGTCAGTTTCGGCATCTGGGGCATCGCCGACATCTTCCGCGGCTTCGGGCAGTCGACGGCTGCAACCGTGGGACGCACGGAGATCTCGGTCAACGAGTTCCGGCAGATCTATACCGACCGGCTGCAGCAGATCGGCCGCCAGCTCGGTCGTCCGCTGACCACCGAGCAGGCCCGCATGTTCGGGCTCGACCGCTCCGTGCTGCAGCAGACGATTGCGGAAGCCGCCCTCGATGAGCAGGCTCGCCGTCTCGGTCTCGCCCAGTCCGATGCGGAGACCATGCGGGTGATCCTCAGCGATCCCAACTTCAAGGGCCCGAACGGGGCGTTCGACCCGCAGCGCTTCCAGGCCATCATCCGCAATTTCGGCTTCACCGAGCAGCGCTACCTGGCTGACCAGCGCCGACAGTCGCTGCGGCGGCAGATCACCGGCACGATCGCGGCCGGGCTGGAGCCGTCCAACACGATGCTCGAGGCGCTCGGCCGCTTCCAGAACGAGCAGCGCTCGATCGATTACGTCAAGCTCGACGCGGCGCAGGCCGGCACCATCGATGCGCCCTCGCCCGAGGTTCTCGCGTCCTATTTCGAAGAGCACAAAGCCCAGTTCAAGGCGCCGGAATATCGCAAGATCTCCTTCGTCGTGGTGACGCCCGAAGAGATCGGCAAGTCGACCGACGTTTCTGACGAGGACGCCAGGAAGCTGTTCGACCAGCGCAAGGCGCTGATGGGCACGCCGGAGAAGCGCCAGGTCCAGCAGATGACCTTCCCCACCATGGAGGAGGCACAGGCGGCGCGCGCCCGGATCGCCGCGGGTGAAGTCACGTTCGACGAGCTCGCCAAGGAGCGCAACCTCAACCCGGCCGATCTCGATCTCGGTCTGGTGACGAAATCGGCGATTCTCGACCCTGTCGTTGCCGATACCGCCTTCTCGCTGCCGACCGGCGAGGTCAGCCAGCCGGTCAAGGGCGCATTCAACGTGGCGCTGGTCAAGGTCAGCGCGATTCAGCCGGGCCAGCAGCCCGAATATGAGAGCGTCGCTGCCGACATCAAGAAGGAGATCGCAGCCGACCGCGCCAAGTCGCAAGTCGCCAATCTTCGTGACAAGATGGAAGACGAGCGCGGCGGTGGCGCCAGCGTCGCCGAGGCAGCCAAGAAGCTCGGTCTCAATGCCATCACGCTCGAAGCCGTCGACAGGTCCGGCAAGCAACCCAACGGCCAGCCCGTTTCGAACATCCCGCTTGGCCTCGATGTCGTTGCGCAGGCCTTCACCAGCGATGTCGGTGTCGACAACGAGCCGATCTCGTTCCGCGGCGGCTATGTCTGGTTCGAGGTTCTCGGCATCACCCCGCCGCGCGATCGCCCCCTCGACGAGGTCAAGGATCAGGTCGCCGCGCGCTGGCGCGATGACGAGGTCGCCACCAAGCTGCGCGCGAAGGCCACCGAGCTGGTCAAGAAGCTCAGCGAGGGCGGCAAGCTCGCCGACGAGGCGGCATCGCTCGGCGTGAAGGTCGGGGCGGCCAGTGCGTTCAAGCGCGACGCCTCGGTGCCCGGCGTCCCCACCGGCGCGATCACCGCCGCATTCCGCACGGCAAAGGACGGCGTCGGCCAGACCGAGGCTGATGGCGGCCGGCGGTGGATTGTGTTCCGTGTCACCGACATCATCGAGCCTAAGGTCGACCTCGCGTCCGAAGATACCAAGAAGCTGAAGGACCAGTTGCAGCGCGCGCTCGCCGACGAGCAAGGCACGGCCTATGTCATGAAGCTCGAGAAGGACATCGGGACGACGATCAACGAGGCTGCGGTGGCCCAGGTGGTCGGCGGCAACAATCAGTGACGGTTTGCTAGGGGCACGCGTGATGGACGATCTCAAGTCGATCATTGGCAAGGTGGCGACCGGCGCGCCGCTGTCCCGCGAGGAGGCGGCGTCCGCCTTCGACAGCATGATGTCGGGCGAGGCGACGCCGTCGCAGATGGGCGCGCTGCTGATGGCGCTGCGCGTGCGCGGCGAGACGGTCGAGGAGATCACCGGCGCCGTCAGCGTGATGCGGGCGAAGATGCTGCGCGTCGATGCGCCGGCGAGCGCGGTCGACATCGTCGGCACCGGCGGTGACGGCTCCGGCTCGGTCAACGTCTCGACCTGCGCCTCCTTCATCGTGGCCGGCGCCGGCGTGCCGGTCGCCAAACACGGCAACCGCGCACTGTCGTCCCGCTCCGGCGCCGCCGACGTGCTCGCCGCGCTCGGCGTCAAGATCGACCTGAAGCCGGACCAGGTCGGGCGCTGCGTGCGCGAGGCCGGCATCGGCTTCATGTTCGCGCCCGCGCATCATCCGGCGATGAAGAACGTCGGGCCGACCCGGGTCGAGCTCGCCACCCGCACGATCTTCAATCTGCTCGGTCCCCTGTCCAATCCGGCCGGCGTCAGGCGCCAGATGGTCGGCGTGTTCTCGCGGCAATGGGTCGAGCCGTTGGCCCACGTGTTGAAGAATCTCGGCTCGGAGGCCGCCTGGGTCGTGCACGGCTCCGACGGGCTCGACGAGATCACCTTGACCGGCCCGACCTTTGTCGCCGCGCTGGAGAACGGTCATATCCGCACCTTCGAGGTCACGCCCGAAGAGGCCGGGCTTGGCCTGTGCGGCAGCGACGGTCTGAAGGGCGGCGACGCCGAAGCCAACGCGGTGGCCCTGCAGAGCGTCCTGGACGGCCTGCCGAGCCCCTATCGCGACGTGGCGCTGCTGAACGCCGCGGCGGCGCTGGTCGTTTCCGGCCGCGCCAAGACGCTGAAGGAAGGCGTCGCAATCGGCCGGGATTCGCTCGACAGCGGCGCCGCAGCGGCGCGGCTGAAGCAGCTGATCGAGGTCTCCAACAGCTGATCCACCGGAGCGTGCCATGTCGGACATCCTGACCAAGATCGAAGCGTATAAGCGCGGGGAGATCGCGGCAGCCAAGCGGGCATGCCCGTTGCCGGAGCTCGAGGCCCGCGCGCGTGACGCTTCGCCGCCGCGCGGCTTCGTTGCCTCGATCCGAGCCAAGCATGCGAACGGCGACTACGCCTTGATCGCCGAGGTGAAGAAGGCCTCGCCGTCCAAGGGACTGATCCGCGCCGATTTCGATCCGCCGGTGCTTGCCAAGGCCTACGAGGCCGGCGGCGCGGCCTGCCTGTCGGTGCTGACAGACACGCCGTCGTTCCAGGGCCATCTCGACTTCATGGTCGCCGCGCGGGCCGCAACCGCCCTGCCCGTGCTGCGCAAGGACTTCATGTTCGACACCTACCAGGTGATCGAGGCGCGTGCTCACGGCGCCGACTGTATCCTCATCATCATGGCCGCGCTGGACGATGCCGCCGCTGCGGACATCGAGGCTGCCGCGCTCGCCCACGGCATGGATGTCCTGATCGAAATCCATGATCGCGCCGAGCTCGATCGCGCGCTGAAGCTGCGCTCGCCGATGATCGGCATCAACAACCGCAACCTGCGAACCTTCGAGACCACGCTGGCGACCTCCGAAGCGCTGGCGCCGCTGGTCCCGGTCGAGCGTCTTCTGGTCGGCGAGAGCGGCATCTTCACTTCGGCCGATCTCGCGCGCCTGGCGCGCGTCGGCATCCAGACCTTCCTGGTCGGCGAGAGCCTGATGCGGCAGGCGGACGTCACGGCGGCGACGCGCGAGCTGCTTGCGCGCAATGCCGCCTCCGCCAGCGCGGCTGAGTGACCATGTCCGACAAGTCGCCCGACGCTCCCGCCCTCACCCACATCGACGCCCGCGGCGAAGCCCGCATGGTCGACGTGTCGGACAAGGCCGCGACCGAGCGAACCGCGACCGCCGAGGGCCGCGTCGTCATGAGCCCGGCGACGCTCGAGCTCATCCTGTCCGGCAACGCCAAAAAAGGTGACGTGCTCGGAACTGCCCGCATCGCAGGCATCATGGCCGCCAAGCGGACCTCCGAGCTGATTCCTCTGTGCCACCCGCTGGCGCTGTCCAAGGTCTCCGTCGACATCACGCCCGATGCCGCGCTACCCGGCTGCCTCGTCAGCGCCACCGTCAAGGTGACCGGGCCGACCGGCGTGGAGATGGAAGCCCTGACGGCCGTGTCCGTCGCCTGCCTGACCATTTACGACATGATCAAGGCGGCCGAGCGCGGCGTACGCATCGAAGGTATCCGCTTGACCGAAAAGATCGGCGGCAAGTCCGGGCACTATCGCGCCTGAAGAGATTACCAAGCCAAATACAACTTCGAATTAATTGTTCGCTAACTCAACTTCCTAACCTCACTTCCATCGCGGACCGATAGCAATGGTTGTGGGAGGGACATCGTAGCGGTCCATCCCGAAGCGCCGATCGCAAGCGTATTCAGGACCGATGACGACCGATACCACCAGTCCAGGGAATGCCCTCAGAGCTTCGACCGACCGCGGTGGACCGATCCGCTGGCTGGTCGGCGGAGGCCTCGTGCTGATTGCAGCCATCGCGATCGGTACGACCATCATGGCCGACAGTTTCCGGGAACGCGCGCTGAACAGCGCGACGCGCGAGCTGGAGAACACCGTCCTCCTGCTGGCGCGCCATTTCGATCAGCAGATGGAGGATCTCGGCGCGATCCAGCGCGATCTCGCCAACTACGTCCGACAGAACCACATCGACAGCGGCGCCCGCTTCAAGGAGCAGATGGGAAGCGCCGCCGTCAATGCCATGCTGAAGGACAAGCTGAGCGCGGTGACCTATGTCGGCGGTTTGAACATCTTCGACTCCGACGGCAACCTGATCAACTCCGGAGCGGCCTGGCCGGTGCCGCCCGTCAACATTGCCGATCGCACCTTCTTCAAGCGGCTGAAATCCGATCCGACCGCGCCGCAACTGCTGATCGAACCGGTGGTGGGCCGGATCACCGGCACATATGTCGCAGTCATTGCCCTGAAACTGACCAGTCCCAACGGCGAGTTCCTGGGCATCATCAGCCGCAGTCTCGAACCCATCAATGTCGAGCGGTTCTTCGCCTCGGTCGCGCTCGGTCCCGACGCGGCGATCTCGATGATGCATCGCGACGGAACCCTTCTGGCCCGCCATCCACGCCATGAGGGCATGCAGAACCAGAACTACAAGAACGCGCCGATCTTCCGCCAGATCCTGGCCGGCGATGGCAACACCACGGGCATTTTCAGCAGCCCCGTCGACGGCGAGCACCGCATCGGCGCATCGCACCGGCTGACGAGCTATCCCTTGATCGTGACTGCGACGACGACGGTCTCGGCGGCGCTCGCCGACTGGCGCGAGCAGATGCGCTTCCTGATCGCCGTCGGCGTGACGTCGGTGCTGCTGATCGCCGGCATGCTTTACGTCGTGGTGCGCCGGCTGATCAGCGACCACGACGCCTCCAGCCGCCGCTTGACGCTGGAGAAGGAACGGCTCGACAAGGCCGTCAACAACATGACCCAGGGCCTCTTGCTGTTCGATGCATCGGAGCGCCTGGTCATCAGCAACCAGCGCTACGTCGACATGTACGGCCTGTCTGCCGACGTCGTGAAACCAGGCTGCACGTTTCGCGCGCTGATCGCGCACCGCAAGGCCACCGGCTCGCTGGCGGGCGACGACGTCGAATATGCCGATGCGGTGCTGCGCGACATCGGCCGCAAGACCTCGCAGATCATCGAGACCACGGACGGTCGCTGGATCCAGATCGTCAACGAGCCGATCGCGGGCGGCGGCTGGCTCGCCACCCACGAGGACATTACCGAGCGCAAACGGTCCGAGGAGCAGATCACGCATCTGGCGCACTACGACGCCCTGACGGATCTGCCGAACCGCACCCTGTTCCACGAACGCCTCAAGGAGGAGCTGATCGGCGTCCCCCAAGGCCGGCGCCTCGCGCTGCACTACATCGACATCGACGAGTTCAAAGGCGTCAACGATTCGCTCGGCCACCTCATCGGCGACGAGCTGTTGAAATCCGTCGCGGCGAGCCTGAGCGCCTGTGTCGGCACCGCGGGGTTCGTCGCCCGCCTTGGCGGCGACGAGTTCGCCGTGGTCCAGACGGCGATCCGCAACCGGGAGGATGTCGAACAGCTGATCGAGGATATTCTCGGCGCGATCCGCGCTCCGCGTGACTGCCTCGGCCATCAGCTCACCGCCGACGCCTCGATCGGCGTGGCGTTGATCCCCGAGCACGGCACCGATCTCGACCAGATCATGAAGAACGCCGATCTGGCGATGTACGCCGCCAAGGCCGCGGGACGCCGCACCTGGCGCTTCTTCGAGCCCGAGATGGACGCCCAGATCAAGGCGCGCCACCAGCTCGAGGTCGACCTGCGCCAGGCCATGGCCGACGATCGACTCGAGGTCTACTACCAGCCTTGTCTGAGCCTGCAGGACGACCGCATCGTCGGTTGCGAGGCGCTGGTGCGCTGGAGGCATCCGACCCGCGGCGCCGTCTCGCCGGCCGAGTTCATTCCGATCGCCGAGGACACCGGCCTCATCAACCTGCTCGGCGAACGCGTCCTCCAGGTCGCCTGCACCGAGGCGGTGAGCTGGCCGGACGACATCCGGCTCGCCGTCAACGTCTCGCCGGTGCAGTTCAAGAGCGGCACCCTGGCGCTCAAGGTCGCCAATGCACTTGCGACCTCCGGCCTGCCGCCGCATCGGCTGGAGCTCGAGATCACCGAAGCGGTGCTGATCCGCGACGACGACGCGCTCGACACCCTGCACCAGTTGCGCGCGCTCGGCGTCCGCATCGCGCTCGACGATTTCGGCACCGGCTATTCGAGCCTCAGCTATCTCCAGCGCATTCCGTTCGACAAGATCAAGATCGACCGCTGTTTCGTCAAGGACATCACCGAGAGCGAGGGTTCCGCGGCGATCGTCCAGGCCGTGGTCAACATCGCCGCCATCCGCAAGATGTCGACGACCGCCGAGGGCGTCGAGACCGAGGCGCAGCGGCAGGTGCTGAAGCGGCTCGGCTGCTCGGAGATGCAGGGCTATCTGTTCAGCCCTCCGAAGCCCGCAGCCGACGTGCGGCAATTGTTCGCTGCGCAGCGCGCCAATCCCTCATCCGGCCGCCGTTCGCGCTCGGACGCCGCCTGAGCCGGTTCCGAACCGATAAATACCGTTGCAATTTGAGGCTTTTCCGCAAGCCAGATTCAAACCCTGCCGACTGGTCGTGCCTTGAAGTCCACGGCGCCGCCATGATCTACGGGACACAGACGGACATACTCCGTGTTCGCCTGTACACGCTGGTCGAAAACCACGGCGGGACGGCCTCAGGGCCGCCCCGTCGGGTGTGAGCATCGCAAGCCGCGCACCCGCCCGCTTCGCAGATCAGTTCGGCACCGCCGCCTTGGCGCGGACGTCAGCGTTCACCGTGACGCCCCGCAGCACGTTGAATGCGGCGTGCAGCGCCTTGTCGTCCTTCTCGTCCGGCGGAACGTAGGACTGCGAGCCGGTCTGCTCGGTGCCGTCGGCAGCGGAGAGATGGCCGCGCATGCCGGCCTCGCCCTTGAGGTCGCCGCGATCCTTCAGTTCGTCCGGCACGTCCTGCTTCACCTCGATGTCCGGCGCGATGCCCTGCGCCTGGATCGAGCGGCCCGACGGCGTGTAGTAGCGCGCCGTGGTCAGCGCCAGCGCGCCGTTGCCAGCGCCGAGCGGAATGATGGTCTGCACCGAGCCCTTGCCGAACGAGCGCGTGCCGACCAGGGTCGCACGCTTGTGATCGTGCAGCGCGCCGGCCACGATCTCCGACGCCGAGGCCGAGCCGCCATTGATCAGCACCACGAGCGGCTTGCCCTTGGTGAGGTCGCCGCCGCGCGCGGTGAAGCGCTGCGTCTCCTCCGGATTGCGGCCGCGGGTGGAGACCACCTCGCCCCGCGGCAGGAACGTGCTGGAGACCGACACGGCCTGATCGAGCAGCCCGCCCGGATTGTTGCGCAGGTCGACCACGTAGCCGGCGAGCTTCTCCTGCGGGATCTCCTTGGAGATGCTGGCGACCGCCTTGCGCAGACTCTCGGTGGTCTGCTCGTTGAAGGATGTGATGCGGATATAACCGATGTCGCCGCCTTCGGTGTGATAGCGCACCGGGCGCACCTTGATGATCTCGCGCGTCAGCGTAACGTCGAGCGGTGCGTCCTTGCCCTTGCGCATGATGGTGAGCTTGGTCTTGGTGTTGACGCCGCCCTTCATCTTGGCGACGGCCTGCTCGAGCGTCAGTCCCTGCACCGCCTCGCCGTCGATCTTGGCAATGAGATCGCCCGAGAGAACGCCGGCCTTGGACGCGGGCGTGTCATCGATCGGCGCGACGACCTTGACCAAGCCCTCCTCCATGGTGACCTCGAGACCGAGTCCGCCGAACTCGCCGGACGTGGTCTCCTGCATGTCGCGCCAGGACTTGTCGTTCATGTAGCGCGAATGCGGATCGAGCGAGGACACCATGCCGTTGATGGCGCCTTCGATCAGCGCGGGATCGCTCGGCTTCTCGACATAGTCGGCGCGAACACGCTCGAACACCGCGCCGAACAGATTGAGCTGCGAATAGGTGTCGGCCATGCCGGCCGCGGCCTTGGCCTTCGCAACGAGTTGCGCGCCGTCGGGACCCGTGACCATCAGGGTCAGCCCGACGCCGGTCATCGTGCCCGCCAAGAACAGCCAGTTTTTTCGCATTGTTTGCTTCCCGAGCGTTTGTTGGATGGCCGGCCGATCAAATGGTCCGCACGCATCGCCGGCGCGATTTGTGTTGCGAACACACACCACATTTCCGGTTTCTTCAAGGCCGATATTGCGCCGCCGTACCGGGGCCCGACCGCCGGCGCTCGCATCCGAAATGGACGTTCACAGGCTGAAATCAAGCTCAAGGCTGCGCCGGCGCCGGGCCCGGCTGAACATACCCCGGCTTTCACGGACACCCATGATCACAATTCGACGAGCCGTGTACCACGCCGCGATTTGATGGCCTGGGCCTGCGGGGCGCCGCTCCCCGCGCGCGCCCGGGAAGCTCGAGTTCGGAATGGCTTGCTCCCGGCCCGCTCGATGGGCAATGCTCCGCAGCAAAACCGCAAGCATGACAGTCGCTGGGAGGCAAACATGAACCAACGGACCCCGATCGAGGCCGGGTGGCGGAACGTCGAACTCGGCTCGAGCGACGAGAAGTTCCAGAACCTGCACGAGCTCATCCGCAAGGCGCGCGCCCAGCTCAACCAGAACGCCTGGGACTACATCATCGGCGGGGCCGAAACCGAGACCACGCTGCGCCGGAACCGGATGGCGCTCGACGAGATCGCGTTCCGTCCGCGCGTGCTGCGCGACGTGTCCAGGGTCGATGCCTCGGTTGAAACTTTCGGACGCAAGCTGCGCCTGCCGGTGGTCATGGCCCCGGTCGGTGCGCTCGAAATCTTCGATCCGGCAGGGGCGGCCAGCGTGGCCCGCGGGGCGGGCCGATTCGGAGCCGTGCACATGCTGAGCTCGGTGTCGGAACCCGGGCTGGAGAAGACCGCCGAGGCCGCGCCCGACGCGCTGCGAATCTTCCAGCTCTATGTCCGCGGCGACGACGCCTTCGTCGAGGACTATGTGAGCCGGGCGGTCGCCAACAGCTACACCGCGTTCTGCCTGACCGTCGACACCGCCCATTACAGCCGGCGTGAGCGCGACATCGCCAAGCGCTACGTCCGCGAAAGCCGGCTGCGCGCGACCGGCGGCGACCACCAGAAGGCGCTGAGCTGGCACACCGTCAAGCTGATCAAGGACAAGTTCAAGCTGCCGCTGATCATCAAGGGCATCGCGACCGCCGAGGACGCGCAGATTGCGGTCGATCACGGCGTCGACTGGATCTACGTCTCCAACCATGGCGGCCGCCAGCTCGACCATGGCCGCGGAGCCATGCATGTGCTGCCGGAGATCGTCGCCGCCGTGAAGAGCCGGGCAAAGATCATGGTCGACGGCGGCTTCTGCCGCGGCACCGACATCGTCAAGGCGATCGCCTCCGGCGCCGACCTCGTCGGCATCGGCCGGCTGCAATGCTGGGCGCTCGCCGCGGCCGGCGAGGACGGCATCCTGCGCATGCTCGAGCTGCTGGAGGACGAGGTGATCCGCACGCTCGGCCTGCTCGGCGTCACCTCGTTCGCGGAGCTGAACGCGTCCTATCTGCATCCGGCGGCCGCCACCAACCTGCCGAGCGTGGTCAGCGCGTTTCCGCTGGTCGACATCGAGCCCTACCGGTATTGAGGAGGCGCCGCTTCCGTCCCACGCAAGGCATCGTCGACCCGCCCCATGCCCGCCTCCGCTCTCCGCCCCGGCGTCGCCGACGCGCTGCTGTTCGACCTCGGCCGCGTCGTCATCGACATCGATTTCGTCCAGGTGGTCTCGCGCTGGGCAGCGCATGCCGGCTGTCCGCCGGAGCGCATCGCCGCGCGCTTCGTGCGCGACGAGATCTATCACGGGCACGAGCGCGGCACCGTCTCCGATGCCGCGTTCTTCGCCAACCTGCGCCGGCAACTCGGCATCGACATCACCGACGCGCAGTTTCTCGACGGCTGGAACGCGATCTTCGTCGGCCCGATGCCGGGCATCGCCCCGCTGCTCGCACGCGCGGCTTCGAGACTGCCGCTCTATGCCTTCTCCAACACCAACCAGCCGCACATCGATCACTTCTCGCCGCGCTATGCCGACCTGCTTGGTCACTTTCGCGAGATCTTCCTGTCGTCGTCGATCGGCCTGCGAAAGCCGGATGCCGAGGCGTATGATCACGTGGTGCGGGCGATCGGCGCGCCGGCCGAGCGGATCGTTTTCTTCGACGATCTCGCTGAAAACATCGACGGCGCGCGAACGAGCGGGCTGCAGGCGGTGCTGGTGCGCTCGACGGCCGACATCGCCGCGGCGCTGGAGGCGCTCGGGATCTGATCGCGTCGCGCAAGGGTGCGTCATGGCCAGCGGCGTGACGTTCTGAAAGGCTGCGCTCGCAATGACGGTGCCCACTCGTGCAAAATTGTTCTCGCGACACGATGTGCCCGAGCTTTGCTGCTCTCATTTCACCCTCCTCCAATCGGAGGGCGCAGGGAATGCCGGGCTGCAGGCCGCAACCCATGGCCCGCCTGCAGAAAAAAAGCAGGCGGCAGTCACCACAGGTCCAGCCGACATCCGGCATTCCCTGCGCGATGGTCTTCACGCTTATACGCGATCTCCCCGGTGCCCGGCTTGTTGGCCACCGTCGCCGACGGGATCATCAGCACCCTTCGGCTTGGCATCAGCTTCGGGATGCCAGGACCACGCGACTTCACGTCCGCGCCATGCCGTTCGTCCGCGCGCCATCAGGGCACGCTGCGACACGTCGCGGCCACCGCATCCCGCGCTCCACGTCCGTGACGATCGCGAAGCGCCCCTCCTGTCGAGCACGGGACCAAATCAGCATAGCAGCTTTTTCCGAAAAAGCGAATCCTAAATGCGACCGCCGGCAACGGCGCCATCCGGCCCGTCTCCCGCCACATCCGCTGGCCGCAGACGAGCCGGCGCCTAAGCGCATCGGCATCGGCGGCGAGATCGTCAAGATCGCGCCGTGCTCGATGACCATCGTCGGCACGCTCGCCGATTGGTCGCAATGGACCGGCGTGACCTTCGACAGCTCGGGCGAGATCGAGGTCCCCGGTGCTCTCGTGCCCGTGCTCGCGTCGGTCGAGCACGACCGTGCCGCCTATGTCGAGCCGAATGTCTGGATTCGGCATCCGCTCTGACGCGGTGCAGGTCGTCCGCGCGACGATCAACGCGCCGGCACGACGCGCTCGTTGAGAAATCCGATCACCACGTCGAACGCCTGCCGTCGATTCCGCTCCATCAGGATCATGTGCGTGCCCTGCCCGATCTCGACCAGGCGCTTGTATGGCGCGCTCACGAGGCGAACGAACAGGTCGTGCGCCATCCCGAAGCGGACATCCACATCCCATTCCGTCGCGAGCACGAGAACCGGGCAGTCGATCGTGCTGGGATCGTAGATCGGCTGGTCCACGGTCCAATGCTCGTCCATGTGGCGCGTGCAGATCGAGGGCGTCGCGGCAACGCATATGACGATCGCCTATGACCGGCGCGGATTTGGTGAGACGGTCGCCTATGAGGAAGCTCATTCTCCGGTCGAGGACCTGCTCGCCGTCGTCGACGCGCTCGCGCCGGCGCGGCCGGCGACGCTGATTGCCTGCTCGCAAGGAGGCCGCATCGCGCTCGACTTCGCGCTTCGCCATCCGTCACGTATGGCATCGCTGGTGCTGATCGCACCTTCGATCAGCGGCGCGCCGGAGCCGGTCTATCCACCGGAGATCAAGGCGCTAACGGCGTCGTTGGCCGCTGCCGAGGCCGCACAGGATTGGGATCGGGTCAGCGCTATCAAGGCGCATCTGTGGGTCGACGGTCCCTTGCAGCGCGAGGGACGCATCTCCGGCGAGCCGCGCGAGACGTTCCTGAAGAAGAACGCCGCCGCACTCCGCGCGCCGCCAACCGGCGCGACTCTCGATGTGGCACCAGCCTTCCCACGCCTCGCGGAGATCGTCGCGCCATCGCTCGTCATCCGGGGGGACTTGGACTTTCCTCACATCCAGCAGCGAAGCAGGCTGCTCGCCGCAACAATGCCGAACGGGTCAGGACATGAGCTGGCCGGAACGGCGCACCTGCCGAGCCTGGAACGTCCGCAGGAGGTCATGCGGTTGATTGCGGACTTTCTCGCGCGATCGTGAGGCAGCGGCCCGGAAACGGCCCACAGCAGACGGTCAGAACGCAGGGAGCGGCCTAGGCCCTTGGCCGCGCCGTGCGCGTTCGGTTAGAAGGCGATTCATTCGATCTGCCGTCTCCGTCCGAAGGAACTCTCATGGCCCTGATGCCGGTGTCTGATGCGTTGTCCGCCGTGCTCGCCGGCGCCGAACCGCTGGCCGAGGAGCAGGTCGGGCTGGACGAAGCGTTTCACCGCATCCTGGCGCGGGACATCGCGGCGCTGCGGACGCAGCCGCCCGAGGCGATGTCGGCAATGGACGGCTATGCCGTGCGCGCGGCGGACGCCGCCCAGGCCAAGGCGCGGCTGAAGATCATCGGCGAGGTTGCGGCAGGGCGGCCGTTCGATCGCGTGGTTGGACCCGGCGAGGCGGCGCGGATCTTCACCGGTGGCGTTGTTCCGGAGGGCGCGGACGCGGTGGTGATCCAGGAGGACACAATCGCCGAAGATGGCCACGTCGTGATCACCGAGGCCGCGATCAAGGGCCGGCATATCCGGCCGGCGGGCGTCGACTTTCACCAGGGCATGGTGCTGCTGAAGTCCGGGCGCCGGCTCAGCGACCGCGACCTGTCGCTGGCGGCCAGCATGAATCATCCGGCGCTGCCGGTGCGGCGCCGGCCGAAGGTGGCGCTGCTCGCCACCGGCGACGAGCTGGTGATGCCGGGCTCGACGCCCGGCCCGGGCCAGATCGTCTATTCCAACGGCTACGCCTTGCGGGCGCTGGTGCGCAACGAGGGCGGGACCCCGATCGATCTCGGCATCGCCGCGGATACGATGGAGGCGACGATCGCCGGCATCCGCCGGGCCCGAGAGGCCAAGGCCGACATCTTGATCACGACCGGCGGCGCCTCGGTCGGCGATCACGACCTGGTCAAGCAGGCGCTCGAAGCCGAGGGCGTCGAGATGGCGTTCTGGAAGATCGCGATGCGGCCGGGCAAGCCGATGATGCACGGACGGCTCGGCGACGTCAGGGTGATCGGACTGCCCGGCAATCCGGTGTCGTCCTATGTCTGCGCCCTCCTGTTCCTGGTGCCGCTGATTCGGCGGCTGCTCGGCCGCGACGAGGCCGTGATGCCGCGCGAGACCGCCCTGCTCGGCCGCGAGCTCGGGCCGAACGATTCGCGCGAGGACTATCTGCGGGCGCGGCTCGAAGAGCGCGCCGACGGCACGCTGGTTGCGACCCCGGTGAGCCAGCAGGATTCGTCGCTGCTTGGGAATCTCGCGCTCTCGCAGGCGGTGGTGATCCGGCCGGCGTTTGCTCCGAAGGCGCCTGCCGGCAGCCCGTGCGAGATCCTGCGCCTGCCGAACTGAGCCGCTTCCCCGGTAAAGCCCGGTCTGTTCATCATATTTTTAGGATTGCGGAACACACATCGAACATATAGTGTCCGTTCATGATTTGTTTTTAGTATGTTGCGGGCGACGCGATGACGGTCCGACTCCAGGGCGCTCTCAGCCGGTTTGTGCGCGAGGCGCAGCTCCTGGACTCGGACGACAACAAACCGGGGACCAGGTCGAGATGCTGACGCGCAAACAGTACGAACTTCTGCGGTTCATCAACGAGCGGCTCAAGGAAGCCGGCGTGCCGCCGTCCTTCGACGAGATGAAGGATGCGCTCGATCTGCGCTCGAAGTCCGGCATTCATCGCCTGATCACGGCGCTCGAGGAGCGCGGCTTCATCCGCCGGCTGCCCAATCGCGCCCGCGCGATCGAGGTGATCAAGCTGCCCGAGCTGTCACAGGCCGCCAACAACCGCCGCGGCTTCACCCCATCGGTGATCGAGGGCAATCTCGGCAAGGTGCGCACCAGCACTCCCGCGCTGGACGATGGCGAGCGCCCCGTCGCAGTGCCGGTGATGGGCCGCATCGCCGCCGGTACCCCGATCGAGGCGCTGCAGACCCGCAGCCACACCATCAGCGTGCCTGCCGACATGCTCGGTAACGGCGATCACTACGCGCTCGAGGTACGCGGCGACTCCATGGTCGATGCCGGCATCCTCGACGGCGACATGGCGCTGATCCAGCGCAACGAGACCGCCGACACCGGCGACATCGTGGTGGCGCTGATCGACGATGAGGAAGCGACGCTGAAGCGCTTCCGCCGCCGCGGCGCATCGATCGCGCTGGAGCCGGCCAACACCGCCTACGAGGTACGCATCCTGCCGCCGAACCGGGTGAAGATCCAAGGCAAGCTGGTCGGGCTGTACCGCAAGTACTGATCGCGAATGGGATCGGTCGATGGGCGGCGGGCGCACGCGCTTTCGCCGCCGATCGGAGGCTGCCCAGCAAAATACGTCACGCGCGAATGCACCTCATGATGTGCAGCGCGGCATGCTCAAACGCTTGTGATCGGCCGCGGGCACACGCGATGCAGATCAGCGCAGAATTGCCGCGAAGCGCGCGCTAACATCACCATCGATGTCCACTCTGATAGAGGCCTGCGCCTGTCCGGGGGGAGCGTGGGTCGGCTATCTCTCAACGAGGAGCGATCCGATGTGTGACTACAGCCTCCATGCGGTTGCGTCCCGTCCCGCCAAGGTCGGCGAGACGTTGATCTCGATGACCTTCCGTGGCACCGCCACCCGCGGCTTCGCGCTGGAGAGCGAGCCGACCGTCGCAGTCTGCATGCTGCCCGGCACCGAGTTGGCCTTCGCCGAGGACGTCCGCTACGACAGCCGCTGGCTCTGGACCCGGACGATCCGCGAGCGCGTCGCAAAGTTCAACAGCATCGAGACTCACATTCCCGATCGCCATCACGACGCGATCGAATTCGCCGATGGCCGCCACGTGCTGGTGACCCAGCTCTGCGAGGGCCAGCGCGTCACCGTGCTGCAATTGCCGGTCAGCAAGCAGCCGGCGGAGCGACGCCCGGACATCGCCGAGGACGTGCCGCCTTCGCAGGCCACACCGATTCGCCGCATCAGCATCACCTGAGGGGTCTCCGCATCGGCATTTCTCTCGGTCGTGAGCGAGCTTTCGACCGTGGGAGATTTGGGTTCTGCAAGCGCAAAGTCCTCTCGGGCGAACCTCACGCCCCGGCATCGCATCGGATAGGAACGACATCCCTCGGCCGGCATGATGTGCCGGGGGAGCCTGCCGCCGTGGTCAACAAGATCGATTGGAACAAGGCCGCCGGGATCACCGAGCCCGGCTGCAATATGCTTGTGTTCGGATGGCTGACAGTCACGGCTGACGACATCGCCATCTGGCAACGCTATCCGCGCGCTGCGTTCACGCTGGCCGAAAGCCCCTCGCTGTTCGATGGACTTGGCAACATGGACCTGGCGACACCGAGTATCATCTCGGCACGTTCGAGCTGCCCGGCACTCAGTCTTCTTCGCCCTGCTCCGTCTCCGGCGGCGTCGCGTCCTGAGGCCGCACGGCCGGCGCGCGCGGCGTCAGCGTCGTGTCGAACTCGCCGGCCTCGGCGGGCGCCGGCCACCATGGGCGGTCAGTGCCGCCGGCGCGCGCCGGCGTGACGGCGAAGCTCCTGCCCTGCCGCACCAGCATCAAGGCGCCCTGCTGCCGCAACCGCTCGCGATCGATGACGGCCGCCGCGCAGGATGACGGCGCGGCGCGCGCGGTGACGATGAGCGCGGCACGGGCGCAATCATCGGCGAGCGCCTCGGCGCGCAGGGTCAGGGCGGCGAATCGGCCGTCGGCCATTGCGACCACGCAGCCCGCCTCGTCGCAGGAGACGCCATCGGTGAGCGATGAATCCGCCGGCAGCCGGGCATCGGCGTCGGCCGCGAGCCACTCCTTGGTGGCGAACACGTCCTTGCCGATGCGCATCGCATGCAGACGCCCGTCACGGCCGCGCACCGCCACCGCGCGCCCATCGCCGGCGATCAGCGCGTCGGGCAGCGGCGTCGCGGCGGCCCACGCGGTGGCCACCACGAGCCCCACGGCGCCCGACCAGCGCAGCGGTGTGCGCAGCAGGCCGATCAGGATGACACCGAGGCTGGCCAGGATCAGTGGACCGATGCCGAAGGCCGGGATGCGCCCGACCGCGCCGGGCAGCGCCGCCACCCAGCGCGTCACCGCGATCATCCAGTCGATGCCGAGGCCCATCAGCGTCCACCAGGGACCGTCGAGCCCGAACGGCGCCGCCACGAGGCCCATCAGGCCGGCCGGCATCACCAGCGCCGAGACGACCGGCATCGCTGCGAGATTGGCGAGCACGCCATACGGCGTGACGCGATGGAAATGGAAGGCGGCATAGGGCGTGGTCGCGAGCCCCGCGATCAGCGAGGCCAGCAACAGCATCGCAAGCTCGCGGCCGCCCCACAGCGCAATGCGCTGGGTGGTCGAGCTGTCCGGCGTCGCGAACAGTCTGGGCAGGCCGAACTGCACCAGCGCGACCAGGCCGAGCGTTGCCGCGAACGACATCTGGAAGCTCGGATGCACGAGCGCTTCCGGGGCCGCCACCAGTACGATCATCGCTGCGACCGCGAGCGTGCGGAAGGTGACGGCGCGGCGGTCGACCATGACCGCGATCAGCACGACCGCCGTCATGAAGAACGACCTTTGGGTCGCGACCTCCGCGCCTGAGAGCAACAGATAGAACGCCGCCGCGACCAGCGCCGCGGCCGCCGCCCATTTCTTGATCGGATGGCTGATGGTGAGGCCGGGGATCAGCGCCAGCAGCGCGCGCACGGCGAAGAATACGACGCCGGCGACGACCGCCATGTGATAGCCGGAGATCGACAGCACATGGCCGAGACCGGAGACGAACATCGCGTCGTTGACATCGGGCGTGATGGCGTCGCGCCGGCCGGTCAGCAGCGCGGTGGCGATGGCGCGCTCGTCGCCCGACAGGCGGCCGCGGATGCGTGCGTCGATCGCATCGCGCAGACCCTGCATGGCCGCCGCATAGCCCAGGCCGAAGCCGGCGGCCTGCGGCGGCGTCGCCGTCGTGATCGCGCCCATCACGAAGCCGGAGGCGCCGATGCCCTGGAAGAACATGTCGCGCGCGAAGTCGTAGGATCCCGGCCGCACCGGGGCCATCGGCGGCAGCAGCCGCGCCTTGAGCTGCACGAAGCTGCCGACCTCGGGCGCCGCGCCCTTGCGCACCGCGAGCCTGACACGCGCGATGGTGACGGCGTTGCGCGGGCTCTCCATCGACGTCACCCGCAGCACGATGCGGTCGCTGCGCTCGCGGATGTCGCGCGCCTCGACGAAGCCGGACAGCGCCACCGAATACAACGGCCGCGCCAGCACCGGATGCGCGACGCGCGCGGTCTTGACGGTCGCCGCGGCGAAGCCGCACGCCGCCGCCGCGATCATCACGGCAACCGGAAACAGCCGATGCCGCCGCATCATGATGGCGACGATGCCGAGCAGCGCCGCGGTGGTGGCGGCAATCCAGAGCACGGGCTCGTGATCGGCGGCGAAGTACAGCGCGATGCCGGCCCCGAACGCCACCGGCACCCAGGGTAGCAGCCGGCCCGCCCCGGCCTCCTCGGCCGCCCAGCTCTTCAGGCGGGCGGCGAACACCGACGACGCACCGGCCCCGATCGCGGGCCAGCCGCCGGCCAGCGCGCCGCGCGGCGGCCAGACATCGGCCATCACGCCCGCGATCCCGCGACGCCCTCCCGGCGGCCTGACCGGCTCCGCCATTGCCCCCACACCACCCGTTACCCGACGGGCGGAAAGGCTACCGGAAGCTGCGCGAGCGCGCCTAGCAGAACGGAACGGGAATCCTGGAAATCTGCACGGCCGCTGCGGGGGAACTTTTTGCGCCGCACGTGCTTTTCAGGGGATGGACGCCCACGACCCTGAAGACCCCTTCGCCGACCTCGCGCTCGAGAAGGCGATCCACCTGCGCTGGACTCTCCGGGACATCAAGGCCCACCGGCTGACGCTGTCCCCTGTCGCCGACGAAGATCTTTCGCTGCTCACCGAGCGCGGCCTCGTCGAACTCACCGATGGCGTGCCGACGCTGACCGAGGCCGGGCAGGACGCGATCAGCTGAGCCACACGCGTCCCGCGGTCCCCGCTTGCCTCACCCCTTCGCGACTTCCTTGGCGAAGGTGTCGCGCAGGCCGATGGTGCGGTTGAACACGAGCTTGTCGGGCGTCGAATCCGGATCGCGCACGAAGTAGCCCTGGCGCTCGAACTGCATCGGCGCGTCGGAATTGCTCGCGGCGATCGCCGGCTCGATGCGCGCGTCGGTCAGGACCTCGAGCGAGCTGGGATTGAGATCGGCAGTGAAGTCGGCCGCATTGGGGCTCGGATTGGCGAACAGCTGGTTGTAGAGGCGGATCTCGGCTGTCAGCGACTGTGCAGCGGGCAGCCAGTGCATCGTCGCCTTGACCTTGCGTCCATCCGGCGCGTTGCCGCCCTTGGTCGCCGGATCATAGGTACAGCGCAGCTCGACGATCTCGCCGGCGTCGTTCTTGATGACGTCGCGGCACTTGATGAAATAGGCGTAGCGCAGCCGCACCTCGTTGCCCGGCGACAGCCGGAAGAACTTCTTCGGCGGGTTCTCCATGAAGTCGTCCTGCTCGATATACAGCTCGCGGCCGAACGCGATCCTGCGCGTGCCGGCTGCGGGATCGTCGGGATGGTTGATCGCCTCGAGCTCCTCGACCTGGCCTTCCGGATAGTTCTCGATCACCACCTTCAGCGGCCGCAGCACCGCCATCCGGCGCAGCGCCGTGCGATTCAGCTCCTCGCGGATGCAGAATTCGAGCATGCCGACGTCGACGATGCTGTTCGCCTTGGCGATGCCGATGCGCTTGATGAACTGGCGCACCGCCGCCGGCGGCACGCCGCGCCGCTTCAGGCCGGCGATGGTCGGCATGCGTGGATCGTTCCAGCCGGCGACATGGCCGTCCTGCACCAGCCGCGTCAGCACGCGCTTGGATAGCAGAGTATAGGTGAGATTGAGGCGCGCGAACTCGTACTGGTGCGGATGCGACGGCACCGGCAGCTTGTCCAGGAACCAGTCGTAGAGGGGACGGTGATCCTCGAACTCGAGCGTGCAGATCGAGTGCGTCACGCCCTCGATCGCGTCGGACTGCCCGTGCGCGTAGTCATAGCTCGGATAGATCTTCCAGGCGTCGCCGGTGCGCGGGTGGTGGGCGTGCAGGATCCGGTACAGCACGGGGTCGCGCAGGTTGATGTTGCCGGCGGCCATGTCGATCTTGGCGCGCAGCACGCGCGCGCCGTTCGGGAATTCGCCGGCCTTCATGCGCCGGAACAGGTCGAGATTCTCCTCGACCGAACGGTCGCGGAACGGGCTGTTCCTGCCGGGCTCGGTGAGCGTGCCGCGCGACAGCCGAATGTCTTCCTGAGACTGGTCGTCGACATAGGCCAAGCCGGCCTTGATCAGGCCCTCGGCCCAGTCGTAGAGGCGTTCGAAGTAATCCGAGGCGAAGAACAGGTTGTCGCCCCAGTCATAGCCGAGCCAGCGCACGTCGGCCTGGATGGAATCGATATATTCCTGCTCTTCCTTGGTCGGATTGGTGTCGTCGAAGCGCAGATTGCAGCGACCGCCGAATTCCTGGGCAATGCCGAAGTTGAGGCCGATCGACTTGGCATGGCCGATATGCAGGTAGCCGTTCGGCTCCGGCGGGAACCGGGTGACGACCGTCTTGTGCCTGCCGCTGTCGAGATCGGCCTGGACGATGTCGCGGATGAAGTCGCGCCCTGCCTCTGCCGTCGCCGCCGTGTCTGTCGTCGTGGTCATCAAGAATATCCTGCTCCGGAATTTGGCAGCCTATCTGCCAAATCCGCTTCCCCCAAGGAAGGCTTTAGTTATGCGATAGGCCTGCTATACACCCCCCGCCCTCTTGAGCCCCTGCCTGGATTTCGTGCTGCCGCCCATGACCACCCCGATCGTCACGCGCTTTGCCCCCTCCCCGACCGGCTTTCTCCACATCGGAGGCGCCCGGACGGCCCTGTTCAACTGGCTGTATGCGCGCGGCCGCGGCGGCAAGATGCTGCTCAGGATCGAGGACACCGACCGCGAGCGCTCGACCAGTGCGGCGATCGATGCCATCCTCGACGGCCTGAAATGGCTCGAGCTCGATTGGGACGGCGAGGTCATCTACCAATATAGCCGCGCCGCGCGCCATCGCGAGGTCGCCGAGCAAATGCTCGCCAGCGGCATGGCGTATCGCTGCTATGCCACCGCCGAGGAGCTGGCCGCGATGCGCGAGAAGGCGCGCGCGGAAGGCCGCACCCGGCTCTACGACGGCATGTGGCGCGACCGCGATCCCAAGGAGGCGCCCGAAGGCGTCAAGCCGACGATCCGGCTGCGCGCGCCGCTGACCGGCGAGACCGTGATCGAGGATCAGGTCCAGGGCCGCGTGGTCTGGCAGAACGAGAACCTCGACGACCTCGTGCTGCTGCGAGGCGATGGCAATCCGACCTACATGCTGGCGGTCGTCGTCGACGACCACGACATGGGCGTCACCCACGTCATCCGCGGCGACGACCATCTGATCAACGCCGCGCGCCAGAAGCAGATCTACGATGCGCTCGGCTGGACGGTGCCGTCGATGTCGCACATCCCGCTGATTCACGGGCCCGACGGCTCGAAGCTGTCGAAGCGCCACGGCGCGCTCGGCGTCGACGCCTACCGTGCGATGGGATATCTGCCGTCGGCACTGCGCAATTATCTGGTGCGGCTCGGCTGGAGCCATGGCGACCAGGAGATCTTCTCGACCGAGGAGATGATCAAGGCGTTCGACCTGCCGGCGATCGGCCGCTCGGCGGCGCGGTTCGACTTTGCCAAGCTGGAAAATCTCAACGGCCACTACATCCGCCACAGCGACGATGCGGCGCTGGTGCGCCAGTTCGAGGACGTGCTGAATTACGTGCCGAACGGCGCGGCTCTCAAGGCCAAGCTCAACGACGCCACGCGCGCGCAGCTCACTCTGGCGATGCCGAGCCTGAAGGAGCGCGCCAAGACGCTTTTGGAGCTGATCGACGGCGCCGCCTTCATCTTTGCCGACCGGCCGCTTCCGATCGACGCCAAGGCCGCGGCCCTGCTGACGCCGGACAGCCGCGCCCTGATCGGCCGGCTGCGTGACGCGCTGGCCGCTGTCGCGTCCTGGAGCGGACCGGCCACAGAAGCCGCGCTGCGTGCGTTTGCTGAAGCCAACAATCTCAAGCTGGGCGCGGTGGCGCAGCCGCTGCGCGCGGCGCTCACCGGCCGAACCACCTCACCCGGTATTTTCGACGTTCTGGCGATCCTGGGGCGTGATGAATCCTTGGGCCGTCTGGAGGACCAGACCGCCTCATAAGGTCTCATGGCCCCCCATCTTGCAGCGCACAGGGCAATACGATACGCATTTGCGCGGCACCCACTGGTTTTCCCGGCTCGAACATCCTTCACACGTTGCGGCGGGCTCGTTGACGGATGTTAGGGCCGAAGGACACTAGTAAGTATAAGATTCCAGTACGGTTTCGGATTTGACCTTCGCTTAAGCTGTTGGCAGCGACAGTGACGCGAATGTCAAAGCCACCGCACTGGATAAAGTCCACCCGCCCTGCCATCTCTCAAAAAGAACAAGGGCCAAGCCTAACGATCTCATCGGGGACAAACGATGGACGCAAAATCCGCAAGCAAGACCGCGACCCTCACCGTCGGCAACAAGAATTTCGATCTTCCGATCCTGAGCGGCACCGTGGGTCCCGACGTCATCGACATCGGCAAGCTCTACGCCCAGACCGGGATGTTCACCTATGATCCCGGCTTCACCTCGACCGGCAGCTGCCAGTCCAAGATCACCTATATCGACGGCGACGCCGGCGTCCTGGAATACCGCGGATATCCGATCGAGCAGCTCGCCGAGAAGGGCGACTTCCTGGAGACCTGCTATCTGCTGCTGTACGGGGAGCTTCCCACCAAGGCCCAGAAGCAGGATTTCGACTATCGCGTGACCCACCACACGATGGTGCACGAGCAGATGTCGCGCTTCTTCCACGGCTTCCGCCGCGACGCGCATCCGATGGCGGTCATGGTCGCTTCGGTCGGCGCACTCGCCGCGTTCTACCACGACTCCACCGACATCAACGATCCGAAGCAGCGCATGATCGCGTCGATGCGGATGATCGCGAAGATCCCGACCCTGGCGGCGATGGCCTACAAATACACCATCGGCCAGCCTTTCGTTTATCCGAAGAACTCGCTCTCGTTCGCCGAGAACTTCCTGCACATGTGCTTCGCGGTGCCGTGCGAGGAGTACAAGCCGAACCCGGTTCTCGCCGACGCGCTCGACAAGATCTTCATCCTGCACGCCGATCACGAGCAGAACGCCTCGACCTCGACGGTGCGCATCGCCGGCTCGTCGGGCGCCAACCCGTTCGCGTGCATCGCCGCCGGCATCGCCTGCCTGTGGGGTCCGGCACACGGCGGCGCCAACGAGGCGGCGCTGAACATGCTGGCCGAGATCGGCAGCGTCGACAAGATTCCGGACTTCATCGCCAAGGTGAAGGACAAGAACAGCGACGTGCGCCTGATGGGCTTCGGCCATCGCGTCTACAAGAACTACGACCCGCGCGCCAAGATCATGCAGAAGATGTGTCACGCGGTGCTCAAGGAGACGGGCCACGCCGACGATCAGATGCTCAAGGTCGCGATGGAGCTTGAGAAGATCGCGCTCAGCGATCAGTACTTCATCGAGCGCAAGCTCTATCCGAACGTCGACTTCTACTCGGGCATCACCCTGAAGGCGATGGGCTTCCCGGTGTCGATGTTCACCGTGCTGTTCGCCGTCGCCCGCACCGTCGGCTGGATCAGCCAGTGGAGCGAGATGATCGAGGATCCGCAACAGAAGATCGGCCGTCCGCGCCAGCTCTACACCGGCGTCGCGACGCGCGACTATGTCGAGATGGACAAGCGCGGCTGAGCGCAGCGCAATTCCGCTTTCGAACGGCGCCGTCGATCCCGACGGCGCCGTTTCGTTTGTGAGGTCGCACCTTTCTGACTCGCGGCATCGGCCGGGAGTGCATCAGGCCAGCGCCTCGAGATGAGACCTGAGCTGCTCGGCCCCGTATGGCTTGGCAAGGAAGCGCGCGCCGGACGGCAATTCCGAAGGGGTCACCTGACCTGACGTCACCAGGAGCGCGACCGGGGGCCAGCGGTCCCGGATGACGGCGACCAGCCGCAGGCCGTCCATCGAACCGGGCATTTGGATATCCGTGAAAACGACCGATATGCGTTCACAGCGTTCGAGAAGGGAAATGGCCTGATCGGCGTCAACGGCCTCGATGACCTCGAAACCGAGGTCTCTGATCATATCGACGGCATTGGCACGGATGAGACCCTCGTCCTCAACGACCAGAACTGTTTTTCTTGTGCGCAGAACGCGGGACACGGCGTCTCCTGTCCAATCCGATTCAATCGCACCACGATCATTTGGTTCCGGCGAACGTTCCGACGCTCCGTGCGTTGAACGGTGCAAGTTGATGATCCGGCTTGCATCCTGGATCGGGGACCAGCTCGAGCATACGATGACGCCCAATTCCAACCCGGACGTCGACGCTGTCCAGCAGCTCGGCGCCGTTCCCAAAATTCTGGACTCGGTGAGCAGGATCACCGGGATGGGATTCGTTGCGGTCGCGCGCGTGACCTCGGATCGATGGGTCTGTTGTGCGGTTCGCGACGACATCAATTTCGGCCTGAAGAAGGGCGGCGAGCTGCGCGTCAAGACGACGATCTGCAGCGAGGTCCGGGAGCGAGGCGAAGCCGTCGTCATCGGGGACGTCGAGACGGATCGCCTGTTTCGCGATCACCCGACGCCAAAGCTCTACGGCTTTCGCAGCTACATCTCAGCTCCGATCACCCTGTCCGACGGGACCGTCTGGGGCACCCTGTGCGCGATCGATCCAGCGCCGCGCGAGCTCGACCGGCCCGAAATCGTCAGCACGTTTCAGCTGTTCGGGGAGCTGATCGCCGCCCAGCTGGAGCTTCATCAGCGCTTCGCGCGCAGCCAGGCCAGCCTCGGCCTCAGCGAGAAGCGCAGGTTTTCGACCGAGGAACGGCTGAAGATCACCCAGGCTGACCTGCTCGACGAGCGCCGGACCGCCGAGCTGAGAGAGCAATTCATCGGCGTTCTCGGCCATGACCTCCGCAATCCGCTGGCCTCGATCGACGCCGGAATGCGCGTGCTGCTCCGCAGTCAGGACAGCGCCAGAGCGCCTGAGATCATTTCCATGATTCAGAAATCAGTCATGCGCATGGCCGGACTGGTCGACAACATCATGGATTTCGCCCGGGGGCGCCTCGGCGGCGGCCTGACGATCAAGCCCGACGCGCGGCAACCGCTGGCGCCGGTGATCGAGCAGGTCATCTCCGAGATCCGTCTGGCCTGGCCCGATCACGAGATCGAGTCCCGGATCAACATCGCGGAGCCGGTCAAATGCGACCGCAGCAAGATCGGACAATTGTTCTCGAACCTGCTCGGCAACGCCATCTCCTACGGCGACAAGGACAAGCCGATCCAGGTCTCCGCAACAACGAGCGAAGGCTGTTTCGTGCTCGCCGTCACCAATCACGGACCGCCGATCTCGGACAAGGCGATGCAGAATCTGTTCAAGCCCTACATGCGTGGCGAGCGTCCGAGCCAGCATGGTCTCGGGCTCGGACTCTACATCGCCTCCGAGATTGCGCGAGCGGATGGCGGCACGCTCCAGGCCACGTCGACCGGCGACAGAGCGACCTTCGAATTCAAGATGCCGCTTCAGGCCTGATCAGCGCCGCCCGCTGCGCATCGTCGCCAGCACGATGTCGGCCGCGCGCACGCTCGGCGAGGCCGCGCCCGTGGACATGATCGCGTCGAGGCGATGGAATGCCTCGACCTGGCGCGAACGGATCGGACCGTCGCCCAGGAGATCGGCGAGAACGGGCGCGAGATTGTCGGCGGTGCAGGCTTCCTGAAGGAATTCCGGAATGACGTTCTCGCCGATCACGAGATTGGCGAGAATGACCGATTGCACGTTGACGACTCGCCGGAGAATGAACGCCTCGATCTCGCCGACGCGATACGCCGTCACCATCGGCACGCCGGACAGCGCGAGCTCCAGGGTCACCGTGCCGGACTTGGCGAGCGCGGCGCGCGCGCGCCTGAAGGCTGCCCGCTTCTCGGCCTCGCCCGTGATGATCTCCGGAACGAGCGGCCAGTTTGCGACTCCAGCCCGCACCGCGGCTTCGAGATGCGGCGTGGTGGGCAGCACGGCTTCGAAGGCCAGGTTTTGGGCGCGCAGCCGCGCCAATGTCTCGCCGAACACGGCGATGTGGCGAGCGACCTCGCTGCGCCGGCTGCCAGGAAGCACCAGCAGAACGGGAGGGTCGGCATCTCGGCGCGCCTGCTCTGCCGCATTGGGGCGCAGGTTGGCGAGCTGTTCGATCAGGGGATGGCCGACATAGGTACAGGGCGGACCATTGAGCCTTCGGAACGCCTCCGGCTCGAACGGCAGCAAGCCCAGCACGTGATCGACGTAGCCGCGCATCGCGCGTGCCCGGCCCGGGCGCCACGCCCATACGGTCGGTGCCACGTAGTTCACGATCGGAATCTCGGGATCGCGCGCGTGAACCCGCTTCGCCACGCGCTGGGTGAAATCGGGACTGTCGATGATGACGAGCACGTCGGGCTGGTCCGCAACGATCGCATCGACGGTGCCGCGGATCAGGCGGAGGATCTTGGGCAGCTGCTTCAGCACCGCCGCGAAGCCGACGATCGAGAGCTCCTCGATCGGAAACAGCGAGGCGAGCCCCTCGCGTGTCATGCCGCGGCCGCCGACGCCGGAGAATTCGACGCCGTCGCCGAGCCGCTGGCGCAGCACCTTCATCAGGCTGGCGCCGAGGCGATCACCGGACTCTTCGGTCGCGACCAGGCAGATCCTGCGCATGGCCGGGCCTGCCGGAGGCCGGGGCGTCACGCCGTGACACCCGTGATGAACACGCCTGCCCGATCGGCGGCAGCCACTGTCTCCTGGGGATCGGCGAGCAGAGTATAGGCGGCAGCGACGGCGACTCCGGCGAGACCCGCGGCCGAAAGTCCCTCGATGGTTCGCGGACCGATGGTCGGCAGGTCGTAGCGGAGGTCCTGGCCGGCCTTGGGCGCCTTCACCAGCACGCCGCGCCCGGCAGCAGCACGAATGCGGCGATCGGCGCGCAGCCGCGCCACGCGGGCCAGCAGCCCGTCGGTGCCCTCGATGTCCTCGAGCGCAACGACGTGGCCGTCGATCACGACCACGGCCTGCCCGACATCGAACGGCGCCATGGCGCGGAGCACGGACATTCCTTTGGCGATGTCGCCAGTCACCAGATCGTTGGGCCCGCTCCGCGTCAGCCGCCCTTCGGGCACGAGCAGATTGGGGGCGACGTCCTTGACGCCGATCATGTGAAAGCCGTGACGCTCGAAGATGCGGCCGACGCCGGACAGCAGATGATCGTCACCGCCGCGAAAGGCCGACCAGATGTAGGGCAGCTCGCGCAGCGTGCCCCAGTCGAAGCGGATCTCCGACACGGCCGGACGAACGAGATTGCCGATGAACATGAGATCGCGAACGCCCTCGGCCTTCAGGAGCTTCAGGGCATTGCCGAGTTGGCCGAGGCCGATCCAGTGATGCCGGAAGCGCGCCAGCGGCTTTGGATCGCAGATGCCCTTCAAGGCGAACAGCACCGGCGTCTGGCCGCGCGCGACGATGGCATCGGCGACCGCGAAAGGCAGCACCCCGCCCGCGGCGATCATGCCGATCGGCGGAGAGGTCACGGCGGCCGGCGTCGCCATGGCGCTACGGCTCGATGGCCGGCCTGCCGATCTCGGGCAGGCACAAGGCGCGATGTCGGCCGCCATCGATGAAGGCGAGGATCTCGGCAATGGCGGGATCCTCGCCGGCCAGCGGCCGCACCGCCGCGAGGCGATCGGCGAACACGCCGGGGCCATGGAAAAGCTTTTGGTAAAAGGCACGCACCGTGGCGAGGCGCTCGCGTGTGAACTTGCGGCGCTTCATGCCAATGACGTTGAGACCTTCGAGCGCGGCATACTGGCCGTTGGCGAGGCCATACGGAATGATATCGCCGCGTACGCCGCAGACACCGCCGACCATCACGCCATGGCCGATGCGGGTGAACTGATGCACCGCGGACAGGCCGCCGATGTAGACGGAATCACCGACCTCAACATGGCCGCCAAGTGTCGCCGAGGTCGCGAAGATCACGTTGTCGCCGACAACGCAATCGTGGGCGACATGGGCATTGTTCATGAAGAACCCGGCATTGCCGACCTTGGTCAGGCCGCCGCCTTTCGTGGTGCCGATGTTCATCGTCACGCCTTCACGGAAGGTGCAGCCGGAGCCGATCTCGAGCCGATGCGGCTCGCCGCGATAGCTGAGATCCTGCGGCGCGCCGCCGAGCACGACGAAGGGCGAGATCACGTTGTCATCGCCGAGCGTGGTGTGGCCCATGATCTGGACGTGGCTGATCAGCTTGCAGTTGGCCCCGATCACGACGTTGGGGCCGACGATGCAGTAAGGACCGATCACGGTCCCCTCACCGATGACGGCGCCATCCTCGACGCGTGCGGTGGGATCAATCTTGCTCATTTCGACGCAATCAACTTTCTACCAGCCCGTCAGTCGGTCAGCATCGCGCCGACATCGGCCTCGGCGACGACGACGCCGTCGACCTTGGCATCGCCGTGGAACCACCACATCGTCTTGCGCCGGCCGATCGAGCGCATGTGATACTCGATGGTCTGGCCGGGCAGCACCGGCTTGCGGAACTTGCACTTGTCGATGGTGAGGAAATACACCGCGCGCGGCTTTTCCGTGCCCTCGACCGACTTGATGCCGATCACGCCGGCGGTCTGGGCCATGCCCTCGATCATCAGCACGCCCGGATAGACCGGCCGCTCCGGAAAGTGCCCCTGGAAGCAGGGCTCGCCGATCGAGACGTTCTTGACGCCGATGCCGCTGTAGTCGGCCCGGATGTTCTTCACGCGGTCGATCAGGAGAAATGGATAACGGTGCGGCAGCGTCTTGAGAATCTCGTTGATGTCGACGTCCGCAAACCTGATGGGTGACTCCTCCATCACTCCCGTCCCTCGTCCCTGTTCGTCGCGGTCGAATCTCGCACCAGCCGTTCCACCGCAACGATCTCGCGGAACCACTGCTTGGTCGGCTTGGCGAAGAAACCGCCCCACCGGCCGTTCGGCGGAATGTCGTCCTTGACGCCGCTCATCGCCGTCACCTGCGCACCATCGCCGATCGTCAGGTGATTGTTGATACCAACCTTCGCCCCGAGCGCGACGTTGTCGCCGATCGTGAGACTTCCTGCCAGCCCGATCTGGGCCGCCAGCAGGCAATGCCGTCCGATTGTGACATTGTGGCCAATCTGCACCTGGTTGTCGATCTTGGTGCCCTCGCCGATCACCGTGTCGCGCAGGCTGCCACGGTCGATCGTCGTGCCGGCGCCGACCTCGACATGGTTCTGGATCAGCACCCGCCCGGTCTGCGGCACCTTGGTGTGCCCATCCGCGCCGAAGAAGATGAAGCCGTAGCCATCCTGGCCGATACTGCAGCCAGGATGGATCAGGACGTCGTTGCCGATCAGCGCGCACTGGATGACGGTGCGGGCGCCGACATTGCAGTCGCGACCGATCTTGACGTGGGGACCGATCACGGCACCCGCACCAACGATCGTCCCCGAGCCGATCTCGACATGGGCGCCGATCACCGCCAGCGGCTCGACGATGACGCCGTCCTCCAGCCGCGCGGTGGGATCGATGATGGCTTGAGGCGAGATTCCATCGTCGCCGAACCAGGGCTGCGGCCGCAGTGCGTCGGCATGGAACTCGCGCGCGAGCTGCACGAAGGCGCGGAACGGCTGATTGGCGCGAAGCACTGCGACGTGGGACGGCACGCGCGCCTCGAATCGCGGACTGACCAGGCAGGCGCCCGCTTTGGTCCCGGCGAGCTGGCCTGCGTATCTGAGGTTGTCGAAGAACGCCAGATGCATCGGGCCGGCCTCGTCGAGCGACGCCAGTCCCTTGACGACCTGCTCGCCGCGGGATGGGTCGACCAGGGTGGCCTTGGCGGCGGCGGCGATCGCTGCCAGGGTCGTGGGCGGCGGCGATTGGAAGAAGGTCGGCTGGGCCATTCCGTCGTACTCTCAAGACAAAAAGTCAGAGCCCGGCTCCGGTGTCCCGGAACCGAGCTCCCATTTCTTACACCGGCGAGGTTGGTCGATGCCAACCCGGATTCGATCGGCCCAGGCTCAGAACGAGGTACCGCCGCCGAACCGGAATTCCTGCGTCCGGTCGAACTGACCCTTGGTGAGCGGGATCGCGTAGTCGAAGCGCAGCGGACCGAACGGCGACGCCCACACCAGACCCACGCCGACCGAGGTCCGGACCTTGTTCTGGTCATCGAACTGCAGACCAAGGCAGGTGCCGGCGTTGTTCGGGTTGCGCGTCGGCTTGATGCAGCCGGGGGTATTAACCTCGCCCGTCGCAGCCCAGGACGTCGGACCCTGATAGCCCCACAGGCCGCCAGCGTCGGCGTAGACGGCACCCTTCAGGCCCGTCTCCTTGGGCAGGAACCAGAACGGCATCTGCAGTTCGAGCGAAGCGCCCCAGTACTTGGTGCCGCCCAGCGCATCCTGCGTGCCGAACGGATTGATATCGCGCGGACCAATGCCGTTCGGAGCGAAGCCGCGAACCAGGTTCGGACCCATCTGGAAGTGATCGAGCATGCGCAGCTGCGTATTGCCGATCTTGTTCAGGATGCCGCCCTGGAGGTGGACGATGCTGACGATGTCCGACACCAGCGGGGTGAAGTACTTCGCATCGAACGCGGTCTTCAGGTACGACACATCGCCGCCGACACCCGCGAAGTCCTGCTTGAAGTCGACCAGCAGGCCGTCGGTCGGGTTCTTGTTGTTGTCGAGCGTGTTGTAGTTCAGCGTATAGCCCAGCGCCGAGGTCAGGGTCGCGCCGTTCGCCAGCTCCTGGCGCACCGGCAGCGACGCCTCGCCGTTGGCAAAGCAGCCGAGACCGCCGTTCGGATCGGCGAGACCATTGGCATTGATGAACGCCGGCGTCGGATTGAACGGCACGAAGCGGTTGCCGATCAGGGTGCCGGCCGCGACGTTGTTACAGTCCGACAGCGTCGCCGGCAGCGAGATCTCCTGGCGGTAGATCGAGTAGCGCAGTTGCAGCGACAGGTCTTCACGCAACTGGAAGCCGAGGCGCGGGCTGAAGCCGAGCGTCTTGGTGCCGTAGGAGATGAAGTTGTTGGCGAGCTGCTGGCGCTGGTACAGGTCGAGGCCCAGCGCGACCCGGTAGTCGAGCAGATAGGGCTCGACGAACGACAGCGAGTAGCCGCGGGCGAACTGGCCGTAGGTCACCGACGCCTTGGCGAACAGGCCGCGGCCGAGGAAGTTGCGCTCGGAGATCGAGACCTCGGCGAGTGCACCGTCCGTGGTCGAATAACCGCCGGAGATCGAGAAGTCACCGGTCGACTTCTCTTCCAGGTTGACGTTCAGGACCACGCGGTCGCTCGAAGAGCCCGGCTCGGTGACGATCTTCACGTCCTTGAAGAAGTCGAGGTTCTTCAGGCGGCGCTCGGCACGGTCCACCAGGGCGCGGTTGTAGGCGTCGCCCTCGGAGATATCGAACTCGCGGCGAATGACGTAGTCACGGGTGCGGGTGTTGCCGCGGATGTTGATGCGCTCGATATAGGTGCGCGGGCCCTCGTCGATGGCGAACACGACCGACACCGTATGAGCCTCGAAGTTGCGATCGCCGCGCGGACGGACCACCGCGAACGCGTAGCCGCGCCGCGAGGCCTCGATCTGCATCTCCTCGACCGACTTCTCGATGTTCTCGACGTTGTAGAGCGAGCCGACGCTGACGCGCGAATATCCGCGCAGCGTGGTGGCGTCGAGCGTCGCGATCGACGACTGGAAGTCGACCGAACCGACCCGATACTGCTGGCCTTCCTCGATCTTGAAGGTCACGAGGAAGCCCTTGCGCTCCGGATCGTACTCGCTGAGCGCAGCCACGACCTGCACGTCGGCATAGCCGTTCTTCAGGTAGAAGCGGCGAATCAGGTCGCGGTCGGCCTCGACACGGTCCGGATCGTAGACGTCGCCCGAGCCGAGAAAGCTCAGGAGGTTGGTCTCGCGGGTCTTGATGACGTCCTTGAGGCGATAGGACGAGAAGGCGTTGTTGCCGACGAACTCGATCGACTTCACGCCGGTCTTCGCGCCTTCCTCGATCGTGAAGATCAGGTCGACGCGGTTGTTCGGCTGCTCGATCATTTCCGGCGTGACGCGCACGTCGTAACGGCCCGAGCGGCGATAGATCTCCGCGATGCGCTGGGCGTCGGACTGCACCATCGGGCGCGACAGCGTGCCGCGCGGCTTCGACTGCACTTCCGCCTGGAGCTGCTCGTCCTTGACCTTCTTGTTGCCCTCGAACGCGACGCGGCCGATCACCGGGTTCTCGACGACCGTGACGATCAGGCGCCCGCCCTGGCGGTTGATCTTCACGTCGGAGAACAGGCCGGTCTCGATCAGCGCCTTGAGGCCGTCATCGACCCGGCCGGCGTCGAGCGTCCCGCCGGGGCCCGGCTTGAAGTACGATCGGATGGTCTCCAGCTCGACGCGGCGGTTACCGACCACTTCGATCGAGTTGACCGTCTGAGCCGCAGCTGGCGACGAAAGAACCACGCTCGCCAGCGGCAAAGCCACCGGGCCGGCGAACATGATAAAGGCGGCCGCCAAGCCCCCCCGCACCCGCAATCCGAACTTCATGCGCTACGCGCCCTTATATTCCGTTGCCGGTTCCGTACCCCTACGAACCCGACAGATTCCCATTTGTCGTTCGCTTGTAGCCAATTTGGACCCGGCGGCAAACGCCGGATCTCTCTGAATTTTCAAATTCGTTTCAAAACGTTGCCCAACGGCCACGTCGTAAAAAAGCCGCGCTCAGGACCCGGCGAGGTGAAGGATATCGTTATAGGTTGCAAAGACCATCAGCATGAGAACCAGCCCGAGGCCGATTCGGAACCCCATCTCCTGCGCCCGCTCCGACAGCGGCCGGCCGCGGACGGCCTCGACCCCATAGAACAACAGGTGTCCGCCATCGAGCAGCGGAACCGGGAACAGGTTCAGGAGCCCGATCGAGACCGACAGCGTCGCGCACAGTTGCACAACGAACTGGAAGCCGAGGCTGGCTGCCTGTCCCGAGAGTTGTGCGATTCGGATCGGACCGCCGACGTCGCCAGCGCTTCCGGCGCCCGCGAACAGCGAGGCGATGAACTTGAAGGTCGTGGAGATGATGAACCAGACCTGCTCGAAACCGATCTTGATCGACTCGAGGAACCCGACGGGGATCGACCGCGATTCGTCCGGCTTGGCGTTGTACTGGATGCCGAGCACGCCGATCCGGTGGCTGTTGCCGAACAGGTCCTTGACCTCCTTGAGCGCCGGCGTCGCCTTCAGGGTGAGTTCCGTGCCGTCCCGCTTGATCAGGAAGGACAATTCGGTGCCGGCGCTGACCGAGACGACGCGCTGCATGTCGGCGAAGGTCTCGATCGCCCGGCCGTCGATGGCGGCGACGACGTCACCGTCCTTGAAGCCGGCCTGGGCCGCGACGCTGTCCGGCTGGACGGCATCGACCCGCGGGGTCGTGTTCGGCTTGCCGAAATACAGCGCCATGCCGGCGAAGATGATGACCGCGAGGATGAAATTGGCGATCGGGCCGGCCGCGACGATCGCAGCGCGCTGACCGACGGTCTTGTGGTGGAAGCTGTCGGCCCGCTCCTCGGCCGTCATCTTGGCGAGCGCCTCGGCCGAAGGCGTCGAGGCCTCGGATTCGTCGCCGAAGAACTTCACGTAGCCGCCGAGCGGGATCGCCGAGATCTTCCAGCGGGTGTTGTGGCGGTCGTTGAAACCGATCAGTTCTGGGCCAAATCCGAGCGAAAACGTCAACACCTTCACGCCGGCCCAGCGCGCGATCAGGAAATGGCCGAGTTCGTGGAAAAACACCACGATCGTCAGCACGAACAGGAACGGGACGATGTAGCCGAGAAGGCCGTGGCTCAACGTATTGAAGATATGGTGGAAAAATTCCGACATCGATGACCTTCCCGATGGGCCGGTGGCCCGTCCAACCCTTTAAGATGCTTTTGCGGCGATTTGAGGCAAGAGGCCGGAGGCCCTTTTTCGCGCGTCATGGTCAATGGCGATGGCGTCGTCCGCCGAGGTCAATGGTGCCAGATTACCCGAACGCGTCCAGTCCTCGAGGGTCGCCTCGACCAGCCGGGCGATCGCACCGAACCGGATGTGACCAGCGATGAAGGCCGCGACGGCAACCTCGTTGGCCGCGTTGAACACCGTCGTCGCGCCGCGCCCGGTGCGCAGCGAATCGTACGCCAGCCGCAGACCGGGGAACCGCTCGAAGTCCGGGGCCTCGAAGGTCAGCGTGCCGATCTTGGCGAGATCGAGCCGGGCCGACGGACCCTTGATGCGCTCCGGCCAGCCGAGGCAGTGGGCGATCGGAATCCTCATGTCCGGCGCGCCGAGCTGCGCCACCACCGAACGGTCGGAGAACTCGACCATGCCGTGGACGATGGACTGCGGATGGACCAGGACGTCGATCTCGTCGGGCGACAGCGCGAACAGGTAGGACGCCTCGATCACCTCGAGGCCCTTGTTCATCATCGAGGCCGAATCGATCGTGATCTTCTGGCCCATGCTCCAGTTCGGATGTTTCAGCGCCTGGGCCAAGGTCGCCTGCTCGATATCGGCCGGCGCCCAGGTGCGGAACGGGCCGCCCGAGGCGGTGATGATCACCCGCACCAGTTCCTCGCGATTGCCCGAGGACAGCGCCTGGAACAGCGCGTTGTGCTCCGAATCGGCCGGCAGGATGCAGGCGCCAGCCCGCGCGGCCCGCTCCATGAAGAAATCGCCGGCACAGACCAGGCATTCCTTGTTGGCGAGCGCCACGGTCGCGCCGCGGTCCACCGCGGCGAGCGCCGGCTTGAGGCCGGCGGCGCCGGAGACGGCGGCCATGACCCAGTCGGCGGGACGGGCTGCCGCCTCGATGATGGCGCTCTCCCCTGCCCCGCATTCGATCCCGGTGCCCGCCAGCGCGTCGCGCAGCTCGTCGAGGCCGGCCGGATCGGCCACCGCCACGAAGCGCGGGTTGAACTCCCGGGCCAGCTTCACCAGGCCCTGGACGTTGCTGTTGCCGGTCAGCGCCTCGACGCGGTAGCGCTCCGGCGCGCCGCGCACGAGGTCCATGGTCGAATCGCCGATCGAGCCGGTGGCGCCGAGCACGGTGACGCTGCGCACCTCCGCGAGACCGGCCTTGTTGTTCCGCAATGGCACTGCGCTCATGTTCTCACCAAACAATCTCGACCGGCCAGCCGCGCTGCCGGTCACCAAACCAGAAGACCGCGGCCGACGCCATCGAGGCCGCCGCGCAGCAAACCGAGCAACGCAGCGACGACGATCGCCGCGACATAGCCGTCCAGGCGATCCAACAGGCCGCCATGGCCGGGAATGATGTGACTGGAGTCCTTGACCCCGAACTGCCGCTTCACCGCAGATTCGAGCAGGTCGCCGAGCTGCGAGACCACCGACAGCGCCGCGGCGAGCACAAGCATCGCCATCAGGCCGCCGGCGCCGGCCATCGACCAGGCGGCCGCGGCGACGAGGCTGGCGGCGAAGCCGCCGACGGCGCCGGCCCAGGTCTTGTTCGGGCTGATCCGCGGCGCGAGCTTCGGCCCGCCGATGCTGCGGCCCGCAACGTAGCCGCCGATGTCGCTGGCCCATACGACCAGAAACACCAGCACCAGCGCATGCCATCCCTCGGCCGCATCGAAGCGCACCAGCACCGAGCCGAGCTCGGCGGCCGACGCATAGACGAAGCCGGCGGCCACCCAGGCGCGACGTCCCGCAGCGAGCGCCGTGACCGCGACCAGGCCGAGCCCAAGCACGACGACGGCGAAGTCGATCAGGCCATAGGCGCAGCAAAGGCCGGCAACGCCGATGGCCAGTGCGCCGGCTGTGCCGACGCTGGCCGTGCGAACCTCGCCCACCACCATCAGCCATTCGAGATACAGGCCGACCGCGACCACCGTGACCAGTGCGGTCCAGAATACGCCGCCGGCATAGGCGGCGCCGAGCGCCAGCGGCACCAGCACCAGCGCCGCGGCAACCCGCATCACCAGATTGCTGGTTGCAGCCTTTTTCGGCGGCGCGGGATCATTGCGCTGCGCGGCGTTGGCGGCGTCTCTCACGGCTGCGGTATCCGGTTTGGTCACGAGGCGGTTTTCGCCACGAGACCGCCGAAGCGGCGTTCACGCCGGCCGAACTCGGCGATCGCGCCCTCCAGCGCGGCCTTGTCGAAGTCGGGCCAATGGATCGGCACGAACACCAGCTCGCTATAGGCCGCCTGCCACATCAGGAAGTTGGACAACCGCTGCTCGCCGCTGGTGCGGATGATGAGATCGGGATCGGGAATATCGGGTGCATCGAGATGAGCGCCGATCGCATCGGCATCGATCGAAGCCGGATCGCGCCGGCCCTCGGCGACCTCGCGGGCCAGACGCTGCGCCGCGCGCGCGATCTCCTGGCGCGAGCCGTAGTTGAAGGCGACCACGAGCGTGAGCTTGGTGTTGCCCCGGGTCAGTTCCTCGGCCTCGCTGAGGAGCGCGCAGATGTCGGGCTCGAGCCCGTCGCGCTCGCCGATCACCCTGACACGCACGCCGTCGCGATGCAGGGTCGCGAGATCGTTGCGGATGAAGCGGCGGAGCAGCCCAAACAGGTCGCCGATCTCGCTGGCCGGACGCGACCAGTTCTCGGACGAGAACGAGAAGATGGTGAGATAGCGAATGCCGAGCTCATGCGAGGCGCGCACCACGCGGCGCAACGCCTCGACGCCACGGCGATGCCCTTCCGCGCGCGGCAGCCCGCGGGCCGCAGCCCAGCGGCCGTTGCCATCCATGATGATGGCAACATGGGCCGGTCCGTCGGACCGGTCCGGCGCCTCCGTCATCGGGGCCGCGGCATTGGACATCAAGCGCATCCTTCAGACGGTGAGGATTTCCTTTTCCTTCGCCGCCAGCAGCTGGTCGATCTCCGAGATCACGCTGTCGGTCGCCTTCTGCACGTCGGCAGCGAGGCGCTCCTGATCGTCCTCGGACATCTCGTGATTCTTCTCGAGCTTCTTGAGGGTATCGAGACCGTCGCGGCGGACATGGCGGACGGCGACACGGGCAGCTTCCGCATATTTATGCGCGACCTTGACCAGCTCCTTGCGCCGCTCCTGGTTGAGCTCGGGAATGCGCAGCCGGATCACCTGGCCTTCGGTCGCCGGCGACAGGCCGAGGTTGGAATCGACGATCGCCTTCTCGACGGCCTTGACCATGGAGCGGTCCCAGACCTGCACCGAGAGCAGGCGCGGCTCGGGAACGGAGACGGTCGCGAGCTGGTTGAGCGGCATGTGCGAGCCATAGGCTTCGACCTGGACCGGCTCCACCATCGACGCCGAGGCGCGGCCGGTGCGCAGGCCGCCGAGCTCGTGCTTCAGCGCCTGGGTCGCGCCCTGCATGCGGCGCTTCAGTTCGTTGAGGTCGAAATTGCCCGTGCTCATCACGCTTTCCTTTCTGCAATCCGGGGCGTTGCGGCCGGCTCTGCCAGGCCTTGAAATGCCTGCGGCCGGACTCGGGCGACTCCCGGATGAAATCCTGTCTCGCTTACGCTTCTACCGCAGGCTCGGGATCGGTCCAACACCGGCGGCCGACGGTGCCGCGGCTCACCCCGCGACGATGGTGCCGCGCCCTTCGCCCTGCAGCATCGCGCCGATCGAGCCCGGTTCGGCAATGGAGAACACAATGATAGGCAGCGACGTTTCCCGGGCAAGGGCGAATGCGGTCGCGTCCATGACCTTGTAGCCGCCTTCGATGGCCTGCGAATGGGTCAGCCGGTCGAAGCGCTTGGCGGCCGGATCCTTCTTGGGATCGGCGCTATAGACGCCATCGACATTGGTGGCCTTGAGCACGGCCTGGGCACCGATCTCGGCCGCCCGCAAGACCGCTGTGGTATCGGTCGTGAAATAGGGATTGCCGGTGCCGCCCCCGAGCACGACGATGCGTCCTTCGGCCAGCGACTTGTGCGCCGCAGCGCGGGTGAACAGCTCGCACACCTCCGGCATGACGAAAGCGGAGAGCGCCTGCGCCGGGGTGCCCTTGCGCTGGATGGCGGCTTCCAGCGCCAGGCAGTTCATGACGGTGGCGAGCATGCCCATGGTGTCGCCGGTCGGACGCGACACGCCCTGCGACGACACCTCGACGCCGCGCACCATGTTGCCGCCGCCGACCACGACGGCGATCTCGACGCCGAGCTTCTGGGCCGCGATGAGGTCATCGGCGATGCGGTCGACGGTCGGCTGGTCGATGCCGAAGGAATGAGGGCCCGCGAGATATTCGCCGGACAGCTTGACCACGACGCGACGATAGACCGGCTCAGCCATGTGCCAATGCTCTCCTATCCCGCGCGTTGAGATCCGGCGCGAACGCCGCGCCGGATCGTGACTGTGCTCAGTCGTTACTTCTTGCCGCTGGCGGCGGCGACTTCGGCAGCGAAGTCGGTCTCTTCCTTCTCGATACCCTCACCGAGGGCATAGCGGACGAAACCGGCAACCTTGATCGGACCGCCGACCTTGCCTTCGGCTTCCTTCAGCGCCTGCGCGACCGACTTGCCGCTGTCATGGATGAAGGCCTGCTCGAGCAGGGTGACTTCCTTGTAGTAGGTCTTCAGGCCGGACTCGACGATCTTCTCGATCACGTTTTCCGGCTTGCCCTGCTGACGATACTTGTCGGCGAGCACGTCCTTCTCGCGCTTGACGAGCTCCGGATCGAGACCCGCCGCATCGATCGCCTGCGGATTGGCAGCGGCGACGTGCATCGCGAGCTGACGGCCGAGCACGGCGAGCTCGTCGGTCTTGCCGGGCGACTCCAGCGCCACGATCACGCCGAGCTTGCCGGCACCCTCGATGACGGCGCCATGGACGTAGCTCGACACGACGCCTTGGCTCACTTCGAGCGAAGCCGCACGCCGCAGCGTCTGGTTCTCACCGATGGTGGCGATCGAATCGGCAATCGCGGCCTCGACCGTGATGCTGCCCACCTTGGCGGCCTTGATCTTCTCCACGTCGGCCCCGACGTCGAGCGCGACCTGGGCAATCATCTTGACCAGACCCTGGAAGTGCTCGTTGCGGGCGACGAAGTCGGTCTCGGAATTGACCTCGACGACCACGCCCTTCTTGCCGGAGGTCAGCGCGCCGATCAGGCCCTCGGCCGCAACGCGACCGGCCTTCTTGGCGGCCTTCGACAGGCCCTTCTTGCGCAGCCAATCCTGCGCGGCCTGCATGTCGCCGCCGTTCTCGGTGAGCGCGGCCTTGCAGTCCATCATGCCCGCGCCGGTCGACTCGCGCAGATCCTTCACCATCGCTGCGGTGATATTAGCCATCGTTGAACGTCCTTTTGCCTGTCCAAAGCGCGACGCAGCGGATGGCTCGTCGCCGCCCGCTGCCAGGAAAAACCTATCTCAGTCGCGATGGCCGGCGTGAGACGCCGGCCAGAATGGTGTTGTGTCGTCTTACGCGTCGGCGAGCGACTTGGCCTGCGCGACCCAGGCATCGGCCCGGCTCGGGAGACCGACTTCTTCGCCGATCTGGTGCGCGGTGTCGTGGTTGAGCTCGGCGAGCTGCCAGTAGTGGAAGATGCCGAGGTCGTTGAGCTTCTTCTCGATCGCACCGGACACGCCGGTGAGCTTCTTGAGATCATCGGCGGTGCCGCGCGGACCAGGCAGACCCTGGAACGTCGAAGTGGACGCAGCCGGAAGATCTTCCTCGAGCGGAGCCGCCGAGGCGCCGACGTCGATCCCGAGCTCGCCCTGCGCGCGCGAGATGCCGTCGATGGCGGCCCGCGCGATCAGGTCGCAGTACAGCGAAATGGCGCGGCCGGCGTCGTCATTGCCGGGCACGACATAGGTGATGCCCTTCGGATCGCAATTGGTGTCGACGATCGCGGCCACCGGGATCTTGAGGCGCTGGGCCTCCTGGATCGCGATGTCTTCCTTGTTGGTGTCGATCACGAAGATCATGTCGGGCAGACCGCCCATGTCCTTGATGCCGCCGAGCGAGCGGTCGAGCTTGTCGCGCTCGCGCTGCAGGGTCAGCCGCTCCTTCTTGGTGTAGGAGTTGGCTTCGCCCGAGGACAGCACCTCGTCGAGATGACGCAGGCGCTTGATCGAGGCCGAGATCGTCTTCCAGTTGGTCAGCGTGCCGCCGAGCCAGCGCGAATTGACGAAATACTGCGCGCAGCGCTTGGCTGCATCGGCCACGTTGTCCTGCGCCTGGCGCTTGGTGCCGACGAACAGGATGCGGCCGCCCTTGGCGACGGTGTCGCTGACGGCCTGCAGCGCCGTGTGCAGCAGCGGCACGGTCTGGGCGAGATCGATGATGTGGATGTTGTTGCGGGCTCCGAAAATGAAATCGGCCATTTTCGGATTCCAGCGGTGAGACTGGTGACCAAAGTGCACGCCAGCTTCGAGCAGCTGACGCATCGTGAATTCAGGCAGCGCCATTGGATATTCTCCGGTTGATTCCTCCGGAAACGCGTGAGCAAAAACGGGCCGTCAAGGCCCGGCTTGCCACCGGACGCCCTCTAGGAGAGCCAAGTTTCCGTGTGAGATGGCGCGCTATATAGCCGGATTTTGGCGCAACGCAAGGAAAATGGGCTCATTCGGCCTGCAGAAGCTCGACCATCGCCGTCCGGGCCTGCCCCTCCTGCAGCGGAACGAAGTCGACCGGACCCTTGTTGTCGGCGCCCGACGAGGCCGCGGCCATGACGCCCATGCCGAGCAGGCCGAACGCCATGCCGCCGCCCTGCATGGCCCTGGACCGATCACTGGGCCTGATCGAGAAGAAATAGGTCCGCCCCGGCTCTGTGTTGAAATCGAGCACCGAGTCGCCTGGGAACAGGGTCTGGGTGGCGACGAGGTGGTGCGGACCGGCCGGCCGGTCGACGTAGACATAGGTCCCGGGGATCAGGCGGCTCAGCGCGACGCCGTCGACCTTGGCGTCGCACGTGGTCCGGTCCAGCCAGGCATCCTTCAAGCTCATGATGATGATGCGGGACTGCCCGGCACGCGGTGCCCCGATCTTCTGTGACACCACAGCGTATTCGGTGCCTTCCTTGCCTGTCAGGCATCCTGATACCAGAAATGCCGCTCCCAATCCCAGCAGCGCTCGCCTGTTCATTGCCCCCTCCCCGTAGAAATCCGGGGTTCGAGGCTATGACGGGAACCAGGGAACTTTCAACCTCCGGGAGCAAAGACAGTGGAACTGTGATCAGCGCTCCACACCGGCCGGGGCCAGCGCGGCGCGGTCGGCATCGAGCTTCGCCCTCAGCCGCGCGGCGTCTTCGAAGAAGGTCTGCTCGTCCTGCACCGGGACCAGGCGCAGGGACGGCGGCATCAGCACGTGGCTGACATTGGGACGGCCGGAATTCGCCAACGCCTCCGACCGCTGCACGGTCTGGATCGCGATCGCGACCACCAGCAAAAGGCCGACCACCAGGCCCTTGGCGAGCATATGGGTGCGTCCGACCTCACGCAGATGCAGCAAGCAGGTCGCGGCGAGAACGATCCACGAAACGACGTAGCCGTAGGTGAAGACAGCGCTCCAGGTCAGGGCGAACGAGGCAATCTGGGCGAACTCGCTGTAGACCCAGAACGCAATCAGACCCGCCTGCGCGATCAGGAGGTGGCGCAGAAAATGCGAGCGGCCGGAAAACAGCCGCGCCAGCAGCGCCCAGACGCCAACCCATGCGACGACCACCCCGATCATCGTGACGGTCGGCACAAGATAATCGGACAGATGCGCCTCGGAGGTCTGCGCAAACCAGGTCATCACCGCGTTGATCGCGAGCAGGACGACACCGAGGGCGATCGCGGCGATGATCGGCAGCGCCCCGCGTTCGGAGCCCGCGAGCCGCTCCGGCTCGACGGCATGGCCGGCGTCGCGGATCCGAAGCAGCGTCTGGCCGATCCGGATCGGCTTGGCGCCGTCGAGGACGAGCTGCGGCTTCCGGCTCTTGCCGCGATCGAGAAAGAGGCCATTGGCACTGCCGAGATCCTCGGCGACCAGGCGCCCCTCGCCGTCGCGGAAAATTCGCACATGGCGCGCGGCGACATAGGGATCGTCGAGGATGACGTGATTGTCGTAGCCGCGGCCGATGCTGATCTCGGCGGCATCGACGCGGAAGCGGCCGGCGACGTCGCGATGCTTGGAGAGGATCTCGATCCAGATCATCGTGCGACCTGCAGGCGTTCGAGGAAGCTCTTGCCGAGGCGCAAGGCGTCGTCATAGGCGATCGCCTGCAGGTTCAGCCGCGACACCAGCGCCTCGTCGGCATGGTCCTGCGTCACCGCGACCAGCACGACGTCATAGAGGCCGTCGAACTCGCGATAGCCCTGCGCGCACCACAGCACGCGTAGCGGCGGATGAGCGGCCGCCGGCGTCACGCCGACGAAATCGGCATGGCAATGCTGCGGCGTGTACCATTTGCGGAACGAGCCGCCCTGGGTGAGTCGCGGCTGCGCCAGCTGCGTCAGCACGGTCGCGAACTGGAATTGATTGAGGTCGATCGATTTCGCGTAGGAGTGGCTGACCTCGACCACGCCGGTGTTGAGGTCGGACGCGACATAGACGCTGGCCTCGGCCTTGCAACTGGTCGAATTGATGCTGGCGCGCGGCTTCGGCGACGCGCTGGCATTGGTGCTCGCCCAGCATTCGAACCAGCCCGCGCGCGTCTCCGGCGCCTGATAGGAGCCGAACACCCGATCGCGGAAGCCCTCCTCGCCCAGCGACTTGTAGAGCGCTCCACGCCAGCTCGTAAGCTGCGCGATCACGTCCTTGTGCAGATCGGCCGCCGCCGGCCTGGCATCCTGGCCGCGCGCCAGGAGCGCGGCCGCGAAGCGGGCGGGCACCAGGAAGCTGATGAGCTGGCCGCCGCGGCGCGTGGCGACGTTGATGCCGACCACCTGGCCTTGCGCATTCACCGCGGGCCCGCCGCTCATGCCGGGATTGAGCGCGCCGGTGAAATGGATGTGATCGTTGTAGCTGTGCTCGACGAGACCGTTATACGTTCCCTCGATGATGGTGAAGCCGAGGTCGAGCGGGTTGCCGAGCGAATAGAGCCGCTCGCCTTTCGGCAGGCTGCCGTCGAGCGCGGCCTTGTCGAACGAAAAGAACGGCGCGTTCTGCTTGTCGACGCGAACGAGCGCGAGATCGTTGGGCAGGTCGACAGCGAGCAACGTGACGCCGCCCTGCGTGCCATCGGCTCCCGTATATTCGAGCCGGTATGTCTTCGGCTCGAGTGCTGCATCCGACACAACGTGATAGTTCGTGACCGCGAGCCCGTCGGCGGAGACCAGAAAGCCGGATCCGGTCGAGGTCTGGCGGCCGGCATCGGCCACGAGCGTGCGGATCTGGAGCAGGCGCGGCGGCGCCGAGGCATAGACGGCTTCGGCGCCCGGCAGCGCTTGAGCATCGCTTGGCGATGGCAGGCCGGCGATACCGACGCCGCAAAGCGCGGCCATGATTGAGCTTCGCAAAGACAGCGTGCGCAAGGTCCCGACAAACGCTGATATCACTGATGCCCCCGCAACACGTCGTCGGCCGCCGACGTCCTGCGCCCACGATCGATCAGTCCGGCGGTCCGGCCATATCGAAAACAGGCCGATGTTGCAACCGCGCCGACCTCAGGCCAACGCGCCGCGGCTCAGCAATGCGGGACGTTCGGCGGACATCTCTTGCCCGGCGGCGGGGCCGCCGGACGTGGCGGCGGCGGCGCGGGCCGCGCCATCGGCGGCGGCGCCGGCCGGGCCACGGCGGCCATCGGCGGCGGACTGGGACGCGCCATCTGCGGTGGAGGCGCAGGACGCGCCATCGGTGGCGGAGCGGACGGACGCATGACTTGCGGCGGCGGTGGCGCCGGCCGAGGTGGCGGAGCCGCCCGAACCATCGGTGCAACCGGCGGTCGTGGCGGCGCCGGTGGCGGGCTCAGACGCGCCGTCGCCGGTGGTGGCGGCGGGCGGCGCTGGATCTGCGGTGGCGTCGCCTGCTGAATGCGCGGGCTCACCTCAGGCCCGCGCGGAACGGCTGACGGCATGACCGGACGGGACGGCGTCACCGATGGCCTTGCGGGCTGCGGCACGACTGCGCCCGGCGGCGTGCGGTTCGCGCGCAGATCCTGGCGCGCGGGCGGTGGCAGCGCGGCAGAGGGCGATGCCGGTGCCGGCTGGCGCAGACTAGGAGCCTGAACCGATGGTGGCACCGGCGGACCACCGCGACCGGGCACCGGCAGCGGATTGACATTGGCATGCCCCTGCCCGGGTCCCGTCATGGCCGGCGAGGGTCCGCCCGGCGGAGCGTTGGCCTGAATGGCCGGTGCTGCACCGGGCCGGACCGTGGGATTGGTGAGCGGTCCTCCCGGCGGCGGGACCTTGCCCTGCTGGATCAGCGTGGCGCGCTGCGCGACGGCCGGCGGCAGGGCCGGTGCCACCGCCACGGCCGGCGTCGTCACGGCCGCGGGGCCGGCAGTGATCGGCGCGGCCGGCGGCGCCGGACGATTGATCACGGTGTTGATGACGGTCGGGTTGTGGATGTTCTGGTAGATGATGTTGTTCGGCGGCGGGGCAACGAAAGCCGGCGGCCGGACATAGACCGGGATCGGCACGAACACCGGCCGCGGCAGGATGAACAGGCCGACCGGAGCGAACGGCGGCGGCAGCTCCACGAACTCCGGCAGAGGCGGCGGCAGGATGTAGACCGGCGGCGGGGGCGGCGGCACGAAATCGAATTCGGGATCCGAGAACAGCAGCACCGGACGTTCGACATAGATCACCTCGTCGAGCGGCGGCGGCGGCACGTCATATTCGATCATCGCGAAGGTCGGCGGCGGCGCCGGCTGTGCCGACAACATCGCCAGCCGCCGCCGGGCGTCCTCGGCATGCGCGCCATAGGGATAGCGCTTCAGGTAGGACCAATAGGCCTCCGGGCTGTCGGTGCGAAACGTCCGTCGCCAGGTCAGCGCCTCGCGGCGAGCGGCGACGAGGGCGCGCACGCGCCGCGCCAGCGGGTCGCTCGGATAGGCGGCGATGAAATCCTCATAGCCCTGCAGCGTGTCGCGCTCCAGCGCCGCGGCATAGGCCTCCTGCACCGGCAGCTCGCGGATCGGGCGCGAGCGCAGCGCCGCGGTCTGCTCCGGCGAATCCGGCGTGGCGGGCGCGTCCGGCGCCCGCTCGAAGAAGGTGAAGGCGGCCTGGATCTTCTGCGCATCCCACGGCACCTGCGCGCCCTTGGTCTCCTCGTTGACGCGCAGCCGCAGCCGGTCGAACACCTCCGGCAGCGACAGGCCGCCGGTGCGGATCATCTCCGCGAGCGAGCGCGCGTAGACGCCGTAGGCGCCGGTCTCGTTCGGCGCGATCGTGCCCGGCGCCGCATTGAAGGCGATCAGCATGTTGGCATCGGGCTCAACCAGCGCCAGGCCGCCGGCGATCGCCGGACCGCTGGCGATGAAGGGCTGCTGGCGGGCGGCATCGAGCACCACGACGCTGGCCTTCACCGGCGTCGCCGCAAGCTGGCGGATGTAGTCGCTGAGGCGCAGGCCTTCGGTCGGAATGTCGACGTCGCTGCCGATGTTGGCGTCGACGGGAAGAAAATAGTTCTCGCCGGCGAGCTGCATGCCGTAGCCGGCCAGATAGACCATCGCGACGGTGTTGGTGTCGGCTGACTGGGCCTTGTGAATGAAATCGCGAAAGCTCTTGCGCAGCGTGTCGGCATCGAGATCGCGCGCGCCGACCACATCGAAGCCCGCGGCCTGCAGCGTCTGCGCGATCAGGCCGGCGTCGTTGGCCGCCGTCGCCAGCGGGCCCTTGGCATAGGCCCCGTTGCCGATCACCAGAGCGATACGCTTTTCGGCGCCGGGCTGCTGCGCTGCGGCAAGCCGCGGCAAGGCCGCCAAGGCGAGCAGGCAGAGCGAGACACTCAGGACGATCTTCGCGGTGATCTTGGTCAAGCGCATGGTTCAAGCCCCTTCGAGGCACCCGCCGCGGATTCAGCGGGAGAATGGCTGAACCGCGGTTGAACGGAGGCATGTCCGTACAGCCCACGCGCAGCTTTTTTGTTCCTCGTCCCCCCGTTCGACCAGCAAGATCGCCGAACGCAGCCGCTCCAGCGGAACGATCGCCTCGATTACAGCTGCTGCACGTCGACCACGCCGGTCACCGCCTTGATGGCACCTGCGATTTGTGGCGAAACCTTGAAGCGCCCCGGCAGTTTCATCTCGACCTCGGTTTCGAGGTCCAGCATCATGACCAGCGACACCTCGCCTTCGCCTGCTGCGGTGCGGGGCGCCAAGGGCGGCGCGGCGCTCTTGGCGATCGCCCCGTTGCCATTGACCGCGGCACCTTCCGGCCCCTGCAGGCGCTTGACGATGGAATCGAGCGGCTTGGTGTCGCGCAGGAAGATGCGCAATCCGCGCTGCGTCTTGGCGGCGGCATCATCGAGCGGCTCGGCATGCAGCACCCGCGCGCGGACATCCTCGCCCTGCAGCTCGGCGCCGAGCTGCAGCAGCACCGCCGCGCCCGGCTCGAGCACGTCGCGATATTGTGCGAGGCCCTCAGAGAACAGCACGGCCTCGAAATGGCCGGTCGGATCCGACAGACCCATGATGCCCATCTTGTTGCCGGTCTTGGTGCGCCGCTCCATGCGCGACACCACGGTGGCGGCAACCTTGCCCGCAGTCGCGCCGGTCTTCACCGCACGCGAAAACTCGGCCCAGCTCTGCACGCGCAGGCGCTTCAGCGCCGCCGCGTAGTCGTCGAGCGGATGGCCCGACAGGAAGAAGCCGATCGCATCATATTCGCGCCGCAGACGCTCGGCCGGCAGCCAGTTCTCGATGTTCGGCAGGATGATCGCGGGCGCATCGGCGGCGTTGCCGAACATGTCGTTCTGGCCGGAGGTGGCGGCCTCGTGCGCGCGCTGGCAGGCGGCGACGATCGCGTCCGCGCCGGCGAACACCCGCGCGCGGTTCTTGTCGAGCACGTCGAACGCACCGGCCGCCGCCAACGTCTCGATGATGCGCTTGTTGATCGCGCGCGGATTGACGCGAGAGGCGAAGTCGGCGAGCGAGGTGAACGGGCCGCCCTTGTTGCGGGCCTCGACGATCATCTCGATCGCCTGCGGGCCGACGCCCTTCAACGCCGCGAGCGCGTAGAAGATGGTGTTGCCGCTGACCTCGAAGGTCGGCCCCGAGCGGTTGATCGACGGCGGCTCGACCTTGATGCCGAGGCGCTGCGCCTCGGCACGAAATTCCGAGAGCTTGTCGGTGTTGTTGAGATCGAGCGTCATCGACGCCGCGATGAACTCCACCGGATAATGCGCCTTCATGTAGGCGGTGTGGTAGGACACCAGCGCATAGGCGGCCGCGTGCGACTTGTTGAAGCCGTAGTCGGCGAATTTGGCGAGCAGGTCGAAGATCGTGTCGGCCTGGTCCTTCGGCACGCCGTTCTTGACGGCGCCTTCGACGAAGCGGACGCGCTGCTTGTCCATCTCGGCGCGGATCTTCTTGCCCATGGCGCGCCGCAGGAGGTCGGCTTCGCCGAGCGAATAGCCGGACATCTGCTGCGCGACCTGCATCACCTGCTCCTGGTAGATGATGACGCCGAAGGTCTCCTTCAGGATCGGCTCCAGGATCGGGTGCAGATATTCCGGCTCCTCCTCGCCGTGCTTGCGGGCGCAGTAGGTCGGGATGTTGGCCATCGGACCGGGACGATACAGCGCCACCAGCGCGATGATGTCCTCGAAGCGGTCCGGGCGCATGTCGATCAGCGCACGCCGCATGCCCTGGCTTTCAACCTGGAACACGCCGACCACGTCGCCCCGCGCCAGCATCTGATAGCTCGGCGCGTCGTCGATCGGCAGGGTCGCGAGATCGACGTGGACGTCGCGCTGCTTCAGCAGCTTCACGGCGACGTCGAGCACGGTCAGCGTCTTCAGGCCGAGGAAGTCGAACTTGACGAGGCCGGCGGGCTCGACCCACTTCATGTTGAACTGGGTGACCGGCATGTCCGATTTTGGATCGCGATACATCGGCACCAGCTCGCTCAGCGGCCGGTCGCCGATGACGATGCCGGCGGCGTGGGTCGAGGCATGCCGCGTCAGGCCTTCGAGGCGCATCGCGATGTCGAAGGCGCGCGCCACCACTGGGTCCTCGTCGCGGAAGGCCTGCAGCTTCGGCTCGCCCTCGATCGCGGCGGCGAGCGTCACCGGCGCGGCCGGATTCTGCGGCACCAGCTTGGTGAGCTTGTCGACCTGCCCGTAGGGCATCTGCAGCACGCGGCCGACGTCGCGCAGCACACCGCGCGCCTGCAGCGTGCCGAAGGTGATGATCTGCGCCACCTGGTCGCGGCCGTAGCGCTGCTGCACGTAGGAGATCACCTCGCCGCGGCGGTCCTGGCAGAAGTCGATGTCGAAGTCCGGCATCGAGACGCGCTCGGGATTGAGGAAGCGCTCGAACAGCAGCGCGAACCGCATCGGGTCGAGGTCGGTGATGGTCAAGACCCAGGCGACCAGCGAGCCTGCACCGGAGCCGCGGCCCGGTCCCACCGGGATGCCGTGCGCCTTGGCCCATTTGATGAAGTCCGACACGATCAGGAAGTAGCCCGCGTACTTCATGCGCATGATGACGTCGAGCTCGAAGGCGAGCCGCTTCTGATAGTCCTCCTCGGTCATGCCCGGCGCCATGCCGTGCACCTTGAGGCGCCGCTCCAGACCCTCCTCCGCCTGTCGCTTCAGCTCGGCGGCCTCGGCGCTGGCGGCGTCCACGGCATCGCTGCCGGTGCCGGCGCCGACCGTGAAGAACGGCAGGATCGGCTTGCGCGTCCGCGGCCGGTACGAACAGCGCTCGGCGATCTCGACCGTCGAGGCCAAGGCCTCCGGAAGGTCGGCGAACAGCACCGCCATCTCGGCACGGGTCTTGAAGCGGTGATCCGGCGTCAGCTGCACGCGCTCGGTGTCGGCGATCAGATGGCCGCCGGCGATGCACAGCAGCGCATCATGCGCCTCGTAGTCGTCGGCGGTCGCGAAATACGGCTCGTTGGTCGCGACCAGCGGCAGGCCCTTGCCATAGGCGATATCGATCAGGCCGCCTTCGACGCGGCGCTCGCGGTCGACGCCGTGGCGCTGCAGCTCGATGTAGAGGCGGTCGCCGAACAGGCTTGCCAGCCGCTCGCAGCGCTGCGTCGCAAGTGCCGCCATGTCGTGCTGGATCGCGAGCGAGATCGGCCCATCGGGCCCGCCCGTGAGCGCGATCAGACCATCGACACCCTCGTTCAGCCACTCGAACTTGATGTGCGGCGCCTGGTGCGTCGGCGTCTCCAGGAAGGCGCGCGAGTTCAGCCGCATCAGGTGGCGGTAGCCCTCCTCGCGTGCGGCAAGCAGGACGATTCGCGAGGGCTGCGCGACCGCGCCGGCATTGCGGGCATTCGGGTCCATGTCGCCGAAATCGATGGCGAGCTCGCAGCCGGCAATCGGCTGGATGCCATAGCTCGCCATCTTGTCGGAGAATTCGAGCGCACCGAACATGTTGTCGGTGTCGGTCAGCGCCAGCGCCGGCTGGCGGTCGGCCTTGGCGAGTTCGCCGAGCTTGCCGATCTTGATCGAGCCCTTCAGCAGCGAATAGGCGGAATGGACGTGGAGATGGACGAATCCGGCGCTGGACATGCTCGCCTTGCAGCTTCCCTGGGGCTTGTTCCGAGATCACGGTGCGGGGCCAAGCCTTGGGCTTGGCTCGAAGTCATGAACCGCCATGACCCTAGACCCCGACCGACTCGCTCCGCATCATATCGGACGACCTCCGGCGAGTCCGGCGCCCTCGCCTGCCTTGTCCCCAGCCGCCGCGCTCGGAAAACTAAAGCTGTGGAATGATTTGCGCCCAGAGCGCGATCATGCCGACGAACAGCGTGATCGACGCCAGCGCGGCGGCTTCTTGAACGAAAACCTTCAGCATCGGGACCTCCCTGAGTCAGAACATATGGAGAACAATGTTCCTTTTCTGTTCTCAGGTCAAGCGCGCTGATCGGCTCATCGCCGCGCCGGCACAGCAAATGGTTAACCCGCCTCCGCAGACAAAAAGCCCCGGCGCGACCGCCGGGGCTTTCCAATCCGCCGATCGAGCGAGGATCGACTCAGTACCGCGTCGCGACCGGGCCGCCGAAGCGGTAGTTCAGGCGGGCGGTGAACAGATCGACGTCCTGCTTGATGCTGTCGGAGCCGAGCGCGCCGAAGCTGACGGTCTGGCGGTCCATGAACAGATGGTCGTACTCGACGCCCAGCGACCAGTTCGGCGCAAAGCCGTATTCGACGCCGGCACCGACCACGCCGCCCCAGCGCGTGTCGTCGTTGGAGGCGAGGAACGCGCCGGTCGCCGCATTGGTGATCGTGTACTTGTTGCTGGTCACGGCCGCGCCGCCCTTGGCGTAGAGCAGCACGTTGTTGATGGCGTAGCCGACCTGGCCGGTGAACAGGCCGAACGCATCGGTCTTGGTGCGGTTACGCGTTCCGAACAGCGCGCTCTGATTGTCGCCGGTGAGGTCGGCCCAGTTGCCCTGCGCCTCGACGCCGAACACGATCTGGCCCATCTGCCAGCGATAGCCGACCTGGCCACCGACGGTGCCGCCGGATGCATCATGCGAACCCTCGCGGCCGCCGCCGACCAGATCCCAGGTGTTCTCGCTCCAGCCGCCGCCACCGTTCACGCCGATGTAGAAGCCGCTCCAGTCATAGATCGCAGCCATCACAGGCGGCGGTGCCTTCGTGTAGGGACGCGCAGCGAGATCCGCGGCAAGCGCCGGCGAGGCCAGCACCACGAGCGCCGTCGTCGTCAACAGAAGTTTCTTCATCACAGGTCCAGTCTCGTCTCATTTGGCCCCCAGGCCAGCCGCACCTCTTACCGATCTGCGCCACAATTGCTGTAGCCGCTCGGTCACAGCTCGCTGCTGAAAGGCCAAGAGACATGTTAGGAAATTAATCTTTAATCACAGTGTGTTGATGGAACTTTCCAGCTTGCAATCGAGGGCCGACCGACTACACACGCGTGAGGGCCGTCGCGCCGGTGCTTCGCCATGAAGCGCGCGCGTTCTGGTCATCAAGGGATGAAGGGAGATCGTTGATGCGTGAGGTTTTATTTGCGGCCCTGGCTGCAGCCGGCCTCGTGGTCGCAACCCATGCGCCGGCTCACGCCGTCGGTGTCAGGCATGCGTTCTGTCTGCAGGGTGATGAGTTTCCGGGCTTGAGCCACTGCACCTTCGACACTTACGCGCAATGCCAGGCGACGGCGTCGGGACGCCTGCTGAACTGCATCGCGAACCCCTATTTCGCCGGTGTGAGCAATGACCCGCGCGCGACACCCTATCCGTATCCGCACAGGCAGCGGATCAGGCCGCGTCCGCCGGCGCCGAATCCCTACGCGCCGTTCCCCAACCCGTTCGTGTTCGAAGAGGACTGACCCGTCCCCGCCTTCGACGCAGCGAGCTGCCGTCTCAGGCCATACCATCGAAGGTTCGTCGAAGCCGCGGCTTCGACGAACCGGAGCAATCGAGGGTGACGTTGCGTCAGCGCATCATCCCGAAACCCGGACCGAACTTGTAGTTCAGCTTCACGAGCCCGATGTCGACATCCTGCTTGATGCGATGAGTCATCGCGGGCGCGCCGGCCGCGGCGACGAAGTTCAGGTTCTTGTTGCCCAGGAAGATGTGGTCGTACTCGACGCCGACCGACCAGTTCGGCGCAAAGCCATATTCGAGGCCGGCACCGATCGTACCGCCCCAACGCGTCGTGTTGGCGCGATCGAGCATCACGTTGGTGCCCGTGGTGAAGGTGTCGTAGCGATCGCCGACGACCGCGGCACCGCCTTTGATATAGCCGAGAATGTTGTCGAAGGCATAGCCGACCTGGCCGGTGAACAGGCCGAAGCCGTTGGTGCGTGAACGGTCGCTGACATTGGGAAGAATCAGGTTGCGATTCGTGCCTTTGAAGTTCGCCCAGTCGCCCTGCGCCTCGACGCCGAACACCCAGTTGGCCATCTGATAGCGGTAGCCGACCTGGCCGCCGACGGCCGCGCCGCCGCCGCCCGAGCAGCCTTCGCGGTTGGCTGCCGGGTTCACCGCCACACCGGCGTTCGAAACCAGATTCCAGCAATCCCGGCTGGAACCTCCGCCGGCGTTGAAGCCGACATAGAAGCCGCTCCAGTCATACACCGTCGCCACGACGGCGGGCGGCGCCTTGGTGTACGGCCCCTTCTTCATTGGAAGATCAGCTGCGAATGCAGACGTCGCCGCGGCGATTGCGCCGAGCCCCACCGTTGCGCCGAAAAGCGTCTTCATCATCGAACTCCGTAGCTTCTGTCCCAAAGTCCCCAGGCCCCCTGGTTCCGTGCGAAAAACATGCAGCGCGACGAAGCGACTATGCCACCCGCATTCGCTCCGCCGACATCAACCGATGTGCAGATCAGAACCATTCTTTCCGGCTTTTATGGGATTGGGCGCAAAGGCCTGTTTTTCAAGGCTTTGCCCGCAACATGAACAAACAACTAATAAGATGTAAGGAGGAGTCGTGGCCGGCGTCCATCCATGGCCACAATGCGAGCGACGGCAAAATCGTGATCGGGAAACTCTCGGTCACGGAACGACCCCTGTCACGTCTCAGTCGTGAATTCTTCAGGGCAGCACGACGAGTCTTGCGAATGCGTAGCATCATCATGCGCAAAGCGGACGAATGTGTGGTGCTTCCCGGCCGACGCGGAATGCACGCTCGTCCGGGGCGGCATCGTCATGACGTGTAGTAGATCGCCAACTTCAGCGCGGGATCGTCGTTGGACTGGAAGGTCGCGTATCGCAGCCTCACGCGGCCCTTCTTCGGATGCTCGAGCAGCTTCTCGCCCGCAGCAAGCGCATTGACGTCGTGCGCCGCCCACAAGCCATCGAACTCGCGGCTGCCACGCCGCAGCCGCGCGATCAGATCGACGAAGGCGGGATCGCCCGCCCACAGATCATAGGTCGCGCGAAACTGCGCGACCATGCGCTGTGCCAGCTCCTTCCATTGCGCGCCGAACAGCCGGCGCACGCCGGGCTTGCACAGCATCAGCACCAACGTGTTGCGCTCATCGTCGGCGAGTTGCGAGAAGCCGAAGATCTCGTCCGCCGCCGCATTCCAGGTCAGCACATCCCATCGCCGTCCGGAGATGTAGGCCGGCTGGTTCAGACTCTGCACGAGCTCGCGCAGCCGGACCGGCACCTGCTCGCGCACGAACGGCTTGCGCGCAGGATCGCGCACCAGCGCCTTGAGATGAGCATGCTCGGTTCGGCTCAGGCGCAGGGCGCGCGCCAGCGCATCGATGGTGGATGAGGACGGCTTCACCGCACGGCCCTGCTCGATTCGGATGTACCAGTCGACGCCGATGCCAGCGAGCTCGGCCACTTCCTCCCGCCGCAGCCCGGCGGTCCGTCGCCGCCGCCCGGCCGCGAGGCCGACCGCTTGCGGCGTCAGCTTCTCGCGCCGCGAGCGCAGGAAGTTTCCGAGTTCGGCATGTCTTGGATCACTCATCTCCGAGATCACTCATGGTTCGCCCCCGATGGCGGTGCGCCCAGCCTGGGCTTCTTCAATCCTAGGATAATACCAGGCCTTCTTGCGCGTAGGATAGACCGGCAGACTGGTGCCTCGCCATCGCGAAAATGGAGAAGATCATGAAGGCCGCAGTGCTCAAACGATTTGGATCGCCGCTCGAGATCGAGCATGTCGAAGACCCCGTGCTCGGCACCGGCGAGGTGATCGTCGACATCGCCGCAGCCGGCGTGCTGTCCTATGCGAATGAAGTGTTCAGCGGAGAACGCAAATATCTGCTGGAACTGCCGGTCATCCCGGGAACGAGCGGCATCGGCAGGGTCAGCGCGCTCGGCCCCGATGCCACGCATCTTGCGATTGGCGACTGGGTGTTCTGCGATCCGACGGTGCGCTCACGTGACAATGCGCTCGCCCCCGACATAACCCTGCAAGGCCTGAGCGCGCGCGGACCGGGCGGGCTCAAGCTACAACGGCATTTCCGGCACGGCTCGTTCGCCGAGCGCATGCGGCTGCCAACGGAGAACGCCAAGCCGATCGGTGTCATCGATGCCCGCGACGCGGCGCGGTGGTGCGCGCTCGGCACCCTGCTCGTGCCCTATGGCGGCTTTCTTGCCGCCAATCTGCAGGCGGGCGAGACCGTGCTGGTCAGCGGCGCCACCGGCAGGTTCGGCAGCGCCGCAGTCGCGGTGGCGCTCGCCATGGGCGCCGCTGCGGTCGTGGCGCCCGGTCGCAACGAGGCCATGCTGGCCGAGCTCCAGCGCCGGTTCGGCGCACGCATCCATCCAGTCAGGCTGTCGGGCCATGAAAGCGAGGACACCGAGCGCATGAAGCGCGCCGCGCCCGGCCCGATCGACTGCGTGCTCGACATCATGCCGCCCTCCGTCACGACCAATGTCGTGCGGACCGCCGTGATGACCGTACGCCCCTATGGGCGCGTGGTGTTGATGGGCGGAGTCGGCATGCTCGGCGGCCCCGGGCTCGAGCTGCCCTATCCCTGGATCATGCGCGACTGCATCACCATCCGCGGCGTTTGGATGTGCCCGCCGACAGCGACAGTGAAGATGGTGGGACTGATCAGGGCCGGACTGCTCGACCTCGCGCAGTTCGAGCCGACCTGTTTCGACCTCGACCATGCCAACGACGCGGTCGCCCATGCCGCCGTCCATCGCGAGCCGTTCAAGATGACGGTGATCAGGCCCTGACTGCGGCCGGACTCAGTCGAGCTCGACGACCTTGCCGCCGACGATGGAGACGCGCCGGTCCATGCGGCCGGCCAGCTCCATGTTGTGGGTCGCGATCAGCATCGCGACCCGCGTGGCCTTCACGAGCTGCATCAGCGCGTGAAAGACGTGATCGGCGGTGCCAGGATCGAGATTGCCGGTCGGCTCGTCCGCCAGCAGCGCACGCGGCGCATTGGCGACCGCACGCGCGATCGCGACGCGTTGCTGCTCGCCGCCGGAGAGCTCGGCCGGGCGGTGCTTGATGCGCTCGCCGAGCCCGAGATAAGCCAGGATCTCGGTCGCCCGCTTCACCGTCTCGGACCGTTTCAAGCCGCGGATCATTTGCGGCAGCATCACGTTCTCCAGCGCCGTGAACTCCGGCAGCAGCCGGTGCGACTGGTAGACGAAACCGATGTCGGTCCTGCGCATCTGGGTGCGCTCGATGTCGGTCAACTGCGACGTCGGCACGCCCCCGACATAGACCTCGCCCTCGTCGGGACTCTCCAGGAGACCCGCGATGTGCAGCAATGTCGACTTGCCCGAGCCCGACGGCGCCACCAACGCCACCGACTGACCGGCCCACAGCGCCAGCTTGGCGCCGTCCAGAATGGTCAGCTGCTGCTCACCCTGCATGTACCGCCGCTTGATCTCGTGGAGATAAACGACCGGCACATCCTCGGCCCCCTGCTCGTCCATCAGCGCCTCACTCGTAGCGAAGCGCTTCGACCGGGTCTAATCGGGCCGCGCGCCAGGATGGATACAGCGTAGCCAGGAAAGACAGGGTCAAGGCCATGATCAGAACGGCCGCAGTCTCGCCGGCATCGATCTCAGCCGGCAGCTTCGACAGGAAATAGAGTTCATTGGGAAACAGATCGGTGCTCGTCAGCCAGGACAAAAACTTCCTGATCGAATCGATGTTCATCGAGATCAGGAGGCCGACGACGAATCCGGTGAGCGTGCCGACCACCCCGATCGAGGCGCCGGTGATCAGGAATATCCGCATGATCGCCCCCTGCGAAGCCCCCATGGTCCGCAGCACGGCGATGTCCTGGCCCTTGTCCTTGACCAGCATGATCAGTCCCGAAACGATGTTGAGCGCGGCGACCAGCACGATCAAGGTCAGGATCAGGAACATCACGTTACGCTCGACCTGCAGCGCATTGAAGAAGGTCGAGTTACGCTGGCGCCAGTCGACGAGAAAGATCGGGCGGCCGGCCGCCTCGGTGACCGTCTTGCGAAACTCCTCCACCTTGTCGGGATTGCTGGTGAAGATCTCGATCGCGGTGACGTCGTTGTTGCGGTTGAAATAGGCCTGCGCCTCGGCCAGCGGCATGAAGACGAAGCTGGCGTCGTATTCCGACATGCCGATCTCGAACACCGCCGCGATCTTGTAGGGCTTGATGCGCGGCGTGGTGCCCATCGGCGTCACGGCGCCCTTCGGGGCGACCAGGGTGATGCTGTCACCGGCATGCAGCGACAATTGGTCCGCGAGCCGGCGGCCGATCGCGACGCCCTGGCCTTCGTCGAAACCTTCCAGCGAACCCTGCTTGATGTTCTTGGCGATCGACGTCAGGTTCGTGAGGTCCTGCGCGCGAATGCCGCGGATGAACACGCCTGACGCATTGAATGGCGACGAGCCCAGACCCTGTCCGTCAACCACCGGCGCGGCAAGTCGGATGCCCTGCACCTGCGCGATCCGCTCGGAGACGTCCTTCCAGTCGGTGAGCGGCGACTCCAGCGGCTGCACCAGCAGATGCCCGTTCAGACCGAGGATCTTGTCGAGCAGCTCCTTGCGGAAGCCGTTCATCACCGCCATCACGATGATCAGGGTGGCGACGCCCAGCATGATGCCGAGGAAGGAGAACCCCGCGATGACGGAGATGAACCCTTCCCTGCGGCGCGCGCGCAGATAGCGCCCCGACAGCATCCACTCGAAGGGAGCGAAGGGGGTGGTGGTCTGCACCGGTTCGGTCATGGCGTCATCCATTGTGCGATCATCCCATGATTCGGGCCGAATGTGGCCGGATTGGCCTGAAGGGGACGGGCAGCCCCGGTGGATAATCCGATGATCGAACGCGCGTCTCAGCCAGCCAATGTCCCGCCGCCGAGCCGTGCCACGACGTCCGCGGGGGACATCATCTGGCGGGCGCCGTCGCGGCGGGTCTTCACCTCGACCTTGCCCTCGGCGAGGCTCTTGGGGCCAACCATGATCTGCCAGGGGATGCCGATGAGGTCCGCCGTGGCGAACTTGCCGCCGGCACGCTGCTCGGTGTCGTCGTAGAGCACGTCGACCCCCTTGGCCAGGAGATCGCGATAGAGCTGCTCGCAGGCAGCATCGGTGTCGGAGCCGCCCTGCTTCAGGTTGAGGATCACGGCGCGGAACGGAGCGACCTCCTCCGGCCATCTGATGCCGGCGTCGTCGTGACAGGCCTCGATGATCGCACCAGCCAGCCGTGACACGCCGACGCCATAGGAGCCGCCGTGGATGGCCACCTCCGCCCCATCGGGGCCCGCGACCAGCGCCTTCATCGGCTCGGAATATTTGGTGCCGAAATAGAAGATCTGGCCGACCTCGATGCCGCGGGTATGGACCCGCCGCTCAGCCGGCACCTCGGCTTCGAAGCGGGCGGCGTCATGGACGTCCTCGGTCGCCGCATAGAGCGACGTCCATTGCTTGATGATCGGCGTCAGGTCGCCGTCATAATCGACGGACGCCGGCGGGATCGGCAGGTCGAGCACGTCGCGGTCGCAGTAGACGCCGGATTCACCGGTCTCCGCGAGCACGATGAATTCGTGGCTGAGATCGCCGCCGATCGGACCGGTCTCGGCGCGCATCGGGATGCCCTTCAGGCCCATCCGCGCGAAGGTGCGCAAGTACGCGACGAACATCCTGTTGTAGGCGCGCCGCGCGCCGGCCTCGTCGAGGTCGAACGAATAGGCGTCCTTCATCAGGAACTCGCGGCCGCGCATCACGCCGAAACGCGGACGCTGCTCGTCGCGGAATTTCCATTGGATATGATAGAGATTGAGCGGCAGGTTGCGGTAGGACTTCACATAGGCACGGAAGATTTCCGTGATCATTTCCTCGTTGGTCGGCCCGTACAACAACTCACGCTTGTGGCGGTCGCTGATACGCAGCATCTCCGGGCCATAGGCATCGTAGCGGCCGCTCTCGCGCCAGAGGTCGGCGAGCTGCAGGGTCGGCATCAACAGCTCCAGCGCACCGGCGCGGTTCTGCTCCTCGCGCACGATCTGCTCGATCTTCTTCAGCACCTTGAAGCCCAGCGGCAGCCAGGCATAGATGCCGGCCGCCTCCTGCCGCAGCATGCCGGCGCGCAGCATCAACCGGTGCGAGACGATCTCGGCTTCCTTCGGATTTTCTTTCAGAATGGGCAGGAAAAACCGCGACAGACGCATGGGCGAGGCCTTCGAGATTCGGTTCGGGCTGGCGCAGTCAAACCGGATCAGGCGGCAAAACACAAGGCTGGGTTTGAAAAAAGGCGGCTAAGCCGCCGGATTCCCAATCAATTTACCGGTTCCGCTGAAGTGGAGGATGAACGGCGCACGTCGCCGTGATGAGGCTCGCGCAGGGCGACCGGGCAAGATCCCCGCGCCCCGGCCGTCTTAGTGCCCCCGCCCCTGCTCCGAGGACCATTTGTCGAGATCGCCGATCTCGGCGCTGCCTTCGATGGTCGAGACCGCGCCCTCGCGGGTCACGAGTATCGTGCGCGGGATATCACCCTGCCAGGACGGATCGATCTCGAACCGGAGACGCTCGACATATCCGTCGTTGAAGATGAAGTTCTCCGCCGTGGTGAGTCCGGCCTTGTCCAGCATGGCCTGGGTCGCAGCGTTCAGGTTCGGCACCAAATCGGCGCTGACGGTGACGACGTCGATCTCGGGATGATCGGACATGAACTTGCCGAGCTGCGGCAGCTCGATCTTGCAGGGGCCGCAGGTGACGCCCCAGAAATGGATCAGCGTCGGACGACCCGCATGGGCCCGCAGCACCTCGCGCCAGGTGCCGCGCTCGAACGGCTTGAGCGATGGCGGTGCTGCGGTGCTCGACGCCGTCAAGGCGACGAAGCCAAAGATCGCAAGGGCGGCGAATGGGCGTTTCATGACTCATCTCCGATCGGCTGCAACCGATAGCCATCAGACTTGGTCATCCAGGACAGGAAGATCTGCCTGCCATGGGCGACCAGCAGCGGGTGATCCGACGCATTGTCCGTGCTGGCAAGGGCGCGCGGCTTCGACCACGTCTCGCCATCGTCCCGCGATTGCATTCCCATCACCGTGGTGCGCTCGCCGTCGAACTCCTTCCACACCAGCGTCGTGCTGTCCTGGGTCGCGAGCACATAGGGCCGCGTCGGATTGCGGTCGGCCTGGCCGATCGCCATGGGTTCCGAGAACGTCCGGCCACCGTCGCGCGAATGCGCGTAGAACAGCCCTTTGCGAACCTTGCCGCTTGTGAACCAGGCGACATGATACGTGCCCGCCGGCGACACGGTCAGGCTCGGCCCCTGATGCGGGCAGGCCTTGATCTGCCAATCATCGGTGCTGACCCGGTAGACCTCGCCCGGTTTGGCGAGGTCGCTGAAGGTGATCACGGCGTGGTCGCGCACGCTGCCTTCGAAGATATTGCGGAACATCACCACCGGACGTCCCGGCCCCGCGAAGGCAACGCCGAGCCGGCAACATTCGCAGGTGTTGTCCTGGGCCAGCGTCGCTTCGGCATAGGTGGCGCCGCCATCGCGCGATGATGAGAAGAACAATCCCGCGCCCTCGTAGGCGCGCCCGGCGGCCTTCGCCGGCACCCGGTTGCGCTTGTCGAGCCACGCCACGAAGACGGTGCCGTCCTGGTCCAGCGCCAGCGCCTCGAAGCGCTGGCTTTCGTTGTTTGGCGTGATGGGACGAGGCGCCGCGAAGCTTTTGCCGCCATCATCCGACCGGGAGTACAGCACCTGCCCGTTGAACGCCTGGTCGCGGAAGATCGAGAACGCCACCGCTATGACGCCTTTGCCGTCGACCACCAGCTTCGGACGGGCATCGGGCCCCCAGTCGAGATTGAGCTGCTGCTCGGTGACCGGTACGGCGGCGGAATACGTTTTCCCGCCGTCGGTCGAGCCCGCCACCGACACCCGTCCTCCGGCCATCCAGACGAGCCAGAGCTTGCCGTCTTCAGCGAAGAACGGCGTCACCTTGGTGGCGCATCGGAGCTCGGTGCCCTCGCATGCTGCCTCCGATCCGTGCTGGTGCGCCATCTGGGCCTGTACGGACAGCGGCCACACCAGGGCCATGGCGAGTCCGACGACGCAGCCTCGAAGCAATGGCGTCCTTGTCATGTTGTGCCTCATCGGAATGCCACCTTCATGCCAGCGACGAAGGCGCGCGGTGAGCCGGCATAGATCGAGCCAGTGGTATTGGCCAGAACGCTGGCGGGATTTTGAACGCCTGCAGACGTGACCGAGTTCGCGATGTTGTTGGCCGACGCAATATAGGTGCGGTCGAACACGTTCCTGACCTCGAAGAAGACGTTGAGCGACTTGAAGGCTTCGGACGCAAGCTCGGTCCTGTAGTGGACGTTCAGGTTGACCAGCTCGTAGCCGGGCGCCCTGAGCAGGTTCGCGTTGTCCATATAGAAGGAATCCTTCCATTGGACCTCGACGAAGGCACCCAGCCCTGCAAGCCTTCCGCTGGCGTGATCATACCCCAGTCGGGCCGTCAGCTCGTTCGGGGAAATCCCTGGAATCTTGTTGCCGGCGCGGTTGAAGCGGAAGACCGTGCCGCTTGTCGGCGCCGTCGTGGAGGTCAGGTTCTCCGTATAGTCGGTATAAATCTCGTCGAGATAGGTGTAGGCGGCCGTGAAGCGCCAGCCGGGCAGGAATCTCCAGTCGGCGGCCAGCTCGACGCCGCGATGCTCCGAGCGCGGGGCGTTGAACGCATAGGTCACGCCGACAACCGGCGTTGCCTGGTTGACGATCTCGTTGCGGAAGAATTCGTAGAAGCCGGTTGCGCTCAGGGTGACCGACTTGTTGGGAGTCCAGTCAAAGCCCAAATCGTAGCCGAGATTGCTTTGCGAGGCGAGATTGGTGTTGTTTCCGGCTGTGCCGCTCGGGAGCACAAACAGGTTCGAGACCTGCGGCGTGCCATATCCCGATGCGACGCGCGCCCGCACCAGCCAGTCGCTGTTCACCTTGTAGAGCAGCGCAAACTCGGGCGCGAGATTGTCGAACTGCCGGTCCGCGGTCGTGAGCGTCGTCCCGGTCCCCCCTGCCGTGTTCACGCCGCGAAGGTGGGTGCGCTCCCAGCCGAGACCGGCCACCGCGGTCAAGGCCGACGTCAGCTTGAGCTCCTCGCGCGCCCGCACGCCGAAATTCGTCGTCTCGCTCAGAAGGTTGGTCGACAAGCGGCCGAGCGTGCCGTTGCCGCCCGGCATGACGTTGAACGTGTCTCCGGACGCGGTGAGCGTATTGTAGAAGGCGCCGAAGAAGCTGGTCGATTCCAGGCCGAAGATCTCGCCCCGCCGGGTGATGTCGCTCATGTAGTTGTAGGACGGATAGTCGCCGACCGCGCTGGTCGACCCGGTCGGCTGGCTGATGTTGCGGTCATCGAACACGAACTGATTGCGCCAGGTCGTGTTGTTGTCGAAATCGTGCTCCCAGCGCCCGCCGACGATGGTGCGGCGGTCGTTGCGGCCGAGCCCGGCCTGCAGCGCCGTCTCTTTGTCAGTTCCAGCCGAGTTGTTGAACCCGTTGTTGAACAACGTGACGCTGCCGCAGCCCGCGGCTGCTGTCGTCCACGTCGCGCAGCCCTGCTGATAAGGGTTCTGATAGTACTGATTCAGCGACGACCGGATTGGCAGCCGCGTGAACAGGTCGTTGTTGATGATCTTGACCGTGAAGCGGTCGTCGGGCGTCGCCCTGTAGGTACCGAGGAAGTTGACGGTCTGGGTGTTGAACCAGCTGTTGCCGAGATAGCCGTCGCCGCGGACGTCGCTGGTGAACAACGAGCCCTCGAAATTGCCGACCTTCTTGCCGAACGTCATGTAGTTGCTGAGATAGCCGAAGCTGCCGCCTTCGCTGCCGATCTCCGCACCGTCGATGCTGCCGCCCGGGCGGGTGCGGAAATTGATCGCGCCTCCGGTCGCATAGTTGCCGTAGAGCGCCGAGGACGGCCCGCGGATCACGTCGACCGCACCATAGGCGTGGGGATCGATCAGGTCGCTGCGCGACAGCCCGTCCGGCTGGGTGACTGGAAATCCGTCCTCGAACAGCACGATGTTGCGGATGCCGAACCCGTTGCGGGCATTGGAGCCGCGGATCGAGATGCCAAGGTCGCGCGGTCCGTTGCCCTGCTTGAGCGAGACGCCGGGGCTTTCGCGCAGGATGTCGCCGACGGAAAACGCAGGCCGGTCATCGTAGCGGCTGCGGTCGATCGTGGTCGCGGTCTGGCCGGTCGGCGACTGGCTGAGCTGGTTGCGGGCGGCGCCGGCACCCGAGGCTGGATCGGACACCGCTCCTCCCTGTCCGGAGCTGCTGGCCACGGATGCGGCAGCCGGCTTTGGCGCGCGCGTGCGGACGGACGTTGCCTGCGTGACCGGCTTGCGCACGGCCCGTTGTGGTGCGGCACGCGGCGCGTCGACGGTGACGGACGGCAATTCCTTCTCGGTCTCGGCGCGCGCGATCGTGGACGATTGCAGCAGCAAGAGCTGCAGTGCGAGCACGCTCACACCACCCAGGGCATGACGACGGAACATGTTTGACTTCCCCGATGCCGGCTCTGCACGGCCGGTCTTCCTGATTCAAAACGGATCGGCGCGCGGCTGCGGCCGATGACGATTTCTGTCCTCAGGAGAGGGAGGGAGGTCCTCTTGGTTGCGCCTGTGCCCGGGCAAGCAGATGAACGAGGCGGAGCTCGCGCGCCGTCCAGACGATGGACGCCGTCAGACGCAGCGGAGCCGCATCGAACGGCGCGGGCGGCGCATCGAGCGCCGCGGCGGCGTGCAGCACGCAGCACATGACGCAGTCAAGGCCGCAGGCGGTGCGGTCGGTATCGCCACCAGGGGGCGCCGCATCCGTCTCGGCATGACAGATCGCCATCCCGCCGAACGGATCGGCCGTCGCGATCGTCGCGGCGCTCAGGGCGGACGCCGCCACTGGCGCCAGCACCTGCAACAGCATTGCTAGCAGCGCGACCGGCAGATATCGGCCGAGCTTCTGACGGACATTGGCAGGACGTCGGGCGCGGTCAGCCGCCACCAGCCGGCTCGCGCGCGAACCGGCTGTCATGGCGGCGTTCAACACCCGTTGCTTCATCGAGACCGGCCCTCCGTCGGAGTCGCGGGGCGCCCGGCCTACATCTTCATGCCGGAATGATCGTGCTGCTTCGTCATGCTGCCGCCCTCGCCGCCCGGCCCCTTGGCGCCGACCGCCTGCACCTCGAGCGTCACGGACACCTTGCCGGCCTTCTCGAACTCCAGCGTGACCGGCAGCTTGTCGCCCTGCTTCAGCGGGCTCTTCAGATCCATCAGCATCAGGTGATAGCCGCCCGGCGCCAGCGCGACGGTCTTGCCCGGCTCAATCGTGAGTCCCTTGTCGAGCGGACGCATGGTCATCACGCCGTTGGTGACGGCCATCTCGTGAATCTCGACCCGCCCGGCGACAGCGCCGGTCACCGCGACGAGGCGGTCCGGCGCGCTGCCCTTGTTCTCGATGGTCAGATAGCCGGCGCCCGTCTTGGCGCCACCCGGCGTGGCGCGGCTCCATGGCTGGGTGATGACGAGGTCACCGGCCTTCACGTCCGCGGCGAAGGCGGCAGAAGATCCTCCCAACAGGAGAGCGAATGCGAGCAGAGAGCGTCCGAGGAAGGTCATGTCGTTATCCTTTTCTTGGCGGCGATGCGCCAGCTTGATCGATTGGCGCGTGTCCGCACGGCTAGGGCCGAGCAGACAACGCAGGTCGTAATCTTGCGATTTGGGAGATGAGGCCGCACAGCGGCCAGCGCGTCACGCTGCGGGCGGAGCCCTTGCCTGCGCGTCTGAGAAGGCCTTGGTCATCCGGCCGGCCGGATCACCGGCCCGCCACACGACCTCGCCCGAATCCCGTTGCGGCGTGGCGATGACGGACAGCTCCGGCCCATCCAGGGTGACCGGCTGCGCCAGGCAGCACAGCGAACAGCCGTGGAGCGCGGGCTTGGCCGGCGACTCGTCGTCCACCGACTGGGAACCGGGCTGGCTGTGGCAGATTTCGAGGCCGTGCAAGGGATCAGCCGCGGCTGACGCGGCCGCCCAGGCAACGCCGATCGGCGCCAGGATCTGCACCATCAGTGCGATCAGCATGATCGGGAGAAACGCCTGCAGCCGCTGCCGCATGAAAGCCTGCCAAATGAACTGAATTGTTGTGCCCGAGCGAACGCCCGGAGTCGAGGTCGCCCAGGGCACAGTCAGCACATTTCGCCAGCGGTCGTTGATTAAGAACAATCCGCTACGCCCGGATGGGCCTTCGCGGGACGCCAGCCTCCAAGGTAACCCAGCACCTATCGCGAGAAGACTCGAAAACAAAACTCGTCAATTGCAAGCACTTACCGATCATTTCAGGAAGTGCGCGAAATTTGAACAATCGTTGCCGAAAAGGATGACAAACGCAAAAAGATCGTCTACGAATTCGGGCCTCAGGCTATCGCTTGCGGAAGTCTGGTGGTCCAAGTCTCGGGAGGAGCCCTGGCGCGCAACAAGCAGCGTCACCCCGCTTAACAAGATCAAATCTGAACTTGCGGGATATCTAAAGGGTCGACACAATTTCCGAGCAGGGCCCGCTGCCCTGCTCTATTTTTTTGGCAGTCGTCGCAGCGCGCCACAATATTTCCCGCTGACGGTATCGCGGGCCGCATGAACGCTGTCTGAACACGCAATCACCTCAGGCCATCGCAGCAGTCGCAAAACACGACAACGGAGCGCACCACCGCGCCTTGGCCCTCGGCCATGGCAGTGTCACCGACAGCGGTTCGCGGCCAGTCACGGTCCAGCGCAACGAACCATCGCCGATCGTGAGGATGCCCGCCGCTTCGGCTGGATCGCCCGAGATGAACGTCTCTGTCAGCGACTGCAAGGTCAGATGCGGTGTGCCATCGACCGTTGTCAGCGTATTCCAATGAACATGGCCGGCGAGCCCGACGATCGGGCACGGCGCATCCGCGATCGCCGCGCGGATCGCGTCGGTCTCGGCATAGGCCGCGTGTCCCGGATTGGCTTCGAAGTAGTAGTTGCCGGTCTGAGCATGTCCTGACAACGGCACGTGGCTGACGAGCAAGGTCGGCCGGTCATCCTGGGCGAGCAGCTGGACCAGCGCGTCGAGATCGCTCGCGGACAGGCGAAAGCCGCGCGTCGGAGTCAGACTCACGTCGGGCTGCCAGAACACACATCTGACATCACCGACGATCACCGCGCGCGACCCGCTCGGACGATCTAGGATCGCTTCATTGTCGGCGAGGCTGAGCAATGCGACATCATGATTGCCACTGACGTGATGATGCGTCGGTGCCAGCTTCGCGAAGCACATCGCGACATCGCTTTGCAGCAGCCGATCGCGCTCGGGATCTTCGTCAGAAATCCGGTCGCCGAGATCGATGACCGCATCGATGTCTTCGGCATTCACTTCCGTGACGAAGCGCTCGAGCAATTGCAGCGCCACCGATCCCCGCTTCGTGGGCGTATCCCGGCCGTGATGGATGTCGGCGATCACGGCGATGCGCGTCGTTGCCAAAGGCTCTCTCCCAAAGCTGCGCTGCCGCGTACCACGGGCGCATCACGGTTTTCTGACATCGCGCGTGCAGCGCGAAGGTCACTCGGTGCAACGCACAACATCCGGCTGTGGCGTGATCAATGGGGTTGTGAAACACTGCTGCTCTCGGCGGCGCGATCAATGACGCCGCCGGACAACGATGGGACAGGGAGCACGGGATGTCCGGCACTAAGAAAACGTCCACGACGAGGCGCGATCTTCTCCAGGCGGCGACGGCCGCGGGCTCTGCGGCGGCCCTTCTCGCCGGCTTTGGCATCACTCCGGCGATGGCTGCCGAGATGGGCCGCTCCGAAAAGCCGCTCAAGGCAGCCTTCTCCAATGCCGGCTTGCAGGCGACCTGGTGCGCCCAGGGCAAGCAGGCCGCGGAATGGTGGGGCAAGCTGCTCAATGTCGAGGTGACCTGGTTCGACGGCCAGCTCGATGCGGTGAAGCAGCGCGCCGCGATCGACAACATGGCGTCGCAGAAGTGGGACTTCGTCGCGATCCAGGCGTTCGGCATCGGAACCCTGACTCAGCCGGTGCAGAAGATGATCGATGCCGGCATTCCCGTGATCGACATGGACACGCTGATCGCGCCGCTCGATCAGATCAACGTCCACTCCTTCCTCGCACCCGACAACGAGTTCATGGGCGCATCGGTCACGCAGGCTCTGGCGACTGCGATGGGCGGCAAGGGCAAGATCATCATGACGCAGGGCGCGCTCGGCCACACCGGCGCGCAGGGCCGCGCCAAGGGCTTCAACTCGGTGATCAAGCAGTTCCCGAACATCGAGGTGCTGGACACGCAGCCGGCCGATTGGGACGTGTCCAAGGCGGCACGGCTGTGGGAGACCTATCTCACGAAATATCCGCAGATCGACGCGGCGTTCTTCCACAATGACGACATGGCCCTCGCCGCCTACAACATCATGAAGGCGCGCAACCGCACCAACATCCTGATCGGCGGCGTCGACGCCATGCCGCCGGCGATCCAGGCGGTCAGCGAGGGCCGCATGTTCGCGACCGTGCGCAATCCGTCCTGCCGCATCCATGGCGGCGCGATCGTCGCAGGCGTCGCCGCGGTCACCGCCGGCGAAAAGAGCGGCCAGGGCATTCCGAAGCACGTCATCACCGACGGGCCCGTCGTGACCAAGGCCAATGCCGCCGGCATGCAATGGATGGAGGATCACTTCCTGATCTGAAGTCCCTCCCCATGTCGAACAGCCGCCCGCCTCTTCTGGAATTGCAGGACATCACCAAGTCGTTCGGCGGCGTCACCGCGTTGCGCGGCGTCGACTTCACTCTTCGCCCCGGCGAGATCCATGGTCTCGTCGGGGAGAACGGCGCCGGCAAGAGCACGCTGATGAAGATCATCGCCGGCGTGCACACCGGTTTCTCCGGCCGTTTCCTGCTCGACGGCCGCGAGGTTCATTTCAACTCCGTGCGCGACGCCCGCGCGGCCGGCATCGCGATGGTGCACCAGGAACTCAGCGTCGCGCCGGACCTCACCGTGGCCGAGAACGTGTTTCTCGGCAACCAGCCGACCAATGCGCTGGGCATCGTGCAGTGGCATCGCATGGCGCGCGAGGCCGCCGAGCAGCTCAAGCGGCTCGGCATCGACGCCGATCCGATGAGCCGGCTCGGCGATCTTCCGATCGGCGTTCAGCAGCTGATCGAGATCGCGCGGGTGCTGTTCTCCGGCGCGCGCATCATCATCCTGGACGAGCCGACCTCGGCGCTGTCGCCGCCCGAGGTCGAGCGGCTGTTCGCGGCGTTGCGCAAGCTGCGCGAGCAGGGCACCGGGATCGTCTTCATCTCACACTTCATCGAGGACATCCTGCTGATCTCCGACGAGGTCACGGTGTTCCGCAACGGCCGCAAGATCATGGAGACGCGTGCCGCCGACACCAGCAAGGCCGCGCTGATCGAGGCCATGATCGGCAAGGGACGCGATGCGCTGGAGGACAGCTACACCCACGACATCACCCTGCCCGCGCCGACGGCCGACAAGCCCGTGGTCGTCGAAGCCGACGGCCTGTCGCTGGCGCGCAATCTGAAGCGCGTCTCGTTCGCCGTGCGCGCCGGCGAGGTGCTCGGCATCTACGGCTTCATGGGCTGCGGCCAGCTCGAGCTGGCGCGCATCCTGTTCGGCAAGCTTGCGCCCGACGCCGGCGAGCTGCGCGTATCAGGCCAGCGCAACCGCTTCAAGAGCACGGCGGATGCGCGCCGCGCCGGCATCGCCTTCGTGCCGGAGAGCCGGCGCGACATGCTGTTCCTGCAGGAGCCCGTCTACAAGAACATCTCGATCAGCATCCTCGACCGCATCAACGCCGTGCTGCTGAAGCCGGCACGCGAGCGCGCGCTGGCGAAGCGCCAGGTCGAGCAGTTGCAGATCAGGCCCGCGGATGTCGAGATCGACCTCGGCCTGCTCTCCGGCGGCAACCAGCAGAAGGTCGCGCTGGCCAAATGGCTGAGCCATCCGCCGCGGCTGCTCGTGCTGTGCGAGCCGACCCGCGGCATGGATGTCGGCGCCAAGAGCGACGTCATCGGAATCGTGCGGAAGCTGCGCGACCAGGGCATCGCCGTGATCGTGCTCTCGACCGAGCCAGAGACGGTGCTGTCGCTTGCCGACCGCGTCATCGTGCTCAAGCGCGGCGAGGTCGTGCGCGAATTTGCCGGCGAAACCATCAGCAAAGACCGTCTGCTCGAGGCGGCGTAGGGAGATTGTCATGGCGCATGGCGAGACCGTTCCGATGCCGGAGGCGCCGTCGCGGCGCGCAGGCGGGGTCGCATCGCTGCTGCGCTCGCAGATGCGCAACATCGCGCCGTTCCTGACCTTGATCTTCCTCACGGCGTTCTTCGCGATCGCGAGTCCGTCCTTCGCCACGCTCGACAACGTCGGCAACATCCTGACCCAGGTGTCGGTCACCGGCATCATCGCGGTCGGCCTCACCTTCGTGATCCTGTGCGCCGAGATCGACCTGTCGATCGCCGCCATCGCCAACGTGACCGGTATCGCCGTTGCCTACTTCACGATGCAGGAGTCCTACGTCAACATCGCCAACGTGCCGATGCCCGGTTTTGTCGCCATCCTGCTCGCGCTGGCGCTGTGCGCGTTGCTCGGACTGGTCAACGCCTTCGGCCTGACCGTGATCGGCATTCCCTCCTTCATCATGACGCTCGCGATGATGCAGATCGCCGCCGGCATCTCGGCGATGCTGGTGCGCGGCCAGATCGCCTACAAGGTTCCCCCCATCATCACGACGCTCGGCTCCAGCTCCGTGGCGGGGGTGCCCTGGATCGTGATCGTGGCCGCCCTGATGCTGTTGCTCGGTCACCTCGTGCTGACCTACACGCGGTTCGGCCGCTACGTCTACATGGTCGGCGGCAACCGCGAGGCGGCGGAGTATTCGGGGCTGAACGTCAAGCTGATCCTCGGCAGCGTGATGGTGATCTCAGCCGTCTGCTCGGGGATCGGCGGCATGCTCGGCGTGGCGCATTTCGGCAGCGCGCAGCAGAACGAGTTCGACACCTACCTGCTGGACTCGATCGCCGCCGTCGTGGTCGGCGGCACCAGCCTGTTCGGCGGCCGCGGCGGCATCGGCAACACCATCGTCGGCCTGTTCGTGCTCGGCGTGCTCAACAACGGCCTCGACCACGTCAACATCGACAGTTTCCTGAAGATCCTGATCCGCGGCCTGATCCTGCTCGCCGCCCTGGTGATCAACGTCTATGCCCAGCGGCTGCGGGCGAAGGCGGCGGATTGAGCGTGCTGCGACGCGCGCTGCCGTAGCCCGGAAGCGACATCCGGGATCACACGAGCCGTATCGGAAAACCCGGATGTCGCTTCGCTCATCCGGGCTACAAGCTCTTCCGCAACGTTGCGAGCGCAGCTCGCTCCTCATAACGACGTAGAAGGCCGAGGCGACGGAATTAAAGCCCCGGCTGCCAGTGGCGCAACTCGCGGGCAGCCCGCGTCACCGCCCCGATCGTCGTAAACGTCGTCGTCTCCACCATCAGCGTCCGTGCCAACCGCAGTGCCCGCACCTCGCAGGTCGCGCGCCGCTTGGCGTCCTCGATCAGTTCGAAATCGATGTTGTGCGCGAGGCCGAGGATGCGACGAATGATCTTGGCCGCAGTGAAACCGATGGCGTCCTGGAACAATCTCGCCACGTAGGCCTGACGCTCGGTCTCCAGGCGCGCGGCGCCCGCTTCACCCGGAAACAGTGACCGCGGATACGCATCGCCGGTCGCCTCGCTGCGCCACAGCGCCAGGAACTTGTCCGCGAAACCGTTCCAGACCTCATCGACTGCCGCCAGCACCCATCCCTCGAAGTGCTCCCGCTCGCCCGCCCGCTGCTCGTGTCCCTCGGACGCAAAATAGGCCATCAGCAGATTGGCGAGGACCGCACCGACGTCGAATCCCATCGGACCGTAGAAGGCGAATTCGGGGTCGATCACCTTGGTCTCGGTGTCCGTCACCATGATCGACCCGGTGTGCAGGTCGCCATGGATCAGCGCCTCGGCACACGACAGGAATTTCAGCTTGAGCCTGGAGATCGCGACGTGCAGATCGAGATCGGCGCGAATGTCGGCCGCGGTCGCGTCGAGCCACGGTGACGTCCAGCGGTTTTGCTCGGCGATGCGATAGGGGTCGGTGAAGATCAAATCCTCGGTGATCTTGCACAGCGCATGATTGCCGGCAAAGCTTGCGATCGCCTCCTTCTTCTCGGCGGCAGACCGCGCGAGGTCGGACGAGAAGAACAGCGTCCGCGCCATGAAGGTCGTGATGTGATCGACGAAGGCCGGAGAGGTTGTGCCCGCGACCAACCCCTTGCGCATGATGATGTGCGGCTCCAGCAGCTCCATCGCCGTCAGCGCCAGCGCCGGATCATGATGAACGATGGCCGGCACGAGGCCGGGGGCAAGGCGGTTCTGATGCGTCAGCGCCAGATGCTCATAGTGGGCGCGTGACAGCGGCAGCGGCCAGCTCTCGCCGACCAGCCGCACGTAAGGCAGCGCCTGCTTCACCGCGAGACCGCCGGACGATCCCTTGACGATGAAGACCAGATTGAGGTTGCCATCGCCGACCTCGGTGATTGACCAGCGCTCGGCCGGTCCGCCGAGTTGCCCTGCAGCTGAAGGGATCCCCGCGAGATAGTTTCGAAGATCAACCTCGTTCAGAATGCGATAGCCCGATTGCGTCCCGTTCCGGGCCTCGGCCGATGTCATCACGCGCAACCTCCCTGTCGGTCTTGTTTTGACCTCCTATAGCAAAAAAGCCGACGCACGTCCGCGCATCGGCTTCGAGAGAACGTTGTGCGATGCGAGCCGGGCTAGAACGGAATCCCCATCAGCCGTGACAGCCGCTCGATGCTGAGATAGCCGGCCTGATAGGCCACGAGTGACAGGGCGAAGATCGCGGCCGACAGCAGCGTCGTCCAGATCAGGCGCCGCCCCATTCGGCTGATCGTTGGCGCACCGGGGTCGGTGCCTAGTGGGCCTCCGCCGGACTCGTGCTGGCTGCGGATGCCGAACGGCAGGGTCACGAACAGCGTGACCCACCACATCACGAAGTAGATCGCGAGCCAGGTGGAGATCGTATAGGCCATGGTCGCCCCGCTGCCTCAGGCCTGCTCGATCTCGACGAGCGCGCCGGAAAAATCCTTCGGATGCAGGAACAGAACCGGCTTGCCATGCGCGCCGATCTTCGGCTGGCCGTCGCCGAGCACGCGGGCGCCCTCCTTGATCAGGGTGTCGCGCGAGGCGATGATGTCGGCCACCTCGTAGCAGACGTGATGGATGCCGCCATCCGCGTTGCGCTCGAGGAATTTGGCGATCGGTGACGCCTCGCCCAGCGGCTGGATGAACTCGATCTTGGTGTTGGGCAGAGTGACGAACACCGTGATCACGCCATGCTCCGGCAGCGGCACCGCCGCCGAAATCTCAGCACCGAATGCCGCGCCATAAATCCTGGCGGCCTTTTCGGCGTCCTTGACCGCGATGGCGACGTGGTTGAGCCGGCCCAGCATGACATCCTCCACTTTTTCTTTTTGAACGGCCGTTCAGCAGGCCCGCGTCAGACTTCCAACACATGGACGAGACAGATCGGCTTCTTGCCCCACTGCTCATTGACCGCCGAACGCACCGCCCGCCGGACGGATTCTGCCGCTGCGTCAGAATCGCGCCGACGCGCCCGCGGCAGACCTTCGAAGGTGGAAACGACAGCATCGAAGACGATGTCGTCCATCTCCTCGCCCGCCGCATTCTTCTCGGGGATGCCGACCATGTCGACCTCGGGATCGTCGGCCAGCTCGCCCTTCTCGGTGATGGCGAGCGCCACGAAGATGCAGCCGGCAAAGGCCATCTTGCGACGCTCGACCACGGCGCGCGACTTCGAATCCTCGACGATGCTGCCGTCCTTGTAGAGCCGCCCCGCCGGCAGTTGGTCGATGATCCCGGGATCACCGGGGCCGAGCTTGACGAGGTCGCCATTGCGGCAGGTGATGACCTTGGGCACGCCGCAGGCGCGCGCCAGCCTCGCGTGCTCGTGCAGATGCAGCGCCTCGCCATGCACGGGGATCAGGAGCTGCGGCCGCGTCCACGCGATCATGTCGCGCAGCTCGTCGCGGCGCGGATGGCCGGAGACATGGACGAGATGGTTGCGGTCGGTGATGATCTCGATGCCCTGCTGCACCAGCCCGTTGATGACGGCGCCGACCGCCTTCTCGTTGCCGGGGATGGTGCGCGACGAGAAGATGACGGTGTCGCCCTTGTTCAAGGTGACCAGCGGATGATCGTCATTGGCGATGCGCGAGAGCGCGGCGCGCGGCTCGCCCTGGCTGCCGGTGCAGAGCGCGAGCACCTTGTCGGCCGGGAAATGGCCGTAGAGATCCATGCCGCGGAAGTTCTGCACGCCGTCGAGATAACCGGTCTCACGCGCGACCTGGACCACGCGTTCCATGGCACGGCCGACGATGACGACCTCGCGCTCGGCCTCGCGCGCCGCTTCGGCAACGGCGCGGATACGCGCGACGTTGGAGGCGAAGGTGGTCACGGCCACGCGGCCCTTTGCTTCCTTCACCAAAGCCGCGATCGTCTTGGCAACCTCGGCCTCGGACGGCGAGCGTCCCTCGCGCACGGCATTGGTGGAATCGCCGATCAGTGCGAGCAATCCGGCATCACCGAGCTCGCGCAGCCGCTTCTCGTCGGTCGGCGCGCCCAGCACCGGCGTCGGATCGATCTTCCAGTCGCCGGTATGCAGGACAGTGCCGACCTCGGTGTGGATCGCCAGCGCGTGCGATTCAGGGATCGAATGCGCGACCGGAATGAACTCGACGTTGAACGGACCGATGTCGACGCGGCCGCCGGAGGGGATCACCTTGACCGGGATCTTGGCTGGGAGGCGCTCGGCCTCGCACTTGGCCTCGAACAGTGCGGCGCTGAACTTGGTCGCGTAGATCGGGCATTTCAGCCGCGGCCACAGGTCTATGATCGCGCCGAAATGATCCTCATGCGCGTGGGTCAGCACGAGGCCGACGAGATTGTTGCGCTCTTTCTCCAGGAAAGCGACGTCGGGCATGATCAGGTCGATGCCCGGCAGATGCTCCTCGTCGCCGAAGGAGACGCCAAGATCGATCGCGAGCCACGAGCGCTGGTGGCGATTGCCGAGCCCGTAGATCGACAGGTTCATGCCGATCTCGCCGACACCTCCGAGCGGCGCAAATGTCAGTTCGTCGGGACGTGCCATCTAGACCGCTCCTTTGGATGCGACCGAGCCGAAATGAACATCACCGGCCGTGATCGGCTCCAATCGTCCCTCCGCGGTCCGCACCAGCATACAACCCTGTTCGTCGATCGTGTCGAAAATCCCCTCGATGATAGCATGTCCGGACCTGATGGCGACCGGCTGGCCGAGGCCTGCGGCGCGCTCGAGCCAGAGTTTCCGGATGTCACCGAAGCCCCGTCCCTCGTTCCAGATGCCGAAATACTCGACCCAGGCATCCGACAGCGCCGAGAACAGGTCCTCGGCGGTCACCTGGATGCCGAGGTCCGCCAACGACACCGCCGGTGTCGGGGTATCCAGCGGCGCCGCGACCACGTTGGTTCCAATACCGGCAACCACCGCAAGCCCTTGAGCCACCTGCTCCGCCTCGAGCAGCATGCCGACGATCTTGCGGCCGTCAGCCAGCACGTCGTTGGGCCATTTCAGCGCGAATGACGCGCGTGCTCCGGACCGCAGCGCGGCCTCGATGCTCACCTGGCGCAACGCGCTCTCGATGGAGAGGCCCGCGGCGAAGCCGAGTGTGGCTGCGATCGCAGGAGCCACGTTCAGCACTTCCAGCACGCTCGAGGCCAGATTGCCGCGCGGGGCGATCCACGGGCGCTGGCGCCGGCCGCGCCCGGCCGTCTGCTCAGACGTGACAAACCAGCACGGCGCCTTGCCGCCCTCTCGGGCCGACTTCAGCGCCTCGACATTGGTTGAGCCGGTCTGGTCGAACGTGACGAGTCGGTAGCCAGCCTTGTCAGCCTGGGACCCTAGCGCAAACGTCATCTAGAACAGCGACTTCGCCGCGGCCGCGGCCGCGCTGACCAGCGGGCCGGGATAGGCGAAGAACAGGATGTTGAAGACGCCGGAGATCGCGAGCACCGTGCCCAGCTCGATACGGACCGGATCGAGCGTCGGCAGCGGCTCGTCGAAATACATCGTCTTGACGATCAGGAGATAATAGTAGGCGCCGACCACGCTGGTGAGCACGCCGATCACCGACAGCGTGAACAGTCCGGCCTTGATGGCGGCGACGAAGACGTACCATTTGGCGAAGAAGCCGGCGAGCGGCGGCACGCCGGCCAGCGAGAACAGCAGCATCGCGAAGAAGAAGGCAAGCAGCGGATTGGTGCGCGACAGCCCCGAGAAGTCGCTGATCTTCTCGAACGACTGGCCGTTGCGCTTGATCGCCATGATCACGGCGAACGAGCCGAGCGTCATCGCGACATAGATCGCGATGTAGGTCAGCACGCCCTGCGCGCCCTCGACCGTACCGGCGGCGAGACCGACCAGCGCAAAGCCCATGTGGCCGATCGACGAATAGGCCATCAGGCGCTTGATGTTGGTCTGGCCGATCGCGGCGAACGAGCCGAGCGCCATCGAGGCGATCGAGACGAACACGATGATCTGCTGCCACTGGAAGGTGATGCCGGGAAACGCCGTCAGCGCGACGCGCGCGAACACGGCGATCGCCGCGACCTTGGGCGCGGAGGCGAAGAACGCCGTCACCGGCGTCGGCGCGCCTTCATAGACGTCCGGCGTCCACATGTGGAACGGCACCGCCGAGACCTTGAAGCACATGCCGGCGAACAGGAAGACGAGGCCGAAGATGATGCCGACGCTGCCGGTCTTCGTCGCCGCCGCGATTCCGGCAAAACTCACCGTGCCGGTGAAGCCGTAGATCAGCGAGGCGCCGTAGAGCAGCATGCCGGAGGACAGCGCGCCGAGCACGAAATACTTCAGGCCGGCTTCGGTCGACTTGACGTTGTCACGATGGCTGGCCGCGACGACGTAGAGCGCGAGCGACATCAGCTCGAGACCGAGGTAGAGCGTGATCAGGTCGCCGGCCGAGATCAGCACCAGCATGCCCAAGGTCGAGAGCAGCACGAGGATGGCATATTCGAAGATGCGACGATCGGGCTTCGACAGGAACTCCGCCGACATGATCAGGGTCGCGATCGAACCGATCAGCGTCAGGATCTTCAGGAAGCGCGCATAGCTGTCAGCGATGAAGCTGCCGCCGAAGGCCTGGCCGCCCGGCTGCCTGAGCACGAGGATGCCGACCACGATCAGCAGAGCGACCGCCAACCACGTGACGAGCCCCGTCGTCTCCTGCCCGCGAAACGCGCCCAGCATCAACAGCGCCATGGCCCCCACGGCCAACAACAGCTCCGGCAGCACCACCCAAAGCTGAGGCCCAAGATTCTCGATCATCGTCTGTGTCCCGACCCCTCAAGGTCTCATCATTGGAGCAGCGCGGCGGCCTTCACGGCCGTCACGGCGGTATTGTAGTTGTTGACGAGCTGCTGCACCGACGCCGCCGACATGTCGAGGATCGGCTTCGGATAAACGCCGAACAGGATGGTCAGCGCCACCAGCGGAAACAGGATCACGCCCTCACGCAGGGTGAGATCCTTGATGCTGGCGAGCGACGGCTTGGTCAGCGCACCGAACACCACCTTGCGGTAAAGCCACAACGCGTAGGCCGCCGAGAGGATGACGCCTGATGTCGCGAAGAACGCGGTCGGGATCGACACCTTGAAAGTGCCGAGCAGAGTCATGAACTCGCCGACGAAGCCGGACGTGCCGGGCAGGCCGACATTGGCCATCGTGAACACCATGAACACCAGCGCGTAGACCGGCATCCGGTTCACGAGGCCGCCGTAGGCCGCGATCTCGCGGGTATGCATGCGGTCATAGACCACGCCGACGCAAAGGAACAGCGCGCCCGAGACGATACCGTGCGAAATCATCTGGAACACGCCTCCGGCGACACCCTGCATGGTGCCCGCGAAGATGCCCATGGTGACGAAGCCCATATGCGCCACCGATGAGTAGGCGATCAGCTTCTTGATGTCCTCCTGCATCAGCGCGACCAGCGAGGTGTAGATGATCGCGATCGCCGAGAGCGTGAACACCAGCGGCGCGAAGTCGTGCGAGGCCAGCGGGAACATCGGCAGCGAGAAGCGCAGGAAGCCGTAGCCACCCATCTTCAAGAGGATCGCGGCCAGGATCACCGAGCCCGCGGTCGGCGCCTCGACGTGCGCGTCCGGCAGCCAGGTGTGCACCGGCCACATCGGCATCTTCACCGCAAAGGAGGCGAAGAACGCCAGCCACGCCCAGGTCTGCAAGGACCGCGGCACCGCCGTATGCATCAAGGTCGGAATGTCGGTCGTGCCGGCGTTCCAGTACAGCGCCATGATAGCGAGCAGCATCAGCACCGAGCCGAGCAGCGTGTAGAGGAAGAACTTGAACGAGGCGTAGACCCGGCGCGGACCGCCCCAGACCCCGATGATCAGGAACATCGGAATCAGGCCGCCCTCGAAGAACAAATAGAACAGCACGAGGTCGAGCGCCGAGAACGTGCCGACCATCAGCGTTTCCAGGATCAGGAACGCCATCATGTATTCGCGCAGCCGGTTGGTCACCGACTTCCAGCTCGCGACGATGCAGAACGGCATCAAAGCGGTGGTCAGGATCACGAACGGCAGCGAAATGCCGTCGACGCCCATGTGGTAGCTGATGCCGGCCGCCAGCCAGTTCGACTTCTCGACGAATTGGAAGTCGGTCTGGGCGGGATCGAAGCGCAGTACCAGGATCACCGACACCGCGAACGTGATCAGCGTGGTCCACAGCGCGATCCAGCGCGCATTGCGCCTAGCCGCCTCGTCGTCGCCGCGGACCAGATAGATCAGCAGCGCACCGACGATCGGCAGGAAGGTGACGACGGAGAGAATTGGCCAGGTGGTCATTGCTGGCCCCCCATGAACATGAACCAGGTGATCAGGCCGGCGACGCCGATCAGCATGGCAAAGGCGTAATGATAGAGGTACCCGGTCTGGATCTTGACGACGTTGCGCGTGATGTCGAGCACCCGCGCCGAGACACCGTCCGGACCGAAGCCGTCGATGACGAAGCCGTCGCCTTTCTTCCAGAGGAAGCGGCCAAGCCACTTCGCCGGACGGACGAAGATCACGTCATACAGCTCGTCGAAGTACCACTTGTTGAGCAGGAACTTGTAGAGCAGCGGCTGCTGCGCGGCGAGCTCCTCCGGGATGTCCGGACGTCTGACGTAGAAGATGTAGGAGACCACAAATCCCAGCACCATCATGACGAAGGGAAGCTGAGCGAGCCAGGCCGGCATGTGCTCCATGTCTTCGAGAATGTGCGGGTTCATCTTCAGCGACTCGCCGAAGAAGTGCTCGACGCCATGGGGATCGGTGAACACGCCCTTGAACGGGAGGCCGGCCAGGATCGAGCCTGCCGCGAGCACGCCGATCGGGATCAGCATCCAGATCGGGCTCTCATGTGCGGCATCATAATGGTGCTGATCGTGCGGCGTGCCGAAGAAGGTCTTGAACACCAGGCGCCAGGAATAGAACGAGGTCAGGCCGGCGGCGACAATGGTGAGGAAATACGCGTAGGTCGCGAACGGATTGTGCGCTGCGTACGCCGCCTCGATGATCGCATCCTTGGAGAAGAAGCCTGCGAAGCCGGGGAAGCCGGTGAGCGCCAGGGTGCCGACCGTCATCACCGCGAAGGTGTATGGGATCTTGCGCCACAGGCCGCCCATGTTGCGGATGTCCTGCTCGTGATGCATCGCGTAGATCACCGAGCCAGAGCCCAAGAACAGCAGCGCCTTGAAGAAGGCATGCGTGAACAGATGGAACATGCCGACCGAGTAGGCCCCTGCTCCCATCGCCACGAACATGTAGCCGAGCTGCGAGCAGGTCGAGTAGGCGACGATGCGCTTGATGTCGTTCTGCACGAGGCCGACGGTCGCTGCGAAGAACGCCGTGGTCGCGCCGAAGAACATCACGACGGCCTGGGCGTTCGGGGCGAGCTCGAACAGCGGCGACAGGCGCGCGACCATGAAGACGCCGGCAGTGACCATGGTCGCGGCATGGATCAGCGCCGAGACCGGGGTCGGACCTTCCATCGCGTCCGGCAGCCAGGTGTGCAGCAGGAACTGCGCCGACTTGCCCATGGCGCCCATGAACAGCAGCAGGCAGGTCAGGGTCAGCGCGTCGGCATGCCAGCCGAGGAAGTTGATCGTCTTGCCGGCAAAGCTCGGCGCGGCGGCGAAGATGGTCTCGAAGTCGGTCGACTTCGCCAGCAGGAACACGGCGAAGATGCCGAGCGCGAAGCCGAAATCGCCGACGCGGTTGACGACGAAGGCCTTGATGGCGGCAGCGTTGGCCGACGGCTTCTGGAACCAGAAGCCGATCAGCAGGTAGCTCGCCAGACCGACGCCCTCCCAGCCGAAGAACAGTTGCACGAGGTTGTTCGCGGTCACCAGCATCAGCATCGCGAAGGTGAACAGCGACAGATAAGCGAAGAAGCGCGGACGGTTCGGATCCTCGTCCATATAGCCGATCGAATAGAGGTGGACGAGCGAGGACACGCTGGTCACAACGACCAGCATCACCGCCGTGAGCGTGTCGACGCGCAGCGCCCAGGACACCTGCAGCTCGCCGGAATTGATCCAGGGCAACAGCTCCTTCACGCCCGCCTCGTGGTGCATGAAGCCGACGCTGATCAGCATCGCCCAGGACAGGCCGGCCGACACGAACAGCAGCGCCGTCGTGATCACCTGCGCCGCCCAAGTGCCGGAGGCCGGCGGCTCGGCGACATGATGGTCGTCGTGTCCGTGGCCGTGATCGTCATGCGCGTGAGCGTGAGCGTCGGCGGCGCCGTGGTGATGACCGTCGTCGTGATGATGCTCGACCGTATCACCGCTCGGATGGCGCGCATGCGCGCCGAGCAGCGCGATCAGGCCGGCCAGGATCGCGCCCAGCAGCGGCAGAAAGACAATGGCCTGGATCATTCGCCCGTTCCCTTACGCATGACCTTGCCGGCGAGCCGGCCCCCATCTGTGCGGATCATGCGCCCTTAGCCCTTCATCATATTGACGTCTTCGACCGCAATCGAGCCGCGGTTGCGGAAGTAGACCACCAGCACGGCAAGGCCGATCGCGGCTTCCGCCGCCGCAACTGTCAAAACCAGCAGCGCGAACACCTGCCCGACGATGTCGCCCAGGAATGTCGAGAACGCCACCAGATTGATGTTCACCGCGAGCAGGATCAGCTCGACCGACATCAAGATGACGATGATGTTCTTGCGGTTCAGGAAGATGCCGAGGATGCCGAGCGTGAACAGCATGGCCGCGACGGCGAGATAGTGCCCCAATCCGATGGTCATTTCACCCACTCCGCCGCGTCCGTGTCCTGCAGCCCCTGCCCGACCGCGACCTTGCGGACCGCCATCGCCATCTCCGGCGTGCGCGCGTTCTGGACGTTGATGTCCTGGCGCTTGACGCTCGCCTTGTGGCGCAGCGTCAGCACGATCGCGCCGATCATCGCCACCAGCAGGATCATGCCGGAGAGCTGGAAGTAATGGATGTACTTCGTATAGAGCACGAGGCCGAGCGCCTCGGTATTGGTGACGTTGGTCGGGATCGCCGCGGTGATCGCCTTCGGCGTCGTCGGGTTGATGACCCAGTAGGACACCGTCAGCAGCAGCTCGAACAGGAAGATGCCGCCGATGACCAGTCCGATCGGCATGTACTGCAGGAAGCCCTCGCGCAGCTCCGTGAAGTCGACATCGAGCATCATGATCACGAACAGAAACAGCACCGCGACCGCACCGACGTAGACGACCACGAGGATCATCGCCAGGAATTCGGCGCCCATCAGCACGAACAGGCCGGAGGCGTTGACGAAGGCGAGGATCAGATAGAGCACCGAGTGAACGGGGTTCTTCGAGACGATCACCATCACGGCCGAGGCCACGCAGACCGCCGCGAAGAGATAGAAGAAGAGCGCAGGAAGGATCATCGGACGGCCTCAGCGGTACGGCGCGTCGAGCGCGATGGCTTTGGAGATCTCGCGCTCCCAGCGGTCGCCATTCGCGAGCAGCTTGGCCTTGTCATAATACAGCTCCTCGCGGGTCTCGGTCGCGAACTCGAAGTTCGGTCCTTCGACGATGGCGTCGACCGGACAGGCTTCCTGGCACAGGCCGCAATAGATGCACTTCACCATGTCGATGTCGTAGCGCACCGTGCGACGGGTGCCGTCGTTGCGGCGCGGACCGGCCTCGATCGTGATCGCCTGCGCGGGACAGACCGCCTCGCACAGCTTGCAGGCGATGCAGCGCTCTTCGCCATTGGGATAGCGCCGCAACGCGTGCTCGCCGCGGAAGCGCGGCGAGATCGGGCCCTTCTCGAACGGATAGTTCAGGGTCGGCTTCGGCTGGAAGAAGTAGCGCATCGCGAGGAAGAATGCGGAGACGAACTCCTGCAGCAGCAGCGACCGTGCGGTGGCGGAAATGTTCATGACAGCCTCATTTCGGCGCGATGCCGGCGAAGTGCAGCACGCCTGCGACGATGACCACCATGGCCAGCGACAGCGGCAGGAACACTTTCCAGCCCAGTCGCATCAACTGGTCGTAGCGGTAGCGCGGCACGATCGCTTTCGCCATCGCGATCAGGAAGAACATGAAGAACAGCTTGAGCGAGAACCAGATGACGCCCGGCACCCAGTTGAACGGCGGCAGGTCGATCGGCGGCAGCCAGCCGCCCAGAAACAGGATCGTCGCCAGCGCGCACATCGTGGTGATCGCGACATACTCGCCGAGCATGAACAGGAGATACGGCGTCGAGCCGTATTCCACCATGAAGCCGGCAACGAGCTCCGATTCCGCCTCGACGAGATCGAAGGGCGGACGGTTGGTCTCGGCCAGCGCCGAGACGTAGAACACCACGAACATCGGGAACAGCGGCCAGACGTACCAGTTCAGGATCGTCAGCTGCGGCAGGCCGATCAGGCTCGCAAGCCCGCGGGCATGCTGCGCCTCGACCACCGCCGACAGGTTCAAGGTGCCGGCGCAGAGCAGCACGGTGATGATGACGAAGCCGATCGAGACCTCGTAGGACACCATCTGCGCCGCCGAGCGCAGCGCCGCCAGGAACGGATACTTCGAGTTCGACGACCAGCCGGCCATGATGATGCCGTAGATCGACAGTGACGAGATCGCGAAGATGAAGAGAATGCCGACATTGATGTCGGCGATCGCCCAGCCGAGATTGGTCGGAATCACCGCCCAGGCCGCCAGCGCCAGCACGCAGGAGACCAGCGGTGCCAGCAGGAACACGCCCTTGTTGGCGCCGGCCGGAATGATCGGCTCCTTGAGCACGAACTTCAGCAGGTCTGCGAACGACTGGAACAGGCCCCAGGGCCCGACCACGTTGGGACCCCGGCGGATCTGCACCGCCGCCCAGATCTTCCGGTCGGCCAGCAGGATGTAGGCGATCGCGACCAGCAGGACGACGAGCAGCAGGACGCTCTGCGCGACCATGATGATCAGCGGCCAGAGGAAGCCGGTCCAGAACGAGCTTGCGAAGAAATCAGCCATCAGGTCACGCTCACTCCGCTGCCGTCAGCATCTGCCCGGAAGCCAGACGGGAACATTCCGCCATGACCGCCGATGCGCGCGCGATCGGATTGGTGAGATAGAAGTCGTCGATCAGCGGCTTGAACGGTGCCTTCTCGAGGTTGCCGCCCTTGCCAGCCAGGGTCTTGATGTCGGCGATCTTGCCCGCCTCGATCTGGTCGACGCGGCCAAGATGCGGCACGGCCTTGATGATCGCAACGCGCAGCGCGGCCAGCGAGTCGTAGCCGAGCTTCCTGCCGAGCACGTCGGACAGCGCCCGGATGATCGCCCAGTCCTCGCGTGCCTCGCCCGGCGGGAATGACGCCCGGCCCGTCATCTGCACCCGGCCCTCGGTGTTGACGTAGAGCCCGGACTTCTCGGTGTAGGCAGCCCCCGGCAGGATGACATCGGCACGATGGGCACCGCGGTCGCCATGGGTACCGATGTAGACGACGAAAACGCCCTCGGGCACATCGACCTCGTCGGCGCCGAGCAGGAACATCACGTCCATGGTGCCGAACGTCGTCATCTGCGCAGCCGTGAGGCCGGTTCCGTTGAAGCCGATGTCGAGGGCGCCGACCCGCGAGGCGGTGTCGTGCAGCACGGCAAAGCCGTTCCAGTCGTCGCGCACGGCGTTGACGTCCATCACGATCTTGGCGGCCAGCGACAGGATCGCGCCGCCATCGTGGCGCGCGGCGGCGCCGGCGCCGACCAGCACGATCGGGTTCTTGGCGTTGCGGAAGGTGGTCGCAAACGAGTGCTTGCCGGCGGCGACGTCGCTCAGCGAGTCCGTGCCCGCGCCGATGTGCTCATAGGCATAGGTCAGGTCGGCCTTGGGACCGACCACGCCGACCTTGAGCTGGCCCGAGCGCCAGCGCTTGCGGATGCGGGCGTTGAGCACGGCCGCTTCCTTGCGCGGATTGGCGCCAATGATCAGGATCGCGTCGGCCTGCTCGATACCCGCGATGGTCGGATTGAACAGATAGGACGCACGGCCGAGCTTGGCATCGAAGCTGTCACCGCCTTGCACCGCGACGTTGGTCGAGCCGAGCTTGGCGAGCAGATCCTTGAGCGCGAACATCTCTTCGACCGCGGCGAGATCGCCGGCGATCGCGCCGATGCGCTTGCCGTCGATGCGCGACAGCTTGGTGGCAATCGCCTTGAACGCCTCCGGCCAGGAGGCGGCGCGCAGCTTGCCATCCTCGCGAACGTAGGGACGATCGAGCCGCTGCGTGCGCAGGCCGTCGACGACATGGCGGGTCTTGTCGGAGATCCACTCCTCGTTCACGGCATCGTTGATGCGCGGCAGGATGCGCATCACCTCGCGGCCGCGGGTGTCGACACGGATCGCCGAGCCCACGCCATCCATGACGTCGATCGACTGCGTCTTGCCGAGCTCCCAGGGGCGTGCGGCGAAAGCGTAGGGCTTCGAGGTCAGCGCACCGACCGGGCAGATGTCGACCAGATTGCCCTGCAGCTCCGAACTCAGCGCCTGCTCGAGATACGTCGTGATCTCCATGTCCTCGCCACGGCCGATCGCGCCCATTTCCGGCACGCCGCAGACTTCCGCCGAGAAGCGGACGCAACGCGTGCACTGGATGCAGCGGTTCATCGAGGTCTTGACCAATGCGCCGAGATACTTGTCCTCGACGGCGCGCTTGTTCTCGGCGAAGCGGCTGGTGTCCACACCATAGCCCATCGCCTGGTCCTGCAGGTCACACTCGCCGCCCTGGTCGCAGATCGGGCAGTCCAGCGGATGGTTGATCAGAAGGAATTCCATCACGCCTTCGCGCGCCTTCTTGACCATCGGCGACCGCGTCGAGATCTCCGGCGGCTCGCCCTTCGGGCCCGGCCGGCAGTCGCGCACGCCCCAGGCGCAGCTCGCGACCGGTTTCGGTCCGCCCTTCACCTCGACGAGGCACATCCGGCAGTTGCCGGCGATCGACAGCCGCTCATGATAGCAGAAGCGCGGGATCTCGGCGCCCGCCGCCTCGCACGCCTGCAACAGCGTGTACTCCGGCGGCACATCGATCTCTTTGCCATCGATGATGATCTTGGTCATTGCCTCACATCTCTCTCAAACCACGGACCACCGCGCCGCTGCGCACCGTGAGGGCGCGAGCGCGGGGAAAACGTTGCTGGCGAACCGGGCCGCCATCACCTACTCCGCCGCTACCATGTGCGCGGGATCGCGCACGCCCACGTCGTCGACATCGGCCTTGTGCGAATACTGGTCAATGCGCGCCTCGATCTCGTGACGGAAATGCGTGATCAGCCCCTGGATCGGCCAAGCTGCCGCGTCGCCCAGCGCGCAGATCGTGTGGCCCTCGATCTGCTTGGTGACTTCGAGCAGCATGTCGATCTCGCGCTTGTGCGCCCGGCCCTCGGCCATGCGCGTCAGCACGCGCCACATCCAGCCGGTGCCCTCGCGGCACGGCGTACACTGGCCGCAGCTCTCATGCTTGTAGAAGTAGGAAATGCGCGCGATCGCCCGGATCAGGTCGGTCGACTTGTCCATCACGATCACGGCCGCGGTGCCGAGGCCGGAGCGCAGCTTCGACAGGCTGTCGAAATCCATCGGCGTATCGATGATCTGCTCGGCCGGCACCATGCGCACGGACGAGCCGCCGGGGATGACCGCCTTCAGATTGTCCCAGCCGCCACGGATGCCGCCGCAATGCTTCTCGATCAGCTCGCGGAACGGGATGCCCATCGCCTCTTCGACGTTGCAAGGCCGCTCGACGTGACCGGAGATGCAGAACAGTTTTGTGCCGACATTGTTCGGACGGCCGATGCCGGCAAACCACGCGGCGCCGCGGCGCAGGATGGTCGGCGCCACCGCGATCGACTCGACGTTGTTGACGGTGGTCGGGCAGCCATAGAGGCCGACGTTCGCTGGGAAAGGCGGCTTCAGCCGCGGCTGGCCCTTTTTGCCTTCGAGGCTCTCCAGCAGCGCGGTCTCCTCGCCGCAGATATAGGCGCCGGCGCCATGCGCGACATAGAGATCGAACGGCCAGCCATGGATGTTGTTCTTGCCGATCAGGTTGGCCTCATAGGCCTGATCGATCGCCGCCTGCAGCCGCTCGCGCTCGCGGATGAACTCGCCGCGCACATAGATGTAGCAGGCATGCGCGTTCATCGCGAAGCTGGCCAGCAGGCAGCCCTCGACGAGATGATGCGGATCGTGCCGCATGATCTCGCGATCCTTGCAGGTGCCGGGCTCGGACTCGTCGGCGTTGACCACGAGGTAGCTCGGCCGACCGTCGGTCGATTCCTTCGGCATGAACGACCATTTCAAGCCGGTCGGGAAGCCGGCGCCGCCGCGGCCGCGCAGGCCGGAAGCCTTCATCTCGTTGATGATCCAGTCGCGACCTTTTTCGATCAGCGCCTTGGTGCCATCCCAGCTGCCGCGCCGGCGTGCGCCTTCGAGGCCCCAATCATGCAGGCCATAGAGGTTGGTGAAGATGCGGTCCTTGTCGTCGAGCATGATCAGACGGCTTCCTCGGGTGTCAGCGGTTCGACTGCATGGTGGCGATGAAGGCGGCGCAGCCGCCGAACACCAAGGCCCACAGCAGACTGGACTCCAGCGTCGCATTGAGCGCGAACCGCTGCAGCACGAAAATGAAAGCGGCGGCTGCGAGCGTATGCAGTGCCACGTAGCGCCAGTTCTTCATTGCGGCGCCCTCTTCGGTCAGGGCCGCAACGCGGGTGCGATTGCGGCTCATGTCTTCTCCTTCAGCGTGGTCGGCCCGCCCGCCGGCGCCGAGAACTGGCGGCCATTCTGCGGACCCGGCGTCGGCAGGTTGCCGGTCGCGAAGCCGTCGAGCACCTTGCCGAAGCTCTCCGGCGTCAGGTCCTCATAGGTGTCCTTCCAGACCTGCACCATCGGCGCGTTCACGCAGGCGCCCAGGCACTCGACCTCTTCCCAGCTGAAGTCGCCGTCCTTCGACAGGTGGAAGGGATCGTGATGGATGCGATGCTTGCAGACCTCGATCAGTTCTTCGGCGCCGCGCAGACGGCACGGCGTGGTGCCGCACACCTGCACATGCGCCTTCTTGCCGACCGGCTGCAGCTGGAACATCGTGTAGAAGGTCGCGACTTCGAGCACGCGGATGTAGGGCATGCCGAGCATGTCGGCGACGACGCGGATGGCCGCCTCCGACACCCAGCCCTCGTTCTGCTCCTGCGCGCGCCACAGGATCGCGATCACGGCCGAGGCCTGGCGGCCTTCCGGATATTTCGCGATCTGCGCTTTGGCGAAGGCAAGGTTCTCGTCCGTGAACGCAAAGCTCGCGGGCTGGACTTCCTTCGGGGCAAGACGGCGGACGGACATGGCTCTTCAATCTTTCATTGCATGCGGCGCGCGGCACTTGCATTGAGCGCTGCGACGCGATTCTGCCAGAAGGCACTTGCAGTTCCGAACACGTTATAGCCGACGTGGGCGGACGCCTTGATCCGGTCGAGGATCGACAGCTCTGTCACGGTCTCAAGGCGGCCGCTTGCGGGGTCGTAGACCATCAGTTGCATCGGCGTCTGATCGAGGATGTAGCGCGAGACCGTATGGTTGCGATCCTGGCCGTGCTCCTCGCACAGGATCATGCTGTCGGTCGCGAGCAGCCGCGCCCCGCCCTTGATCGCCTCGATCTCGACGCCCTCGACGTCGAGCTTGATCAGGTACTTGCCGGAAGCGGCGACCTTGCCGTCGTCGATCAGATCGTCGAGCGCCATCACCGGCACCTGCTCGCCGCCGGCGTTGTCGCCGGCGATACTGAAGGCCTCGTGCTTGGTACCGGTGAGATGCGCGACGCCGCGGCGTTCGCCGATGGCGCACTTCATCACTTCGAAGCGGCCGCCGTTGATCTGCGCATTGTTCGCGAGCTTGGCGAAGTTCGCCGAGGACGGCTCGATCGCGATCGCCTTGTGCGCGCCGTAGGGCGTGCTCGACACCAGCACCGACCAGTAGCCGTAATTGGCCCCGCCGTCGATGAAGGTGTAGTCGACATCGACAGTGCCGAGAAACAGGAACTCGAGTTCGTCCTCATAGTGATAGTCGCGGTTGAGCAGCTTGCTCCAATAGCCGTCGCCATAGGGAAACTCGAACACGGCGTCCGGGTTGAGCTTCACCGCGATGTCGCGTTCGGGCAGCGCCAGCCGCAGCAGATTGGCACAGCGGTTGTAGCCGCGATGCGAGAAATGCGAGGAAATCTTCGAGCCGGTCGACAGCGCCAATGCAGCCGTGCGCTCCCAGAGGTTCGCTCCTTCGAGCGCTCCGGAAGCACGATCGAACTGGATCGGCGCATGGCCCATCAGCGGTCCACCTCTCCGAACACGATGTCGAGCGAGCCGAGAATGGCCGAGACGTCGGCGAGCAGATGGCCGCGGCAGATGAAATCCATCGCCTGTAGATGCGCGAAGCCCGGAGCGCGGATCTTGCACTTGTACGGCTTGTTGGTGCCGTCGGCGACGAGATAGACGCCGAACTCACCCTTCGGCGCCTCGACGGCCGCATAGATCTCGCCTGCCGGCACGTGCACGCCCTCGGTGTAGAGTTTGAAGTGGTGGATCAGCGCTTCCATCGAGCGCTTCATCTCGCCACGGCGCGGCGGAGCGATCTTGTTGTCGGTGATCATCACCGGGCCCTGCCCGTCCGGTGCTCGCAGCTTTTGGATGCACTGCTTCATGATACGCACCGACTGGCGCATCTCTTCCATGCGGATCAGATAGCGGTCGTAGCAGTCGCCGTTCTTGCCGATCGGAACGTCGAACTCCATCTCGGCATAGACGTCGTAGGGCTGCGACTTGCGCAGGTCCCAGGCCGCGCCCGAGCCGCGCACCATCACGCCGGAGAAGCCCCACTCCCAGGCCTGCTTCAGGGTCACGACGCCGATGTCGACGTTACGCTGCTTGAAGATGCGGTTGCCGGTGAGGAGCCGGTCGAGATCGTCGACCACCTTCAGGAACGGATCGCAGAATGCGTCGATGTCGTCGATCAGCTTCGGCGGCAGGTCCTGGTGGACGCCACCGATGCGGAAGTAGTTGGCGTGCATGCGCGAGCCGGAGGCGCGCTCATAGAACACCATCAGCTTCTCGCGCTCCTCGAAGCCCCACAGCGGCGGCGTCAGCGCGCCGACGTCCATCGCCTGGGTGGTGACGTTGAGCAGATGCGACAGCAGCCGTCCGATCTCGGAGTAGAGCACGCGGATCAGCTGGCCGCGGCGCGGAACCTCGATGCCGAGCAGGCGTTCGGCGGCGAGGCAGAAGGCATGCTCCTGATTCATCGGCGCGACGTAGTCAAGCCGATCGAAATAGGGCATCGCCTGCATGTAGGTCTTGGTCTCGATCAGCTTCTCGGTGCCGCGATGCAGCAGGCCGATATGCGGATCGACGCGCTCGACCACCTCGCCGTCCAGCTCCAGCACCAGGCGCAGCACGCCGTGGGCCGCCGGATGCTGCGGACCGAAATTGATCGTGAAGTTGCGGAGTGCCGGGCTCTGCTCGTTCATGCTCGCGCTCCCACTCACTTCGTCGCCTTCTCATCGCCCGGCAGCGGATAGTCCGCACCTTCCCAGGGCGACAGGAAATCGAACTTGCGGAATTCCTGGTTGAGCCGCACCGGCTCGTAGATGACCCGCTTCTCCTGATCGTCGTAGCGCACCTCGACGAACCCCGTCGTCGGGAAGTCCTTGCGCAGCGGATGGCCGTCGAATCCGTAATCCGTCAGCAGGCGGCGCATGTCCGGGTGGCCGACGAAGATCACGCCGTAGAGGTCGTAGGCCTCACGCTCGAACCAATCGGCGCCCGGAAAGACATCGATCAGCGACGGCACCTGCGTCGTCTCGTCGGCCTCGGCCTTCAGCCGGATGCGCGCGTTCAGCGTCGGTGACAGGAAGTGATAGACAACATCGAAACGCTTGGCGCGCTCAGGATAGTCGACCGCCGTGATGTCGGTGATGTTGACGAAGCGGAGAGCCGGATCGTCGCGCAGATGTGTCACGACCTCGACGATCCGGGCGGGCTCCACGTTCACCGTGAGCTGATTGAAAGCGACCGTATGGCCGATCGCGGCGCCCGGGAGCGCGCTTACGATCGTCTGCCCAAGGGTGTCGAGCCTGCCGTCGTCCATAACGAAAAACCTTCAGCGTTCGATGGTGCCGGTGCGCCGGATCTTCTTCTGCAGCAGCAGCACACCGTACAGCAGCGCTTCGGCGGTCGGCGGACAGCCGGGCACGTAGATGTCAATGGGAACGATGCGATCGCAGCCGCGGACCACCGAATAGGAATAGTGATAGTAGCCGCCGCCATTGGCGCACGACCCCATCGAGATGACGTAGCGCGGCTCCGGCATCTGGTCGTAGACCTTGCGCAGCGCCGGCGCCATCTTGTTGGTCAGCGTGCCGGCGACGATCATCACGTCGGACTGGCGCGGCGAGGCGCGCGGCGCGAAGCCGAACCGCTCGACGTCGTAGCGCGGCATCGAGACCTGCATCATCTCGACGGCGCAGCAGGCCAGGCCGAACGTCATCCACATCAGCGAGCCGGTGCGGGCCCAGGTGATGAGATCGTCAGCGGTGGCGACGAAGAATCCCTTGTCCGACAGTTCGTGCCTGACCTCGAGGAAATACGGGTCGTTGGCACCGATCGGCCTGCCGGTCGCGGGATCGAGAATGCCCTTCGGGGCCGGAGCGATCGCCGGCCCGGTCGAGGACGTGGTCGGGCTCAATCCCATTCAAGCGCGCCTTTCTTCCATTCGTAGGCAAACCCGACCGTCAACACGGCCAGGAACACCAGCATCGACCAGAAGCCGGCCGCGCCGAGCTTGCCGAATGCGACTGCCCAGGGGAACAGGAAGGCGACTTCGAGGTCGAAGATGATGAAAAGGATGGCAACCAGATAGAAGCGGACGTCGAACTTCATGCGGGCGTCGTCGAACGCATTGAAGCCGCACTCGTACGCGGAGAGCTTCTCGGGATCGGGCTGCTGGTAGGCGACCAGGAACGGCGCGATCAGCAGCACCACCCCGATGATGGCTGCGACACCTATGAAAACGACGAGGGGGAGATAGTTCTGAAGGATGCCGGTCATCGGCGCCACTTTCCTCTGCGGTTTCGGTGCAAACCGCAGACTCGTTGCATTGGAATTGGTCGAAGCCTTAGCGCAGCGCACCAAGCCGCGCAAGACAAGCCGTCTCGCCGGTGTCATCCCTCCCCACATTGCGGAAACCCGGACACACCGAGCAACGGCGCCGCGGATGACGCGTGCAGGAGCCGCATTGCAGACCCGCAGCATTACGGTGCCGCACGGTCCAACGCAGGACGCTGAGGCGATCAGCAATCGCGAGGACGCACGCCGGTGTGCGCAGGCTGGCTGGTCGGAGACGGATGCGGATCAGCGCTCGATCGGGAGATCCAAACGAGGCGACGGGACCGTCACCCGATAGGCTTCCGTTACCGCGGGAGATGGTCACGAAGGGCCGCCGGATCAAGATCATCCACGGCCGCCGTCGATACCGGCACCGCCGCGCACTGTTAGCCCCGGCCGCATACTCCCGATTGCCGCCGCGACGGCTGCAACCGATGAAACCATTTTGAGGAAACGAAGAAACGGGATCGAAACAAAGCGGGGGTACATGTCCAGGCAACAAAGTGGCGCTCTGAGACGCCGGGAGGCTGACATGAACCACTCGCTGCATTCCGCAGACCGATCGACCCATCTGAAGATCGTCGTCGTTGCCCTGGTCGCCGGCATCGCGGTGACCGCTTTCGGCATCGCGACCCGCGCCAACGTCGACTACAGCCAGACGGCATCGCACGTCGTGAAGGCAGGCAAGCCGGTGACCATGACGAGTTCCAGCGACTCGATGGTCGTCCGCTGAGGCCACTGCTCCGCTGCCATCTGACGGCAATCGCAGGCCACCCGCCGGGTGGCCTTTTTCATGCCCGATCGGAAAATCGGCGACGGAGCACTTGCAGTCCGGCGGAGCGCCAGGTCGTAGACGGGAGGGGATCGCGCGGCGGCGCTGATTGCGCCAGCGGACAGATCACATCAAAAGCTAAGCCATTGAAAACATGGCGCGAGAGACGGGGCTCGAACCCGCGACCTCCGGCGTGACAGGCCGGCGCTCTAACCAACTGAGCTACTCCCGCGTGATCGCGAAATCCGCGGAGGAGTGCGACTTAAAGGGGCGATGTTTCGAAGTCAAGGACAATGAACCGACAGCTGTGCGAAGTCCTTGATGGGGGAGCAATGCAGGACGCCCGATCTCCTTGGCTGGGCCCAGGCAGCCGACGTTAGTCGCCGCACGATGATGGGCCAGATCGACCTGTCCCGCGTCTCTCCTTCCGGACCGCAGCAACCCCGCCCCGCGGCGGCGGCGCTGGCGGTCGCTTCGCGACGACGTCGCAGGCCGGATATGGCAAAATGGGCGCCAAGTCCGACCGCGCATGCTTCCGACCGGGCATTGAAATTTCCGGCCGCGGTCCCCACCGAGGCGCACTTGCTGACCAGGAAGCGAGTGAGAGGAGAATCCTCGCGGACGCTGCCCACGAATCGCCCGCCACCGGTGCGAGGAAGATGAGCTTCGAATCGCCGGAGTCGGTATCCTGCAGGTGGCGCGCGCCGGAGTGCGCAATCCTGCTGTCGGCGAGGCGGTGCTGATCAACGCCGGCCCGCGACCCGCCGTATTCCGCACGGGAGCTGGCGGACGATCTTTGATCAGAGCGGAAACCCTTGATAGCCTGCCACCCCCTGGTATCTGGCATGCAATAACTGATATATTAGTATACTGATACCTCCAGTAACGTCTCCCTCTCTCTCTCTTGGTGCCCATGTCCGACCCGCTTCGCAGCTACACCCACTCCGTCACCGAGCGCCTGCTCCGCTACGCCGCGATCGACACCCAGTCGGACCCGACGTCGCCGACCTGTCCTTCGACGCTCAAACAGAAGAATCTCGGCCGGATGCTCGCAGCCGAGCTGCAGGCAATGGGCCTCTCGGACGCCCACCTGGACGACCATGGCTACGTCTATGCGACCATCCCCGCCACCACCGACAAGGCCGTGCCGGTGATCTGCTTCTGCTCGCACATGGACACGTCGCCCGATTGCTCCGGGGCCAACGTGAAGCCGCAGATCGTGCGCAACTACCAGGGCGGCGACATCGTGCTGCCGGGGGACCCGAGCCAGATCATCCGTGCGGCTGAGCATCCTGCATTGAAGGACCAGATCGGCAACGACATCGTCACCACCGACGGCACCACCCTGCTCGGGGCCGATAACAAAGCCGGCATCGCCGAGATCATGGACGCGGCGCAGTTCCTGATCAGCAATCCGCAGATCAAGCATGGCACCATCAAGATCCTGTTCACGCCGGACGAGGAGATCGGCCGTGGCGTCGACCGGGTCGACCTGAAGAAGCTCGGCGCCGACTTCGGCTACACGATGGATGGCGAAACCGCCGGCAACATCGAGGACGAGACCTTTGCCGCCGACGGCGCCACCATCCTCATCAACGGCGTCAGCGCCCATCCCGGCTTTGCCAAGGGCAAGATGGAGCACGCGATCAAGATCGCGTCCGCAATCGTCGATCGGCTCCCGAAGGATGGCTGCTCGCCGGAGACGACGGAGGGCAAGGAAGGCTTCCTGCATCCGGTCGGGATCTCCGGCGCGCTCGAACAGGCGCGACTCGACTTCATCGTGCGCGATTTCAGCGAGCAGGGCCTGCGGCAGAAGGAAGCGCTGCTCGAGGACATCGTCAGGGATGTCCTGAAGGACTATCCGCGCTCGAGCTATCGGATGGAGGTTCGGCAGCAATACCGCAACATGAAGGAGGTCATCGATCTGCATCCGGAGATCGTGACCTATGCCGAGGAGGCGATCCGCCGCGCCGGCCTGACGCCGGTCAGGACATCGATCCGCGGCGGCACCGACGGTTCGCGGCTGTCGTTCATGGGCCTGCCCTGCCCCAACATCTTTGCCGGCGAGCATGCCTTCCACTCGCGTCTCGAATGGGTCAGCGTCCAGGACATGGAGAAGGCGGCGCAGACCATCGTCCATCTGGCGATGATCTGGGAAGAGCGATCCTGAGCGCCGTCCGGCGCGCGTCAGACGCGCGCCGTCACCAGCCAGATCGAGCCGGCGAGCGTCACGCTGTCGCCGCGTACATACTGCGTCAGCAGCTCGCGGACCGACTGCCGCGCCGCCTCGCGCGTCTCCTGGGGATGCCCCTCCAGCGCGCGGCTGGCGGGGCCGATTTCGAACGCCGACTCCACTGCCGCCTCGAGACCCTGCCCGCGGGCGATGTCGAGTGACAGCGCATGCGCCTCCAGCGCGACGTCGCTGAAGCCGGCCTCGCCGAGGATCCGCGCCACTCGCGCTTCGGATGCGAAGGCGAACGGGCCAGGATCCTCCGGCGCCATCTCCGGCAGCTTCGGGACGTGACGATAGACCGCCTGCAGCGGCGCGATCATCCAGGGATTGGCCTTCGGCTCGCGCCAGCAGGCGAACACGACCCGGCCGCTCGGCTTCAGCGCGCGGCGGATGTTGGCGAACGACGCCACCGGATCGGCAAAGAACATCACCCCGAACCGCGACACCAGCAGATCGAAGCTCGCCGGCGCGAACGGATACACGGTCGCGTCGGCCAGCACGAACTCGGCGGGAAGCCCGGCCGGCGCCACCGCGCGCGCCCGCTCGAGCATCGGTGCGGAGATGTCGACGCCGAGAACGGAGCCGCCGGGCGCCACCTGCCCGGCCAGTGCGATCGACAAACCACCACAGCCGCAGCCGATGTCGAGAATGCGATCACCCGGCTTCGCGGCGATACGCTCGATCAGGATCTGCGACACCGGCGCGAGCAGGATGTCCTGGGCCTCCTGGCGATCGGACCAGCGCTGGCCGCCGGGCCCGTTCCAATAGGCGATCTGGTCGGCGTTGCGGTCGTCCCCTGCCGGCAATTGCATGATGTGCCCTGTCTGATTGAGGTCATCGCAAGAGCCGGCATGGCGCATGCAGCCGCCTGTCCTGTCAAGGCACGAGGCCGCGATGCGCTTGAGGAAGAAAATGGGCCGGTCCTCACCACGGTTCGGAGAGACTTTCGCCGATGGCGAGAGCGCTCCAACGTCGGCTCAGACGCGCGAACTCCTGTCGGATGGCGTCGCGCCGCGCCGGCGTGTAGGCCGCGCGCTCCTCCGCTGACATCCCGTCCAGCAGGCTGCGCGCCGACGGTGCCATCTCGGCCCCGCGCGCCCGCAGCGCCGGATCGTCAGCCTGCTGCAGCCAGTCCTGCCAGCACACATATGTAGCGCGCTCGGAGCGGGCATAGTCCTCGCTGCGTTCCGGCATCAGGCGCTGGTCCCTGGTCTCATGCCTGCGACGCAGCCGCGCGGCCTCGCGGGACGAGGTCGCATGCGGGACCAAATGAAAGGTCCCGGCCGTGCCGCCGGCCGCGAGCCGCCCGAATACGGCGCCGTCAATCCCGAGATGCTTTTCGACGATGAAGTGTTGCAGATCATGCGGCATCCAGGGATCGAAGCCAGGCGCCGGGCTCATTTCGAGGGTGCGTCCATCACCGAGCATCGCGCGCACCGCGTAGCGGCGCTCTCCGGTGCGGACGAAGGAAACAGTCATTGGCGGTCGCGGACGACGAGACATGGGACACTCGCAATTGGCAGCTGCGGCTGAACAACGGCCCAATCATACCGCCGCGGGTGAGGGATCGATAGATGCACGCGGACCTGCTGGCGAGCGCCGTAGCGCAATGCAATAGCGGGACAGCCTCTGGTGTCGCCGGGTCTGGTCTCGCTCTTGCTTCGATCAGGCGCGTCAGGAGCCACATGCGCACTCTCATCGTTGCCGATCTTCATTACTCGCTGCCGCAGTTCGACTGGCTGGTGGCGGCTGCCGATCATTTTGATGCGGTGGTGTTCGCCGGCGATGCGCTCGATCTCGCCTCGATCGTCGACATTCGCGCCCAGATCGTGGTCGTGAAGACATATCTCGCGCTCCTGGCGGCCAAGACGCGGGTCATGATCTGCTCGGGCAATCATGACCTGGAGGAGCGCAACCCGGATGGCGAGAAGATCGCGGCCTGGATCAGGACGGTCCGCGAGCTCGGCATCGCAGCCGACGGCGATGACCTTCTGATCGGCGACACGCTGTTCTCGGTTTGCCCGTGGTGGGACGGCCCCATCGTCAAGGCCGCCATCGCAAGCCAGCTCGATGCCGCCGCGACGCGCGACACAGCCCGCTGGATCTGGGTGCATCATGCGCCGCCGGCCAACTCGCCGGTGAGCTGGGGCGGCAAGCGCTTCTTCGGCGACACCGAGCTCGAAGGCTTCATCGCGCGGCACCGCCCGGCGATGGTGATCTCCGGCCACGTCCACCAGTCGCCCTTCATCACGGATGGGTCCTGGTTCGATCGCGTCGGTGAGACTTGGGTCTTCAACACCGGGCGGCAACCCGGGCGACCGCCGACCTACATGGTGCTCGACACCGACGAAGGGCGCGCCTTCTGGTTGGCGGCGGGGCAAGCCGAATGGATCGATCTCGCCGGCCCCCTGCAACGCCCGGCGCAGCCCGTGACGGCGGCGCCGGACTGGCTCAGAGTCGTGGATCGGATTCCAGATCCGTTCCTGGCGAAACCTGCTGCGGCGGCAGGTTGATCATGCTCTGCAGCACCTCGCCGACCATCGAAAGATGGGTGCCGTGGCCGGCATATTGCCGCTTCAGGTCGGCGAGATAGCTGTTGGCGACGTTGAGGCGCTGCGCCAGCATGCGCGCAATCGCGAGCGTCGCCTCGGGATTTTCACTGAGGAAGCGTGGCGCATCCGGGATCTCGTAGATCCGGCAATCGACGAGCGCCCGCACGGTCGCCGTGTGCGGCTGCTCCAGCAGGAGCGACATCTCGCCGAACAGCGCGCCCGGCTCGGAGATGACGGCCACCGTGGCGCCGGCCTTGATCACCTCCAGCTCTCCGTCGAGCAGGATGTAGAGATGCCCAGTGTTGTGCCCCTCCTCGAGCAGCATGGTGCCCGCCGGAATGGCGCGCTCATGTCCGCCGGTGCAGTGGCGCAGGAAGTCGGTCATCGGTTCGCCCGCGATGTTCACGCCGCGCGCTAAGCTAGCCGAAGAACGGTTCATCGCCACGCGAAATCGTCCGGGCGCTTCGCACCAGCTGTCGCAAAGGATTTTGAACCCTTGTCCGAATTGAGCACTCGGCGGCGCCATCATCGTGATCGGGACGTGGGTTTGGCTCAGCCGCCGAGGCTCGATGGCAAGGTGGCTCAGCTTGGAGAGCAGCAGATCGATGAAACCCGACGCACAAACGCGCTTCTGGAGAGGATCGCCATCAGCTTGGAAAATCGACGCACCACAATAGCAGCGTCACCATTGCGAGGGTGCGTCCCAGCGGATGCTAATGGTAGGCGGCGAGAGATTCGAACTCCCGACCCTCTCGGTGTAAACGAGATGCTCTAACCAGCTGAGCTAGCCGCCCTCACGTCGCGCTTCTTTACCCCCTGCCCGATCCTCAATCAACGCCGGAACCACGCGGCGGCAGCGAGAAACCGCCGCAGCGGGAACGGTGGGGGCAGACCACGCACGCTCGAAGGGTCGGTGGCTCGATCCCCCAAACGAAAACGGCGCCCTTACGGGCGCCGTTTTCTTGGATCAGTTCGGACCTCAGTGGGCGGTCAGGCCGCCGGCGGCTTCGTCGCCATCGGCTTTCACCGGGACCTTGGTGTCCTCTTCCCAGACGATCGGCACCGGCTTGCGGACCAGGGCCCGGGCGACGACGTCGTCGAGACGGGAGACCGGGATGATCTCCATGCCGCCCTTGATCGCATCGGAAATCTCCGTGAGATCCTTGGCGTTGTCCTCGGGGATCAGCACCGTCTTGATGCCGCCGCGGGCCGCGGCCAGGAGCTTCTCCTTCAGACCGCCGATCGGCAGCACGCGACCACGCAAGGTGATCTCACCGGTCATCGCGACGTCGTGACGGATCGGAATGCCCGTCATGACCGAGATGATTGCGGTTGCCATCGCGACGCCCGCCGACGGACCGTCCTTCGGGGTCGCCCCCTCCGGAACGTGGACGTGGATGTCGCGGCGGTCGAACATCGGCGGCTCGATGCCGTAGACGATCGCCCGCGAGCGGACGTAGGACGCCGCCGCCGAGATCGACTCCTTCATGACGTCGCGCAGATTGCCCGTCACCGTCATCTTGCCCTTGCCGGGCATCATGACGCCTTCAATGGTGAGCAGCTCACCGCCGACATCGGTCCATGCCAGACCCGTGACGATCCCGATCTGATCGTCGCTCTCGATCTCACCGAAGCGGAACTTCGGAACACCCAAGAATTCCTCAACGGTCTTCTCGGTGATCTTCACCGACTTCTTCTTGGACATCATGAGCTCCTTCACGGCCTTGCGGGCCAGTGTGGAAATCTCACGCTCCAGATTACGTACGCCCGCTTCGCGGGTGTAGCGCCGGATCACGAGCAGCAATGCGTCGTCGTCGATCGACCACTCCTTCGAGTCCAGTCCGTGCTTGGAGATCGCGCTGGGGATCAGGTGCTTGCGGGCGATCTCGAGCTTTTCGGTCTCGGTGTAGCCTGCGATGCGGATGATCTCCATGCGGTCCATCAGCGGCCCGGGAATATTCAGCGTATTCGCGGTCGTGATGAACATGACGTTCGACAGGTCGTAGTCGACCTCCAGATAGTGATCGTTGAAGGTCGTGTTCTGCTCGGGGTCCAGGACCTCCAGCAGCGCCGACGACGGGTCACCCCGGAAGTCCGAGCCCATCTTGTCGATCTCGTCCAACAGGAACAGCGGGTTCGAGGTCTTGGCCTTGCGCATCGACTGGATGATCTTGCCGGGCATCGAGCCGATATAGGTCCGGCGATGACCGCGGATCTCCGCCTCGTCGCGCACTCCGCCCAGCGACACGCGAACGAACTCGCGGCCGGTGGCCTTCGCGATCGACTTGCCGAGCGAGGTCTTGCCGACGCCGGGAGGTCCGACCAGGCACAGGATCGGGCCGGTCAGCTTGTTGGCGCGCGACTGCACCGCCAGGTACTCGACGATGCGGTCCTTGACCTTCTCCAGCCCATAATGATCCGCATCCAGAACCGCCTGCGCGGCCTCCAGATCCTTCTTCACCTTGGACTTCTTGTTCCACGGGATCGACAGCAGCCAATCCAGATAGTTGCGCACGACAGTCGCTTCCGCGGACATCGGCGACATCTGGCGTAGCTTCTTCAGCTCGTGCTGGGCCTTCTCGCGCGCTTCCTTGGAGAGCTTGGTCTTGTTGATGCGCTCTTCCAAATCGGCGAGCTCGTCGCGGCCGTCCTCGTCGCCCAGCTCCTTCTGAATGGCCTTCATCTGCTCATTCAGGTAGTACTCGCGCTGGGTCTTCTCCATCTGGCGCTTGACACGCGAGCGGATGCGCTTCTCGACCTGCAGCACCGAGATCTCGCTCTCCATCAGGCCCAGCACCTTCTCCAGGCGCGTGGTGACGGACAGCGTCTCCAGGATGCCCTGGCGATCGGCGATCTTGACGGCGAGATGCGAGGCGACGGTGTCGGCCAGCTTACCGAAATCGGTGATCGACTGAACGACGCCGACGACCTCTGCAGAGATCTTCTTGTTCAGCTTCACATAGCTCTCGAAGTCCGACACGACGGAGCGCCCGAGTGCCTCGGCTTCGACCGACTTGGCGTCGGTGTCCTCGAGCGCAACGGCAGTGGCTTCGTAGTAGTCGGCACGATCGGTGTATTTCTCGACGCGCGCGCGCTCCAGGCCCTCGACCAGCACCTTCACGGTGCCGTCGGGCAGCTTCAGGAGTTGCAGCACGCTGGCGAGCGTCCCGGTCTCGTAGATCGCATCCGGAGCTGGATCGTCGTCGGACGCGTTCTTCTGCGTCGCGAGCATCACCAGCGCGTCGTTCTTCATCACCTCTTCGAGGGCGCGGATGGATTTCTCGCGGCCGACGAACAGCGGAACGATGTTGTGCGGGAAGACGACGATGTCGCGGAGCGGCAGAACCGGATAGGCGTGGCTCTCGCCGTAAACGATGGTCGGCCGGGGTTTGGGGGTCGTCATGGCCTGTTCCTTTTGTTTAGCCCCCTTGCACGCAGTCCGCCATCGTGCGCAACCGCCACAAGGTGCGATCTGATCCGGACATCACTGACGCGTCGATATCGCCCGCTTGTTTCGGATCGTTGTTGAGGCGAATCCCGGGATTGAGATTTGTATCGCCACGCGACATTAGGTGGCTATCGACCCGGGGGGTGTCAAGTATCGGTAAACACCCGCCAAAAATGGCTTTACGCGGCGGGACGCTGAAACGCTGCGATGCCGCGGACATGACGTCCGCGGCGATCGCCGATCTAATAAATCGAGGTCTTCTGTCTCTCGTACCAGCGCGCCTCACGCGCTGGCGCTGCTTTCCACCGCGCGATCGGAGCGATCGGCGTAAATGTACAGCGGGCGGGCGGTGCCCTCGACCACTTCACGCGAGATGACCACTTCCTCGACACCCTCGAGACCCGGCAGGTCGAACATCGTCTCGAGCAGGATGCTCTCGAGGATCGACCGCAGACCACGCGCGCCGGTCTTGCGCTCGATGGCCTTGCGCGCCACCGCGCCCAGCGCCTCGTCGGCGAAGGTGAGCTCGATGTTCTCCATCTCGAACAGCCGCTGATACTGCTTCACCAGCGCGTTCTTGGGCTCGGTCAGGATCTTCTTCAGCGAGTTCTCGTCGAGGTCCTCGAGCGTCGCAACGACCGGAAGACGGCCGACGAACTCGGGGATCAGGCCGTACTTCAGGAGATCCTCAGGCTCGACGTGACGGAAGATCTCGCCGGTGCGGCGGTCCTCCGGCGCCAGAACCTGGGCGGCGAAGCCGATCGAGGTCGACCGGCCGCGCGCCGAGATGATCTTCTCGAGGCCGGAGAACGCACCACCGCAGATGAACAGGATGTTGGTGGTGTCGACCTGCAGGAACTCCTGCTGCGGATGCTTGCGGCCGCCCTGCGGCGGAACCGACGCAACCGTACCCTCCATGATCTTGAGCAGCGCCTGCTGGACGCCCTCGCCCGACACGTCGCGGGTGATCGAGGGATTGTCCGACTTGCGACTGATCTTGTCGATCTCGTCGATGTAGACAATGCCACGCTGCGCGCGCTCGACATTGTAGTCGGCCGCCTGCAACAGCTTCAGGATGATGTTCTCGACGTCCTCACCGACATAGCCGGCCTCGGTCAGGGTCGTCGCATCCGCCATCGTGAACGGCACGTCCAGGATGCGCGCCAGCGTCTGCGCCAGCAGCGTCTTGCCCGAGCCGGTCGGACCGATCAGCAGGATGTTCGACTTCGCGAGTTCGACGTCCGAGTGCTTGGTCTGGTGATTCAGCCGCTTGTAGTGGTTGTGGACGGCGACCGAGAGCACCTTCTTCGCATGGTTCTGGCCGATGACGTAATCGTCCAGGACCTTGCAGATCTCCTTCGGGGTCGGAATCCCGTCGCGCGACTTGACCAGCGAGGACTTGTTCTCCTCGCGGATGATGTCCATGCAGAGTTCGACGCACTCGTCGCAGATGAAGACGGTTGGACCTGCGATCAGTTTGCGGACTTCGTGCTGGCTCTTGCCGCAGAACGAGCAATATAGCGTGTTCTTCGAGTCGCTCGTGCCGACCTTACTCATTCCTGTCTCCGTCCGCGGTTCGCTCTTGTCCGCTCGTTCGTCCCGATCCGGCACGGGCCGGACCAGACTGGTGAAAGAGCAAATTTCGTACCAAAATTAACACCTTGTTCTTCACCTGTCGTGCACCCACGACCTACGCGAATCCCCCACGATCCATAACTCGACACTCTAGCCAATCATGCTGTCATCCGACTATCAAGAATTCGCTAATCGGAGCACAGACCCTAGACCGTGACATTACCGTGATTTTGGGGCTTGACACGGCAATAACACGCGAAATCAGCGGAGCGTTGCGTGTTTGCCACGCCTATTTGCCGGCCGCACGGCAAGGTTGCGGCTCTTTTGGGACCCTACCTCAGCACCTTTGCCGACCGAAGCCGGTAAAGGAGCCGCCGTTACATCCCCCAGGCCCGTCCATCGGGCCCCGCGTCGCTTACTGTTGGCTCACTTGCCCATCGCCGCCGGATCTTCCGGCCGCTTGTCGATGACCTTGTCGATCAGGCCGAACTCCTGGGCGGCTTCCGCCGTGAGGAACTTGTCGCGCTCCAGGGCGTCCTCAATCGCCTTGTAGGGCTGGCCGGTGTGCTTGACGTAGATCTCGTTCAGCCGCTTCTTCAGGTTCAGGATCTCCTGGGCGTGCAGCATGATATCGGTCGCCTGGCCCTGGAACCCGCCGGACGGCTGATGCACCATGATGCGCGAGTTCGGCAGCGAGAAGCGCATGTCCTTGTGGCCGGCACAGAGCAGCAGCGAGCCCATCGAGGCCGCCTGGCCGGTGCACAGCGTCGACACCGCCGGACGGATGAACTGCATCGTGTCGTAGATCGCGAGGCCCGACGTCACCACGCCACCGGGCGAGTTGATGTACATCGCGATTTCCTTCTTCGGGTTCTCGGCCTCGAGGAACAGGAGCTGAGCGACGATCAGGGTCGCCATGCCGTCCTCGACCGGACCGGTCACGAAGATGATGCGCTCCTTCAGGAGGCGTGAGAAGATGTCGTAGGCGCGCTCGCCGCGGTTGGTCTGTTCGACCACCATAGGCACAAGGTTCATATAGGTTTCGACGGGATCGCGCATGAATCACCCAAGGGTTGGACCAGCAGTTGAGACGACCGGCCGCCGCAGGTGAGGCTCATTTCAACGAGCAGCGACGGACAGGTGTCCCGTGATGCAGAACTTCAAGACCGAGCCCACAGATATGGACCAATTTGCCGGTGACAAGACCGGGTGCCCTGGGCCGCCGCAAGCGAGGTCGTTGCCCTGTTCAAGCTGATTCCCGCGGCGGCGGCCAGCGCCGGAACCTGGACGACCGGCGCTTTCGCCGGTCAACCTTAATCTCGCGCTTATGTCGCGAACCCTACGATGGACAGCCTGATCAGGCCGCCTTGTCGCTGTCGTCGTCCTTGAACAGCTCGTCCTTGGAGACCTTCTTCTCGGTCACGTTGGCGAGTTCGAGGATGAAGTCGACGACCTTGTCCTCGTAGATTGGCGCGCGCAGCTGCGCGAGCGCCTGCGGGTTGCTGCGATAGAAGTCCCAGACCTCCTTCTCGCGGCCCGGCATCGAGCGCGCACGCTCGATCACGGCGCGGCTGACCTCGTCGTCGGTCACGGTGATCTTGTTCTTCTCGCCGATCTCCGACAGCACGAGGCCGAGGCGCACGCGGCGGTCGGCGATGGTGCGGTACTCCTCCTTCGCCTTGTCCTCGGTGGTGTTCTCGTCGGCGAAGGTCTTGCCGCTGGAATCCATCTCGGCCTTGACCGAATTCCACATCAGGTTGAACTCCTCGTCGATCAGCGACGGCGGTGCATCGAACTTGTGGGTCTCGTCGAGACGGTCGAGCAGCGCGCGCTTGACGCGCTGGCGGGTCGCCTGGCTGAACTCGCCGGCGAGACGATCGCGCATCAACTGCTTCAGCTTGTCGAGCGATTCGAGGCCGAGCGTCTTGGCGAACTCATCGTCCACCACCTTGTCTTCGGGCGCCTCGATGGCGGTGGCGGTGGTTTCGAACTCCGCCGCCTTCCCGGCCAGCTCGTTGTTGAGATAATTGGTCGGGAACGTGACCTTCAGCGTGCGGGTCTCGCCGACGCCGATACCGATCAGCTGGTCCTCGAAGCCGGGAATGAAGGTGTTCGAGCCGATCACGACGTCGATGCCCTCACCCGTGCCGCCCTCGAAGGCGACGCCGTCGATCGTGCCCTTGAAGTTGATCTTCACGCGGTCACCGCTCGCGGCCTTCGCGCCCTCGGCCTTCGCCGCGTAGCTGCGGTTGGCATCGGCCAGGCGCTTGATCGCCTCGTCGACATCGGCATCGGTGATGTCGGCCACCGGCTTCTCGACCGAGAAGGTCTTGAAGTCGGCGAGCGCAATCGCCGGCACGACCTCGACGGCCACGGTGTAGGTCAGGTCCGACTGGCCGGAGAGGATCTTCTCGACCTCGGCCTCCTCCGTCGGCATCGTCACCTTCGGCTCGGTGGCGAGGCGGAAGCCGCGCTCGGTGAAGATCTGCGTGTTGGTGTCGCGGATGGTCTGGTCGATGGTCTCCGCCATGACCGACTTGCCATAGATCTTCTTCAGATGCGCGACCGGCACCTTGCCGGGGCGGAAGCCGTTGATGCGGACCTTGTCCTTGAGATCGACCAGCTTGGCGTCCGCCTTGGCGTCGAGATCCGCCGCCGGAACGCTGATCTGGAACTCGTGCTTCAAGCCTTCCGACAAGGTTTCTGTGACCTGCATGGCGTCAATCTTCTTCCGCTTCGGTCCGAACCCTTGCGATCCGGACACATCTGACTCAATTGTGGACGACGCGCAGCAAAAGGCTTTGCGCCGGTGGGATCGGCGGCCCCGCTTCTCTGTGCGAGAGAGCGGGTCTGCCGGTAAAACTTGGGGCAAACGCCGGAGAAGCGCTTGGTGCGGGCGGAGGGACTCGAACCCCCACAACTTTCGTCACTGGAACCTAAATCCAGCGCGTCTACCAGTTCCGCCACGCCCGCGTGAACTGCATCGATAGCCCGGCCGCGGTGCCGCGGGCGGCGCGGCTTATACCACGCACGAAACCGTCCGCAGCAAAAAAATGGGCTGTCGAAAGCACCACCGGCAGGCCGATCGACCGTGTCGCACGCACAGATAAGGGAAAACAGCATGATCCGCATCCCCCTCATCGCACGATGTTTTGTCGCATGACGGAACCGTCGGAGGGGCTCAGCCGCCGCGCCCTGCTCGGCGGCCTTGCGGCAGCCGGCGCGGCCTCGTTTACCCGCTCGGCTCGGGCCGGTGGCCGAATCTCGGTTTCGTTGAACGCTCGCGGCGAATCTCTGGTGCTGGCCCAGGGACGCTCGGCCAGCCCGCTCTGGCGGCTGGCTGCACCGGCCCCGGTGGTCCGGCTCGCCCGCGGCACGGCGCTCGATCTTGACCTTTCGAATGGCCTTTCGATCCCGGCCGCATTGTCCAGCCGCGGCCTCGCTTTGCCCGCACCGCTGCTGGCGCAGGCGGAGATCGGCCCCGGCGGCCGGGCCACCATTCCAGCCCTGGCGTCGCGCGCCGGGACCGGCCTGCTCGACCTGCGGCTGCTCGCCGACGCCGTGCCGATCCGCCCGCTGCCTGTCATCGTCGATGAGGCCGCGACGGTAACTGTCGACCGCGACGAAATTTTCCTGGTCGAGGATTTCAGGCTCAAGGCGGACGGCACCGCGGTTGCGCCAGGAACCGAAGCGCGAGACACCGAGCTCATCTACACCATCAATGGGCACGTCCAGCCCGAGATCGCGCTGCGGACCCATGAGCGGGTCAGGCTGCGGTTCATCAACGGCTGTCAACGCGCTGTGATCGCGATCAAAATCGCCGACCTCGACGCCGTTCGCGTGATGGCCATCGACGGCCAGCCGGCCGAGCCTTTCCTGGCTCGAAATGGCGCGGTGGTGCTGCCGCCTGGCGGCCGCACCGACGTCTTCATCGACATGCCCGCCGCCAAGACGGTGCTGGCCGTGCTGCTGCACGACGGCAGCAATCCGCGTCCCCTCGCCCGGCTGGTGGCGTCGAGCGAGCCGCCGCTCCGTGCCGCCCCACTGCCGCCGGCGCCGCCTTTGCCGTCGAACGGGTTGCCGGACAAGCTGGACCTGAGGACCGCCGCTCGGGCCGAGCTCGCGCTCGACGGCGCCGGCTGGCAACCGCCCGCCGCGTTCAACGCCGCCGGCGCCCCCACCTTCCAGGCCAAGGCCGGCCAAGTGGTCGTGCTGGCATTGGCGAACAAGACCGCCGGCACCCATGTGGTCCACCTTCATGGCCAGCCGTTTCGGCTGCTCGACCGGCTCGACGACGGCTGGAAGCCCTATTGGCTCGACACGCTGGCGCTGGAGGCCGGCCAGACCCAGCGCATTGCATTCCTTGCCGAGCAATCCGGCCGGTTCCTGGTCGAGAGCATGGCGACCAACTGGGCGGCGCCGCGGCTGCTGCGGTGGTATGAGATCAGGTGAGGAAACGAACCTGAGGGAACAGTCCCCATGACCACTGCCGCCATCACCGGGGTCACGGCGCGCGCCGTGATCACGCCCATGAAGCGCCCCCTGCGCAACGCGTTCGGGATCATCGACTCCGGACCGCTGGTGCTGATCGACGTCGCAACCGATCAGGGGGTTACCGGCCATTCCTACCTGTTCGCTTACACCAGGCTCGCCTTGAAACCGCTGCTACATCTGGTCGAGGAGATCGGCCGAGAGCTCAAGGGCCAAGCCCTGGTCCCGTTCGACCTGATGAAACTCATGGACGCCAAATTCCGCCTGCTCGGCTGGCAGGGCCTCGTCGGCATGGCCGTCTCGGGCCTCGACATGGCGTTCTGGGATGCGCTCGGTCAGCTCGCGGGCAAGCCCGTCGTCGAGCTGCTCGGCGGCACGGCGCGGCCGATTCCGGCCTATGACAGCTATGGCGTGCTCGATGCCAAGGACGACGAGCGCACCTTGCGCGCCGCGCGCGACGAGCACGGCTTCCGCGCCATCAAGACCAAGGGCGGTCATGGCGATCTCGCGACCGACGAAGCGATGACCAAGGGCCTGCGCGCCCTGCTCGGCCCGGACATGGCGCTGATGCTCGACTTCAACCAGTCGCTCGATCCCGCTGAGGCGACACGTCGAATTACCAACCTTGCTGCCTACGACCTGACCTGGATCGAGGAGCCGGTGCCGCAGGAAAACCTCTCCGGCCATGCCCGGGTGCGCGAGCGCTCGGAGATCCCGATCCAGGCCGGCGAAAACTGGTGGTTTCCGCGCGGCTTTGCCGAGGCGATCGCCGCCGGCGCCTCCGACTTCATCATGCCCGACCTGATGAAGGTCGGCGGCATCACCGGCTGGCTCAACGTCGCGGGGCAAGCCGACGCCGCCTCGATCCCGATGTCGAGCCACATCCTGCCCGAGGCGAGCGCCCATGTGCTGGCAGTGACGCCGACGGCGCACTGGCTCGAGGTGCTGGACTTCGCCGGCGCCATTCTCGCCGAGCCGCTGCTGGTGGTGGATGGCAAGGTGACAGCCAAAGGTCCCGGCCTTGGGCTCGCCTGGAACGAGAGCGCGGTGGCGAAATATCAGGTGACGTGAGCACAGCCAAGAGCAGGACGCGCCGTCGCCGCCTCACCCTCAACTGTCATCACCCGTACCCGCGACCGGGCGATCCGGTACGCCGAGACATCGGTGGCTAAATCGATAGGCCGCGGCGTACTGGATGCCCGCCTTCGCGGGCATGACAGCGTGGTTGAGGCGACGACTCGCCCCTATTAATACTCGACGCCGAACCGGTCATAGAGCCGCCGGAACACCGCAGGCAAGGTCTCCGTCAGATCCTCCGCGATCAGCCCCGGTCCCGCCTCGTTGCCCGCCTCGCCATGCATCCAGACGCCGATGCAGGCGGCCTCGAACGCCGGCACACCCTGCGCCAGCAAGCCGGCGATGATGCCGGCGAGCACGTCGCCGGCGCCGGCGGTGGCGAGCCATGGCGGCGCGTTGGCGGCGATCGCGGCGCGGCCGTCGGGCGCGGCCACCGTCGTGTCGGCGCCCTTCAACAGCACCACGGCGCCGCAGCGCACGGCCGCCGCGCGGACGCGCTCGAGCTTGGAGCGGCCGGGATGCTTGTTGCTGAGATCCGAGAACAGCCGCGGGAATTCGCCCTCGTGCGGCGTCAGCACGATCTGCGCCTCGGTCATCGCCCTGATCTGCTCGAACAACCGCTCCGGCGCATCGGCGAAGCTCGTCAATGCGTCGGCATCGAGCACGAGATGACGCTGCGCCGTCAGCGCGGTGTAGACGAGGTCGCGCGTGCGCTCGCTGACGCCGGTGCCGGGTCCGATGATGCAGGTGTTGTAGCGCTTGTCGCCGAGCAATTCGCCGAACGCGATCGCGGTGTCGGCGGCGCGCACCATCACCGCCGTCAGCGCCGCAGCATTGACCGCCAGCGCATCGCGCGGCGAGGCCAGCGTGACCAGGCCGGCGCCCGCCCGCAATGCGGCCCGCGCGGCCATCCGCGCCGCGCCCGTGGCGGTGACGTCGCCGGACATCGTCAGCACGTGCCCGCGGGCGTATTTGTGGCCGTCGATGCGTGGCACCGGAAAATGGCCCTGCCACAGCTCGGGATCGTTCTCGAAGGCCTGCGGCCTGATCTCGGCGAGCACCTGGGGATCGATGCCGATGTCGGCGAGCCGGACGCGCCCGCAATGCTGGCGGCCCGGCAGCAGCAGGTGCGCCGGCTTCTTGCGGAAGAAGGTCACCGTCTCGGTGGCGCGGACCGCGATGCCCATCACCGCGGCCGTGGTGCCGTTGATGCCGCTCGGCAGGTCGACGGCGAGCACCGGCGCGCCATTGCCGTTGATCGCTGCGATGACGTCATGGGGCTCGCCGGTGACGGCCCGGCTGAGACCTGCGCCGAACAGCGCGTCGATGATCAGCGCCGGCTTGCCGATCGCCTGCGGCGTGAACGGCAGCACCGGAAACTTCCATCCCTTGGCGGCGGAGGCCGCGTCGCCGTGCAGCGCGTCGCGCTCGCACATCAGGATGACCGACACGTCCCTGCCCTGCGCGGCGAGCTCGGCCGCGGCAACGAAGCCGTCGCCGCCATTGTTGCCCGGCCCACACACGACCACGATCGGCCCGGTCTCGACCAGGTCCATGGCCGCCTCGGCCACCGCCTGTCCGGCGCTCAGCATCAGCGAAAAGCCCGGCGTGCCGGCCGCGATGGTCAGCCGGTCGGCGCGCTCCATTTCGCTCGTGGTCAAGATGTCCATTACCGCTCTCGTCCCCAGCCGCCGTCTTGCGCCGGCTGCGTGATGTCGTCCCCGTCGCCTCGCAGCGGACGTCGGCGCCCCGTCCCTCGGAGCCGGTGCGGGCGAATCCCGCGCTCCCTATTGCCGCGCCAGCCCGCAACTTCCAAGGGCGCTGCACATCTGGCAAGACGCGACGAAACCCGGCACGTCGCCTTTTCCCTGGGCATTTCGGACAGCGCGCGGCCCCGCCGTCAAGACCTGCACAATGTTTGATCTGTTTGCCTAATCTCAAGGCTCCGGTATTCTAGACGTTCCTTGAGGGAATCGTCGGGTGCTGGTGAAATGCCTGAATATCGGCTCCATTTGGGCCCGTTAACGACTTGGCATAGACCCTGCTTTTGTGGAGCCACTTCGGCACGGGGCAAGTCGGGCAATCAATCACCGGGCCTCCGCCGGAGCGTGTTGGGCCCGGTAACGAAATGATCGAACGACTTGCGCGTGGGCGCAGCCTGACGATGACCCACATGTTGTTTATAGCGGAATGCCCGGGAGGCGCTCAGTGAAGAAGATCGAAGCCATCATCAAGCCGTTCAAGCTCGACGAGGTGAAGGAGGCGCTTCAGGAGGTGGGACTTCAGGGCATCACCGTTACCGAAGCGAAGGGTTTCGGCCGGCAAAAAGGCCATGCCGAGCTCTACCGGGGCGCCGAATACATCGTTGATTTCCTGCCCAAGGTGAAGATCGAGATCGTGATCGGCGACGACCTGGTCGAGCGCGCGATCGAGGCGATCCGCCGCGCCGCCCAGACCGGCCGCATCGGCGACGGCAAGATCTTCGTGTCCAACATCGAGGAAGCCATCCGCATCCGAACCGGAGAATCCGGGCTGGACGCGATCTAGCCTGACCGGGGGGCCTCAACGGACCGTCCGCTCCAGGCCCCCCACGGAACGTTTGCTGCGCCAGCAGCCCCCACGGCAGCTCGAGTGTCCTCTGCGAGGCGCTTGCACGCGGCCGTTTTGCCGTTTCCGATGTTGTCTTGGCTCCCGCACGAGGCTATGGAGCATGACCCGCGGACGCCGTCCCGCGCCGGGCCGTGACGTTATAAGCCAAGAGGGGTATTCATGAAGACCGCCAAGGACGTCTTGAAAGCAATCAAGGACAATGACGTCAAATACGTCGACCTCCGCTTCACCGACCCGCGGGGCAAGTGGCAGCACGTCACCTTCGACGTCAGCATGATCGACGAAGACATTTTTGCCGAAGGCACGATGTTCGACGGCTCCTCGATCGCCGGCTGGAAGGCGATCAATGAATCCGACATGTGCCTGATGCCCGACCCGGTGACCGCGACGATCGATCCGTTCTTCGCCGAAACCACCATGATCATCACCTGCGACGTGCTCGAGCCGACCACCGGCGAGCCGTACAACCGCGACCCCCGCGGCATCGCCAAGAAGGCCGAGGCGATGGTGAAGTCGATGGGCGTGGGCGACACCGTGTTCGTCGGCCCCGAAGCCGAGTTCTTCGTATTCGACGACGTGCGCTACAGCTCGTCGCCCTACAACACCGGCTTCCGCCTGGACTCCTCGGAGCTGCCGACCAACTCCGACACCGAATATGAGGGCGGCAATCTCGGCCACCGCATCCGCACCAAGGCGGGCTACTTCCCGGTGCCGCCGCAGGACTCGGTGCAGGACATGCGCTCGGAGATGCTCGGCGCCATGGCCCGCATGGGCGTCAAGGTCGAGAAGCACCATCACGAGGTCGCCTCGGCCCAGCACGAGCTCGGCATGAAGTTCGACACGCTGACCTTGATGGCCGACCAGATGCAGATCTACAAATACTGCATCCATCAGGTCGCCCACATCTACGGCAAGACCGCCACCTTCATGCCGAAGCCGGTCTATGGCGACAACGGTTCGGGCATGCACGTCCACCAGTCGATCTGGAAGGACGGCAAGCCGGTGTTCGCGGGCAACAAGTATTCCGACCTGTCGGAGACCTGCCTGTCCTACATCGCCGGCATCATCAAGCACGCCAAGGCCATCAACGCCTTCACCAACCCGTCGACCAACTCCTACAAGCGTCTGGTCCCGGGCTATGAGGCGCCGGTGCTGCTCGCCTACTCCGCGCGCAACCGCTCGGCGTCCTGCCGCATCCCCTACACCTCGTCGCCGAAGGCCAAGCGCGTCGAGGTCCGCTTCCCCGATCCGCTCGCCAATCCCTATCTCGGCTTTGCCGCGATGCTGATGGCCGGCCTCGACGGCGTGAAGAACAAGCTCGATCCGGGCCCGGCGATGGACAAGGACCTCTACGACCTGCCGAAGGAAGAGCTGAAGCAGATCCCGACCGTCTGCGGCAGCTTGCGCGAGGCGCTCGAGAACCTCGACAAGGACCGCGCCTTCCTGAAGGCCGGCGGCGTGTTCGACGACGACTTCATCGACAGCTACATCGCGCTGAAGATGACCGAGGTCGAGCGCTTCGAAATGACCCCGCACCCGGTCGAGTTCGACATGTACTACTCGGGCTGACAGCCCGATTGATCGGCGGATGACGACACCAGGGCGCCCCTCACGGGGCGCCCTTTTCATTGGTGTCGCAGTGCCGTGCTGCGAATGCCAAGGCCGGCATGAGCGCCAGAACGGCGGTACGACATTCCTCCCAATGACGAATAGGGACAGGCGCAAGGAATAGATCGGGCCGGAATGAGTTTCTATCCCTGTGATCCACATGCATTGGGAGATTTCGAATGACCAGGCTTTCGATCTCGCGCCTCTTCCTGACCGCCGCAATCTCACTCACGGCGATCTCGTCCGCCAGCGCGGCGCCTCCAACCAAGAGCGGCAGCAGCACGAAGGGTGACATCCTCACCGACAACAAGGGCATGACGCTCTACACGTTCGACAAGGACGTCGACGGCAAATCAGCCTGCAACGGTCCCTGCGCGACCAACTGGCCGGTCCTGAAAGCCGAAGCCAGCGACAAGGCCGACGCCAACTACACCATCATCACCCGGGACGACGGCTCCAGGCAGTGGGCTTACAAGGGCAAGCCGCTCTACACCTTCGCCAAGGATCAGAAGCCCGGCGACATCACAGGCGACGGCTTCCTGAACAACGCCTGGCATCTCGCAAAGCCCTGAGCGGAGCTGCGCTCTCGCCACGCGCGGGACGAACTGCACGGATTGGGCTTGGCCGTAGGAGACGGCCGCTCTCGGAGAATCCGCCGGACGCGCCTGCGACCGGCGCCCATTGACGAGCGCTGCGTTGTCGTGGCTATCGAGAAACGCGGCAAGCTTTCCTGATGGAGATCTTGCCGCACCACCCCTGCCCCCAGCGCCCTTCACCGGGCGCCTTTTGTTGGTGGCTGCTCATCTGCGATGATCCAACGGGACTCGTCCTTCGAGACGCTCGGCTATCGCCAAGCTCCTTAAGGATGAGGAGATGGAGGTCGCGCGAGGCCGTGGTTTCTCCTCATGGTGAGGAGGCGCGCGCCCATGAGTCAATGAGATCATCCGACAGAAGTGCGCGCCGTCTCGAACCATGAGGCCCGAGGGCGCACTCAGCCGCTATTTCTCGGGAAACCTCACCACGATCTGCTCGACCACCGGTCCCCATTTGCGCAACTCCGCCTTGTCGGATGCGATGCGATCACCGATCGGATTTCCCTCGTGGTCGTCACTGCCGAAGCGAACGCTGACGGAGCATCCACCCGGCAAAGGACGGCTCAGCGTGCCGCCTTTCCAGTCGACAACGAAGCCGCCACCATCGGTGAAGAACTCGCGGATCAGAAACGGCCTGCCATTGATCTTCTGCACCTCGGCCAAAGTGGAGCCGAGCGTCACGCCGGCAACGTTCCAATGACTCGTCTTGGAGTCGATCAAGGTGAGACGTGACACCCGCCGCATCGTCTCGTCAGCAAAGCCGATCTCGATACGCCAGTCCGGCACTTTTGGCGACAGCACGACGCCTTGATAGGTGATGTCCTCCACCCCGGTGAACAACTGGTCGTCTGTCACCGCCTCCTGGCCGTAGCGCTGCATCAGGCTCTTGGCGGAGTCCGTGACCGACACCGGCGAGGTGCAGGTGATCGGCCCATCGGCAGGCGGCGCGGTCTGTGCCCATGCCGGCGCAGCCAGAAGCATCAACAACAAGCTCGTTCGGCGCATGCTCATCCCGGTCAGTCCTGCGACTATGAAGCCATCACTTCGCGGCGAAATTGATGCCGATCTCGGTGACGACGGGCGCGAATTTCACCAGCGCCGGATTGTCGGACGACACCTTCACGCCATCGCCCGAGAGCGCTCGCGGTGGGTCCTTGTCCTTGCCGAAGCGCACGGTGATCGAGCAGCCGCCCGGCAGGATGCGTCCCAGCGCGCCGTTCTTGAAGTCGGTGACGAAGCCGCCATAGTCCCAGCCGAAGCCGCTCACGACGAACGACTTGCCATTGGCCTTCTGGACCTCGACGAGGCTGGCCCCGATGGTGATGCCGGCCACGCTCCAGCGGCTCGTCTTGGCCGTATCGCGCAAGGTGAGCCCGGACACCGTCGCGACCTTATCGTCGATGAAGCCGACCTCGATGCGCCGGTCCATCGCCCGCGGAAACAGCACGAGGCCCTTGTAGGTCTCGCCCTCGGCGCCCGGCAGATCCTGAACCACGGCCTCGTCGCCATAGCGCTGCTTGAGGCTGTTTGCCGAATCGGTGGCCGCGACCGGCGACGAGCAGGTGATCGGGCCTTCCATCGGCGGCGTGCCTTGGGCCAAGGCCGGAGCGGCGCGGAGCACAATGGCGACAGTCAGGACGTGGCGCATCACGGTTTCCTTGTGACGAGCTCACGATGAGCCGTCTCTGCAGCTTCGTCTGCCGTTTTGGAAACCCGGTTCAGCCCCGACGTCAGGATGACAGCTGCCGCTTCCTCACCGCCTCACCGAACGCCTCGAACAGCTTGCGATTGATCGGGTTCTTCTGCGGGTCATATTCGGCATGCCATTGCACGCCGAGCGCAAAGGATGGCGCGTCCGCGATGCGGATGGCCTCGATGGTGCCGTCCTCGGCGATGCCCTCGATCACGACGCGGTCGCCCGGCTCCAGGATGCCCTGACCATGCAGCGAATTGACCTTGATGCTGTCGCAACCGAGGATGCTGGCGAAGGCACCGCCCGGCGTGAGCCGCACCTCGTGGCGATCGGCGAACACGACGTTGGGATCGGGATGGATCTCGCCGTTCTCCAACCTGGGCATGCGGTGGTTCATGCGGCCGGGAATTTCGCGAATCTCCGGATGCAGCGAGCCGCCGAAGGCGACGTTCATCTCCTGCAAGCCGCGGCAGATGCCGAACAGCGGGATGCCTCTGGAGACGCAGGCTTCCGACAGCCGCAGCGCGACCTCGTCGCGATGGACGTCGTAGGGCTCGTGCTTGAGGCTCGGCTCGGTGTTGAAGCGGGTCGGATGCACGTTGGCGCGGGCGCCGGTCAGCACCACGCCGTCGACGACATCGAGCAGCGCGGCGATGTCGGTGATCTCGGGAACGCCGGCAAACATCAGCGGTAGCGCGCCCGCGACCTCGGCCACGGCGCTCAGGTTGCGCTCGCCCACCATCTGCACGGTGAACCTGTTCTCGACGCGATGGCTGTTGCCGATCACGCCGACCACCGGACGTTTCATTGTTTTTGTTTCTCTCCCCTCTTATGTGGCCGTTGGCGGCCGCGTCCGCCAGTGTGGCAGGCACAAATCATGCCTGCGTCGCACGGCAGGATCAACATATGGCCACGCGGGTCCCCAATGCCAATTCCGACACCCCCGCAAGCGTCCTGCAGCGCCCCGCTTCCCCAAGCCTGCGCTTGATCCGCCAGCCGTTTTCGCCAATGTGTGGGGGCCGATCAGCACAGAGGATGCCTCATGACCGCCCCCGCCGACCCACGCCTCCAGGCCCGCAGCGACCTGGCCTGGGCCATTGCCGTGGGCGGCATCGGGGTAACCCTGTTCATGGCCGGCATGGCCTTCACCTGGTATTACGCGGCTGCGATCTTCCTGTTGTTCGCGGGCATGCTGCTCGGCGTCGCGCTCAACGCGATGACCAGCCTGCTCGGCCGCGTGCTGCCCTGGCCGCATCCGGCGCGCCTCGTCATCGTCTGCTTGGCGCTCGCCGCCGTGCTCGTCGGCATCGTCTTCCTCGGCGGCACCACCATCGCAGACCAGGCCAAGGTGCTGAGCGATACGATCAAGTCGCAGCTCGGCAACATCAAGGGCTTCCTCGACCGCAACGGCATCGACACCAGCTTCTTCGACTTCAACGCCGCGAGCACGGCCACTGCCGCGCCTGATGGCGGCTCGACCACACCGACCCAGACGCCGTCCCATGGCCTGCCGGGCGGCCTGCCCTCGCCGAGCGCGCTGGCCTCCTCCGGCGGCGCCATCGTCAGCCAGACCTTCAAGCTGCTGCTCGGCACCGTCAGCGCCGTCGGCAACTTCTTCATCGTGCTGTTCCTGGGATTGGCCTTCGCGGCCCAGCCGGCGGTCTACCGCAGCGGATTGCTTTTCCTGGCGCCGGCGAAGTACCGGGACCAGGCCACCGTGATCGTGGACCGCATCAGCTACACGCTGGAACGCTGGCTGATCGCCCAGATCACGACGATGTTCGCAGTCTTTCTCGTCACCTGGATCGGCCTCGCCATCATCGGCGTGCAGAGCTCGTTCATCCTGGGCATCCAGGCCGGCCTGCTGGCGTTCATTCCGACCGTCGGCGCGATCATCGCCGGCGTCATCGTGGTGCTGGCGAGCCTCGCCTCCGGCTGGGTCGCTGCGGTCAGCGCCTTCGTGCTGTTCCTCGGCGTGCACGCGATGGAGAGCTACGTGCTGACGCCGCTGATCCAGCGCCAGGCGCTGGACATCCCGCCGGCCACGCTGTTTGCGTTCCAGATCCTGCTCGGCATCGTGTTCGGCGTCTGGGGCCTGACCCTGGCGCTGCCGCTGATGGCGATCGCCAAGGTCATGATCGACTATTTCAAGAGCGACCGCCGCACCGAGGACGCCGCGGCCGCGATCTGAGGCCCGGTCAGAGCCCGCTCAGCCGGCCGGCATCGCGGTCTCGACCAGCTTGGCCCAATAGCTGATGCCGTGCGGGATCACGTCGTCGTTGAAATCATATTCCGGGTGATGCACGCCGGCCCCATCGCCGATGCCCATGAAGACGAACGCGCCGGGCCGCGCCTGCAGCATGTAGGCGAAGTCCTCGCCGCCGAGCCGGGGCGGCATGTCGGTGATGACCTGTTCCGGCCCGACGACGCTGCGCGCCACGTCGGCCGCGAACGCGGTCTGCTCCGCATGGTTGATGACGACCGGATAGCCCCATTCGTAGTCGATTTCCGCCTCCACGCCCATGCCGCTTGCGAGCGCCGTCACCAGGCCCTTGAAGCGTTCGTCCATCAAGCGGCGGATGTCCTCATCGAGCGTGCGCACGGTGCCGCCGATGACGGCGGTCTGCGGAATGATGTTGTCGGCGGTCGTCCCCGCGTGAAAGCGCGTGATCGACAGCACCGCGCTTTCGACCGGATCGACGTTGCGCGCCACGATCGTCTGCAGCGCGGTCACGATCTGCGCGCCGGCGATGATCGGATCGACGCATTTGTTCGGCCGGGCCGCATGGCCGCCAAGCCCCTTCAGACGCACCTCGAAGGTGTCGGCAGCGGCCATCACCGCGCCGGTGCGCGTCGCGACCGTTCCGAGCGGCAGGCCCGGCGCATTGTGCAGGCCGTAGACCTCCTCGATGCCGAAGCGCTCCATCAGGCCATCCTCGACCATCGCACGGCCACCGGCCCCGCCCTCCTCGGCCGGCTGGAAGATGACGATGGCCGTGCCGGCGAAGTTGCGCGTCTCGGCGAGATAGCGCGCCGCGCCCAGCAGCATGGCGGTGTGGCCGTCATGGCCGCAGGCGTGCATCTTGCCGGGAATGGTGGACTTGTGCGGGATGTCGCTGACCTCCTGCAGCGGCAGCGCGTCCATGTCGGCGCGCAGGCCGATCACCCGCGGCGACGACTCGCGGCCGCGGATGACGCCGACGACGCCGGTCCGGCCGATGCCGGTGACGACCTCGTCGACACCGAACGAGGTCAAGAGCTCGGCGACGCGCCCGGCCGTCCGATGCACCTCATATTGGAGCTCGGGATGCTGGTGGAAATCGCGGCGCCAGACCTTGGCGTCTTCCGCCAGCTCGGCGGCGCGGTTGATGATCGGCATGACGGAGTTCCAGAAAATGAGGAGCACGTCATGGCGACGCGCATGTCATCCCATTGCATGTCGGGCCACGGCAAAAGACAAGCGCTATCAGCACATGCGATGCTGCGCAGCCTGCATTGCCGCGGCGACGCGGCCGCGCGAAACGCCTGAGCTGATCCTGCTTATGATCGAAGGCCGCGCAGCTCGCGCGCGAGGTTGGCCCGCGCCTTCTGGTCGAGCGCAGCGGCAAAGCCCGCATCCGGATAGATCACGGGGCGCCGCGCGAACCGGTCCAGCACCGCCGCGCGCCCGGCGCGGTAGGCGTCGTCCGGCACGTGCGCATATTCGCGCCGGATCGCATCCGCATAGGCGTCGTAGCCGGCCTCGTCGGTGCCGAGAATGGCGAGATCGATCGAGACGAGCAGCGCGCCCAGCCGATCGTCGGGCGCGACATCGTGCGTCCGGGTCAGCCGGATCAGGCGTCCGACCTCGTCGCGCAGCTCGGGCGCGACGTGACGCTCGGCAAGGATGGCGCTCTGCTCCTCATTGTCGGACCGCGTGGGATCATACACGGCGTCGTGCCACCAGATCGCCTGCGTCAGGCTCTCGCGCTCGCGGACGCTGAGGTCCGCGACGCGATCGAGCTGGTCCAGGCAATCCTGGACGTGGCGAAGATCGTGGTAGTGCCGTCCCCCGGCAGAGTAGGCTTCGACCAGATCGTCATGCGTCATGTTGTGTTCCGTGGCGGAGCAGCGCTGACGCGCGGCCTCAGCCGGCCGAGGTCAGCACGGTCTCGGTGTGCTCGACATCCGGAGGATTGGCAAAATACTGCCCGACCAGGCCACGCCATTCGGTGAAGTTCTCCGAGCCGCGGAAATCGACCGTGTGGTTCTCGAGCGTTTCCCACTTCACCATCAGGCGGTAGCGCTGCGGCTTCTCGATCGATTTGTGCAGCTCGAAGCCGTGAAAGCCCTTGGAGCGGCCGAAGGCGGCGCGTGCTTTCGCGACCGCGGCCTCGAAATCCTTCTCCGTGCCCGGCTTGACGTCGATCTGGGCGATTTCCGTGATCATGTTCTGTCGGCCTCCCCTGGTGTGGGCCGCTTGTCTAGCCCAGACCTCGGGAGAGCGAAAGCCGCACCTCAGCTGGACAACACCGCCTCTCCCGACTGCGGCAGGCTGGCAGCCGCGGCAGCGCGCTGGCGGCGGTAGCGGTCGAGCGACAGCGGCAGCTCCGCCGAGGCCTCGACCCGGTTGCGACCGGAGCGCTTGGCCTTGTAGAGCGAGGTATCGGCGGCCGCGAGCAGCACGTCGAGATCGGTCCCGCCCGGCCCGCCGGCAACGCCGATGCTGACGGTGGTATCGACCGGCTTGTCCTCGCACACCACGCCGGAGGCCGCGAACGCCTCGCGGACACGCTCGGCGGCGACCATGGCCTCTTCGATGGAACAGGGCAGAAGTGCTGCGAACTCCTCGCCGCCGATCCGGCCCGAGAGATCGGTGAGGCGCAGATTGTTGACCACGACGTTTGCGAACAGCTTCAGGACCTCGTCGCCCTCGGCGTGACCGAAGCGGTCGTTGATCGACTTGAAATGATCGATGTCGAAGATCAGCACGCTGACCGGGCGCTGCTCGCGCGCCTCGCGCTCGATCAGCTGCGCGCAGGACTCGGCAAAGCCGCGGCGGTTGAGCAGGCCCGTCAACGGGTCGGTGGTCGCCGCGCGCTTGTGGGCGCTGACGATGCGCTCGGACACCAGCATGAAGATCACGAACACGGTGCCGACCGCATACAGCACGAGTTCGATCGAGAAGATCGTGACCCAGGCCGCGGCGAAGGCGCCGTCGGAATCGCGCAGCATGTTGCCGAGCAGGATCGGCAGCATCAGCACGAAGCCATGCATCACCGGCACGATCAGCGCCGGCCAGCGCTTGTGCAGGGTCCGCCGCCGCTCCTGCCACAGCTCGGCCGCGGTCAGCATGGCGTAGATCACGACGATCGCTGCGCCGATCGTCAGCCGCAGCGCCTGCGCCGACGCATCGAGCAGCATGCCGCTGGCAATCCAGACCGTCGCGCCGAGCACGAGCCCGGGCACGCTCGCCGGCTTGCCGTGGAACACGCGCGCGGCGTTCCACACCATGGCGGTGGCGATCAGGCCGATGGAGCTCAGGAACAGCGACACCACCTCGCCGTAGAGCTCGCCGATCAAGGTCCACAGCGCGATCGCGACCGCGCCGAGGACGTAGGCCGCGCCCCACCAGCGCAGCGCCGGCGTGTTCTCCTGCCGGCCGAAGTGGAGCAACATAGCGCCAAGCAGCGCTGCGACCATGGTCGCTACGATGTCGAGCGTCATGCTATCAAGCGCCATCGATCACCTCGGTTGCTGCGGCGGCGCGGAAATTCAGGGTTAGCGCGGCCTTATCGCGATCAACCTAGCGGGCGGTTTGTTGGAAAGAGGTTTGCCTGGGATACCAAGTTTTCTCGAAAAGCTCGGCACAACTCGTCAGCAAATTGCTGCGCAAGAAATCTGCAAACAGGATTCAAAAATGCCGGGGCAATCCGCGCGACCGCCCGCCCTGATTGTACACGGCACAGCGTCATTCATTGATAGTTGTGCGCCCCATCGTGCGGAATCAATGGTTTCCCGTCCTGCGGCGAACACTCATCGAAACGATAAGAAACCTTCTCAAATTTGAGATCATCTCTCCCTAACACGTCCCGACCGCGGCGCGATCCGCCGCTCGAGGTGGGGACAAGGATGTCTTTCGACGACGATTCATCGAACAACAAGGCGGCCGCAGGCGATCATCCGGCGCGTGATCCGCAGCCGGCGCAGGGCGTCGATCGCCGCACCCTGCTGCGCAATGCCATGGGCGTCTCGGCGCTCGGCCTCGGCGCCAGCCTGCTGCCCGGCCAGGCGGCGCACGCGCATTGGCGCATGCACCATCACCATCGTCACGTCACGACCAGCTTCGCGCTCGCCGTCCTTCCCGATACGCAGTTCTACTCGCGCTATGCGACGTCAGAAGAAGGCCAGTCCTATCAGCGCCAATATGGCAGCACGCCCTACCCCGCGCAGACGCAGTTCATCGTCGACAACGCCGCGAAGTACCACATCCCGTTCACGATCCACCTCGGCGACGTCGTCGACCAGTCCAAGCATCCGCAGCAATGGGCGGTCGCCGATGCCGCGATGAAGCTGCTGGAAAATGCCGGCCGGCCCTATTCGGTGCTCGCGGGCAATCACGACGTGCTGTCGGCGCTGGAGTTCGAGAGCGCGGCGAGCCAGGGCGCGGGCACCGATGCGCAGCGCGCTTCATCCGAGCCCTATCTCTCATGGTTTCCGACCAGCCGCGCGGCGAAGCAGCGGACCTTCCTGGAGCGCCATCCGAGCGGCTGGCACGAGGCGCATGTGTTCCACGCCTGCGGCGTCAGCTTCATGGTGCTGTCGCTGTCCTGGCGCGCCTCGGACGATGCGATCGCCTGGGCGCGCAGCATGATCGCGCGGCATCCGATGCTGCCGGTGATCCTCGCCAACCATCAGCTTCTGAACATCGCCAATGACGGTGTCAGCCCGCTCGAGGTCGCCTACGGCCAGTACCTGTGGGAGAAGCTGATCCGCAGCAACGACCAGATCTTCATGACCCTGAACGGCCACTATCACGGTGGCGCGCTGCTGACGAAGATCAACGACTTCCACAACCCCGTCCACCAGATGGTGGTCGACTATCAGATGGCCTATCAGGGCGGCAACGGCCTGATGCGGCTGTACGAGTTCGACTTCACGGCCAACAAGATCGACGTCGCCTCGTTCTCGCCCTGGGTGGTCGAGAAGCCGAAGGACAGCCTGAAGCAGTTCGACCGCGCCTGGCTGTCCGAGGACAATCACGCGTTCTCGATTCCCATCGACTTCCGCCGGCGGTTTTCACGCTTCACCAATTTCTGCCATCTGCCGGCCTTCGCCGGCACGCCGATCCTGCCGCGCCTCAAGCAGGATCTCTACGCCAACTACACCGAGGCGCCCGAACCGGTGGTGGTGCCGCCCGCGAACGAGCAGGACTATCCGCTCGTGGCCGAGACCGTTGCGCATTGGCGGATCACATCGTCGGCGATCGGCAAGGCCGTGGCCGCCGGCACCGCGCTGTCGGACCTCACCGCCGCCAACCCGATGCAGCGCGCGACGCTCGCGAGTGCCGCCCAGGTCGCCGACGTCGTCTTCACAGCCGACAAGCATCGCCTGTCGTCGGCGCCGGGCAGCGTGCAGTTCCTCAACACGACCAAGCAGGGCGCCGGCCGCTTCAGCTGGTTCACGACCGCGGCCAACGCGCCGATCAACGCGGCAACGTTCGCATCCGGCTACACCGTCGAAGCCTTCATCAAGATCGATCCGAACTGGAAGGCCGCCGACCACGCCTGGTGCAACATCCTGACCCGCTTCGGCAACCGCGGCTGGCTGCCGGGCTACGCCGGCGGCGATCCGGAATCGCCGCCGATCCTGTTTGCGATCTCGAACCTGCGCGAGGTGCAGTGGGAGATCGTGCCGTCGAGTTCGACCCGGCAGCCGCAGACCGACTGGTCCGGCGAGATCATGCTCGACACCTGGTATCACCTCGCGATCGTCAACGATCCCGCCGACAATTCGACCGTGCTCTACATCGAGGGCGCGCCGGTCGTGCGCAGCGTCATCGGCGGCAACGGCATCGCCTCGACGGCGGCGTCGCAGCCCTGGGCACTCGGCTGCGGCTGGTGGGACCGCGCGCCGTCGGACGGCTTCATCGGCAGCATCGGCGAGGTCCGCGTGGTGTCGAAACCGCTGGCGCCGAGCCAATGGCTGACCGCGCGCCGCGCTAGCGCCTGACCCGCGCAAGCCTGCGTCAAAAGCAAGACGGGCGCCCGCGAGGGCGCCCGTTCGTATTTGAAGCTGATGGATCCGGACGGAGCCGGAGCCAGGCGATCAGCGCTTCGAGAACTGGAAGGAGCGGCGGGCCTTGGCCTTGCCGTACTTCTTACGCTCGACGACGCGCGAGTCGCGGGTCAGGAAGCCGCCCTTCTTGAGGACGCCGCGCAGCTCCGGCTCGAAATTCGTCAGCGCCTTGGACAGGCCGTGACGGACCGCACCGGCCTGGCCGGACAGGCCGCCGCCGGCGACCGTGCAGATCACGTCGTACTGGCCCTTGCGGGCAGCGACGACCATCGGCTGCTCGATCATCATGCGAAGCACCGGACGGGCGAAGTAGACCTCGATGTCGCGGGTGTTGACGGTGACCTTGCCGGAGCCCGGCTTGATCCAGACGCGGGCGACCGCGTCCTTGCGCTTGCCGGTGGCATAGGCGCGGCCGAACTTGTCGACCTTCTTCTCATACTTCGGAGCGTCGGGAGCCGTGACGGCACCCTTGAGCTGCGACAGCTGATCGAGAGACTGGATGCTTTCGGCCATCTTATGCGGCCCTCGTGTTCTTGCGGTTCAACTTGGCGATGTCGATCTTCTCGGGGTTCTGCGCTTCGTGCGGATGATCGGGTCCGCCATAGACACGCAGATTGCCCATCTGCACGCGACCGAGCGGCCCGCGCGGGATCATGCGCTCGATGGCCTTCTCGATCACGCGCTCGGGGAAGCGGCCCTCGAGGATCTGGCGCGCGGTGCGCTCCTTGACGTGGCCGACATAGCCGGTGTGCTTGTAGTACACCTTCTGCTCGCGCTTGCGGCCGGTCAGCACGGCGTGCGCGGCATTGACGATGATGACGTTGTCGCCGCAGTCGACGTGCGGCGTGTAGATCGGGAGGTGCTTGCCGCGCAGCCGCATGGCGACCAGCGTGGCGAGACGGCCGACGACCAGACCCTTGGCGTCGATCACGACCCACTTCTTCTGGACCTCGGCCGGCTTTGCCGAAAAGGTTTTCATGAGAGATATCCGTGACAGGGAGAATGCGGCGCGGGTGACGCACCGAACTGGTCGCAGCTTCTAGAGAAGCGGCCTGCATTCGTCAACGCCATCGGCGTCAAATTAATGCAACAAAAACAGTAGCTTGCAAATATGGTGCAATAATACCCTCGAAAACCCTACGCATTCGGAATGGAATAGGTCGCCGTGACATGGGCGATCGGATCGGGCGATTCCCCTGACAGCAGCGTGACTTCGCCGACCGCGAGCCGCTTGCCGAGCTTGAGCAGCCGCGCCTCCGCCAGCACATCGGCGCCGGCCGCGCCCTTGCGCAGGAAGTTGATGTTGAGATTCGTGGTCACCGCAAGACCGACCGGACCGATCGCCGACAAGAGCACCACGTACATCGCGAAATCGGCCAGCGCCATCAATGTCGGCCCGGAGACGGTGCCGCCGGGGCGCAACATGCGCTCATTGAAGCGCTGGCGCATCCGGCAGCTCTTGCCGTCGGCGCTCTCGATCGAAATGTCACCGCCGGTGCGGAACGCCTGGGGAAATTCCGCGTGCAGGAACGTTTCCAGCTCCGCGATGGTCATCTTCGCCGTCATCTCTCCCCCTGCTCTCGTCGTTGCTCATCTGTTACATTAGCTGCATCGATGCGCCCATATGGAAATCGCAATGTCCGTCCCTGCCCTCGCCGACGCCGCCGATACGCCGATTCTGTTGCGCGAGATGGCGGGCCCCGTCGCCGTGCTCACGCTCAACCGCCCGGCACAGCGCAACAGCCTGTCGGAGCCGCTGATCGCAGAGCTGCATCGGGCCCTGGCCGAGATCGGCGCCGACAAGGCCGTGCGCGCCGTGGTGATCGCAGCGAATGGCCCTGCGTTCTGCGCCGGCCATGACCTCAAGGAACTCACCGCGCATCGCAGCGAGGCCGACCGCGGCCGCGCCTTCTTCGCCCGGCTGATGAACGCCTGCAGCGCGATGATGCAGGCGATCGTGCATCTGCCCAAGCCGGTTGTCGCGTCCGTGCAGGGCATCGCCACCGCCGCCGGCTGTCAACTGGTCGCGAGCTGCGATCTCGCCGTCGCCTCCGAGCGCGCCTCGTTCGCCACGCCCGGCGTCGACATCGGCCTGTTCTGCTCGACGCCGATGGTGGCGCTGTCGCGCAACGTACCCCGCAAGCAGGCGATGGAGATGCTGCTGACCGGCGAGCCGGTTCCCGCTGTCCGCGCCCGCGAATTGGGCCTCGTCAACCGCGTGGTCACGGCCGGCACGGAACGCGACACCGCGATTGCGCTGGCACAACAAGTGGCGCGCAAATCGGCCTATACGATCAAGCTCGGCAAGGAGGCATTCTACCGCCAGGCCGAGATGAGCCTTGCCGACGCCTATCGCTATGCGGCAGAGGTGATGACGCAGAACATGCTCGCCCGCGACGCCGAGGAAGGCATCGGCGCCTTCATCGAGAAGCGGACGCCGAATTGGCGGGACGAGTGAAGCTCGCCCTGCTCTCTCCTTCGTCATTGCGAGCGCAGCGAAGCAATCCAGAGTCCCGCTCGAGCCCCTGGATTGCTTCGTCGCAAGTGCTCCTCGCAATGACAGAAACTGAAACTGGCTCGTCATTCCGGGGCGCCCGGAGGGCGAGCCCGGAATCCATAACCACGATCGGGAGTATGGATTCCGGGCTCGTGCTGCGCACGCCCCGGAATGACAATAACTAATAGAAGCGTCCCGCCATGAATCACGACACCTATCCCGACGACTACATCCGCGGCATTCTCAACGGCGTGAAGGTGATCGCGATGGTCGGCGCCTCGCCGTCGGAGATCCGGCCGAGCTTCTTCGCCTTCAAATATCTGGTGCAGCGCGGCTACGACATGATCCCGGTGAACCCCGGCCATGTCGGCAAGAGCCTGATGGGCCGCCCCTTCGTCGCCTCGCTCGCCGACATTGGCCGCCCGCTCGACATGGTCGACATCTTCCGGAGCTCGCAGCACATCATGCCCGTCGTCGACGAGGCGCTGAAGCTCTCACCTTTGCCGAAGGTGATCTGGATGCAGCTCGGCGCGCGTGACGATGCGGCGGCCGAAAAGGCCGAGGCCGCTGGACTGAAGGTCGTGATGAACCGCTGCCCCAAGATCGAATATGGCCGGCTGTCGTCGGAGATCTCCTGGATGGGCGTCAACTCGCGCACCATCAGCGCCAAGCGCGCGCCGATCCCGACGCAAGGCATGCGGCTGTCGCTGAACCGTACCAGCGTCGGCGGCGGCACGACGGCCGCGGCCGACCGCGCCGCGAAGGACAGAAGCGATCCCGCCTGACGCATCTGCGAAAGGAACGTGTCGCGACGACGGCGCGACACAGCAGCGCATTTCAAATCGGAGCGATCGGCGCCGGCAGCCTTGACGCCATCCTGGCCGCTGGCAAATGTCCTCCGCCGGGATGACGCGGAGGCGCACGATGCGCGCTATCGACACCGTCTCCCATCATCGATCCCTGCGCCAGCCGGCGCCGGCGCGCAACGGATCAAGCCAAGAGGAAACACCATGACCGAACGTCCCCCGGGATTTGCCACCCTTGCCATTCACGCCGGCGCCCAGCCCGACCCGACCACCGGCGCGCGGGCGACGCCGATCTACCAGACCACGTCGTTCGTGTTCAACGATGCCGACCACGCCGCCTCGCTGTTCGGGCTGCAGGCATTCGGCAACATCTACACCCGCATCGGCAACCCGACCAACGCCGTGCTGGAGGAGCGCGTCGCCGCGCTCGAGGGCGGCACCGCCGCGCTTGCCGTTGCCTCAGGCCATGCCGCGCAGGTCGTGGCGCTGCAGCAGTTGCTGTCCCCCGGCGACGAGTTCATCGCCGCGCGAAAACTCTATGGCGGCTCGATCAACCAGTTCACGCATTCGTTCAAGAGCTTTGGCTGGAACGTGGTGTGGGCCGACACCGATGACGTCGCGAGCTTCGAGGCGGCGGTGAGCCCACGCACCAAGGCTGTATTCATCGAGTCGATCGCCAATCCCGGCGGCACCATCACCGACATCGAGGCGGTCGCGCAGGTGGCGCGCAAGGCGGGCGTGCCGCTGATCGTCGACAACACCTTGGCTTCGCCCTACCTGATCCGCCCGATCGATCACGGCGCCGACATCGTGCTGCACTCGCTGACCAAGTTCTTGGGCGGCCACGGCAACTCGATCGGCGGCGTCATCGTCGATGCCGGCACCTTCGACTGGGCCGGCAGTGGCGATAAATATCCGATGCTGACGCAGCCGCGACCGGAATATCACGGCATCCGGCTGCACGAGACGTTCGGCAATTTCGCCTTCGCGATCGCCTGCCGCGTGCTGGGCCTGCGTGATCTCGGACCGGCGTTGTCGCCATTCAACGCCTTCATGATCCTGACCGGCATCGAGACCCTGCCGCTGCGCATGCAGAAGCACTGCGACAATGCCAAGGCGGTCGCCGAATATCTCAGCAAGCATCCCGGCGTGGCCTCGGTGAACTACGCCGGCCTGCCCGAGGACAAGTATTACACGCTCGCCCGCAAATACTGCCCGAAGGGCGCCGGCGCCGTGTTCACCTTCTCGGTCAAGGGCGGCTACGACGCCGGCGTCAAGCTGGTGTCGAACCTGAAGCTGTTCTCGCATCTCGCCAATGTCGGCGACACCCGCTCGCTGGTGATCCACCCGGCCTCGACCACGCACAGCCAGCTCGACGACGCCGCGAAGATCAAGGCCGGCGCCGGCCCCGACATCGTCCGCATCTCCGTCGGCATCGAGGACAAGGAAGACCTGATCGCCGACCTCGAGCAGGCGCTGAGCGCGTAAGGCGCGTTTCGCTCCACGGATCGCGCCGCGCGTCGACATGCGGCATGACGAGCGCATCTCTCGCCACGTCATGGCCGGGCTTGTCCCGGCCATTCATGTCTTTGCCCCGGCAATGACGACGTGGATGCGCGGGCCGTCGCCGCGCCGAAGGGGCTTCGGCCCCGCAGGCGGGAAAAGCCCGCGCATGACGAACAACTGACAGCTGAGGCAGCAAGCGGCCCCGAAAACAAAGAGAGCGCGGGCGGCCCCCTTGGGCTTCCGCGCTCTCCTTCGTCCCACGGCCGGGCCGTTGCCGGCTTCTCGGACCGCGCCCTCGTTAACTCCAGGTGATCATCTCATCAGCTGCAACAGGCGCGCGTGCATCTGGCCGGCCAGAGGCAGCGCGGAGGCCGCGATCAGCCGGCTCGCCGACAGCGCCTGCAGGCCGGCGGCGCGCTCGTCGATGGCAGCGAGTTCAGCGATGACTAAGCCGGTCCGTGATTGGAGATTTTGGCGCGCCGACGCCGAAAACATGATCACCGACATGCTCGAAACCTTCTGGTCTGAGACTCTGATGAAATGCAGCAGAGATTTTCGCGCCCGGACGCAGCGGCCGGGCTGCATTCGGCCGACCTTCAAAATCGCCGGCGGCAGTAAGCTTGCACCCGCAGAACTTAACAAAAGCTGAAAATGCCCGTCCTTCTACGGATGATTGCAGCCAACCGTCGGATGCCGGAAGGATTTCGTTAACCATACCCGGCTCATCCTGCCACCCGTGGAATCGCCTTCCGGACCCGCGTGAAAGCAGCGGTGGATGTATCGCGAAGCGCCGATACCACCCGAACAGAAGTCGAGGAGAGCAGGATGCGAACGTTGGTGATCATGATGCTGCTGGCGGCCATCGCGGCGAACGGCGTCGTGCTCGCAGCCGACCTGCCGGCCGTCCACGACAAGATCGTGCACACCAAGGCCCGCCGCGCCGTGAGAGCGCCGCCGCCGACGGTCGTCGTCGTCAGGGACCAGGACTCGCTGATCTCCCCGATGTGGCCCTCGACGCCGCTGCTGTTCGGCCGCCAGGAGCTGCCCGGCTATTACGGCCGCGCCTTCTCCTACGACTACCAGGGCCCCTATTACGGCGGCGAAGGCTATACCAACTACATGTTCCGCCTGCCCTACGCGTGTGGCGTGTATGGGTATTGCTGAGCGGGGTGCCGTTGGCATGCAAGTAGCCCGGATGGGCGAAGCGACATCCGGGACGACGAGGACGAGGTCCCGCATACCGCCAAGGCTCGTACGGATGACCGCAATAGACGCCTATTTTGCGTAGGCACCGCCATAGCGCCCTGCGCGGATGCTCGCCAGGATTTCGGCTTCACGCTGCTCCTGCGCGCGGGCGGAGGCGAGCAGTTCGGGTGCGATCGCCGGCGCGAAAGCGACCACTCCGTCGGCGTCGGCAACCACGATATCGCCTGGCGTGACGATCATGCCGCCGATCGACACCGGCACGTTGATCTCGCCGGGACCGTTCTTGTAGGGGCCGCGGTGATTGACCGCACGCGCGAACACGGGGAAGTCGGACTTCATCAGCACGCCGGAGTCCCTGATCGCACCGTCGACGACGATCCCGGCCGCGCCGCGTTCCCTCGCGATGGCGGCGATGATCTCGCCGACCAATGCCCGCGTCTCGTTGCCGCCGCCATTGACGACGAGGACGTCGCCAGGCGTGATGAGATCGAGCGCGCGATGAATGAAGAGATTGTCCCCCGGCGCCGTATTCACGGTCAGCGCGATCCCGGCCATCGGCGAGCCCGTATAGAATGGCCGTAGACTGGCTGCACCAGGCAGCCGCTGAAGGTTGTCACTGATCACGGCCGTGGAAACGCTCTTGAACGCGGCGACGACCGCCGCATCGATCGGCGCACCAGGCTGCGCTTGTCCCTCACCCATTCTCGCTCCCCGTCTTGCACAGTCCAGAGCGTCGCTCGATGGCGCGCCGCCTCGGCGGTGTAGGACTCGCCTTGAATTCAGAAAACCGATAAATGGAGATATCGATCCATCTCTTTTTTGAATGCGAACATGGTCACCCTGAAGCAGCTGGAAGCTTTGAACTGGATCGCGGAGCTCGGCACGTTCGAACGCGCCGCAGCCAAGCTGAACACGACGCAATCGGCGATCTCGAAGCGCATCCAGGAGCTCGAGGCCTCCGCGCGCGTTCCGCTGTTTGATCGCAGCCAGCGCGGGGCTCGCCTGACCGAACGTGGCGAACAGATTCTTGCTCTTGGCCGACAGATGTTGGCGTTGCAGGACCAGATCCTGGAGTTGAAGGACGGCCGGCAGTCACCGGCCCGCCGCCTGCGGCTTGGGGCGACGGAGCTGTCAGCGCTGACATGGCTGCCGCGTCTGGTTTCGGCGATTCGCGAAGCCCATCCGGCGGTGATGATCGAGCCTGAAGTCGAAACCTCCCGAAGCCTCTACGATCGGCTGATCGAGGGCAGCCTCGATCTCGTCGTCATCCCGGACGTCTTCTCCGACCCGGAGGTGACGTCGGTGCGGCTTGCCGAAGTGCAGAACGTGTGGACGGCGCGCCCCGGCCTGGTCAGAGCGCGCCGGAGCCTCGATTTCGACGAGCTTGGTCATCATACGATTCTGATGCAGGGCCGTCGCTCGGGCTCCGGCCTCTTCGTCAACAAATGGCTCGCGGCCAACGGCGTCTCGTTCAAGCGCGCCATCTCGGTCGACAATCTGACCGCGCTGGTCGGGCTCGCCGTGGCCGGCCTCGGCATCAGCTATCTTCCGCAACGCTGTTTTCGTCCTCTCTTCGAGCAGAAGAAGCTGGTCATCCTGCCCGTCAAGCCGACGCTGCCGGCCGTGCCCTATGCGGCCATGTATCGCAACGACAGACCCTCGGCCTTCGCGGCCGCCGTAGCGGAGCTGGCGCGCCAGACCTGCGATTTCGGCCGTCAACTCGAAGGTTAGACCGGGCAGGTGAACCCGGCGACGACGCCCGGCGCGGCGATCCATCACTTCCAGGAATGAGAAATAAGGCGGTTTTATCCCTTTTCATCCAGGCCGGACGCAGCGAGGCTGCATCACCGCTGCGCGGGCAACGCTGCACGCGCGAAGAGGGTTGCTGCGAGGAGAGGCTTGATGCGCATTTGGGGACTTCTGCTGACGGCAGCGCTCGCTGCAAACGCCGCCGGCGCCGAGGAACTGACGGGCACGCTCCAGAAGGTCAAGGAGACGAACAGGATCTCGATCGGCTTCCAGGAATCGTCGGTGCCGTTCAGCTATCTCGACGGCAACCAGAAGCCGGTGGGCTACGCGCTCGACATCTGCGCCCGGATCGCGGATGCGGTCAAGAAGGAGCTGGGGCTTCCTAACCTCACGATCGAAACCGTTCCGGTGACGTCCTCCAATCGCATACCACTGATGACGAACGGCACGATCGACCTCTTGTGCGCCTCCACCACCAACAACACCGAGCGCCAGAAACTCGTGACCTTTGCCAATACGCACTTTCTCAGCGCCACACGCTATGCGGCCAAGAAATCGCTCTCGCTCCAGACGATCGACGACCTCAGGGGAAAGACGGCCGTCGCGATCGCCGGATCGACCAACATCGCCCAGCTGAACAAGGTCAATGTCGAACGCAAGCTCGGCATCAACATCGTTCCTGCCAAGGACCAGGCCGAAGCGTTCCTGATGCTGGAGACCGACCGGGCTCAGGCCTATGTGCTCGATGACGTCCAGCTCGCGGTCGCCATCGCGCGGTCGAAGGACCCGGCGGCGTACATGATCAGCGCCGACGCATTCTCCAAGCCCGAACCTTTCGGCATCATGCTGCGCAAGGACGATGCGCCGTTCAAGGCCATCGCCGATCGCGTCACGGCCGAGCTCTATCAGAGCCCCGCCATCGACGTGCTCTACAAGAAATGGTTCGAGTCACCCGTGCCGCCCACCGGGATCAACTTCAACTACCAGATGCCCGCCGCTTTACGCGCGGCGTTCAAGTCGCCCAGCAGCAGTCCCGACCCGGACGCGTATGCGCCCGATTGAAGCCCGCGGTATCCGTGCCAACGGCAACGGCGGAGACAGCCTCATCCGCCGCGGTCGCCTGCGACGGACGGCCCTCGGCTATTGCCAAGATCAGCGGCGGCGTTCGAGAAGTCGTATTCGTTCTTCATTGGTTGAGAGCAGCTGTGATCTTGTTGATCCGCGCGCGCCAGTAACTCACTCCGCGGCCACGACGCGCACGTCGAACTGCACGCCTGTCTCTGCCCGCAACACGCCGATCACGCCAAGCAGGTTCTCGGCCGTGGGATTGCCGGATGGCCCTAACATGCGCATCGGGCTCTTCGACGGCCGGCCAAGCGCCTTGCTCGGTGCCTCGAAGCCGATCGTTGCGTTGATATACGCACGCAGGCCGGCGCGGCCGTCATCGACCTCTCCGCGCGGCAGCGCACTCACGGCTTCCTGGAACAACGCCTCGCGAAACGCCGGATCGCGGTCCGCGCGCGCCCGAACCGTGTCGCGGAAGTCTGGTCGCGAAGGCATCATGAGGTGCTCGCATAAACTCCCAAAGAGCTATTTCGCAGCCTCCATCCGCTCAATATCCTCCTTGAGAAGCGTGTTGACCAATTCGGTCAACGATACGCCCCGCGCGCTGGCCAGCCCGGTCAGGTGATCGAGCACATCAGGCTCGAGATGCACCGGAGGCAGCATTCGCGCGCCCTTGCGAAAGAACTTGCCGCGTTCGGCGTTCGAGAAATCGTATTCATCCTTCATCGGATCACCCATTCTCGTAGGAGCGGATTTCGCGCCGGGTCGGGCGACGGACAGAAATGATGCGGATCGCTGCGCGGTCTGCCGATAGCTCCGTGTACGCATGCACGACCAGCAGTAGCTCGTGAGCAATATTGCGTCCCATCGTAACCCATCGTTCCTCGCCTGCGCCAGATCCGTCATCGAGACGCGAGAGCGCCAACGGATCGCCGAAGATGCTCATCGCCCGCTCAAACGCAACGCCATGCTTGCGCAGATTGCTCTCTGCCTTGGCCGGATCCCAATCGAACTCGAATTGCATGGTCCGCCCCACCCGGTGATGTCCGCGACACGCCACGCTTGCCAAACGACGCAAATCAGCTTATGTTCTCTTTTTGTTCCTGTCCAGCCGAGGGGCGCTTCCGGATCGTCCAGTTGCGTAGGGCAGGAATGCGGTGGACGTGGCGGGCCGTGCGCGGACGAAAGTTCGCGCGGACGAGCGATCCGTCACGGACGGCGAAGTCGCGTGGTCCTGGCGCCCCGACGCTGGCGCTAAGTCTCGTGTCGGTGCTCAACGCATCGCGCGAGATGACGGGGGCAAGAGAGCCCGGTCCCCGGGGAGATCGCGTATAAGCGTTAAAACCATCGCGCGGGGAAGGCCGGATGTATCAGGCCGTACCTGTGGTGACCGCCGCGTGCTCTTTTCTTTGCACGCGGGCCATGGGTGCCGGCCAGGCATCCGGCCTTCCCTGCGCCCTCGCGTGTTTCGAGGGTGAAACGACCGGCAGAACTCGGCGTGATGGCGCGCGAGGAAGAGGATGTTTGTCTTCACATCATTGCGCAGCGTGCGTAGTCACGCTTGTTGGCTTGCGCGAATGTCTCTCCACCGTCATTCCGGGGCGTGCGCAGCACGAGCCCGGAATCCATTTTCCAGCGTGTCTCGCGGCTCAATGGATTCCGGGCTCGCCCTGCGGGCGCCCCGGAATGACGGCGGAGGTCGCTGCAACAGCGAGCACGAGAACGCCCTACCCCGCCTGCCCGGCCGCCACGGCCGTCCGCGGCACGGCGACAACAGCGACACGTCGCGGCGACAGGCGCTCGGCCTGCAGCACGGCGAACGTCAGCACGATGATGGCCGTGCCCTGATGCAGCAGCGCGAGCGAGATCGGAACCAGCGCCAGCAGGGTCAAGATCCCAAGCACGGCCTGCACCAGGATCGCGGCGAGCAGCCGGTGCGCGCCGCGCACCACGTCGCGGCCGACGCCGGCACGCATCACGTCGAAGGCGTGCCAGGCTGCCAATGCCAGCAGCGTGTAGGCGGTCATGCGATGCATGAACTGCACCGTCAGGTCGTTCTCGAACAGATTGATCCACCACGGCGAATGGATCCACAGATTGGCCGCCTTCGGGATCAGGCCGCCGTCGATCTCCGGCCAGGTGTTGTAGACGAGGCCGGCGCGCAGGCCTGCCACCAGCGCGCCGAGATAGAGCTGCACGAAGGTGACGCCGACCAGCACCCAGGCCGTCAGCCGCAGCCGCGCCGGCACCTCGGCCTCCTCGCGCGGCGCGAGCCGCCGCAGCGTCCAGACGATCGACGCATAGATCAACAGCGCCAGCGAGAGGTGCGTCGCGAGACGGACCGGCGCCACCTCGGTGCGCTCCGTGAGGCCGGAGGCCACCATCCACCAGCCGACCGCGCCCTGCAGCGCGCCGAGGCCGAAGATCAGCCACAGCCTGCGGCCGAGCGGCCCGGAGACGGCGCCGCGCCACAGGAACCACAGGAAGGGCAGCAGGTAGACCATGCCGATGACCCGGCCGAGCAGCCGGTGGCTCCACTCCCACCAGAAGATCGTCTTGAATTCGTGCAGGGTCATGCCGGCGTTCATCTGCCGATACTGCGGAATGGTCTTGTAGGCCTCGAAGGCGTCGGTCCAGGCCTGCGCGGACAGCGGCGGCAAGGTGCCCGTGACCGGCTTCCACTCGACGATCGACAGCCCGGATTCGGTCAGCCGCGTCGCGCCGCCGACCAGCACCATCAGCGCGATCAGGCCGGCCACGGCGAGGAGCCAGATGCGGATCGCGGCGAGATCTCGTGTGCGGGGAACCGTGGTCATGGACGTTGAACGCTCGATTGAACCGGGGCTGACAGGCCCTTATAATCCCGGGGAAATCGCGCGCAAGCCGCGCCGCCCCCAGCCGAGGCTGACAATCCCGTCATGACGATCCGCACCCGTAAACTGATCGGCGCCGTCGCGCTGCTCCTGCTCGCTTTCGCCTGGTCGATGATGGGCATGGTGATGGCGCAATTCCCCCTGATCGCCAACTCCGGCTGGCTGCAGGCGGTCTATTACGTCGTCGTCGGCATGGGCTGGGTGCTGCCCGCGATGCCGATCGTGAGCTGGATGCTGCGCCCGGATCCGGAGCGGCAGCAAGGCTGATCAGCCGAGATCGAGCTTCGGCTGCGGCGCGGATTTTTCCCGCGGCAGGGTGATGCCGGCCATCAGCACCTTCAAGGCGCGCAGCGAGCGCGAGCGGCCGTCCCAGGCGATCCGCGGCAGCATGTGCAGATGCGTGCGGCCCTCGCTCTGCACGACGCCTGGCATCGTCGAGGCCGCGCTGACGAAGCCCGCCTGCTCCGCAAGCACGACGTCGCTGCGGCGGAACGAATAGCGGTCGCCGAACGGATACGCCATGTGCCGGACCGGGCGGCGCAGCGCCGTCTCCAGCACCGCCTTGCCCATCGTGATCTCGCGCTGGGCGTCGGCATCCCGGAGATTGGCGAGCACGGAATAGTGCACGGTGGCACTGCCGATCGTGACGTTGGGGTCGGCGGCGAGACGGGCGATGTCGGTCCAGTCCATCGAGGACTCGCGGCTCAGGCCGGCGAGATCGACCGAATGGCGCGCGCAGAGGTCGCGGATCGCGATCGACAGCTCGGCCGGAGGCAGCTTGCGCAGCCACGCCGAAAGATACGCGAACAGCTCATATTTTTCGGCCGGCGTGACCACGTTGAAGCGCTGCTCACGATGATCGATCACAAGGCTGATGCGGGCCTCGCGCGCGATCACGGCCTCCAGCGCCAGCCACCAGGCTTCGCCGAGCCCATCGGGGAAGGCCGAGGGCACGTAAACGGTGAACGGCACGCCGTGGCGCGCCAGCACCGGATAGGCGTGCGTGATCAGGTCCTTCGCGGTGCCGTCGAAGCTCAGGCAGGCGAAGCGGCTGCTTTGGGGAAGGCGCACGGCGCGGTCGCAGGCCTCGTCGAGCGAGACGATGTCATAGCCCCAGCGCCTCAGCGCCCGGATCACCTTGTCGAGGAAAACGGGGGTGATCTCCGCGCATTTCAGCGGCTGGAACGCGCCCTTGCGCCGCGGGCGCACGCGCTCGAACCGCAGCACGGCGCCCGCGCCACCCGTGGCGCGCGACGCGAGCAGCGTGCCACCGCTGAAATAGGCCAGCTCGAGCCGGGCGCTGCGCAGCCACCTGTTGTCCGACGACAATTCCCGCGCCCCTTCCCCGAATCCCACTTGAAACCAGACCGTCCGCGCCCACCTGATGCGGACAGACCGTGGCGCGATCGCGTCATGATCACCGCCATCCGATGATAGCGACCATCCGCCGTCAAGATCGCGTGGCCGCTGCCGATTTGAACAGGTCTTTGTTTGTGCCATTCCCGATTTGGGACGACGTCATTGCCATTACCTTTTGTTGAGACTTCTTTGCGAGGGTCTCCGGACGTCAAGCAACAAAATTCCACGACAACGCGAGCAGCGCGATGACCATGGCCGCCGTGATCGAGAGCCGGACGGCGCAGGCGCCCGCGCGGCGGCTGCCGTCGGGGCTCGCGCGGGTCGACATCGTGTCCGATCTGGCTGCCGCCGAGCCGGTCTGGCGCGCGCTCGAAGTCCCCGAACATGTCTCGACGCCCTACCAGCGCTTCGACCTGCTCGGCGCATGGCAGCGCGACGTCGGCGCGCGCGAACATGCGACGCCGTTCATCGTCATCGGGCGTGATGCCGAGCAACGCCCGCTGCTGCTGCTGCCGCTGACGTTGCGGCACGCCCGCGGCGTGCGCATCGCCCGCGGCGTGCGCATCGCCACCTTCATGGGCGGCAAGCATACGACCTTCAACATGCCGCTGATGGATCGCGAATTCGCCGCGCGCGCCAGCGCCGGCGATCTCGACGTCCTGCTCGCAGGGCTGCGCGATCGCGGCGGTGTCGACCTGCTCGCCTTGACACAGCAGCCGGAGCGCTGGCGCGATCTCGCCAATCCGCTGGCGCAATGGCCGCACCAGCCGTCGGTGAACGACTGTCCGGTGCTGTTGATGCCGCCGGGGGCTGCGCCGACGGCGCTGTTGTCGAATTCGTTCCGAAAGCGGCTGAAGAGCAAGGAAAAGAAGCTGCAGGCGCTGCCCGGCTACCGCTACATGGTCGCAAGCAGCGACGCCGAGATCGCCGAGCTGCTCGACTGGTTCTTCCGCACCAAGCCGATCCGAATGGCCGAGCAGAGGCTGCCGAACGTATTCGCCGAGCCCGGCATCGAGGCATTCGTGCGAAGCGCCTGTATGGGAAAGCTCGACTGCGGGCATCGCGCCATCGATATCCACGCGCTGCGCTGCGACGACGAGATCATCGCATTGTTTGCCGGCGTCGCCGACGGGGCGCGCTTCTCGATGATGTTCAACACCTATACGTTGTCGGAGAATGCGCGCTGGAGCCCCGGCCTGATCCTGATGCGCTCGATCATCGATCACTACGCGCAACAGGATTTTCGTGCCCTCGATCTCGGCATCGGATCGGACGACTACAAGCGGATGTTCTGCAAGGATGACGAGCCGATCTTCGACAGCTTCATGCCGTTGACCGCGCGGGGTCGCGTCGCCGCGACGACGATGGCTGCGGTTGGACGGGCCAAGCATGCCGTCAAGCACAGCCCTGCCCTGTTCCGTCTGGCGCAACAGCTGCGCGGCGCGCTGCAATCGCGTGGCGGCGCCGCCAAGGCTGACGAGAGGGCCGAAGATTAGGCGGCGACGCCGCGCGGCCCCGGCTGGTTGCGGTTGGCGCCTCCGGCCGGTGCCTTCAGCATGGTGACGGCGCCGAAACCGACCTCGCGCAGCTGCTCGCCCATCTGGCTGCGCGCCTCGGCGGCCATCTTGGGATCGGGCACGACGACGGCGCGCGCGCCCGCGGTCAGCAGCTCGGCCGGCAGGTCGGATGCATTGCCAGCGTCGAGCAGGACGTGGTCGTAGACGCGCAACAGTGCGTCGATCGCAAGCGCGAGCCGCGGCGATTGCAGTTGGCTGCGGTCGGCGCCGGGACGGCCGGCATTGACGATGTGCAGCCGCGAGGCCTGGTCCTTGGTGATGATGGACGCGAACGATGCCTCGCCCAGCATCAGCTCGATCAGCCCGGGCGCGGCCGGATCGACCGAGACGCCTGCAAGCAGTTGCGGGCTGCCGGCGAGGTCGACCAGCACCACGCGCGCCTGCGCCGCCATGGTGCGGGCGATCGCGAGCGCAGTGGACGTGACGGCCTCGCCGCCGACCGTGCCGAGCACGGTGACCTTGCGGGCGCCCTCGCCCGCGCCGAGCAGATCGGCTGCGAGTTGCTCGGTCTCGTTCGGCGGTGGCGGCGCCGGCTTGACCGGCTCGGCCGACGGCGCCTCGGCTGGCTGCATGGCGGTGGGGGGCGGCGGTACCGAAGCCGGACGCGCGGCCTCAACCGGCGCCGGCGTCGATGGTGGTGCAACGGCCGGCGATGCGGAGACCGTACGCGGGGCGATCATCGGCTCGACCCGCGCCGCGAGCACCATGACATCGGCCATGCTGCTCATGGCCGGGGCGGCTGGGCCCACCGCACGCGGAGCCGTGAGGCGCAGCAACTCGCCGGTGATGACCACGCCCGAGGTCAGCATCAAGGTCGCCAATGTGGCGATCAGCACGATCGGCAGCTTCTTCGGATACGCCGGCGTGTTGGACAGCACCGCCCGCGAGATGATCCGCCCATCCGCGGGCGGGGTGTCGAGCGACTCACGGGTGTTCGCCTCGCGGTACTTGGCGAGATACGATTCCAGCAGGTCGCGCTGCGATTTGGCATCCCGCTCCAGCGCCCGCAGCTGGACATCGAGGCCATTGGTGGAGGTGGCCTGCTTCTTGGCCTGATCGAGGCTCTGGCTCAGCATCTGCACCCGCCCGTCGGCGATACGCGCGTCGCTGTCGAGCGAGCGGGAGATCTTGCCGGCCTCGTCGCGGATCTGGCGGTCGAGATCAGCCAGTTGCGCCTTCAGTTCCTTGATGCGCGGGTGATTGTCGAGCAGCGTCGACGACTGTTCCGCGAGTTGCGCGCGCAGGCTCACGCGCTGCTCCGACAAGCGCCGCATCAGCTCCGAATTGAGCACCTCGGACGCCTCGATCGGCTGGCCGCTCTGCAGCATCTCGCGGATCAGCCGCGCCTTGGTCTCGGCATCCGATTTCAAGGCGCGCGCATTGTTGAGCTGGGTATTGACCTCGCCCATCTGCTGGTTGGACAGCGAGGTGTTGTTGGTCCCCATGAACGAATTCGACTTGGCGCGGAACTCCTCGACCCGCGATTCCGCCTCCTCGACCTTCTTGCGCAGGCCCTGGATCTCCCCGGCCAGCCACTGGCTGGCGGACTTCGCCTGCGCCTGCCGAGCGTTCTGCTGAACAACGAGATAGCCGTCCGCGATCGAATTCGCGACCTTCGCCGCAAGCGCCGGATCCTGCGACTGGAACTCGACGACGAGGACGCGCGATTTGTCGACGGCGTAGACGGTCAGGCGTTCGTAATAGGCATCCATGACGCGTTCGTCCGGCGTCATGGCAAGCGGATCCTTCACGAGCCCGACCATCGCCAAGACCGACTTCAGCGGCGACACGCCGCGCAGGACGGGATCAAACTCCGGCAGCTCGCCCAACCTGTTCTTCGCGATAATGTCGCGCGCCAGATCTCGCGACAGGACCAGTTGCACCTGGCTCGTGACCGCCTCGGCATCGAGTGCCGTCCGCTCTTCGGTACGCTCCCCGTTCGGCCGCACGAACACGTTCTCGCGTCCGTCGATCAGGATCCGCGCTTCGGACTTGTAGCGCGGCGTGATCATGTTGACCGCGGTGATCGACAGAACGAGAGCGAGCAGCGTCGGCAAAAGAATGAAGCCACGCTTTCGTGCCAAGGCGCGGCCGACCAGCCGGAGATCGAGATCGCCGGCCGGGCCCGGCTCCGCCGACGATGGCGAGCCTGTCACGGGTCGGACGGAGGCTCCGTCAACCTGTGTCTTCTCGCCGGCACGCCAGAACGCCAACCGCATCATCCACTCCCGCGAGACCTACGCCACGCCGCTACCATACGTGGTACAATTACACTCCATTAAGGTTGCTGACGGGTTAACCGGAGCGCCTGCAACCTCGCCCTATCGAACAATCGTCATCCTTCGCCAAATGCTGCTTGCAACACGTAGGCTTGCGCCAGATCGTCACAATGCTGGAGCGAACCTGCCCGGCAGTGACGACAAGTGAGACTTTGTTAACCATCAAGCCTCTATCGAGGTTGGAGCTACCAATATTCAGCGACGAGAGGCGCCCGTGCTTCCTCTATCCGCCAGTCGTCAGATCAGCTCGCGCAGCGACGCCTGGCTAAACCACGCGCAGGCCGAAGGCGCGGGCGAGTTCGACATGGCACCGTCGCAGAACAAACCTCTCAAAATCCTTCACGCGGTCAGAGCTCCCGTCGGCGGCATCTTTCGGCACATCCTCGACCTTGCCAACGGCCAGGTCGATCGCGGGCATGACGTGGGCATCATTGCGGACAGCCTGACCGGCGGCGAACGCGCCGATGCCGCGCTGGCCCAGATCGCGCCTCGCCTGACACTCGGCGTGCACCGCGTTCCCATTCATCGGGAGCCTTGGCCGAGCGACATTCTGGCACTCAGCCGATTCCATCGCCTCTCCCGCGCGCTCGCCCCCGACGTGCTGCACGGCCACGGCGCCAAAGCCGGCGCGTTCGTACGCCTGCTGCCGCATCGGCCAGGAACGATCCGCATCTACACGCCTCACGGCGGCTCGCTGCACTACCCGCTCGACACGCTCAAAGGCGCGCTGTATGGCCGGCTTGAACGTGCGCTGATGAACCGGACGGATCTCTTCCTGTTCGAGAGCGCCTTCGCCCGCGATACCTATGAGCGCATGATCGGCCATCCCAACGGATTGGTGAATTGCGTCTTCAACGGCGTCACTGCAGGCGAATTCGACCCGGTCACGCCGGCTCAGGACCAGACCGACCTGGCTTATGTCGGAGAGTTCAGGCACATCAAGGGCACGGATCTGCTGATCGACGCTGTCGCGCAGTTGCGCTCCCGTGGCCGGCCGCTGACGCTGACCTTGGGCGGCGACGGCGAGGAGATGTCGAAGCTCAAAGCTCAGGTCGAACGCCTCGGTCTTGCGGCCGCAGTGCGTTTCATCGGCCATGTGAAGGCCCGCGACGGATTTTCCAAAGGACGACTGCTCGTCGTTCCATCGCGTGGCGATTCAATGCCCTATGTCGTGATCGAGGCGGGAGCCGCTGGGGTTCCGATGATCGCGGCGAGGGTCGGCGGCATCCCCGAGATCTTCGGGGCGCACGACGACGCGATGTTCATGCCAGGCAACGCGACCGCGCTGGCCGACGCCATCGCAGCCGCACTGGACGATCCGGCTACCGCGCAGCTGCGCGCCAAGGCGCTGCGCGAGCGGATCTTCCAGCATTTCTCGCAGAAGGCGATGGTCGAAGGCGTGCTCGACAGCTACCGCGAGGCGTTTACCAAGACCTGACGTCATTTACCATCGCTAACCGTTTCTTCCGATTTGGCCCTTAATCCCGCCGGTGGGGAATTTCCCCCGGCGCTATCAGCGCTTACATGACCACAAATACTAACAAACATAATCCGGGCTTGTACGACTGTGGAACCGATCAACGCTCGCTCGATGTTGGATGCTGCTGCGGCCACGGCCGCATCGACGGCCGCGGCAGACAAGCCGGCCGTTGAACGGCGTCGCCGCCTGTCGCCGGCGGCCCTGGCGGTCGCCAATCAGAAGGTTCACCGCGCCTACTCTCCGATCGTCCTCGCCGGCATCGTCCGCATCACCGATTTCGTGCTGCTGAGCGTCGTCGGCAGCGTCGTCTATTTCGGCTACGTGGTTCCGCTCAGCGGCTTCCATTGGGAGTATCTCGTTGCCATCGTCGGCCTCGCCGTGAGCGCCGTGGTGTGCTTCCAGGCCGCCGACATCTACCAGATCCAGGTCTTCCGCGCCCAGGTGCGGCAGATGACCCGGATGATCTCGTCCTACTGCTTCGTGTTCCTGCTGTTCATAGGACTGTCCTTCTTCGCCAAGATCGGCAGCGAAGTCTCCCGTCTCTGGCTCGCCGCGTTCTTCTTCGTGGGGCTCGGCGCGCTGATCGCGAGCCGCGTCGTGCTGCGCAACCTGATCCGCAGCTGGGCCAGGCAAGGACGTCTCGATCGACGGACCATCATCGTCGGAGCCGACCAGAGCGGCGAGGACCTGGTGCGTGCGCTGAAGGCGCAGGACGACTCCGAGATCGAGATCCTCGGCGTGTTCGACGACCGCAACGACTCGCGATCGCTCGAGGCCTGCGCCGGTGCGCCGAAGCTCGGCAAGGTCGACGATATCGTCGAGTTTGCCCGCCGCACCCGCGTCGACCTGGTGCTGTTCGCGCTGCCGATCTCGGCGGAGACCCGCATCCTGGACATGCTGAAGAAGCTGTGGGTGCTGCCGGTCGACATCCGCCTTTCGGCCCATACCAACAAGCTGCGTTTCCGTCCGCGTTCCTATTCCTATCTCGGTGCGGTCCCGACGCTCGACGTGTTCGAGGCGCCGATCACCGACTGGGATCTGGTGATGAAAATGCTGTTCGATCGACTGGTCGGCGGCCTCATCCTGCTGCTCGCACTGCCGGTGATGGCGCTGGTTGCGCTTGCGATCAAGCTCGACAGCCCGGGACCGGTGCTGTTCCGGCAGAAGCGGTTCGGCTTCAACAACGAGCGCATCGACGTCTTCAAGTTCCGGTCGCTCTATCACCATCAGGCTGATCCCACGGCGTCCAAGGTCGTCACCAAGAACGATCCACGTGTGACCCGCGTCGGCCGCTTCATCCGCAAGACCAGCCTCGATGAGCTGCCGCAACTGTTCAACGTGGTGTTCAAGGGCAACCTCTCGCTGGTCGGTCCGCGGCCGCACGCCGTGCAGGGCAAATTGCAGAACCGGATGTTCGACGAGGCCGTCGACGGCTACTTCGCGCGCCACCGCGTCAAGCCGGGGATCACTGGATGGGCCCAGATCAACGGCTGGCGCGGCGAGATCGACAACCAGGAGAAGATCCAGAAGCGAGTCGAGTTCGACCTCTACTACATCGAGAACTGGTCCGTGCTGTTCGACCTCTACATCCTGCTCAAGACGCCGCTGGCGCTGATGACCAAGAGCGAGAACGCCTATTGATCGCGGGGATCCGGAGCGGGCCCACGTCCGCTTCGCGCGTGTGTCTGGCCGATCCCGCCGTGCGCTGCGTATGAGTGTGAGTTCGCGATGGCCGTGACGGCAGCAGCCGAAGAGTTCGCATCCAGGCCGATGGCCCCTCCGGGCGTCGTCGCCCTGCAGCGCACGCTGGTCTGGCTGGTCGGGGTCTCCGGCGCCATCGTGTTCATCGAACCGAGCCCCTATGAGCTCGTCACGCTCGCCTCCGCCGCGGTGTTCTTCGCGACCGGCATCAGGCTGCGCCTCGTCTTCCTGCCGCTCCTCCTGTTGCTGGTCCTGGTCAATCTCGGCTACACGATCAGCGCGATACCGCTGCTCGACGATTCCAAGATCGCGACCTGGATCGCCACCTCCTGGTACATGGCGTTCACGGCGATCTTCATTGCCATGCTCACGTCGGACGACACCGAAGCGCGGCTCGACATGCTCCGGCGCGGCCTCGTGATGGGCGGCGCGATCGCGGCCCTCGCGGGTGTCGCCGGCTACTTCCATCTGGTGCCCGGTGGCTACGATCTCCTCACCTTGTATGGCCGCGCGCGCGGCACGTTCAAGGACCCCAACGTGCTCGGCGCGTTCTTGATCCTGCCGGCGCTGCTCGCGCTGCAGAACGTCGTGACCGCCCGCTTCGCCGCGACATTGCGCGCCAGCTTTGCGCTCGGCGTGATGGCGCTCGCCATCCTGCTCGCCTTCTCGCGCGCGGCCTGGGGCGGCCTCGTCCTCACCGCCGCCTTCATGCTGGCAATGATGGTGCTCACCAGCCAGACGCGGGGCGAGCGCTCCCGCATCATCTTCATGACGTTGGCGGCCGCCGTGGCCGGCATCGTCCTGATCGGCGTTCTGCTCTCGATCGATTCCATCGCCGACATGTTCAAGCAGCGGGCAAGCTTCGACCAGAGCTATGACGAGGGCCGGTTCGGACGCTTCGGACGCCACATTCTCGGCGCCGACATGGCGCTCGACCTGCCGTTCGGGATCGGGCCGCTGCAGTTCCACAACTACTTCCCCGAGGACACCCACAACTCCTATCTGAACGCCTTCATGTCGGGTGGCTGGCTGTCCGGCATCTGCTATCCCGCGCTGGTGTTCACCACTGTCATTCTCGGCTTCCGCTATCTGTTCGTGCGCGTGCCCTGGCAGCGCACCTACATCGCGGTATTCTCGGCGTTCCTCGGCACCGTCGGCGAAAGCTTCATCATCGACACCGACCACTGGCGGCATTTCTTCCTGATGCTCGGCACGATGTGGGGCATGATCGCCGCCACGCGCGCCCATCAGGCCGAGGCGAACCGATCCGCAGGGATCGGCCCGCACATCGCAGCCTACTAATCCTCCACCGTGAACGTCAGGCCGGCGTGGTCGACCAGCCGCTTGATCAAGCTGTCGCCGAGCGCGGCGCCGGGCGTCCAGAAACCGCCCTTCACAACGGCACCATCGCGCTGCAGGCCGATGGCGCATTCGCTGATCATCCTCGCCGTCAGACCGTAGCCGGGATCGCCCTTCCCTTTCACCGACGCGCAAACGCGCCGTCCGTCGGGAGACACTGCGACGTACGACAGGTCGAAGTATCCGTTGTCCCGCATCTCCTTCGAGGGCCCCTCCCCGACCTTGGGCGCATTCGGGCCGGTCTTCTCGGCATTTGCCGCCATGACCAACTTGGCGTTGGCTTGGCCTTCCTCTCCATCGCCCGTCAGCACCATTTCGTCGTAGACAAAGTCCTGCCCGTACGGAAAACCCATCAGCACGTTGGCACGATGGACGTTGCGTGTGTTGACCAGCGCCATTGCAAACGGCGCGGCCCAAGACTGGAGATCCTCCTCATAGATCGGTCGGTTGGCCGGTGGCTGCTTCGGGCCGGTGAATCCCGGCGTCAGCGCGAACGGGTCCTTCATGATCGCCACAAGGCTCAAATCGGCGGTCAATGCCGCCGCTGTTGCCTTGGCGCTCGCCGAAGTGCCGCCCGACAGCGAGCCGCTCATGCCGCGAATGCGCCCCTTCACGCGCGGCTGTGGCGCACCTAGCACCTGTTTTGCCTGCTGCTGCACGAACAGCACGCCGAGCTCGAACGGCACCGAGTCGAAGCCACACGAGAACAGGATTCTTGCACCGCTGTGCTCCGCCTCATCTCGATGCTTCTCGATCATCTGGCGCATCCACAGCGGCTCGCCACAGAGATCGACATAATCGGTCCCCGCAGCGACGCAGGCGGCGAGCACATCGGCCCCGTAGAGCTGATAGGGTCCGACCGTAGTCAACACCAGTCTAGCCTGATCGACCATCGTGCGAATGGAGCCGGGGTCGCTGGAATCGGCCACGATCAGCGGCAGATCAGGCGGCGCTCCGACCGCATCGCGCACCTTGGCGAGCTTGTCGCGGCTGCGCCCAGCCATGGCCCAGGTCAGCTTGGCTTCGCCGCTACCGCGCGCGGCGAGATACTCGGCCACGAGTTGGCCGGTGAAACCGGTTGCACCATAAACGACGATGTCGAATTTAGCCGACGTCATGGTTGCTCTCTGGGCCGCGGCGGATGGATTCCACCGCTCTTAGCCCTCCACCGTGAACGTCAGGCCGGCGTGGTCCACCAGCCGCTGGATCAGGCTGTCGCGGAGCGCCGCGCCCGGGGTCCAGAACCCGCCCTTCACGCCGGCGCCGTCGCGCAACAGGCCGACGGCGCATTCACTGATCATCTTCGAGGTCGAACCGTAGCCGGGATCGCGGTTGCCCTTCACGGATGCGCGGACCTGGCGGCCGTCGGGGGCTATCGCGACGAAGAGAAGATTGTAGTAGCCGTTCTCGCGCTCCTCCTTCGAGGGACCCTCGCCCGGCTTCGGCGCGTTGGGGCCGGTTTTCTCGGCATTCGCCGCCATCACCTTCTTGGCGTTGGCCTCGCCCTTCTCGCCCGGGCCGGTCAGCACCATCTCGTCATAGACGAAGTCCTGCCCGTAGGGAAAACCCATTAGCATGTTGGAGCGGTGGACATTGCGGGTGTTGATCAGCGCCATCATGAACGGCGCCGTCCAGGACTGCAGATCTTCCTCATAGACGGGCTTGTTGCCCGACGGCTGCTTCGGACCCTTGAAGCCGGGCGTCAGGGCGAACGAGTCCTTGAGGATCGCGACCAGGCTCAGATCCTTGGCGACCGCATCGAAGGTCGCCTTGGCGCTCGCCGCGGTGCCGCCCGAGAGCGTGCCGCTCATGCCGCGGACGCGGCCCTTCACACGCGACGCTGCGGCGCCGAGCACCTTCTTGGCCTGCTGCTGCACGAAATAGACGCCGAGCTCGAACGGCACGGAATCGAAGCCGCAGGAGAACACGATGCGCGCGCCGCTCTTCTCGGCGGTGGCCTGATGCTTGTCGATCATCTGCCGCATCCACACCGGCTCGCCGCACAAATCGACGTAGTCGGTGCCGGTCTCGGCGCAGGCCGCGACGAGCTCGTTGCCATAGAGCTGATAGGGACCGACGGTGGTCAGCACCAGCTTCGTCTGCGCCACCATGGCCTTTAGGGATGCAGGATCGGCGGCATCGGCCGCGATCCGCGGCGTATCGGCGGGCGCGCCGATCGCATCGCGCACGGACGCGAGCTTGTCGAGGCTGCGACCAGCCATCGCCCAGCGCAGCGAGCTGTCGCCGCGATATTGCGTGGCCAAATATTCAGCGACGAGCTGCCCGGTGAAACCGGTCGCGCCATAGACGATGATATCGAACTTGGATGACGTCATTCTTGTTCCCTAGCGATCAGCTGCGATTTTAGTGCCCCGTCATTGCGAGGAGCGCAGCGACGAAGCAATCCAGAGTCCCGTCCTCAGCCCTGGATTGCTTCGCTGCGCTCGCAATGACGGAGTTTGCGGGTCTACTTTTTTCCATAAGACACATTCATTCCGGCGCGGACGTCGTTCTGGATGCCGTAGGGGGCGATCGGGTAGCGCAGGCCGTTCCTGGCAAGCTGTTTCATGCCGGCGATCGCCTTGGCGAGATCGGATGGCTTCAGCGCCATCAGCATCTCTTCGTCCGGCACGCCGCCATAGCGGCGCTCGGCGAAGCATGGCAGCGACAGGCTCGGCTCGCCGGTTTTCAGCGCGCGTCCCCAGGAGTCGGCGCAGGCGGTCTCGCCGACGACGCCCCATTCGAACTTCTTGTAGCCGACATATTGCAGGCCGTTGATCAGGATGATCATCTGTCCCGGCGTCGCATAGACCAGGCAGATGTCCGGCGGATCCAGCCGGCCGCTCGACAGCGGGCTGACGGCCATGGCCTGGTAGCGGCCGAACGGCACGACATCCAACGCCTCCTGTCGCTTGCGCGCGTCCTCCGCCGTGCCGTGCCAGACGCCGACATAGTTCGCGCCCTCGAGCCAGGTGTCGTCCTGCGGGCCGAGCCCGATCACCGCGCGGCACTGCGCGCCGACCAGATCATCTCCGGTGATGCCGACTGTCCAGCCGAGCCGCGAGGCCATGCTGACGATCTGGTCGGTGGTGTGCACCGCGTTGGGCCGGCGGATCTTCTCCACCGCTTCCATGTCCTCGACGCGGGCGAACATCTTGATGCCGATCACGGTCGTCTTCAGCCGCAGCAGGCCGTTGAGATCGGCCACCATGGCCGCCAGATCCAGCCTGTCCGTCCCGTTCGGCTGTTGCATGTGGCGCTCCCTCCCTACCGCACCGCCTGCCGGTCCAATGCGTGGTTCGACTTCGGGGCGCTTGTTAGACCCTCGCACCGCGTGATGCCAGTATTTCCGCCCTCCGGGCTCGCCCGCCATACCATGATCCTTCTCGATATTACGGGAATCACTTATGAATTTTCGATCCTCGGACAGGATCAGTCGATGACCCGCAGCGACCGGAAGGAAGGCGCCAAGCGCGCAACGGCCGGCCCCGGCGGAACGCCCGTGCTGTCGCCCGCCGCGCTCTACGAGGCGGGACTGCATCACCTCGGCGGAGGGCGTCTGCTCGATGCCCAGATGTGCTGCGAGCAGGCGCTGGCGGCCGACCCGGCCCACGCCGACAGCCTTGCGCTGATGGGCATCATCGCGCTGCAAACCGGCCAGCACGACCATGCCGTCGCGTGGTTCTCGCGCGCGATCCGACAGACGCCGAAGATCGACTATCTCACCAGCCTCGGCTTCACCCTGAAGCAGATGGGCCGGCTCGACGACGCCCTCGCCGTCTTCGACAAGGCGATCCAGCTCAAGCCCGACGAGGCCGAGTTGTGGAAGCATATGGGCGGCGTGCTGCTGGCGCTCGACCGTGGCGCCGAGGCGCTGCTGAGCTATCAGCACGCGCTGACGATCGATCCTTCGCACCGCGAGGCCGCGTTCCAGAGCGGCCTGCTGCTGCATCAGCAGCAGCGTTATGAGGAAGCCGCCCAGGCCTTCACGATCTGCCTGACGCAGCAGCCGAATGACCTGCAGTCGCTGCAGATGCGCGCCCGGTGCCTCCGCGAGCTCAAACACTACGACGCGTATCTGGCCGATTGTGAACGCGCGCATGCGCTGGCGCCGACCGAGGCGATGGTCTGCAACAATCTCGGTGATGCCTTTGTCTGTCTCGGCCGCAGCGCGGAGGCGCTGCCGTGGTTCGATCAGGCCCTGGCGTTGCGGCCGGACTTCGTCGAGGTGCTGCTCAACAAGGGTTTTGCGCTGATGCAGCTCCTGCGTTTCGAGGATGCTGCTGCCGTCTACCGGCAGATTCTCGCGCTCGTCCCCGATCATCCCAAGGCGGCGTGGCAGCTCGCGCATATCGAGCTGCAGTGCGGCGACTTCGTCTCCGGCTGGGCCCGGCGCGAGGCGCGCTGGGCCATGCCGGATTTCTCGATCGACTATCCGCGCTTTGCCGAGTCCAAATGTCTGGGCCACGAGGACATCGCCGGCAAGACCATCCTGATCGAGGAGGACGAGGGTTTCGGCGACACCATCCAGTTCGCCCGCTACGTGCCGATGGTCGCCGCGCGCGGCGCCAAGGTGATCTTGGTGGTGCGCGAGGCGCTGCGGCCGCTGATGGCCGGCATCGACGGTGTGACGCAATGCCTCGCCTACGCGCCGGACCTGCAGCGGCCGGTCTTCGACATGCACTGCCCGGTGATGAGCCTGCCGCTGGCCTTCGGCACCACGCTCGATACCATTCCACCGCCAAGCTATCTCCCGCCACTGCCGGCCGAGCGCATCGCGGCCTGGGAGCGGCGGCTCGGAGCGCATGACCGGCTGCGGGTCGGCCTCGTCTGGTCCGGCAATCCGCATCAGGGCAACGATCGCAACCGCTCGATGCCGCTTGCGACCCTGCTGCCGCTGCTCGATCTCGGGGCGGATTTCATCAGCCTGCAAAAAGAGCTGCGGCCAGCCGACAAGGCGGTGCTGGCGCAGCAGAGCGGCATCCGCGACCTTACCGTCGAGTTGACCGACTTCGTCGAGACCGCGGCGCTGATTTCCTGTCTCGACGTCGTGGTCACCGTTTGCACCAGCGTCGCGCATCTCGCCGCGACGCTCGGACGGCCGACCTGGATCATGCTGCCCCACCTCGCCGACTGGCGCTGGCTCAGGGATCGCGACGACAGCCCGTGGTATCCGAGCGCGCGGCTGTTCCGGCAGGATTCGAGCTGCCGCTACGAGCCGGTCGTCGCGCGCGTGCGCGGCGAGCTGGCCGCGAAAGCGGCGAGCTTCTGCAAGACGATTGCCTAGGCCGGTCCCGGAAACAGATCGTCGATGCGGCCGCGCAGGCGGTAGGCCACGAGCCCGACCCATTCGCGCACCGCAATGTCGGCGCGGCGCAGGCCGAGCAGCGAGATGCCGTCGAAGTCGAGCACGCGGCCGACGCGCCAGTCCACCGGATAGGGCTCGACCGGAAAGCCGGCCTTGCGGAACAGCCCGACCGAGCGCGGCATGTGATAGGCCGAGGTCACCAGCAGCCAGCGCTCGCCCGGCTTCGGGGAGATCATCGCCTTGGAGAAGATCGCATTCTCGTAGGTGTTGCGCGACTGCCGCTCCAGCAACAGCCGCTCCTTCGGCACGCCGAGGCTGAGCAGGATCTCGGCGCCGACGTCGGCCTCCTTGGCCTCGGTCGCGATCAGATTGGCGCTGCCGCCGGTGAACAGGATGCGCGCGTTCGGATAGCGCCGCGCCAGCGCGGCGGCCTGGATCACCCGATCGGCGCCCGCCACCGTCACCGGCATGCCGTACATCACCGAGAGATCGGAATCGACGGGACCACCGAGCACGATGATGCCGTCGGGCGCACCGTTCGCCGGGTCCCATTTCGGAAACCGGCTCTCCAGCGGATAGAGCATCAGGCTGCCGAGCGGCGTCAGGCCGACGATCGCCAGCAGCAGCATGGCAGACACCACGAGCCTGCGCCCCAGCACGGCAAACCGGGTCAGCATCAGGATGGCGCCTGCGAGGCCCAGCGCGATCATGAAATTGGTCGGCAGTGCCAGCAGGCCGAGCGTCTTCGACAGGACAAAGAACATTGCGAGCTCCGGCGCGGGGTGAGGTGCCACGGCCGCCCTCATACACGACAGCGGCCATGCGTCGCCATCTCTCTGCGGCGGCCGGCGGATGCGCTATGCTTGGTCCCGAACCGGTACGAATGAGAGGACCATGGCCCATCACCATCTGCACGCGAGCCCCGAGACCTGCCACTGGGGCTTCTTCGAATCCCGGCTGAAGCCGGTGCTCACGATCGACAGCGGTGACGAGGTCACGATCGATTCGATCAGCGGCGGGCCCGACGTGGTGCCCGACACCAGCAAATTCCATGTGCCGCCGGAATTGTTCGACGTCCACGCCCGCAGCGAGCGCATGGTGCCCGGCCACATCCTGACCGGCCCGATCGCGGTCAAGGGCGCCGAGGTCGGCGACGTGCTCGAGGTCGACATCCTCGACGTCCAGCTGCGGCAGGACTGGGGCTACAATTTCATCCGGCCGCTGGCGGGCACCCTGCCCGACGATTTCCACGAGAGCCGGCTGATGAACATCCCGCTCGACAAGGACCGGATGGTCGGCAAGCTGCCGTGGGGCCTGGAGCTGCCGCTGGCGCCGTTCTTCGGCGTGATGGGCGTGGCGCCGCCGCCGGCCTGGGGCCGCATCACCTCGCTGATCCCGCGCGCGATGGGCGGCAATCTCGACAACAAGGAGCTCGGCGCCGGCGCCAAGCTGTATCTGCCGGTGTTCGTGCCCGGCGCACTGTTCTCCTGCGGCGACGGCCACGGCGTGCAGGGCGACGGCGAGGTCTGCGTCACCGCGATCGAGACCGCGCTGCAGGGGCGTTTCCGTCTCACTGTGCGCAAGGATCTCAAATTCGACTATCCGCGCGCCGAGACGGCCACCCACTACATGACCATGGCGATGGACCCCGACCTCGACCAGTGCGCGGTGAAGGCGCTGCGCGACATGATCGTCTTGCTCGGCGAGAAGCGCAATCTGTCGCGCGAGGACGCCTATACCCTGTGCAGCCTCGCCGCCGACCTGCGGGTGACCCAGACCGTCAACGGCTCCAAGGGCATTCATTGCATGATCGCGAAGGCGGTGGTGCACGGGTGAGAAGACAGGGCTGAGCGTCGGGCCAAACACACTGCTGTCGTCCCTGCGAACGCAGGGACCCATAACCACCGAACCAAGTCGTGACGCGAGGTGGTTGGACTTGCGCAAGCCAACTGCTCCCTTGGGTTATGGGTCCCCGCGTTCGCGGGGACGACGCCATTGATGCCGCGCGAGGGAGCGCATCGAACGACGCGTGACGTCGCGCTCCGCGGCAGATCCTGCCCGGGTCATGCTGCAGATCTCACCCTCTGAAATGTCGGAGGGCGCAGGGAAGGCCAGGCGCCGGCTGGCGCCTGCGGCCCGCCTGCGAGAAAAAATGCAGGCGGCAGGTACCACAGGTGCAGCCGAGAACGCCCGGCCTTCCCTGCGCGATGGTCTTCACGCTTATA